>JAZURJ010000001.1:0-48487 GCA_045606085.1 Oscillospiraceae bacterium
TGTGCACCTCGCCCGTTTCGCTGCTTCTGTATTTCTTTTCGGGGTCAAGTCCCTTGAGCTGTACACGGCGGCTGCGGTAGTTGGGACGTCCCAGCACCTGCACGAACGTGAATACCGCCTCGCTCTTGTCCTTTGCAACGAACATCCACGCATCCCACATATTGTCCTCGAATACGTTTCCGATGCGGTACTGATCGCCTGTGCGGATGAGCGGATTGAACTTCTTGAACATCTCAACCTGTGCGGGAATCTCGTTTCTGTCCTGCTCGGGGATGCGTGTTACATCCAGCTCATATCCGAATGTTCCGACCATTGCCACGTTGCCTCTTGTGGAGAAGGGAGTTGTTCTGCCCACGGTGTGGTTGGGGCAGTCGGAAACGTGTGCACCCATTGCGGACGCAGGGTAGCAGATGGATGTGCCGTGCTGTATCTTCAGACGCTCGATGGCGTCGGTGTCATCGGAGGTCCAGATCTGCGGCGAGTAGAACAGCATGCCTGCGTCGAAGCGTGCACCGCCGCCCGAGCAGTTCTCCAGCAGGATGTGGGGATATTCGGTGGTAAGACGCTCCATCACGTCGTAAACACCGAGGACATATCTGTGCCACAGCTCACGCTGACGGTCGGCAGGCAGTGCGTTGGAGCCTACCTCCGTAAGCTGTCTGTTCATGTCCCACTTGATGTATTCGATATTCGCACTGTCCAGTATCTTCTTCATCATGCCGTAGATATGGTCACGCACTTCCTTGCGGCTGTAGTCCAGAACATACTGCTCACGGCTCTGTGTCAGGGGCATTCCTGCGATCTGGATAGCCCAGTCAGGGTGAGCCTTGTACAGCTCGCTGTCGGGGGAGATCATCTCAGGCTCGAACCAGATGCCGAACTTCATGCCCAGCTTGTTCACCTCGTCAACGAGGTACTTCAGACCGCCGTTGATCTTCTTTTCGTATACGAACCAGTCGCCGAGGGAGCTGTTGTCGGAATCTCTGTGACCGAACCAGCCGTCATCCATTACCAGCATCTCGATGCCGAGAGCGGACGCCTGCTTTGCGATATCGATGAGCTTATCGGTGTTGAAGTTGAAGTAGGTCGCTTCCCAGTTGTTGATGAGTATGGGGCGACGCTTGTCCTTGTACTCGCCCCTGATGAGGTGCTGGCGGTACAGGTCGTGGAAGCTGCGGCTCATGCTGCCGATACCCTCCGAGGAGTATGCCATTACAAGCTCGGGAGCGGTGAACTCTGCATCGGGCAGGAGCTTCCAGCTGAAATCGAAGTGGTTGATACCCATAACAAGGCGGGTCTTCTTGTGCTGTGTGACTTCAGCCTGTGCAAAGAAGTTACCGCTGTATACGAGGTTGAAGCCGTACGCCTCGCCGATGTCCTCGTTCGCGTTGTGGGATACCAGTGCAACGAATGGGTTGTTCTGGTGGGAGGACTCGCCCTTGACGGAATCCACGCCCTGCTTGCCGTGGTGCAGGCGGCAGCGTTCCATAACACGCTCTCTCGCCCAGGAGCCGTTCAGAGTGATGAAGTCGAACTGGTCTGTGTCGAAATCCACACATCCCGAAAGCACACGGCGGACATCGAATGCTTCGCTGCCCTTGTTGATGAGCTTTACGCTTCTTGTGATGATATCGAGGTCTGCGAATACGGTGTAGTAGAGTATAACGTTAAGACCTGTACGCTTGTCCTGGAGGGTAACGGCGATGGTCTGTGCCTCGTCTTCCGCCGCAAAGGTGGCGGGAAGCTGCACGGAGCAGTCCTCCAGCTTCTGGTGAAGCTCGGGCTTGCCGTTGGTGATCTCATGTGATACATAACGCAGGTCGAGGGAGCTCATGCCCTTGTTGTCCATCAGCATGATGGCAGGCTCGCGGTAGTCGCCGATGCCGTGGCAGGGATACTCAAAGGGAGTGGTATCCATGAATGTTCCCATATCACGCTGGTTCACCTTGGGTGTATAAGGGTTTTCATCCAGACGCAGCAGGTATGCAAGATCATCGTCGTCCGCACGCTTTCCGAAGTACACGTGTGCGAGATGTCCGCTCTCCAGTGCTGCAAATGCGTATGTAACGCCCTTTCCCGTGAGCGTGAACATAGTAAGCTCTTCAGTAAAGATCTCGTTGGAATTTGTCTGCCAGCGATACTGGGAGTATTCCTTTCTGATCTTTTTTGCTGTAATCAGTTCCATCATATTGATGTCCTTTCTTTTAGGATATTGTCTGTATTATAGCATAATATTCTGCGATATTCAAGCGGTTTTTGATACAGGAAATGATTTGTTGTGGTGTGTATTGCACATTTTATTGAAATGTGGTACAATAATGAGGTCGTGTTAACGGCAACATCAGTACAGGAAGGTAAAAACATGAAATTAGTTATCGCAGAAAAGCCGTCTGTCGGCAATTCCATCGCAAAGGTCATCGGTGCAAACAAGCATCGCGGCGAGGGCTACACAGAGGGCAACGGTTATATAGTATCCTGGTGCTACGGTCATCTTGTGGCACTTGCTCCGCCCGAGGATTACGACAAGAAGTACCAGAAGCCGTGGAAGTTTGAGAATCTCCCCATCCTTCCCGAGGAATTCAAGTGGGTGGTCGCAGAGAGCACCGCTCCTCAGTACGAAAACCTGAAGGCTCTCATGCAGCGTGACGACGTGGATGAGCTTATCTGTGCCACTGACGCCGGACGTGAGGGCGAGTGCGTGTTCAGATATGTATATCATCTTGCGGGCTGCACAAAGCCGTTCAAGAGATTGTGGATAAGCTCCATGACGGACGAGGCTATCCGTGACGGCTTCCGTGACCTGCGTGACGGCAGTGAGTATGATGCATTGTACCGTTCGGGTCTTGCGAGAAACAAGGCAGACTGGATCGTCGGCATGAATGCTACGCAGCTCTTCACTGTTAAGTACCGCAATATGCTTTCCGTGGGACGTGTACAGACCCCTACTCTCGCGATGCTCGTGGAGCGTGAGAAGAAGATCGAGCAGTTCAATTCGTCCAAGTATTATTCCGTGGTGCTCAACTGCGGTAAGTTCACTGCAGAGAGCGAGAAGATAGAAGGTCAGCTCACCGCAGAAAAGAAGGTAAATGCCTGCGGCAAGGAAGCAGAGGTAAAGAATGTAGTCAAGGAGCAGAAGAACGCAAATCCGCCTAAGCTGTACGATCTCACCACGCTTCAGCGTGACTGCAACAAGCTGTATGGCTACACCGCCCAGCAGACACTTGACTGTGCACAGCGTCTGTACGAGAACAAGCTGCTGACCTATCCCAGAACAGACAGCAATTACATCACCGATGACATGGAAGCACAGGCTGCTGAGATGGTGAAGCTGAGTGCGAGGGTGTTCCCGTTCGGTGCAAGCTATGACGAGCTTGCCTGTGAGCCTGACATCAAGCGTCTTATCAACAACGACAAGGTGTCCGATCACCATGCACTGCTTCCAACAAAGGAGATAAGCCGTTACAATTTCGATAACCTCACCGAGGAGTGCTATAACGTGCTGTGTCTGGTGGCAGCAAGGCTTCTGTGTGCGGTTGCACCTAAGCACACCTACGATACCGTGACTGCAACACTGCAGTGCGGCGATACCGAGTTCACCGCAAAGGGAAAGACCGTCGTACAAGGTGGCTGGAAGTCGCTGGAGAGCGATATCAAGGCACACATGAAGGGCATCGTGGCTGAAGCTGCGGAGGATGATGAGGACGAGGCGACCGGTACACTACCGCCTCTTGAAGTCGGAAAGACCGTTGCGGTAAAGTCTGCAAAGCTGTCAGAGCATAAGACGACACCGCCCAAACGCTACACAGAGGATATGCTGCTTTCTGCTATGGAGCACGCAGGCAACGAGGATTACGATGAGGATTCCGATGTGGAGAAGAAGGGTCTTGGCACGCCTGCTACCCGTGCGGCTATCATCGAAACGCTAGTGAAGCGTCAGTATGTGGAACGCAAGGGCAAGCAGCTCATTCCCACCGACAAGGGCAGACGTGTTATAGATGTTGTCCCCGAGAACGTGAAGTCTGCGAAGATGACCGCAGAGTGGGAGACCACCCTCCAGCGTATCGCAAAGGGACAGGCAGATGATGAGGCATTCCTTGACGAGATCACAGAATTTGTGAAGTCGCTCATCCGTGATAACATGACGGCTTCCGCAAGGGAGAACAACCCCTTCCGTTTCTCCAGACTTCCCGTGATGGGCAGATGTCCCAAGTGCGGAAAGAACGTGTATGAGTTCCAGAAATCCTATTCCTGCGAGGACAGCCACGGCTCATGCGGCTTCTTCTTCATGAAGGAGATGTGGGGCAAGGAGATATCTCCGACACAGGCAAAGCGTGTCATCGAAAAGGGCAGCTCCATCGTGCTTAAGGGCTTCACCACGAAGCGTGGCGATGAAGTCAGCGGCAAGCTGGTGCTGGGTGACGATTTCCGTGTACGAGTAGAGATAGAAAAATAAAATGCAGCGACCCGAATGGAATATCCGTTCGGGTCGTTTTGTTATTGCTTGTCATGCCAGTCCTGTGTCCAGAATAAGAGCGGGATTTGTTATGATGTCCGTGACCTCCTGCCTGGACAGCAGCCGTGTTCCCTTTGTGCCTTCGAGGAATATCTCATGCGACGCTTCGATGAGATCGAAGGAGCTTTCCAGCACCGCCATTACCTCGGGTATGATGACATCATCTATCTTGGTCATCAGCAATGCGGCGGCAAGCACGGGATTTGTCGTGCCGCTGTATTCTTTCGCGACGGTGTCCAGCCTGCCCATTGCCTGTATCAGGCGTTCGTAGTAGCCAAGACAGCCTTCGTACAGTATACCGAACTGCTTGCCGTAGGCCACGCTGTCACGGTATTCCTTCTTGAATTCGTCACGCAGTATCATTATCTCGCGACGCAGTTCGTCGTAATCTACACGCATCACGGAGGAGATGTCGGAAACATCGATGCTGCCGTATATCATGTTCAGAGCCCTGATGGCACCCTGTTCCATATCATAGGCGAGCTGCTTCTTTGCTTTCAGCTTAGGGCGTGTTTCCGCTGCAACGTATATCCTGCCGTCAAGGAAGTAGTGTTCTATCAGAAAATCCGTCACCCTGTTCAGTTCGGACGAGTTCAGTCCCAGCATCGAGCGTGTGGGGAGATCGGTACGGTCGGCGGGGAGGATACCGCCACGGGTGAATTCCGTGACTATCTCTTCCTTAGGCGGCTGTTCAGCAGTTTCCTCGGTTGCATCCTCTGTTGCTGCGATCTCTGCAGTTTCGGGAAGCTCCTCTGTTTCGGGGACTTCAACGGGCAGAGGCGGACGGGTGGTCGCAACGGTGGTCACAAGTGTTTCGCCAAGCTCTTCCTTTGCCTTATCCTCAGCGTCCTGTATCTCCTGCTTTATCTGATTCTGAAGCAGAACCTCGGCGAGCGTCTTTTCACGCTCCGCTTCTTCAGTGACGTGAACCCTCGTGAGGTGTACCGTTCCCAGTACACAGAGCGTACCGACAACGATTATAAGGATGATCTTAAGGATCTTCACGGTACTCTCCTTTCTGTCAGTACAGCTTCTTTCCGCCGAAATCCTTCTTGCGGACAGCGGCAATACATATTATATATATTACGGCAGATGCGGCGATGAGCACACCTGCACGTATAAGCTGGCTTACAAATCCGTTTGTGGCGATGAGCATATTTGCAAGACCTGCAGCTATTCCAACAAAGAGCGAAACGAAAAGTGCGACAGCCTCTTTGTTGCTGACGAGTGCCGTCAGCATATTCACTGCCGAGCAGAATATATAGAACATCAGCACCGCAGCACAGGCGGATGCGATAACAGGCAGCGGCTGCATTGCGAAATCTGATGCAGGCTGTCCCATCATTACACGAAATCCGACGAAATCACCGCTCCAGACGTTGCTGAAGCCGAATGCCCCCAGGCACACCGCAAGGTCGATCAGGATAAGTGCCGCAAAGAACAGCAGCGAGTTCACGATATAGGTTATGAACTTACCGGCAAGCCATGCCCTGCGGCTGCCGCAGCGTAGTATCTCGATGCCGCCGAAGCCTCTGTCGAACATTATTCCACTGACTATGAACAGATGCAGCGGCAGATAAATGAACACGATGTTCATCGCATCGGTGAGTATCAGGAACAGGACCTCGCCTGCAGAAAACGTCGCAGTATCGGCAAGGTCTATGTATTTATATACGCTGACCAGTGCCGCAAACGAAATAACTATCAGGGCAAGACACCATCTTGCCACAGGGATATGCTCCGAAAGGCTGAACCAAAGTCCGCGAAGCTTTTTCATCGGCGGTCACCTGCCTTTCCGAAGAGCGTCAGCAGCACCGCCAGCACCGTCAGCACAAGCGGAAGTGCGAACCGCACAGGCGTTATTTCGCCGCCGTAAATTGAAGGCGATATATCCAGCGGGGGATAATACGCTTCCAGCTTCAGATGCGGGAAGGCGTAGATGCACAGCAGGTACAGGACCTGCGGCATAACGAGCGGAACATATCTCTGAGTGTTGACGAAGGTAAGCCCGTAAGATATCGCGGCGTATGAAGCTCCGAATGTTATCGTCAGCACCAATGTCAGTGCTGCGTAGGGGATGTCCTCGCTGTTTCCCGCAAACAGGCATACTATAAAAAGACACAGATGCGGCAGCAGCAGTGCTGCAGCACCGGAGATTCCGCAGGTGAGCAGGCGTCTGAGCTGATATCCGCGTTTCCCGAGCTTTACTGTCATAAGTGAGCAGTAACGGGTCTCTTTTTCCTGCATTATCATCACGGAGTATGGCATCGCCGCAAGCAGAGGAGCGACGAACGGCAGTGCCAGCGATTGTGCTGAGATATACAGCCTGTCCGTATTACCATCTGCTATCAGGAAGGCAAACGCTCCGAAAAGCAGCAGAAGGCTCAGTAGTATGCTGATATAGAATGCAGGCTCAGTGAATATGCGTTTCAGGTCGGTACGTATAAATCTCATGATGTGCCTTTCTCAGCAGTGATCTCCGCATTGTCTATGCGGAAGGTCCGTGTGCAGAGGGTTTCGATGTCCTCTGCGATGT
This sequence comes from Oscillospiraceae bacterium, assembly GCA_045606085.1. Lineage (GTDB taxonomy): Bacteria > Bacillota > Clostridia > Oscillospirales > Ruminococcaceae > CAG-115. Next base: position 7,050 of record JAZURJ010000001.1, read on the forward strand.
GGCTTGCGAGAACGATCGTTGTACCTATGCCGTTTAACTGAGAGAAAAGCGATCTTATCTCTGTGACGGACTGCGTATCAAGGCTGTTCATCGGCTCGTCGAGGACAAGCAGCTTCGGACGGTTCATCACTGCCTGTATTATACCAAGCTTCTGACGCATACCGAGGGAATAATTCCTCACAGGACGGCGGTCCTTCGGGTCAAGACCAAGCCGTCGCATGAGTGCACAGATCTCGGGAACTGTGGCAGGATCGCTGCTCATGGAATTAAGTATCTTCAGGTTTTTGAGACCGTTGTAATGCGGGATGAAACCAGGTGTTTCTATCATCACGCCGAGGGAATCGTAAAAGCGGTGTGACTTTGTGATATCTGTTCCGTCTACGGTTATCCTGCCTTTGTCGGGAAGTATCAGACCCGTCAGCATCCTGAACAGCACTGTTTTTCCGCTGCCGTTTCTGCCCACAAAGCCGCATATCTCTCCTTTTTCGATGGAGAAGTTTGCCGATCTTATGACAGGCGTTCCGTTGAAGCTCTTGCTGACATCTTCAAATACAATATAGCTCATGCAGATTCCCCTTTCTTTTTTTGCCTGATTATAGTATAATGGTTTTATCAGCAAAAGTCAATCTGCGGATGTATCCCTTCCTGTACAAAAAGCCCCCTCAAAGACCAGAAATGGATACAAAGACGATACATCCGCATGGTAGACTTGTAACATCGGAGGTGAGCAGATGGCTTACAGGATACTTCTTGTGGAGGATGACAATGGAATACGTGAAGTCATCTCGGATTATTTCAGCGGCAGGGACGGTGATACTGAGCTTGTCATGGCAGCGGACGGCAGCGAGGGACTTGAGCTTATCGGGAGCGGAGAGTTTGACCTTATCATGCTGGATGTCATGCTGCCGCACATCGACGGTTTTTCGCTTTGCCGTGAGATACGCAGGAAGAGCGAGGTCCCCGTATTGTTTCTCACTGCGAGAGCACGTGAGGAGGACGTCCTTTACGGATACGAACTCGGATGCGATGATTACATCGTGAAGCCTTTCTCGCTTGCAGAGCTGTACGCAAAGGTGCAGGCACTTCTCCGACGCTCAAAGGGCATGGTGCTCAGCCGTGAGATAGTGTGCGGCAGGATACGCCTCAACCCTGTGACGCTCACCGTCGTTGCGGACGGCAGGGAAGTGGAGCTTGCTCCCAAGGAGTTTGCGATACTGAAATACCTGATGGAGCACAAAGGGTGGGCAGTGGACCGTGATACCCTGCTCACAAGAATCTGGGGCTACGATTACTTCGGCGGTGACAGAACAGTTGATAATCACATCAAAAAGCTGAGAAAGTCACTGGGAGCATCGGGCGACCAGATAAAAACAGTCATCAAAAAAGGATACAAAATAACAGATTGACGGGACACATCCCGAGGGGGTAATTATTTATGACAGGTAAGGCAAGGAAAAAACTCAGCTTTACACATTTCTTTTTGAAACGACTTATTCCGCTTCTTATTGCAGGAGCACTTCTGTGTGTGATCGGAACAGTGATACTGGGCAACATGATATGGGCAAACTATGAGACCATGTGTTCGTTTGAATTTGCCAACACAAAGGGAACTATCCTTGAGGACAGCATCAATGGCCTGCCCGAAACGCTCATGAAGTACAGGACCGCTATCTACTCCGATTACATCATAGACGGTGTCATGGGTACACAGAAGGCTATGGTCATCGCAGATGCCGAAACAGGCGAGATCATCGTGGATTCGGGGTTTGCACTGTATGCTTTTCACAGGAACGAGGACGAGGAAAAACCCACCATCTATATCTGTGAGGACAAGGCTGTGCTTGACTTCCTCACAGAGTACAACAAAATGTACACAGATTTCGAATTTAACGATATTTATGTACGGGAGGATGGTACTTTCCTGCCCGGTCTTGTGACTGTTACTGAAATCGATGATGGTTTTTTCAGCAGGAATTTTGACGACCTTATCGAAAAGGATTTCACTCCCACAGACAAGGAGAATTATCAGCACTACGGCGATTTTGAAAGAGTGCTCTCCATTGCTGTCGGAGCGGTCGACGATAATGTAAACATCAGCAAGCTCACCGAAGCTGTAAGGGGCAAGCCTGCACTTGAAGCTTACGATGCAGTGCATGAGCTTTATGAGAACGAAGACAATATACTCCACGTCGAATATGACACCTTCAGATATGGTGGCAGAGAATATGCATTATACAGCCTTGCGTCCTATGATATGTGGGGTGATCTGGGCGGTATGTTCATCGTGGATTACGCCATCCTTGCTATATTGATCCTGATAGTATCTGCTGTCTGGGCTAAGATCGCCTATACGAAATACTGTGCAAGATACGAAACCGACGAGCTCCGCCGCAACATGGTGAATGCCCTTGCACATGATCTCAAGAGCCCGCTGATGGCTATTTCCGGATATGCTGAGAACCTTGCAGGCGATGCACACCCCGAAAAGCGTGAACACTATGCAAACGCCATTATGGAGAATGCATCCTACATGAATGAGATCATCACCTCCACGCTGGAGCTGTCACGTGTTGAGAACTGCTCCGTGGTGCACGAGGAGCAGCTTGATATAGTGGAGCTTGCGAACATCTCGTACGAGAAATATCGTCCGCAGGCAGAAAGCAAGGGCATATCTTACAAATCCGAGGGTACATGCAGCGTATCTGCAGATAAGGCACTTATCTCTCAGGCACTGGAAAATCTCATCACCAATGCCGTGAAGTTCACACCTGAGGGCGGCAGCATAAAGGTGAAGGCAGACGAAAAGAGCATCAGCATCGAGAACACCTGTGCCGATACTGAAAAACTTCGTAGTTTTGATCTTACTGCACCGTTTGTAAAGGGCAGCGAGAGCCGCACTGACCGCACGGGCACGGGAATGGGTCTTGCCATTGCTAAGAATGCCTGTGAAAGACAGCGTTTCACACTTGACATTGACCTTTCAGGCAGCAATTTTAAGGCAATAATTAAATTTTAACGGCACTGCCGCAGGGAAAGACCTCTCTGCGGCAGTTTTCTGTAAAAAAATTCAAAAATCTATTGCATTTACACGGAATATGTGTTATTATTTTAACAGATGCTATTTTCGGAGGTGATATTGTGAACATCGGTATTTCAACGGCGTCCTTGTATCCGCTGCATCTTGAGGATGCTTTCAGGGAGCTTGCCGTTCGTGGAGTTAAGACTATCGAGGTGTTCGCAAACAGCACCTGTGAAGCACAGGAGCCGTATATATCCGAGATATGCAGCATAAAAGACGAGTATGACGTGAGCGTGTGCTCGCTGCACCCGTTTTCTTCCCCGATGGAATCGGTGTTCCTTTTCGGAACTTATGACCGCCGCATTGAAGAGATGGTGTCGCTGTACCGCGGCTTCTTTGAGGGTATGAACAGACTTGGTGCAAAGATATTCGTCCTGCACGGTGCGATAAAGAGCAGCAAGTGCACTCCCGAGCATTACGTCAAGCAGTTCCGCATGATGGCTGAGACAGGTCGGGAATACGGCATCACCGTTGCACAGGAGAACGTCTGCTACTGTCTTTCGGGCGAGCTTGATTTCCTGAAGATGATGAAGCGTGAGCTTGGGGAATACGCAAGGTTCGTTCTGGATCTCAAGCAGGCACGACGCAGCGGAGCTGACGCATTTGAATACATCGATGCTCTGGGCGGCAATATAATCCACTGTCATGTCAGCGATTACGATGCGGACAGCGATTGTCTGCCTATCGGAAAGGGCTGTTTTGATTTTGCCGGGCTGAAAAAGCGTATGTCTGCTGTCGGATATGACGGAAGCTACATCGTTGAGCTTTACCGCCACAACTATTCCGATTTTGATGAGCTGGTACGCTGTGCCGATACCCTCGCTGAGTTTATGAAATAAAACGGGCGGGATCTCTCCCGCCGTAATGATATCAGAGCTTTTCAAAGCTCTCCTTGCCCAGACCGCAGACAGGGCACACCCAGTCATCGGGGATGTCTTCGAATTTCGTTCCGGGGGCAATTCCGTGTGCGGGATCGCCTTTTTCCTCGTTGTAGACATAACCGCAGGGACATTCGTATTTCATTTTATCATCTCCTTTCGGGCTGTGTATTTAGTTTGTCGCAGTGATTGTGTATTATTCAGTACAAAGTCGGCTGATCTGCGTCAGAAAAAAATCACGAAAAAATCCTGCGGATTATGTATTTCACACTTGACATATCGGCAAAATTGCCGTATAATAAATATGTTATTTTAATTAATCACAGCGGCAGAATAACCTGCCGTTAAAACAACAGGAGGCAAACTTATGAGTAGAGTTTACAACTTCAGTGCAGGCCCCGCTGTTCTCCCCGAGGAAGTTCTGAGAGAAGCAGCAGACGAAATGATGGACTACCGCGGAACAGGTATGTCCGTTATGGAAATGTCCCACCGTTCCAAGGCTTATGATGAGATCATCAAGGATGCTGAGAAGGATCTGCGTGATCTGATGAACATCCCCGACAACTACAAGGTACTGTTCCTGCAGGGTGGTGCATCCCAGTTCTTCGCCGAGGTTCCCATGAACATGATGAAGAACAAGAAGGCTGCTTACATAATCACAGGTCAGTGGGCTAAGAAGGCATGGCAGGAGGCTAAGATGTACGGCGAGGCTATCGACGTTGCTTCCTCCGCAGACAAGACCTTCTCCTATATTCCTGACTGCTCCGATCTCGCTATTCCTGAGGACGCTGACTACGTATATATCTGTGAGAACAACACCATCTACGGCACAAAGTTCTGGGAGCTTCCCAACACAAAGGGCAAGGATCTCGTTGCTGACGTATCCTCCTGCTTCCTGTCCGAGCCTGTTGATGTAAGCAAGTATGCTGTTATCTACGGCGGCGTTCAGAAGAACGTTGGTCCTGCAGGCGTTGTTATCGCTATCATCCGCGAGGACCTCATCACTGATGATGTTCTCCCCGGCACACCCACAATGCTCAAGTGGAAGACACAGGCTGACAATGACTCCCTCTACAACACTCCTCCCTGCTACGGTATCTACATCTGCGGCAAGGTATTCAAGTGGATCAAGAAGATGGGCGGTCTTGAGGCTATGAAGGCACACAATGAGAAGAAGGCTAAAATCCTCTATGATTTCCTCGACAGCAGCAAGCTGTTCAAGGGCACAGTTGAGGCTAAGGACAGATCCCTGATGAACGTTCCTTTCGTTACAGGCAACGAGGAGCTGGATGCTAAGTTCGTTAAGGAAGCAAAGGCTGCAGGCCTTGAGAACCTTAAGGGTCACCGTTCTGTTGGCGGTATGAGAGCTTCTATCTACAATGCTATGCCTATCGAGGGCGTTCAGGCTCTGGTTGACTTCATGAAGAAGTTCGAAGAGGAAAACGCATAATCTTTCTGTACAATTATATAGCGGGCGACCATTGGTCGCCCCTACATATATTCATAATCATAAGGAGAATACGACAATGTACAATATTCTTACACTCAACAAGATCGCAGCTTGCGGTACAGATCTCTTTGACAAGAGCAAGTACGCTTTCGCTGAGGATATGGCTGATCCCGATGCAGTGCTGGTTCGTTCCGCTTCCATGCACGAGATGGAGCTGCCCGCTAACCTCCTCGCTATCGCAAGAGCAGGTGCAGGCACAAACAACATTCCGATCGACAAGTGCAGCGAGCAGGGTATCGTAGTTTTCAATACACCCGGTGCTAACGCTAACGCTGTTAAGGAGCTGGTGCTCTGCGGTCTGTTCCTGGCTTCCAGAAAGGTTGCTGCTTCCATGGATTGGCTCAAGACACTCAAGGGCGAGGGCGACAACGTAGGCAAGCTCGTAGAAAAGGGCAAGAGCCAGTTCGCAGGTCCTGAGATCAAGGGCAAGAAGCTGGGCGTTATCGGTCTGGGTGCTATCGGTGCTCTGGTCGCAAACGCAGCAGTTGACCTCGGCATGGAGGTTTACGGTGCTGACCCCTTCCTCTCTGTTGCAGGTGCGCTTCATCTGTCTGACAGAGTTCACTATGTAAAGAGCAACAAGGAGATCTTCGAGCAGTGCGATTACATCACTCTGCACGCTCCTGCTACTGCTGAAACCAAGGGCATGATCAATGCCGAGAGCATCGCTACAATGAAGAAGAACGTTCGCATCCTGAACTTTGCACGTGCTGACCTCGTTGACAGCAAGGCTATTATCGACGCTCTGGCAAACGGCGGCATGGCTGCTTATGTAACAGACTTTGTTACAGACGATCTGATCGGTATCGACGGCGTAACAGCAATGCCTCACCTGGGTGCTTCCTCTCCCGAGAGCGAGGACAACTGTGCTATCATGGCAGTTAACGAGATCATCGCTTACCTTGAGAAGGGCGACATCATCAACAGCGTTAACCTGCCCAACGTTACAGTTCCCATGGCAGGCGACGCAAAGATCTGCATCATCCACAAGAACGCTGAAGGTGTTATCAATAACATCACTGCTCCCGTTTCCGCTGCAGGCATGAACATCGAGAACATGGTATCCAAGTCCAAGAAGGACATGGCTTACACCGTGCTTGATGTAACAGGCAGCACAGACGGTATCGAGACCACTCTTAAGGGCGTTGAGAACATCATCTCCGTAAGAGTTATCAAGTGATTACCTCTCATCTAAAATAATTTCCGTTCGTTGACGCCCGATCAGTAATGGTCGGGCGTCAATCCTTATGCAGATGCAGATATAAGAACACCCTCCCGTTTGGCGGAAGGGTGTTTTTTTTACTCCCTAAATGAAGGAAAAGGGAGCCGTAGTAAGCTTATTACAGATAGATACGGGAAAGAGTGGTTACGCAGCTTATAGCATATATCGGGAAGCCCACAGAGCTTTTCCGTTTTTCAGTAATACAGCCCGAAAGAATTTCGGGCTGTATTTAATTGTTGTGTTATTCAGGGAGATCAGAAACGATCATTGTACTTGTCAACAACGTATCCCTTTGTCTTTACGCCCTGGCAACGAACATTCTTGATGGTTCTTAAGTAATAGTCGTTCAGTGTAATTGTGCCGGAGAAGCTTACATCCTTGTAGATGTCGGTTCTGGTGTTGTCGTCCATCCATCTTACTGTAATGCGGCCGTTGTCGCTGATAGTGAATTCAGGCTTTACAACTCTGAGATACTGGGGTAAGTTGCAATCAATGGACATTGTGTGCTCCTTGATATTTACATTAACATCGGGATAGCAGCCAACGGACTTGATCATTACATCGGTACGTGCACCGTTATCTCTTATATACTGCTTGTTGGTATCAACGCGGAAATTGTCATTGAAAAACTTTATTTCATCGGAGTAAGCCTGAGAACAAACCAGATAGAAGCGAGAAACTTCCTCGTTGTATCTCATCTCTGTGTACATACGGTCACCGTTTACGTCATACCAGATCATCTTGGAAGCCAGTGCATATGCGTCTTCAACTGTCAGGCTTGCTTCGAGTACGCCGAGAATCTTACCATGGGATCTTGTGAAACCTGTCCACATCGCGGAATAGCCCCAGCATGTGTTCATCTTGATAAGATCTGCGGAGATCTCAGGGTAGTCGTTGAGAGTGCTCTTGTTGAGGATGAAGCCGCCTGCGTTTGCGGAAGTCTTATTAACGGTGATGTAATCGTAGGCAACGGTATCGTAGTCGAGCTTGTAAGCGGATGCTGTTGTAGCCATAACGCTTGTGAGGGAGAGTGCTGCGAGAGCAGCAGCTGCCAGTTTCTTGAATGTCTTGTTCATGGTGTTTTTCCTCCATACAATAAAATATTTTTCCGTTCGGCCGCTCCGGGCGGCTCTTCCGCGAACCTCTCGTTCTTAACCGAATGCCCACTTATTTTCAAGTATCTTCCGACGAAATGCATGAAAATGAATGTAAGATGCCGTATTTGAGGATAAGTTGGCGAAATAGCTGACAAAATACACGCGACAACTTAGCCTGATAAGTTGCTCATAAGTTGCTGACAAGATGCTGACAAGATAGAATGACAAGTTGCCGGATTATACATATTATAATATATATAATAACAAAAACGGCAGCCCGAAAAGCTGCCGTTACGCTATGAATGAACAAGAGGAGATGCGGACATCTCCCCTTGTGATGTGTTATCAGAATTCCACGTCGGTCTTCTTGAAGGTCTTGCCGTTGGTGCTGATGTACAGCTCGTCATCGGCTCTTACAAATATTGTGTATCCTGCGGTAATAATGCTCTCAACATCGGATACGCCCTCTACCTTCTTCAGCTCGCCGCCGGTGGTGTAGTAGAGATCGTCATCATCGTCTGTCATCAGGAGGACGCCGGAGCGTGTGATGAACAGGTCGTCGTAATCATCCATGTCATCGGTGATCTCCTTGCCCTTCTTGTTGAACAGCTCGTCGTCCTCGCCGTAGAAGTAGATGGAGCTGAGATCGGGGCTTGCGTAGAAGGTGTTTCTGCCCATCTCCTCGCCGTCGCCGTAAACGGTCTTTTCCTTTGCACCGGGCTTAGCTGCCATTGTCATCAGCTCATAGTCGTCGGAGAAGAGGATGGTCTTGCCGTCAGAGGACAGCTTGTAGCTGTTGTAGCCGGAGAGTATCTTCTCACGTTCGTACTTGTCGCCCTTGCGTGTGAAGCGGCAGATCTTGTCGTCACACTCTGCGAGGAAGCTGTCGAAGTCGTCAAAAGAAGAGATAGTATAAGAGGGAGTGATAATGCCAACGGTATCGTCGTATACTTCGATGCTCTCGTTCTTCTTTGCATTATATACTAATGTATTGCCATCAGTGTCAACGTACATCATGCTGCTTCTGTCATCTGTAAGATATGTTGCATGGCTGTAATTGAAGCTGTCTACCTTTTCGCTGAGATTCTTGTAGATATACATCTTGCCCTGATTGTCGGAGAGATAAGCAAGCTTACCGCCGTCGGATACGCAGACGGGGTAAAGGTCCTTCTTGATCTTGTCGGACTTGCCGTTCTGGTAGTAGTAGCACTCGGTGGTGCCGTCGTCTTCGGTGGTGTAGAGAACGGTCTTGCCGTCGGGAGAGATGGATACATAGGGGTTGAACCATGTGCTGTATTCCAGCTCTGCGATCTCCACGGAATCCTTGCCGTTGTAGAGGTTGAGGGTGTAGTCGCTGCCATCCTTAACGATGTATGCGAAATTCTTGCCGTTGCGTGCCATATATGCGGTGAATACATCGTCAGAGATCTCGGTGATGTTCTTTCCGTTCAGGTAGAACAGATTGTCATCGTTGGTGAGCAGCAGGACGGATGTGCGGTCAGGGCTGTAGAATGTGAGGTCCACGCCTGAATCGTCGTCGATCATCTCCAGCTGAGTGGAGCCATAGAACGCCTGAATTCCGTCGTCTGCAGTGAAGAATGTGTAGTTCTTGTCGTACTGCTTGTACGCACCGCCGCTTGTAATCGCAACTATGAATACTATCACAAGACCGATCACAACAAGAGCAGCACCGACAATAGCAAGGAGCTTGCCGTTCTTCTTGAGGAAGTCGTTGTTCTTAGCGGGAGCGGGTGCAGGTGCAGCGTATGCGGGAACAGCTTCAGCCACGGGAGCTACGGGAGCAACAGGCTCAGCTACAGGAGCGACAGGCTCGGCTGCGGGAGCAACAGGAGCAACAGGCTCAGCAACAGGTACAGCAGGCTCAGCAACAGGAGCGACAGGCTCAGCAACAGGAGCAACAGGCTCAGCTACAGGAGCAACAGGCTCAGCAACAGGAGCAACAGGCTCAGCAACAGGAGCAACAGGCTCAGCAACAGGAGCAACAGGCTCAGCAACGGGAGCAGCAGGCTCGGCTGCGGGAGCTACGGGAGCAGCCTCGGGAACAGCGAACTTCGAGCCGCAGATGGGGCAGAATTTTGCGATATCGGGAACTTCTTTTCCACAACTGGGACAAAACATAACAATAACCTCCTGGTATGTAAATTATATTTGCAGCAAACTGCAAATACTGATATAGACCACGATAATTATACCATAATCTACATTATATTTCAATGTTAATATAGTACGAAAAATGTGAGGATATGGGTTGGACTTTAATCAAAGTCATAAAATTGTCGTTATAAATATTATATTGTATATATGTTTCATCTGATGTTCACAGCATTGAATATGCTTGACATTATTATTCAAATGGTGTATTATATACTATACATGATCGGATGCATTACCGATTTATACGGAGGAATTTCTCATGAATATAATCATTGTTGGCTGTGGAAAGGTCGGAGAGGCTCTGGCGGAGCAGCTTAACGAAGAAGGTAACAATATAACCGTGATAGACCGTTCGGCGGAGCGTGTCAACGCTGTTGCGGCAAAGTATGATGTTATGGGCTATGTCGGCAACGGAGCGACGCATCTGACGCTGAAGGAGGCTGACATCGACCATGCGGATCTGCTTATTGCAGTAACCGGCTCTGATGAGCTCAATCTGCTGTGCTGTCTTATCGCGAAGAAGGCAGGTAACTGTCAGACTATCGCACGTGTACGAAGCCCTCAGTACAGCAGCGAAGCACCATACATCAAGGATGAGCTGGGACTTGCCATGGTCATCAATCCCGAGTTTGCTGCGGCTGCCGAGATAGCACGTGTGCTGCGGTTCCCCTCTGCGATGAAGATCGACACCTTCGCCAAGGGCAGGGTAGAGATGATGAAGTTCCGTCTGCCGGAGGGAAGTCCGCTGGTGGGCTGTGCCGTCAAGGAGCTTGCGGGCAGGTTTCAGTGTGATGTACTGATCTGTACCGTTGAGCGTGAGGGGGATGCTTTCATCGCAAACGGTGATCTTGTGTTTGAGGAGAAGGATGTCATTTCTCTCATTGCAACGCCCAAGAACGCGAACGTGTTTTTCCGTAATATAGATTATAAGATGAATTCTGTAAAGGATGTCATGATAGTAGGCGGCGGCGAGATAGCGTATTATCTCTGTAAGCTGCTCAAGCGTTCGGGAAACAATATCTCCGTCAAAGTAATAGAGAAGGACCCCCGGAGATGTAATGAGCTGTGTGAGGAGCTTCAGGATGTCACTGTCATCAACGGTGACGCGTCTGAGCAGGCACTGCTGATGGAAGAGGGCCTTGAGAGAGCAGGTGCATTTGTGGCTCTCACCAATCTTGACGAGGAGAACATCTTCCTGTCGCTGTTTGCAAAGCGTATCAGCGAGGGCAAGCTCGTTACCAAGATCAACCGAATCGATTTCGATGATGTCATCAAGCATCTTGATCTCGATTCCATCATATATCCCAAGAACATCACTGCGGAGACCATCGTCCGTTACGTTCGTGCCATGAACAATACCATCGGCAGCAATATGGAAACGCTGTACAATATCGTCAAGGGCAAGATCGAAGCGGCGGAGTTCAACATCAAGGAAGGCTCGCCAATCATCGGAAAGCCGCTGGCTGAGCTGCAGTTCAACTGCAGTGTCCTTATCGCTGCGATACTTCGCGGCAAGCAGGTCATCGTTCCACGTGGTTACGATCACCTGCAGGCGGGAGATTCCGTGGTCATCGTTACGAATCATACTGAAATACAGGACATCACAGATGTTCTGAAGTAATACAGAGGTACTGAATGAACTATAAAATGATATTCCATATCCTCGGATGGATACTCATCTTCGAGGCGTTATTCATGACAGTGCCTATGGTGACCGCCATCGTTTACGGCGAAAGTGCGGTGTGGTACTTCCTTTGTACTGCGGTGGCTTGTGCTGTCATTGGTCTGCTGCTGAAGCTGAAAAAGCCGAAAAATACCATGCTTTATACCCGTGATGGTTTCATCATCGTCGCCATGAGCTGGATGGTGCTCAGTATTTTCGGAGCGATGCCGCTGTGGCTTTCGGGTTCGATACCGAATTTCATCGATGCCCTGTTTGAAACAGTTTCCGGCTTCACCACCACAGGTGCAAGCATACTTTCTGATGTAGAGGCTCTGCCAAGATCCATGCTCATGTGGCGTAGCTTTACTCACTGGGTTGGCGGTATGGGCGTACTGGTATTCGTTATGGCATTTCTGCCGTTGTCGGGCGGACAGAACATGACGATGATGAGAGCGGAGAGTACAGGTCCCAATGTCAGCAAGCTGGTGCCGCGTGTGCGGACGACGGCGTTTATCCTGTATTCCATATACTTCGTGCTGACGCTGGCGGAGTTTATCCTGCTGCTTTTTGGTGGTATGTCTGTGTTTGAGGCACTCAATACATCTTTTGCTACTGCCGGTACAGGCGGCTTTGGTTTTCTTAATACCAGCATGGGAAGTTTCTCTCCATATATTCAGATAGTAATTACGGTGTTCATGCTGCTGTTTTCGGTGAATTTCAACTGCTATTACCTGATACTGCTAGGTAAATTCAGGGATGCTATCACTACCGAGGTAAAGACGTTTTTCATCGTTGTTGCTTCAGCTATTACTATTATTACTATCAACATAAGTCATATGTTTGAAACGGTGTGGCAGGCACTGCTGCACAGCTCCTTTACTGTATCCTCGATCATCTCCACGACCGGCTTTGGCACTGTGGATTTCAATCTCTGGCCTGAGCTGTCGAAGGTAGTGCTTGTGGCGTTGATGTTCATTGGTGCCTGTGCAGGCAGTACGGGCGGCGGTATCAAGATATCACGTTTCCTGATACTTTTCAAGAGCCTCGGCAAGGAGCTGGAGCTGCTGGTGCATCCTCACATGGTGAAGAAGATCAAGATAGATTCCCGACCTGTGGAACATGAAACGGTGCGTTCTGTAAACGTATATATGGTAAGCTATGTGCTGATATTGGCGGTATCCGTTATTCTGGTGTCGTTTGATAACTGCGATTTCACCACCAATGTGACCGCTGTTATTGCAACGCTGAACAATATCGGTCCCGGTCTTGAGATGGTCGGACCCACATCAAATTTCGGATTTTTCTCAGGCTTTACGAAGCTGGTGCTTATATTCGATATGCTGGCAGGACGTCTGGAGCTTTTCCCGATGCTGCTGCTGTTTAAGCCGTCTGTCTGGAAGAAGTAATAAACAAGAACTCCCCGAAGTTGTTTTCGGGGAGCGTTTTGTTGTTATGAAAGACGTTCTGCGATATAGGAAGCGACCTCGCTGCGTTCTATTCCGAGAACGAATGAAAATTCATGGTCTATAAGTGCTTCGGCAGCTTTTATCGCTTTTTCGTCTGCTGCAAGCAGCTTCTTTCCCTGTGCGATGCGAGCCTGTTTTTCCTGATACAGCGAATGCATCATGCTTATTATGCGGCGGTAATCTCCGCTGGTAAGTACCTCGCTGAATATATCCTTGCGGCGGTCTTCCGTACCGCCCCAGTCGGGCTGCTCGCCCTTCATTCCGTCTATGAGTGCGTCTATCTCTTCCTTTGTCAGCAGTCTTCGGAGCTTGGCTTCGGCAAACTCCTTCGGTACATAATATCTGGCACTTCCTCCGTCAGCGGGTATCAGCACGCAGTATTCCTTACTGGTCACGTTATCAAAGCTCTTTGTTTCAAAGCCTTCTATCCTGCATATCTCAGTTGAACGGTAGATGACGAAATTGCCTGCCTGAAGTTCCATATTTCCTCCATTCTCCCGACATAAAACAAGTCGTGTTCTTTTGGGTACATTCTGTGTCATTATATTAATTGTAACACATTTACGCTTTCCTTTCAAAGGCAATTATCCACAAGAATTTCCGCTGATAATCTGGCCATAATAAACAAAACCGCCGCTCGGATATGACCTGAACGGCGGCTGTTTTTATGTCATGCGATTACGCACAAAGGCTGCGGAGCCACTCACAAAGAGCACTGAAGTCACAGCAGAATGTAAAGAAATTGCACATTATGTTGAACCTCCTCTTTTTATTTCCCGAGGCTCACCGGTACTCCCCCGGGATGCTTTAATTATACCATGGCATATGCTTCGTTTCAATGCAAAAATATAGCCATCAGAGGGGCTTTTTCCCTGTGCCTGCAACCTTTTCCGGCGTTGTGCCGTTCTTGTTATATGAAGCATTTTCCTCTTGACAGTAAAAGGATAAAATGCTACAATATATTATAGATTTATTCGTTCTACGGCAATATTCATTCGGAAAGGATAAAACATGGGGAAAAGTAACAGTATTATAAAGAAGTGTGCCAGAATCGCCGCTGCACTCCTCACTGCGTTTGCGGTGATCGCTGCGCCGACGATCTCGCTTGAGACCGAAGCCTCCGCAACATCGGAATTTGATGCTCTCATTGCAGAGTACGAGAAAAAGGCTGAGGACGCCAAGAAGGCGAGCGAAAAGCTGGAGCAGGAGATAGATGGTCTTTCAGGCGATCTCGCAGATAACGAACAGGCGATGGGCCTGATCGAAGAGCAGATATCGAACTACGAAGAAGAGATAGAGAATTACGGTAATCTCATAACCGCTACACAGCAGAAGATATCCACAAAGGAAACTGAGCTGTACTTCCTTGATCTGGAGATACAGGACAAGGAGATAGCAATAGAGCAGACACGCAAGGAGATCGCACGTCTTGAGGAGGAGAATGACGCTAACCTCAAGAAGTTTGCAAAGCTCATCCGTGCACTGTATATGAATGACGCAAGCGACAGTCTGCCCGTGCTCAACGGCTCTGATGACTGGTATGATTTCTTTGTTTACGTTGATGTGGTGCAGAGTATCGGCGAGCAGAACATGGACTTCATGAATGCTCTGCTGGATGATATCCATTCCTGCGAGGATATGATAGATCAGCTCAACGATGACATTGCACAGATGAACACCGATAAGGACAAGCTCAAGGATGAGAAGATAGCTCTTGAAACGGAGATGGCGGATCTCGAGGCGAAGAAAACAGAGATTCAGGGTATTTCCGATGAGAGATACGAGAAGCTGAGCGAGTACGCACAGTATAACGAAAATCTTGAGTGGCAGATATATTCCAAGCGAAGCAAGGCGGATGACTATGAAAAGCAGATCGAGGAGATGAACGACATCCTCGAAAATCTCATCCGTGAGAAGCAGAAGGCTCTGGCGGGCGGTTACGATTACAGTTCCGGTGGCTTCAGATGGCCGCTTGACATCAAATATCAGTACATAACCACGTATTTCGGATACGATGCATGGCGTGGCGGTAATCACTACGGCATCGACGTCGGAAATGCGGGCATCGGCGGTGCCAACATCTATGCGGCACAGAGCGGCGTCGTCATCACTGCATACAACGACACCGGCTGGCATGGCGGATACGGAAACTATGTCACCATCGATCATGGCGGCGGAATCTCCACGCTGTATGCACATTGCTATTCCACCATCGTTACTGAGGGTCAGTATGTGGAAAAGGGTGATGTCATAGGTTATGTCGGCACGACAGGTTGGTCCACGGGCAACCATCTGCACTTCGAGGTGCGTAAGAACGGTGTTGCACAGGATCCCTTCGGTTATTCCTACACCTATGTATAATAATGAGGAGCTTCCCGTTTTCGGGAGGCTCTTTCTGTATTCCTGTAAAATGTCCCGTGATATGCTTGAATTATGCCTGCGGTTATGCTACAATATCCACACGAAGGCGAGGTGCGGACATGAAATACATTGAAGCGGTAAGACTGGAGAAGAGTATATCGCCCGAATCGTATCTGAATAACATTCCTGCTGTGCAGTGGCTCAGGGATACGTATGAGCTTGCATTCAGAAAGTCTGTGACCTTTTTCGCAGGCGAGAACGGTACGGGTAAATCAACGATGCTGGAGGGCATCGCAGTGGCGTGCGGCTTCAATCCCGAGGGCGGCGGCAGAAATTTCAGCTTCAGCACGAATGATACCCATTCCGAGTTGTATGATCTGCTGACGATATCACGCAGTGCATATTTCCGTGACAGCTTTTTTCTGCGTGCGGAAAGTGTTTACAATACGGCGACAAACATCGAGGAGATGGACAAGCTGCCCTTTGGTCCGAAGGCTTCAGACAGCTATGGCGGCTCGCTGCATCTGAAATCCCATGGTGAGAGCTTCATGGCGATAATCCAAAACCGTCTGCACGGAAACGGGCTGTATATCTTTGATGAGCCTGAGGCAGCTCTTTCACCCACACGCCAGCTTGAGCTTCTGGGACATATCAGGCGGCTGGAGGAAGCAGGCTCGCAGCTTATTATCGCCACACATTCACCGATACTGATGGCGTATCCCGATGCCGAGATACTGCGTTTTTCGGAGGACGGCATCTCTCCCGTCGCATACAGGCAGACGGAGCATTATCAGATCACAAAGCAGTTTCTGGACTGCCCGGAGCGTTTTCTGGAGCGGATCTTCGGCTGATTCTATAACTTTATGAAAAAATTTCAAAAAACTATTGCATTTTCTGAATGAGTGTGCTATAATATCAAGGTATGATATCACTTGTGCCCTTTTTTAGGCACATAATATAAAAATAGTTTTTTGGAGGATATTTAAATTATGGGTATTTTTGAGATAATCAGTGCTATCGCTCTGATACTTGCTTGCGTTATAATCGTTATCGTTGTACTTATGCAGGACGGAAACACAGGTATGTCCCAGGCGATCAGCGGTACAAGTGCTGACAGCTTCTATCAGAAGAACAGCGGCAGAACAAAGGAAGCAAAGCTGAACAAGACTTGCACAATTGCTGCGGTGATATTCTTCGTGCTGGCACTTGCTGTTAACATCATCAACGTTCATTTCGGCAAGAGCAAGGAGGACGAAGGCTCCGATGCTCCCACAAGCTCCGTTGTTGATGAGATAGTTGCTACCGACGAGGCTGACGTTACTGTAACAGTGGATGCATCCACTGCTGAATAAGATATCAAAACAGACCTTCGGGTCTGTTTTTTGTTATATGAAGAAAGTATGGGAATAATGGAAACATACAGGAAAGGAATGATAGGATGAACGGATTTAAGATAGCAATAATCGCCGAACTTTATAGTGCGGGCACCAAGGGGCTTACGGTCAAGAGCCTTGCGGCTCGTCTTGGCATCACGAAGAAGGGCATGAAGAAGCTGGATACTTCCCTCAAGGAGATGAAGAACCACGGCGACATCACCATAAAGAAGGATATGCTGTGGCTGAAGAACTCTGCCGCTTATTTCGAGGCGACAGTGACACGTGTAACGCCGAAGTCGGGCTTTATGACCTCGAACGAGGTGCCTGTTGAATATTTCGTCCGCGGACGTGATATGATGGGTGCCGTTCCCGGTGATATAGTCCTTGCGAAGAAGATCGCTGATGCAGACGAATATAACCGTTCCCCCGTGGCGGTTGTGATAGATGTGCTGCAGGAGAGCGATATGCTGCTGACGGGTGTTATCGTACCCGCCGGAAACAAGCTGATGGTGCTGCCGGACAAGCTGTGCGATGAGCCGCTCGTCATTGCGAAAACAGGTAAAAATCTGCTGCACGTTGGCGATAAGGTCGTGTTCGCCATAAAGAAAAGAGGCGACCGCCATTTTGACCACACGGTGACCATTGTCGGCGGCTTCGGTTCGTGCGATAATGCAAAGTCAGGTGCACAGGCATATATGCTGGCGAACGGTCTGCACACGGAATTCCCCGAGCCTGTGCTGCTTGAAGCGTCCCGCTTTGATATCGACGAGCCTGACGAGGATGAGGTGAACCGCAGACTTGATCTGCGTGGTGAGCCTATCTTTACGATAGATGGTGCGGATACCAAGGATATCGATGATGCCATCAGCATCGTAAAGACGGACAAGTGTTATAAGCTGGGCGTGCATATCGCAGACGTATCTCATTATGTCCGCAAGGGCACTGCACTGGACGATGAAGCGTACGCAAGAGGCACATCCATCTACTATGCGGATCAGGTGGTGCCTATGCTGCCCAGGCAGCTGTCCAACGGTATATGCTCTCTCAATCCGCAGGTGGATCGTCTTGCTTTCTCCTGTATGATGGAGGTCAGCTTTCAGGGCAAGCTGATGAGTTACAAGTTCGCAAAGTCTGTTATCCGCAGCCGTGTCAAGGGCGTGTATGCCGAAGTAAATAAGATACTGGATGGCAGTGCCGATGACGAAACAAAGGCGAAGTATGCCTTGGTGACAGACAAGCTGCCGATAATGCAGGAGCTGGCTGCTATCCTCGAAAAGAACCGTGACAACCGTGGTGCTCCTGAGATCGATACGGTGGAGAGTAAGATAATCACAAACGCAGACGGCGTGTGTATCGATATAAAGCCACGTGAGCGTGGAGTATCCGAGAAGATAATCGAGGAGTTCATGCTTATGGCGAACAACGCAGCGGCGGCATTGGCAATGCGTGAGAAGATCCCCTTCGTATACAGGGTGCATGAGGCTCCCACATCCGAAAAGCTGCTGCAGCTTGGTGATACTCTTACCGCTCTCGGCATAAATCCCGAGGGAATCACAGAGAAGTCCTCTGCGGCAGACCTTGCGGCGGTTCTGAGAAACAGCGTTGACAGTGACAAGTATGCCGTCATCAACCGCATCGTTCTGCGTACCATGATGAAAGCCAAGTACAGCGAGGAGCCTCTGGGTCATTACGGCCTTGTGATGCCTGAGTACGCACATTTCACATCTCCCATCAGACGTTATTCCGACCTCGCGATACACCGCATCCTGACAGATCATGTGTATTCCCTGGACCACGAGAAGCTGTGCAGGAAGTACGGCGTGTTTGCACAGAGTGCGGCACTTCAGGCTTCTAATACGGAGCTTGCTGCGGTGCGTTGCGAACGCGAGTGCGAGAACCTCTATATGGCGGAGTATATGCACAATCATATCGGTGAGGAATACGACGGTATGATATCAGGTGTCAGTGCAGGCGGTATCTATGTCGAGCTTCCCAATACCGTCGAGGGTATGGTGTCTGTTGCGACGCTGCCTGACGGAGATTACGATGTGGAACACGGCGTTATCCTTACAGGTGCTTGTGACGGCAGTATCTATACTGTGGGTGACAAGGTGCGTGTGAAGTGCGTCAATGTCAATGTGAACGGCGGTTTCATCGATTTCGAACTCATCTGACAGTACGTGCACCAAACCCATCATACGGCATAGAATGTGGCAGGGTAAGATCCACAGCTGTGCCGAGGGTGGCGGGGGCTGCTGCGGAATGCTTCGTAACGGCTGATGTCCATGAATAGCCGGAGGCGTAAGCGGCTGTTTGAATATACCCGAAAGGGCTGCATATTATGTGCAGCCCTTTTTCACGTGAAAAAGCTCTCGTGCATAAAATGAGATGTAGGATATCTTCAATATTATGACTAAGGAGCATTATCATGGAGAGCTTTACTATAAATATGACAAATTCAACACAGGCGTACAAGGCACGGGCGGTTCTTGCAAAGCACGGCATCCGTAGCATGGTGGAACGCACACACCATCCCCGGACGGGCTGCAGCTTCAGGCTTCGTGTGTTCGGCAGGGTAAGAGAGGTTTGCTCCCTGCTGAGATCGGCGGGTATTCCCTGTGATATATCTTGACAACGCCGCTACGACTTTCCCTAAACCGCAGCAGGTATACCGTGCGTGGACAGGAGCGATGCGTTCCTACGGAGCAAACCCCGGCAGGGGCGGATATGAGCTGTCCTCGGCAACCACACAGGCGGTATATGACAGCAGGGCGGAGTGTGCGGAGTTCTTCGGGGCACAGCCCGAAAACACGATGTTCACCCTCAACTGTACCCATGCACTGAATTATGCGGTGAAGGGGCTTGGCAGGCGAGGGGCACACTTCGTTATCAGCGACCTTGAACACAATGCGGTGCTGCGTCCCGTGCACGCCTGCACATCGCACTACGGCGGAAGCTACAGCATATTTGAGACCGCCGAGGATGACAGACTGACCCTTGCGAGAGCAGAACGTGCAATACGTGGAAACACGGTAGCGATGGTGTGCACTGCCGCCAGCAACGTAACGGGCAGACGTCTGCCGATACGGGCACTGGCTGAGCTGTGCCGCAGAAAGGGTATCGTGTTTGTGGTTGATGCGGCTCAGGGAGCAGGCGTGCTGCCGCTCAGAGTTGATGACGGCATAAATATCCTGTGTGCCGCAGGTCACAAGGGCTTATACGGGCCGATGGGCACGGGACTTCTTATAACAGACGGAACGGTGCTTCCCGATACTATCATCGAGGGCGGAACGGGCAGCGTGTCGGAAAGTCCTGTGCAGCCCGAAATAACTCCTGACCGTTTCGAGAGCGGTACCATCAACACGGCGGGAGTTATCGCACTGAAAGAGGGAGTACGGTTCGTGCGAAGCAAAGGTACAGATGTTATTCTGGAGCATGAACTGGATATCTGCCGACGTTTCTGCGAGGGAATGAGAAAGATCGGAGGAGTGATCCTCTATACCGATATAACTATATCGAACAGGTACATGTATGTCCCTGTGGTGTCGTTTAACGTTGTAGGAATACCTTGTGCGGATGTCGCCGGGATGCTTGGAGAGCGGGGCTTCTGTCTGCGTGCAGGAATGCACTGTGCACCACTTGCACACCGTAAGATCGGTACAGCGGAGATAGGCACAGTGAGATTTGCCCCGTCGGTGTTCACTTCGCCTGCGGAGGTTGAGATGCTGCTGCGTGCCGTACGGCAGATAGCGGCAGGATAAGATGTGACCGCCTGTACTTAGAACGGGCGGTCGTTTTTTGTAACGCTTTTTTGTCGGCGGAATATTATGTAGTAACGCAACGGATACAGGAGGTGATGATGTGCGTAGACCCAATAAACACCGTGGCGGTGGGATATGCTGTCTGCTTGCTGTGGCGGCTTTTTTCGGGGCTGTGATGTGCATCTCGTTCTTTTCGGTGAAGTTCCTGCTGTGTGCGGTCGCGGTGATCTTTATCGTGCTGGGTATATTTTTGCTGAGGCTATGAAAGGAGAGTACATATGAAGATAGTCGTTGTCAAGAGTCCCAAGATATTTGCAGGTCTGCTCAGGCTGATGTTCGGTATCAGGAAGCAGCCTGCTGCGGAATGATGCGGCGGCTGACCTTCGGGTCAGCCGTGTTCTATAATATCTTCCAGATAGTTGGTGTGTTCATATCCCTGAACAATGATATCTGTGCCTGCGTCCTGTCGCAGGAGGCATATATCTCCTCGTTGCTGTCCTCTGCGAATGAGATTATCTCTGCGATCGATGAGGTGATCTCAACTGCGTGTCCGAGGTCGTTTATCAGGATGCTGTAATATACGGTATCGCTCCATATCCGCGAAAGCTCGTGTGCGGCGGATATGCAGCGTTCGGTATCGCCTGCTGTGAAGGCTTCCTCCACGATATCTACCTGTCTTGACATACTGTCGGCGATGTGTACGGTCGCCATGACGGATACCACACATCCTGCCGCCATCGCTGAGAGTATCCCTATGCTGACGCCGAGTCTGTTCACTGCTTTTTGCCTGCCTTTCTGATTATATTGAAGCTGCCGTTTCTGTCCGCTGTCATCAGGAACACGTCCTTGACGCTTGTTTTCTGCCTTTTCAGCACTCTGTCCAGCCACTTTGCATCCTTGCCTATGCGGTCAAGCTGCTCAGTGTCCTGTGTGCCGTCACGGATGATAACGGAGGGCGGATCGATGTCAGGCGGGCAGGCGCACACATCCGAACGCTGTGCCGCCTGAAACCGTGATTTCTGCATGAAATGTATCTTGCCGTTGGTCTCCACGATCGCGTAATGGATTTCGGAGAGATCGAATATCTGCTCCTCACGCATCGCTTCCACCAGATCGTCCACGGTGTATCGCAGGCGTTTCATCTCATTCTGCTGCACTATGCCTTCAGAGATTATCACGCGAGGACTGCCGATGATGATACGCCTGAACCTTGGCGAACGCAGCATTATTGCGGACATTATCACATCAAGACATACCAGAGTAAATATCGGTATAACGCCCATAAGCATCGGCACAGAGGAATCCTCCACCGGCATGGATGCGATGTTGGATATGAGTATCGTCACCACCAGCTCTGACGGCTGCAGCTCTCCGAGCTGACGCTTGCCCATCAGCCGCAGCGAAAACGTGATGATGACATAAAGTATACAGGCACGAATAAGAACGACCGCCACAACAGCACCTCTTTTCTGATGATGAGGTTATTGTGGCGGTTTTTTCGAGGATTATTCCGATCAATTCACTTCAACGATGGTTATGCCGTCGCTGCTTACTTCGTACTCCGAAAGAAGGGTGCTCTTGATCTTTGCTGCCTGCACGGCGTCAAGACCCTCTGTCTTTACGATGATGTTTGCACTGTTGTCGCTTAGATAGCACAGTGCGTCTTCAAAGCCCTGGGCTTTCAGCAGCGATTCGATGGTGTTTTCGCTTTCGATCAGCGAGCTTAACTGAAGTGCGTCATCTGCGACCATGCCCAGCTCATCTGTGGTGAGATCGCCGCCCTGATACATGGATGCAAGCACCTCTGCTGCCTCGTCGCGGCTTGCCTGCTTGTCAAGACGTGCCTGTGCAAAATATGCATCGGTCGAGTTGACGGACGAAACAAGCTCTGCCTCTCCGTAATTCGTTGAGGATACCTCCTGAGCAGGCTGTGTGATGTCCTGCTTTGCGGAATCGTTCAGTGCGAAATTCACTGCGACTGCTGTTCCGAGAAGTGCCGTAAGACCTGCCAGAGCAAGCTGCTTTTTGCCGATGATGAGATTAAGTCTTTTCATGATATCTTCCTTTCTGCTGATATGTAGATCAATAAGTGACATAGACCCGTGATGAGCTGATGTTCAGTACGCCTGATACCGTATTCACCACCTTTTCTTTTATGGAGGGGTCCTCGGCACCACCGCACACCACCGCAACGCCGCGGACTTTCGGCAGGATGGTGCTCTGTTCCAGTGCGTCCTTTCCGCTTCCGCTGCCCACCAGTACGACTGTGCTTTCATTGTCGCCGCTTGCGGCAGAGCTGTCGGTGTTCTGTGTTTCGGAGGAGCCGCTTTTGCTGTCACGGGCGAACACGCGTTCACAGGTGCTGTCCAGCGTCACCATCACATCGGGAGATGTAACACCGTTTATTCCGCTGAGCAGATCTTCCAGACGATGCTCCAGAGCCGCTTCCAGTGCGGCGGTGTCCTCGGTGGGCTGCCGTATCTGTTCATTTTCTGACGGCAGCGTGCTTATGAACAGCAGCAGTATCGCCAAAGCACCTGCGATGAACAATATCATACGCATCCTGCCCGTGGAAAACAGCCCCTTGCAGTCGGATATCTTCAGTTGCATTTTCGTTCACCTCTTTATTTCTGTCCTTATCTCGATGTCCTGTGGCAGCTTATCCGACAACAGCGAAAATGCACGTGCCGCATCCTCCTCCATACCCTCGGCGAATACGAGCTTCACCTGTGTAATAGATATGCTGTACAGCCCCGAAATATTAACATTTATGTGTATCTGTTCGGGATAAATGCCCTTTTCATCCAATATATCAGTGATCTTTTCCTTCATATCGGTGCATATCTTCTTCTGGAGTGAGCGGTTAACGTTGCCCGAAAAACCGATGTAGTCAGTGTCGCCGGCAATGTTGAAGCTGTCTGTATCGGTGGAAAGTTCCATGCCGGTGACGGCGTTTGTCGTGACCAGCACGAAGATGCAGGCGATGAGCAGGGATATCTGCTTTGCGTATCTGCTCTCGGGTACCAGCATCCTGAAGATGGCTGCAGCTATGGCGGCAAGGCAGATGGTGGTCAGAAATTCCATGTCACACCTCCTAAGCCGAGCCGCTGCCTATGGCAAGAAGTATCACTGCGGCGATGGTATTCAGCAGCAGAAAGCAAACAATGACCGCCTGGATTATCGCCATTACGGAGCCGCAGCTTTTCATCAGTGACGCCAGCTCCTTCACGCCGAATATCTCGCCGAGGGTCTCGGCAGCCGCCAGCGAAAGGCGGTAGCATACCACGCGGATAAGCGTAGGAAGCACGATCATCGCAGCGGCAAGCATACCGTATGTTCCGATGCTGCTTCGTATGAGCGAGAGGCTTCCGTGAACAGTCCCGACTGCATCGGATATCGTTCCGCCGACGATGGGGACGCCTGATGATACTGCGAATTTTGCGGTGCGTATAAGCACGCTGTCCGCAGAGCTTGTGACGAAAGTCTGCAGTGACAGTATGCTCATGAACACCGTCATGATAAGGCTGAGTATCCATATCACCAGCTTTTTTACCAGCTCACCGAGCCTTCCGAGATCAAGCTGCGGGTGTATCGCTCCTGTGATGGCAAGACCCATCACGGCACCGCACAACGGCGCAAGGAAATTCGCTGCAAGCTGCGAGAAGAGCTGCGTTGCGGCAAGGGTGACGGTGTTGACGGCGGAGGCGGTGGCAGTGCGTCCCATAACTGACAGTACGCCTGCAAACAGCGGAATGAAGGTCGTGATGAACATTGAAGCAGAGCTTAGCAGATCCAGCGTATCGTTCAGAACATCTGCTATCGCGGCTACGGTCATTCCTGCACCGGCAAGCACCCCAACCGTAGCGAACAGCCCTGACAGCTTTTCCGATCCATCTGATACGCTTGCGGATAATCCGCACAGTATCATCACACCGCAAAGTGCTGTGAGCAGCCTCAGAGGACCGCCGATGTTTTCCAGCAGCATATTTTTCAGAAATTGCAGCACGCCTGAAAGCGAAAGCCCTGCCGCTCCGTTGTTGTCAGGTGTTATGCCCGTGCCTTCCAGCAGCTCTGCCGCTTCGGGCGGGACAGCCTGTTCGAGTCGTTCTCTGCCGTAATCATATATTTCAGAGGTTTCGGCACGGGCAGATATCCCGAGCGAAAGCATCAGTATCATCGTAAGAATAAAGATGAACGTCTTGTGCATTTTCTTTCCTTTATGTAGAGTTTATCAGATGTGTCACGAGTTCTGCGAGAGCGGCGAATATGGGAAGCGATATAACGACTATTGCTGCCTTTCCCGCAAGCTCTATTTTTGATGCGATGGCACTTTCGCCCGCATCTCGGCAGCTATCGGCGGCAAGCTGAGTTATATAACACACCGCCAGTGCTTTCAGGAGTGCCGCTGCATAGCCGTCGTCCAGTCCTGCGGCGGAGGTCAGCTCCGTTATTGCGGATACCGACGGAGCCAGCATACTTACCACAGCGGTCATGATGAGGATACCGCAGGCTATGCTTACTCCGAGGGCGGCATCGGGCTTGTACTGCCGTACTATGATGCAGAGAACAGCAGACAGCAGCCCAAGTCCTGCTATCGATGTAATATCCATGCTCTCACCACAACCCGAAAACCGAGCGTATCGTCTGGAACAGCTCGTCTATGGCAGGGATTATCATCATCAGCACTATTACGATTCCGGCCACGGTCATCATCATCGCCTGTTCATCGTGATCTGTCTTTTTAAGTATCTGGTTCAGCACTGCGACTATGATTCCCACTGCCGCTATCTTGAATATCAGATCAAGTTCCATGTTTCACCGTCCTATGGGAGCCTGTATCGTGCTCCGCTAAATGATAAGAATAGCCACGCCGGCTCCCAGCAGCATACCCACTGACCGGTACAGCTTTCCCTTGCTGTGGGCAGCCTGTTCTGCCTGTGCACAAAGACTGTTCAGATGTGTTTCGTGCAGCTCCAGAAGCGAGAGCTGACCCTGCGTCGGGCAGGTGCCGAGTTCACGTCCCAGTGAAAAGAGTATCTCGGCTTCCTCTCTGCCGCAGAAGCTGCACCGCGAAAGCTGACCTGCCGCCTCTGCCCACGCCGAGCGGATATCGGGAGCATTTTTCCTTGTGCAACGCAGCAGATCGCCGAACACGCCGCAGCAGCTTTCTGCAAGCTCGTCCAGTGTTGGCGAGGTGAAGCGGATCGCAACGGCGAAATCCACAGTAAGTCGTTTCAGCTCTGAAAGCAGCCGTGAACGCTTTTTCAGCTCCTCGCTCCTTATCATGCCGTAAGCTGTGCACAGAAGGAACGCCGTTATCGCTGCAAGGATATTCACGATGCTGTTCCTCTATGTATCAGTTCAGTGAGTCTGCCTCTGCCGCCCAGAACAGCTATGCTGTCAAATGAACGGGCGGTCTGTCGGGTGATGTCATCGGCGTACAGCTCATCTGACGAATCGGCGTGTATCGTAGCCACGAGTTTTACGCCACAGTTCATGCAGTGAGCGATTGCATCGGTATCTCCGCTTATCTCGTCGCATAGGATTATATCGGGACTTAGCGTGCGTAAGGCTATCATTATGCCCTCGTTCCTGCCGTAGCCTGTCAGTACATCTGTGTTTTCGCCTATATCGAGAGATGGCGTCCCGTGGTATGACGCAGCGATCTCACTGCGGCTGTCGATGAGTGCCACCCTGTATCTTCCGCCCAGAAGTCTTGCGAGATCACGCAGAACGGTGGTCTTTCCCGACATGGGTCTGCCTGCTATCAGAAGGGAACGCAGACCGCTGCCGAATACCGAGCGGAACAGTTCCTCGCCGCAGCCGTGTATCTGACGTGCTATGCGTATATTGAGCGATGAGATGTCACGCAGTGTTTCGAGCTTTCCGTCACGCATCACCGCCGTGCCGCAGAAGCCTACTCTGTGGCCGCCCGGAAGTGTTATACAGCCTTCGGATATCTCCCGGGCATAGCTGTGCACCGAATAGCAGCAAAGCTCCTGAAAGCACGCCTCGACATCATCCCGCGTCAGCGTTTCGGAGCAGCTTATCATGCGTCCGTCCGACAATACTGCCACCGCACGCCTGCCTGCTCTCAGTCTCAGTTCACACAGATTCCCGCTGCAGGATGGCATCCGCAGAAGCTGAGCGGCGTGCTTCAGTGGTATCTCCCATGTTCTGGCTGCTATCATTTGCGTTCCCTCACTTTCGTTTTGTAAAGTCTATGACGGACTTGTCCGTGATAGAACATGAAAATATGCGTATATATTGCTGAATTTGAAAAAAACACTTGTACAAACGCCGAAAATATGATATACTATACTGGAATAAATCTGTTCATCTGACTCTAAATAGGAGGTATTATAATATGCAAGCAAATACACACAAGCCCGTTGGCTCCATCAAGGTATCCGATGCGGTCATCGTAAAGATCGCTGAGGTCGCTGCCACGGAGATCGAGGGCGTTGCCAGCAACGGTCAGAACCTTGTGGCGACTGATTCCAAAATGAAGATGTTCACAAAGAACGTAAAGGTAAAGCTGACAGGTGAGTCTGTGGCTCTTTCTCTTGACATCGTCGTACTGGAGGGCTTCAATGCCGTTACAGTTGCAGAGAATGTACAGAAGAGCGTCAAGTCCGCCGTACAGAGCATGACAGGCTTTACGGTAACAAAGGTGGATGTCAGAGTAGCGGGCATCAAATTCAGACAGTAAGAGGAAGACATAATGGAAGAAAGACTGACAAGACGTGAAGTGCGTGAGGGTGCGTTCATCATCCTTTACCAGACACTGTTCGGTGTTGACGCCGAGGAGATATGTGCTGCCAATGAGGAAGCCTTCGGTCTGATGAAAAACGAGGAAACGGATGAGATCGTGAATGGCGTTCTGGCTCATGACAAGGAGCTGGAGGATATCATCGCAAAGTTCAGCACTACACGTTCTGTTGCAAGAATCGCCAAGATCAACATGGTCATCATGAAGATAGCAGTATATGAAATGAAATACTGCGACAGAGTGCCCAACGCTGCCGCTATCAATGAGGCGGTGGAGCTGGCAAAGAAGTATGCCTACAAAGCTGACAGCGGCTTTATCAACGGCATTCTGAACGCTTATCTCGGAGAGCTTGATGGCAATAAGGAATGATGTGCCGGTAGTATCTGTATCCCAGGTCAACCGTGTGGTGAGCATGCTCATCAGTGCTGACAAAAGGCTGCAGAATGTGGCGGTGCGTGGTGAGATATCCAATTTCACCCGCCATTACAAGACAGGACATCTGTATTTCACCCTGAAGGATGAACAGACCCAGCTTAAGGCGGTGATGTTCTCCTTTAATGCGGCTTCCGTGAAATTCGATCCTCAAAACGGTGATAAGGTCATCTGCCGCGGCGAGATAGCCGTATACGAGCCAACAGGCGTGTATCAGATCAAATGCATCAGCATGGAAAAGGACGGCGAGGGCGAGCAGGCTGCCGCTCTTGAGGAGCTGAAGAAGCGTCTGGCGGATGAGGGAGTATTCTCACGCAAAAGAACGATACCTGCCATGCCGAAGAAGATAGCGGTGATAACCTCTGCGGGCGGTGCTGCTCTGCAGGATGTCATCAATATCATCTCACGCCGATATCCGCTGGTGACACTCACAGTGATTCCTGCACTTGTGCAGGGTGTCGGTGCGGCTGAATCCATCGCAAAGGCGATCGGCAGGGCACAGACAACAGGTGCGGACACCATCATATTCGGACGCGGCGGCGGTTCTTCAGAAGACCTCGGTGCGTTCAATACCGAGCTTGTTGCAAGAGCTGTATACGACAGTGCGATACCGACGATATCCGCTGTCGGTCATGAAACAGACTTTTCGCTTGCGGATCTCGCGGCGGATATGAGAGCACCTACGCCCTCTGCGGCGGCGGAGCTTGCAGTTCCCGACATAGCGATGATAATGTCTGCCATCGAAGGCACGCAGCACAGGATAACCGCATATACGAAACGCTGCATTTCCGAGCAGGAAAACAGGCTGTCATATCTCGCTGAGATAGCGAGAGCACGTTCGCCGCAAAACCGCATCGCACTTTTGTCGCAGCGGCTGGAGAGCGTAAGCGGTACGATACGCAGCAGGGCACATTCCACTCTGGAGGCGTCGGAGCACAGACTTGCTTCGGCGGCGGAGATGATATCCGCATTGAATCCTCTGGCGGTGCTTGTACGTGGGTATTCTGTGGTTTATCACGATGGCGGTATCGTTACATCATCTCAGCAGCTCCATAAGGGCGACGAGGTGGAGATACGTCTTGCAAAGGGTAGCGTAAAGGCTGAGATAACAGAAAGCTGAAGGTAAAGATATGGATTTTGAAAAGGCAATGGCAAGGCTTGCGGAGATATCCGAACGCATGAGCGGAGAGCTTACGCTGGATGAGTCCATGAAGCTCTACACCGAATCGGTGGAGCTTACAAAGCAGTGCCGTGAATATATAGACGCCGCAAAGCTGACCATTGAGAAGCTTGAAGCGGCCGAGTGAGGACTTTTATGGTAAAGGAACAGCTGGAATATTATGCAGAGCTGACGGAAAAAGCACTGGAGGGCTATCTCCCTGAAACGCAGTGTCTGCAGAAGAGCGTCATAATGGCGGCACGCCACAGTCTGAAGGCAGGCGGCAAAAGGATACGTCCCGCACTGGTCATGGAGTTCTGCCGTGTCTGCGGCGGGGAGCCTGAGGCGGCTCTTCCGGTTGCGTGTGCCATTGAGATGATGCACACATTCTCTCTGATACATGACGATCTCCCGTGCATGGACGATGATGACTTCCGCAGAGGTCAGCCCAGCTGTCACAAGGTGTACGGTGAAGCTACGGCTTTGCTTGCCGGCGATGCACTGGCGATGCTTCCGTACCAGATAATTGCAGAGGCTGCATTGAAGAAGCGTCTTGATTCTGCTGCTGCACTGAAGATGATCTCCCTGCTTGGCGAAAGTGCGGGCATCTTCGGCATGATAGGTGGACAGGTGATCGATACCGAAAATGAAGGCAAGGAGCTTCCTGTAAACATCCTGCTGCAGATGTACAGCATGAAAACGGGTGCACTGCTCGATTTCTGCTGCCGTGCAGGCTGTATTGCGGCAGGTGCAGGGGCAGATAAGCAGCTTGCGGCAGGCACATTTGCACGAAAGCTCGGTCTTGCTTTCCAGATGATCGATGATATCCTTGACGTTACTGCGGATGAAAAGCTGCTGGGAAAGCCCGTAGGCAGCGACGCACAGAGCGGCAAGTTTACATACGTCACAGCAGTGGGGCTGGATGCTGCCCGTGCTGAGGCAGAAAAACTCACAGAGCAGGCATTGAAGTCACTGGATGAGTTCGAGGATACACAGTTCCTAAGAGAACTCACGGAAATGCTGCTCAAAAGGAATTATTAAGGTGTGTTAGGTATGATGAAGATATTAATGGCTAATCCCATCATGTCGGTGGGTTTTATTGCGTGGATGGCGGCACAGATAATCAAGACGCTGATTCATGCGATCAAGGTGAAATCCTTCAACCCTGAAAGGCTTGTCGGTGCGGGCGGTATGCCGTCC
This sequence comes from Oscillospiraceae bacterium, assembly GCA_045606085.1. GTDB lineage: Bacteria > Bacillota > Clostridia > Oscillospirales > Ruminococcaceae > CAG-115. The sequence goes on from JAZURJ010000001.1 coordinate 37,201, forward strand.
TCTCATTCGGCACTGGTGGTGTCGGTTGCACTTTATACGGGTCGTGCGGTTGGCTATTCTTCGCCGCTGTTTGCACTCGCTATGATGCTGGCTGTCATCGTTATCTACGACGCCATGAGCGTGCGTTACAATGCGGGTCTTCATGCAAAGGAGCTGAACCGTATGCGTAAGGTCATCGACGAGATGGATGATGAGATATCCCAGCTTTGCGGTGCCGACGAGGATGACATCGACGATCTTTCTGATCAGAAGGACCTTAAGGAGTTTCTGGGTCATACACCCATCGAGGTGCTTGCAGGCTCCATGCTTGGAATCATCATCGCCATGGTTTTCCCTGTGGCTTAATATAAGGAGCTGTAATGTTTCTCAACGATAACATCAATCATGAACAAATTTCAGAAATGACGCTACCGCAGCTCAAAGGTCTTTGCCGTGAGCTGCGGGGCTGTATTTTAAGAACTGTAAACAAAACGGGCGGACATCTGTCATCAAATCTCGGCACGGTGGAGCTTACCGTTGCGATGCACTATGTGTTCGATGTGGCACGTGACCGTATCCTGTGGGATGTCGGGCATCAGGCGTACGCACACAAGCTGCTGACGGGACGCTGCTCGCGTTTTGACACACTGCGTTCGCTGGGCGGTATCTCGGGCTTTACAAGACGCAGCGAGAGCGAAGCGGACGCATTCATCTCAGGTCACAGCAGCACTTCGGTATCCGCTGCCTGCGGTATAGCCACTGCAATGAAGCTGAGCGGCAGAAAGGGCACGGTTGCTGCGGTGGTAGGTGACGGAGCGTTCACGGGCGGCATGGTGTACGAGGGTCTGAATAACGGAGCGAAGCTTGGCAGTGGTCTTGTGGTGGTGCTTAACGATAACGCCATGTCCATCTCCAAGAGCACAGGTGCACTGGCACGTTATCTGGCACAGATACGTTCCACAAGGAAATACTACTGTGCAAAGGAACAGTTCAAGACGGCACTTTCCAAAGTTCCGCTGGTGGGCGAGCCCCTGGAGCGTACCGTGCGTGCGGCGAAGGGTCTTGTAAAGGATGCCCTGTACGGCAGCAGTACGCTGTTCGAGAATCTCGGTTACACCTACATCGGACCTGTCAACGGTCATGATATGGCGGATATGATAGAGGCACTCTCTGTTGCAAAGATGCTCGGTCGTCCCTGCGTGGTGCATGTGTTTACATCCAAGGGCAAGGGCTACAAGCCTGCGGAGGAGAACCCCGGCGAGTACCATGCGGTATCCAAAAAGGGCAGCAGCGTTGCACATCTCACATGTTCCGAGGTGTTCGGCAGGGAACTTGCACGGCTTGGCAGTGCCGATAAGAGGATATGTGCCATTACCGCTGCGATGAAATACGCAACGGGACTTAATTACTTCAACAATGCGTTCCCTGAACGCTTCTTTGACACAGGCATAGCGGAGCAGCATTCCGTTACCTTTGCCGCAGGTCTGGCTGTGGAGGGTATGTTGCCTGTATTTGCGGTGTATTCGACATTTTTACAGCGTGGCTATGACCAGCTTATACACGACTGTGCGATAGAAAATACCCATGTGACCCTTGCAATAGACAGGGCAGGACTTGTGGGTGAGGATGGAGAAACGCATCAGGGCATCTTCGATGTTGCGATGCTGTCAGCAATACCCAATACCACTGTGTTTTCTCCTGCGGGCTTTTCTGAGCTTACGGATTGTCTTGTGCGTGCATTGTACGATACCAAGGGAATAGCGGCGGTGAGATATCCCAAGGGCGGTGAGTGTGGTCCGCTTCCGCAGGGCGTAAGTCTGAACGGCTCATCTTCGACGAATTTCGCATACAGCGGAAAGAACAGCGGTACGCTGGCTGTCAGCTACGGCAGGGTAGCATCGTGGCTGCACGATGCGGCGGAACGCAGCGGTGCGGACTGGCTCAGGCTGGTCAAGATATCTCCGCTTCCCGAAAGTGCGGTGGAGCTTGCGGCACAGTACGACAGAGTGGTGTTCTTTGAGGAGGGCATCGTTTCGGGCGGTATTGCGGAGAAGCTGTGTGCGGCACTCCGCAGAAGAGGCTTCAGGGGCAGCTTTGATATGGTCGGCATAGACCGTTTCGTGCCTGCGGCAACTGTTGATGAGCAGCTTGCGATGTTCGGGCTGGATAAGGACAGTATGATAAGAAGATTACGATAAAGGCGGTGAGTGTGTGCGGCTCGATCAATATCTCGCGGAAAAGGGACTGTGCAAGAGCCGTACAGCGGCACAGAGCCTTATAAAAAGCGGCGGAGTATCGGTGAACGGTGCTCCCTGTACAAAACCTGCTTGTGATGTTTCGGAGCAGGATGAGGTCATTGTGACAGGCGAGCAGCTAAAGTATGTCGGTCGTGGCGGACTGAAGCTGGAGGGTGCGGTGAATGTATTTGAGCTGCAGCTTTCAGGGTTTGCCTGTCTTGATATCGGCTCCTCCACGGGAGGCTTTACAGACTGTATGCTGCAGAATGGAGCGGCTAAGGTGTATGCAGTGGATGTGGGTACAGACCAGCTTGACACGAAGCTCAGGGCAGATTCCCGTGTCGTGGTGATGGAGCAGACGGATATCCGCACGGCACAGCTTCCGGAGCAGGTGGATTTTGTGGGAACGGATGTATCGTTCATCTCACTGAAGCAGGTCATACCGCACATCAACAGGCTGCTGAAAAACGGCGGTCGTGCGGTGGCACTGATAAAGCCGCAGTTTGAAGCAGGCCGACAGGCACTGAACAAGAAGGGTATAGTAAAGGACGAGAAGATACGCCGCAGGGTGGTGGAGGATATCACACAGTTTGCAGAGCAGTGCGGCTTTTCGCTGCTCGGTGTGACGGATTCGCCTGTGCAGGGCGGCGATGGAAATACAGAGTATCTGATGTATATTGAAAAGGTGGCGGAGCTATGAGCAGAAGTGTGATAATTACATACAACACGCAGGACGCTGCTGCGGCAACGCTTGCAGGGGAGATATCCGTGCTGCTGGAGAACAGCGGAATGCAGCCTGTTCTGTACGATCCCGATAATTCGGGTGAGTGCCCTCTTGATGGTGCTTTCTGCATGATAACTGTTGGCGGCGACGGTACGATTCTTCACTGGGGCAAGCTTGCGGCAATGTATCAGCTGCCGCTGCTTGGCATAAACCGTGGCAGACTTGGCTTCATGGCTACACTGGAGCCGTCTGATATCTGCCGTATCCCTGAGATACTGGCGGACTTCACCGTCAGCAGACGCATGATAATGAGCGTTGAGATACATCGTGCGGACGGAAGCCGCGAAACACGCGAGGCGTTGAATGACGTGGTGGCAGAGCGTACAAGAGCATCCAAGCTGCCTGAATTCCGCATTTCCTGCGGTAACAGCGAGGTGTCCAGTGTACATGCTGACGGCGTGATATTCAGCACACCCACAGGCTCCACAGCCTATGCACTTTCGGCGGGCGGTGCTATAATCGCACCTGATATGGAGTGTATCGAGTGCACACCGTTGTGTCCGCATACATTGTTTTCACGTCCCATCATATTCTCGGCGGACAAGGATATATCCCTTCGCTGCAGTTCCTATCAGGGCAGTGTAGTTACGATAAGCGTAGACGGTGAGCGTGGCATACCTTTCGGCGACGGAGATGTATTGCTCCTGAGTCGTTATGACAAGCCGCTCGAGCTTATCGAAGCAGGCGAGGGCTTCTTCGGAGCAGTAAGAAACAAACTGATGACACCATTGAAATGATATACGGAGGTGACATACCATGGACAAAAAGCAGCGTCATGCAGCGATTCTTTCCATCATCATCGAAAACGAGGTGGAAACACAGCAGGAGCTTCAGATACTCCTGAAGCAGGCAGGCTACAAGGTGACGCAGGCAACGGTATCGAGGGATATGCGTGAGCTGAAGATAACCAAGGGTATGTCCGAAAACGGAGTAAACTGCTATTTCTCGGCGGCGATGGGAAAATCCCCTGCATACAACAGCTTGTTCGCACAGGCTGTGCTGGAGCTTGATTATGCCATGAATACCGTTGTAATAAAGTGCAGGAGCGGTCTTGCGAATGCTGCCTGTGCAGTGCTTGATGAGCAGAAGTTCGGCTTCGTGGTTGGTACCATCGCAGGTGACGATACCATCTTCGTGCTGACACGTTCCGAAAACCACGCTGTTCAGCTTATTGAGCAGCTTAAAAAGATGATGAGAAACAACTGAGGAGGGATACGCTTTGCTGCGTGAGCTTTCAATAGAGAACCTTGCCGTTATCGAAAGAGCCACCGCACAGTTCGGCGGCAATTTCAACGTGTTCACAGGCGAGACCGGTGCAGGTAAGAGTATCCTTATCGGCGGCATCAACGCCATCCTCGGACAGAGGACCACGAAGGATATCGTCCGTACGGGTGCACCGAAGGCGGTCATTACGGCGTTTTTTGATGATATTCCGCAGTCTGTGACGGATAAGCTGGCGGAGATGGGTTTTTCTGCCGAGGACGGCGAGCTTATGCTCATGCGTGAGATATCCGCCGACGGAAAGAGCAGTGCACGTATAAACGGACGATCTGCCACTGCGGCGATGCTGCGTGAGGTTGGCTCCATGCTTGTGGATGTTCACGGACAGCACGAGAACCGTATCCTGATGTCTTCGGATAATCAGCGTGATATCCTCGACAGTTACGGCAGATTAGGAGATGTTCTGGCGGATTACCGTGAGAAATTCCGCAGATTTTCGCAGGTGTCGAAGCGTATACACAAGCTGCAGACGGAGAACGAAACACGTGCCCTGAAAATACAGAGACTCACCATGATAGTGGAGGAGCTGGAGGAGCTTGCACTCGAAAAGGGCGAGGGCGAGCGTCTGGAAGCGGAACTGCAGAAGTGCCGCAATTTCGTGAAGATACAATCGGCATTGTACACAGCTTACGGATGCTTCAACGGCGAGGATACGGTCGGTGTTCTCGATCTGCTGAGGCGCGCCATGAACACGCTGAATTCCGTCAGCACGTTCATGCCCGAAGCGGACGAGCTTGCGAAGCGTATAGAAAGCATGCTGCCTGAGGCGGAGGATATCGCAGCGGAGATATCCTCGCTCACTAACGACGACAGCGGAGCTGCAAGGGAAGCCGCACTGGAGGACAGAGTGTCTGCCCTGAAGCATGCCAAGCGTAAGTACAACATGGATTCCGATCAGCTTGTGGATTATCTGGACGAATGCAGAGCGGAGCTTCTGGAGCTTGACGGAGCAGACGGAGAGCTTGAGCAGCTTGTGGCACAGAAGCATGAGCTGGGCGAAGAAGTGAAGAAGGCTGCGGCTGAGATAACAAGGCTCAGGACCGCTGCCGCTGACAGGCTTTGCGAGGATATCTGCGAGCAGCTTCGTTTCCTTGATATGCCCAATGTACGTATCATATTCTCTGTAACAAAGGACAAGGTGACCATTAACGGCATGGACGCTGTTGAGATGCTCATTTCCGCCAATGCGGGCGAAGAGCCGAAGCCGCTCAACAGAATAGCCAGCGGTGGTGAGCTTTCCCGTATCATGCTGGCGATCAAGAGCGTTTTGGCTGATAATGACGATATCCCGACGCTCATATTTGATGAGGTGGATGCGGGCATAAGCGGCAGAGCGGCACAGAAGGTCGGCATAAAGCTTGCGGAAACTGCACAGAAGCGTCAGGTGCTGTGCATAACTCATCTTGCACAGATCGCATCTCAGGCAGACTATCATCTGCTGATCGAGAAGAATACGGAAGGCGAGCGTACCTTCACCAGCATACATCAGCTGGATCATGAAGGACGAAAGGCGGAGCTTGCCAGAATCATCGACGGCGACGGAAGGAGCGAAAGCAGCCTGCAGGCTGCCGAGGAGATGCTCAGACGCGGTAATTGATAACAAAAGCAGTCTTTGGGCTGCTTTTTTTGTTACAGAACGGTAAAAATGATTGCAAAGCAGATACAAAACGGTTACAAGCGTTTACAGTTTGATGACAGTTTTGTAATAATCGTTGACTTCGGGGAAACGATGTGGTATCATGTGCTCAGAGAGAAAAACGGATAATAGTTTAACTAAATTTAATTTGAGTTATCGGGCACTGTTATCCTACCCTATTTCCTGTACAGGGTGAATATATATCCGTTGTTTTAACGGGCACAAGCGGCGTTTGGCTATTGAAAAACGCCGCATTTGTTTATTTGCAACAAAAAAAACCTTGAAAATTCGTTAATAATATTACTTTACAAATTTGCGGTTTTTACTTAAAATATTAATAGGAAATAAACTGTGTAAATAAATTCAATTTCAAGAAAGGATATTTGCTGATTATGGTAAAAAAAGCTGTAACAATGAGCGACATTGCCAAAGTGATGAACGTCAGCACCGTAACTGTGTCCAAGGCTCTTGGTGACCGTGACGGCGTCAGCGAGGAATTGCGTGAAAGGATCAAGCAGAAGGCAACAGAGATGGGCTATCGTATGCATACGGGAGGCAGAGGTGCTCATGACGGATTAAGCTACAACATCGGGATAGTTGTGGCAAGACATTTCATCGGAGACGCAAGCTCGTTCTACTGGATAGTGTACCGTTACATCGTGGAGCTGCTCCAGAAGCAGAACTACTATGGTATGCTTGAGGTAGTGAATGATGCAGGCGATGCGGGTGAGATACCCAATTCCGTTGCCGACAAAAAGGTGGATGGTCTGATCGTGCTGGGTCAGTTCTCCGATGCATATGTGGATAAGCTGCTCAGCTGCGGAATACCCACCGTTTTTCTTGATTTCTATGGCAGCCGTGAGGATGCGGAGACCGTTCTCTCCGATAATTTCTACGGTGCATATATGCTGACGAGCCACCTGATCGCAAACGGTCACAGGAAGATCGGTTTTCTGGGCAGCATAAGCTCCACATCCAGTATTCAGGACAGATACCTCGGTTATTACAAGGCACTGCTGGAGAACAGGATACCTCTGCGTCAGGACTGGATAATCAGCGACCGCTCCAACGAGAGCGACATCTTCCCCGAGTTCACACTGCCTGCCGATATGCCCACAGCCATCGTATGTAACTGTGACGAGGCGGCGTATAAGCTGGTGAACCAGCTCAAGACAGCGGGGATAAATGTGCCTGATGATGTTTCGGTCGTTGGCTACGACAACCACATCTACTCCACCATCAGCACTCCCAGACTTACTACGATCGATGTAAACAGCCGTGTTATGTCTACCGAGGCTGTGGATATCATCCTTCACAAGATACGTGACGGAAGCTACAAGCGTGGACGTACTCTCGTAACAGGCAAGCTGGTACGCAGAGAGAGCGTAAAAAATCTCAACAAGGAATAAAAAACAGCCGCTTTCATCACTTTAATGGAAGCGGCTGTCTGTTAACAGGTGACGGTATGTTGTACAATGCGAAAAATCTCTCACTTGAGCTGGACGGAACACAGCTTGATTATGCAAGATTTGGCAAAGGGAAAAAGGTGCTTTCGATAATTCCGGGGCTAAGCCTGAAGGATGTCAGAGGTGCGGCTCTGCCACTTGCGTGGATGTACAGGAGGTTTGCGAAGGATTATACGGTATATGTGTTTGATAAAAAACGGTACATTCCCGATGGATATACTGTCCGTGACATTGCAGAGGACATTGCGGCGGCGATGAGGTCGCTCGGCATTGACAAGTCGGATGTCATGGGCGTATCTCAGGGCGGAATGGCGGCACAGTATCTGGCTCTGGAGCATCCTGAACTCGTGAACAAGCTGGTCCTTGCGGTGACGACCTCGAAAAGTAACGACAAGGTGCATGAGCGAGTAAATGAGTGGGTACGTCTGTCGGAGCAGGGCGATTTCGGGAAGATCGTCCTTGGTATGACAGAGTGGATGTATTCGCCGCAGTATGTGAAGCGATACAGAATGTTGCTGCCGCTGCTTGCAAAGGTGAGCAGACCGAAGGACCCGCAGCGTTTTATACGCCTTGCGAAAGCGTGCCTTACCTGCGATACCTATGACCGCCTTACAGAACTGAAATGCCCTGTGCTGGTTCTGGGAGGCGGTGTGGACGAGATAGTCACGGGAAGGGCGTCCGAGGAGATCGCGGAAAAGCTCGGCTGTGAGATACATATGTATCCTGAGCTTGGTCACGCTGCCTATGAGGAGGCAAAGGACTTCAACGACAGGGTCTATACTTTCCTTCAGAAATAAACAAAGACCGGGGAACGCTCTCCGGTCTTGTTGTTGTGTGACGGATTTTTATCTGAACTGGTTTACGATCTCATCCACTTTCTGGGAGTCGTCTGCTACGGAAGCTGCGATGGCAGCACTCTCCACAGCGGTCTGAGAGGTCTCGGAGATGATATCGGAAATATGAGAGATCTTTTCCTTTACAGCTTCGATAGCAGCAGCCTGCTTTTCGGTGAGCTGTGCGATGCTGTTTGCGTGAGCCGCACTCTCTTCGGCGGTGTTTATAACGGCTGCCATACGCTCGGCAACGCCGTCTGCCACTTCCTTACCACGCTGTACAGCTTCGTTGGAAGCTTCGATGAGCGTCGTTGTGCTCTGTACGGCATCCTGGCTCTTGGATGCGAGGTTTCTTACTTCGTCGGCAACTACTGCGAAGCCCTTGCCGGCTGCACCAGCACGGGCAGCCTCAATGGATGCGTTGAGTGCCAGGATGTTTGTCTGGAATGCGATATCTTCGATAGCCTTTACGATATCCTGAATCTTAGCGGAGGTCTCTTCGATCTCTGTCATTGCGGCAGACATCTTGTGCATTTCCTCATTGTTCTCGTTAAGAAGAATAGTGCTGTTGGATGCGGCCTCGGCAGCCTTTTCTGCTGCAGCAAGACTGTTGTGGGTCTCAGCTGTGATGCTGTCGATGTCGGAGGAGATATCTTCGATTGTCACCTGCTGCTGTTCAGCGGCATCGTTGATGTCGTTTGCAACGCTGTGCATCTTTTCGCTGGAAGCAGTGAGTGTTTCGGAGAGAGCGGCGATCTGTTCTACAACAGAGGTCTGCTGTTCAGCAAGCTGCTCGGTCACAGACATATTTTCCTTTACCTGCTCAACGAGTGCGTCTGCCTCTGCCTTTGCATTCTGGGCGGAGGAGATGAATTTAATGCTGCAGGTTGCGAGGTAATAGATGAGGTATGCACCGATGTTCAGTCCGACGATGCCCTTAATCAGCGAGCCGAGTTCAGCACCACCGTAGAACAGGTCGTTCAGGAAAATGCCTGCGATCGCCGCTACGCTCATGATAGCCCAGTGTGTGATGAGGCAGGCCTTGCTGTAATACATAGCTGCAATAGCCATCGAGGCAAGCATCAGCGGGAACATCGCCTGCATTTCGTGATTCAGAACTGACATTACTATGATTATTATTATCTGAATGACTGAAAGGACAAATCCGCGTGTTCTGACAGATGTCTTCTTAAGAATGAACGAGAGGACAAACGCAACAACTCCGCAGCCCACGATGAGAGCGGCGTTAAGGATCGCCTTGTTTATAAAGTTGATAACGCCGAAGATTATACATACGCCAAGCAGTATGCAGGCATGTATCAGAATCATCTTTTTGTTGAATTCTACTTTTACAGTTTTGTTTTTTGTCGTTTTGCTCATGGGATAATTCTCCTGTAAGTTATTCTGGTATGTACCATAATAAAATTATATCATAGATGTGCAGGAAAAGCAACAAAAAAATCGACTTGTGTTGTATTTTTGTATATTAAGTTCATAGAAATGCTGTTTTATATGTGTACTTTGCCAAAAAACATTCGTGCCACTTTGCGGGGAATTTGTGATAAAGTTAAAAAACATGAAAATGCTTGACTTTTTGATTTGATTGTGGTATACTTATAAAGCCGCATGTGCAGGGTCTTAAGCATAACTGCGCCCTGACGCAGCGAGTCTGATAAAAATGAGGTAAAAAATATGTACGCAGTAATCGAAACAGGCGGAAAGCAGTACCAGGTTAAAGAGGGCGATATCCTCTTCATCGAGAAGCTCGAAGCTGAAGGCGAGATCACATTCGACAAGGTTATCATGGTAGGCAAGGATGACGGCGTTACCGTTGGCGCTCCTTATGTAGACGGCGCTTCCGTAAAGGCTACTCTCCTGAAGAATGGCAAGGCTAAGAAGATCACAGTCTTCACATACAAGCCCAAGAAGCACATCAAGAGAAAGATGGGCCACAGACAGCCTTACAGCCAGGTAAGAATTGAAGCTATCAACGCATAATGCTTAAAGCTGTTTTTTACAAGCAGGGTGAATATTTCACGGGATTTGCGGTGTCCGGCCATGCAGGCTATGGTACGCACGGCAATGACATCGTCTGTGCTTCTATAAGCTCGGCGGTCATGCTGGTATGCAACACCGTGACGGATTTCTTCGGGGCTGAGGCTGATGTCGAGGTCAGGGAGAACGAGATCACGCTCCATCTTCGCGAGAAGAGCGTTCCTGCCGAACAGCTGCTGGCATCGTTTCATCAGCACATGGTCTTCATTGCTGAGGAACACAGTAAGATAAAGCTTGAAACCAGAATTACAGGAGGATAACATAATGATTAAGATCAGTTTACAGTATTTCGCTCATAAAAAGGGTGCAGGTTCCACCAAGAACGGCCGTGATTCCGAGTCCAAGAGACTGGGCGTAAAGCGCGCAGACGGTCAGTTCGTACTCGCAGGCAACATCCTCGTTAGACAGCGTGGCACTAAGATCCATGCTGGTAACAACGTAGGTATCGGTTCTGACGATACTCTGTTCGCTCTCGTAGACGGCAAGGTTAAGTTTGAGCGTCTCGGCCGCGACAGAAAGCAGGTTAGCGTATACGCTGACTAATTTACCAGTACGGTTGACCTCATAAGGCGGATATCATATCCGCCTTATTTGTCGTATAGGGCAGGAATTTAAGACAATACTAGATTAAACAGAAAGAAGGGGATACGATGTTTGTTGATAAGGTAGAAATATCCATAAAGGCAGGTAACGGCGGAAACGGCGCAGTGTCGTTCCATCGTGAGAAATATGTCAACGCGGGCGGTCCTGACGGCGGCGACGGAGGCAAGGGCTCGGATATCGTGTTCCAGGCTGACGACAACCTCTCCACGCTGATAGACTTCCGCTACAAGAAGAAGTACACAGGCCCCGATGGCGAAAACGGCGGTGCAAGACGCTGCTTCGGAAAATCCATGGAACCTACCGTTATCCGTGTTCCGAGAGGCACGATAATAAAGGATGCTCACACCGGCAGAATAATGGCGGATATCTCGGATGATGAGCCTGTTGTAGTAGCAAGAGGCGGCAAGGGCGGC
>JAZURJ010000002.1:0-8769 GCA_045606085.1 Oscillospiraceae bacterium
TGACTCACAGAACGACATGGCTCCGATCCGACTTGTGCCCCAGCGGCCGCTTTAAAAATTTGAATCGGGGGGGATGGAAACTCTCCCCAGCTCGTCAACTTTGTATCTTTTTGGTTTTTTGTTCGGGTTTATATCTTCATCGTGTATCTTTCGGTGGCAGTCATAGCACACGAGCTGAAGGTTATTCCAATTTAATACAACGCCCGGATCATCGATGTTCTCTGGTGATATATGTATCTTGTGGTGGACTATCTGACCGGGCGTGTATAAACCTTTAGCCAAGCACACCTCACACAGGCCGCCCACGCTCTTGGCATAGGCTCGTCTGCATTGCTTCCACGCTCTGCTGTTATAAAACTTTTCTGCGTATTCTTTCATAGGTTTCAAAAGTTTGCCCCGCCGACCCGGGGAAGGAAAGCCGGAATGTCCGAACGAGGCAATGTTGAAAGGAGTACATGAAAAGGAGAAACACTATGATGATTTATAATATCGCTCTCATCCTTCTTCGTGTGCCGTCAAGGATGATGAGCGGAGTTTCTGTGCTGTTTGGTTTGTATGACTGAACTTCACCGTAGCCGCCATACTCAAGCGTGGATGAAGTATTGATGAATAGCCTGTCGACTTTCATCACCGAATTGTTCTGAAGGCTTGGGCGAAAGTATGCCGTCTTAACTATCGCTGGAGTATGCACATGGCTGTGGATGTACACATCAGCATCAACGATCGATGCCAACTGCATCAGGCGATTAATCTTCCCGCCCTCAAGTCTGCCACCGCCGGAGCCGTGGACTTGATATATCGTGTAACAGACAGGCCGTCCGTGTTCGTGGCTTGCGGTCTTCCCGAAACGCACGATCAAAAGAACCGAAGCAGACGAATACCGCTCACCTATTCCCAGCTGGTTGCACATAATCTGCGTGATGTCCAGCCCATCGCTTTTATATATTCTGGCTTCATGATTGCCCGGAGTGACTGCGAGAATCTTTTCGGATATATCTCCGAATAACTTCACGGCCTGTTCTAACTGCATCATCGGCTGAAGGTTCGCTCCGTATATATCACCGATGCTTGACTTGATAGCACTGTCCATTAAGTCGCCGTTCAATATCGTGTAACAGTTCGGCGTAGTTCGGATATACTCGATCGCTTCAAGAATCTTCTTCCCATCGCTGTGAATGTCACCGAGGTGCAAGTCTGCAAGCGGTAGGATCTGAAGCTCCTTAAACTCCCTTGACAATGTATGATGAATAACTTTCATTCAGCCCTCAAACATAAGAAAAGCACACCGAGGAACCGATGTGCTTGATGCCTTATTTCAGGCTATAATATACTACACTATGATACTCTAATAAAATATAATTTACTCTAAACTTCTTTACTTTTGTTTTCTCTCATATCCGCTCCGCAGTTTGGGCAGAAGCTGAACTCTTCCGGCGACTTGCATCTACAGTTTGAGCATCTGCACGAAAGCGAACCACGATCATACCATTCGCCCTTCTTCCGCTCTACCAAATCTGCTAATGGCATACGATCTATCGTCATCTTGATGGCCTCAACAATTACTTGAGATCGGTTGCCCTTCTCTTCCTCAATGCATCCGTCAAGGAAGTCTATCAAGTGCTGTTTTTCGATATACTCTGCCATTTTACTCCGTCTCCTTTATCAAAGTCTTCAGGGCCATTGCTCTCCATTGATACACCCGCTGGATCGAGTAGTTCATTTTGTCTGCGGTCTCTTGCCAGCTTAAGCCGTTAATGTAATGGAACAGCATGGCGTTCTTCATGTGTGAGGTCGGCAGTATGTTAATCCGCTCCCGTGTAAAGTCATTGCTCTGAAACAGTTTGTCTATCTCCGTGTCCAGCTTGTTGTCCAGATCTATGAGCTTATCTATCCATTGCTCCATCTTGTGCGGATCGTTCCCGGCTCTGGGCATTCCGTTAAGGCTGGCAGTTATGCGGTTCCGTGTTGTCATAAGTTCTTCACGCTGAAGGAGCAGACTTTCTATTTCCTGAACAATGATTCGGTACTCGTCAAGTTCTGTCATTGAATTACCTCAAAGCCTTACACGCTTTTTGCCCAGATCCTTGTCGCTCGTTTCCCTGATGTCGATATCGTACAGCCACTTCATCATACGCTTCTTGATTTTGTATACATCCGTTCGGAATCCCTTGAAGTCCTCTACGATCTTTTCTCCGTTCTCGATATAAACAAAGTCGGCTTCGTAATATATCGCACGATGCTTCCCGTCTTTCGGTATAAGCTCGAACGGGATATGGACTTGAAGTCCAGATATCTTCCCGGCCTTCTGTAACATCTTGAGCTGATAATACCTCATGCTCTCACCTTGAGAGTCAAACTTATATCCGTCAAACTCAACGATCCTGTTGCCGTACTTGGAGCGAATAGGCTGGTGCTTTTTATTCGAGTGATAGTAATAATAATTCATCGTCTTATTACTCCCTTCAGCTTCTGGCGTTCTTCAGCGGATAGCGGCGTCACCTTTTCGTTTGACATATCGCTTAACTTTTTGCTTTTCGGAGCGGAATTGTCTTCCCGCTTTTCCCAAGTGATGCAAGCTGATTGCCATGACTTCATCGGATTCTTTCCGACCTTCCACCCGTTAGACTCATAGAACGAGAAGAACGCTTCAGGATCAAAGTGATAACCCTTCTCGATGACATGGGCTTTTATCTCTTCGACCGTGGGCTTGACAAAGCCCCCTCTCTTCTTTTCTATACTATCCTTACCTATACTATCCTTACCTATACTATCCTTACCTATACTATACTGGGTATCCATTTGGTATCCATTTGGTATACCATTGGTATCCACCTCCTCAAGAAGCATTGATAACTGTGGATTAATCCATGTATAGGCACTGTTCTCTTTGACTGTGAGCTGGGACAATTCCTCGGTATACTGTGTCGGCCTGTATCTGTCCTTGCGTATGTTGTTATTGATTCTCCAATGCTTAATAACAACTATGCCGGAATCAAAGCACAGGATAAATCTATTTCTTGCGAGGATCTCGAGGTCGCCCTTTGTACATCCGAGCATCCGCATGATACGCTTCGGTGCGTTCAGGAATCCGTCATCATCAGCTCCCATACACAGATGGAAATACAATGCTTGCGATGATAAAGGCATATCGAGGAAAGCATCACTCTCAACTATCTTCTTGGCAAACATTCTTCTTTCTGCCATTGTCCCTCCTTTCCGGGACGGAGCAGAAGCCCCGCCCCTATATAGTTAAAATTCATCCTACATAATACCGCTTGCACGGGTGCATCGAACCGTCCTGTGCCTTGAACTTCGTAGGCTCTATCCTCACGGGTATTCCCGCCCTTTGAAGCTCACAGATCCTTGCGGAGAACTGAAGGATTCCCAGCTTGTATGCTCCGTCATACGCCGTTATGCTTCCGTGTTCTTTACAGTAGTCCATTATCTTTTCGGCCTGTGTCTTCAAAACGGAAGGTCACCTCCTTCATTCTCTCCCAGATCTTCAAAGCCGTCCGTCCGCTCCTTGTACTCGATGCTCTCCTTGATGATGTCCTGAATCCATGACGGCATCTCGTTGATCATCGAGAGCGGTGACTCGTCTATGTCGAAACGGATCTGCGGCATCTGCGGTTCCGGCTTCGGCATCCCCTTCGGGAGCTTTGTGATGCTTCCGAGGTTCGCATAGGTTTTGTCGCCGGATTTCTCATGAACGATTTGGAGAAGGCAAGGAACGCCGAGGAGCTTGCTCACATCGAAGCCCTTCTTCTCTTCTTCCGTGAACTGTTTGCCTCTCCACGCCACCAGATGCTTGCAGAGCGTGGCCTTGTCGTTCAGACTGTTTGTGTACTGCTTCGTGTATATCCTCGGCTTCATTTCCCCGCCGATTTCCACCTGAAGCTCCGGGATTTCCCAACCGATAAGGACTTTAGGCTGGACTTTGTCATAGGCTTTGTTTTCCTGTAATCCGAGGTCTATGACCTCACAGCATATCGCCGTGTAAGTGTCTTCGGGAATGATCTCGAAGTGGGTTCCGTTTCCTTTGTCTGACGCTATAAGACTCATTTGTTTTCGTCTCCTTTTATTATTTTGTTGTATTCATAGTTGATTTGGTACTCGATGACCTCATCGAGGAACGGGCAGAAATTGCCCACGCATCTGTCGTTCGTTATCAGCTCTCCCGTGATTCTGCACATTTCTCTGCTGTATGTCTCCAATAGATGGCAGTGCTTGCAGTCAATGTAATCCGGGTCAAAGCAGAGCTGAACCTTCGTTTTAAAATATTCTGTCTTTTTCGCTTGTATCATCATTTCTCCTTCTCGAAGGTCTGACCGTGAAAAACTCCTTCAGGATCTCACGCTTGGGGATCCTCATCAGCTGATCCCACGCACATTGCTCACAAAGGTCTTCGCCCTCGACATTGAATATCGGTTCGCCCGGCGTTATCGGGAATTCGCAATTTGTGCATATCCCAAAGTCATCCATCGCATCCCACCGTCCTGTGAATGAAGAACTTGTCGAGGATTTCTGCGTCCGATTTCTCCTCATGGAGCAAATCGGTCGCACACTTCTCGCAGTAGCACTCTTCGCCATAATCGGTATGGACGAAGTACATCTCCGAATCGGTCGGGATCCGTCTCCCACATCCGTCACACATTCCGTCATTCATTCTCTCTCCCTCTCATATCCCACCGCTTTCAAAGTATTCCATCGATTGGCTTTCTCTGAATTGCTGGATTTTTTCTCTTCCATTCTTCGACTGTCATTGCTCGTTCTCCTCTGCCTCAATGACGGTGGGAGCGAGTGAAATTGCCCTCATCACTTCATACGGCTTTTGGAATTGGTTATCGTTTTTGTTGCACATCAACATACGTTTTTGTGCGTCCTGTTCAAGTGCATCCGCATCGATCAGTCTCCCATGCGGTGGTACGAGGACGGCGTTCTTGAACGCCTCAATAAGCATCTCTGCGGTTTCCTGCTCATAAAGCCCCGCCATCAAATGCATGTCCGCTCTAAGACGGTGCAAGCTGTCTTCAAACCTATCCGCTTGGAAATGCTGTTCAAACTCTTTCGGTATGTTAATCAAAAGTTCCATGCTCATTCCTCCTTCGGCGGCTCTGAATAGCTGTCAATAATCGTGTCGAGGTCTGCATAAATCCACGGAATCATAAGCTTTCCTCTTTCATTTCAGCTCCGCAATTGGGGCAGAAGTTCGAATCTCCAAACCGCAAAACGCCACACAGAGAACATTGATTCATTCCGTCCGCTATTGGGTATTCAATCCATTTCCCTCGCACAACAGGCCGCACATCGGCGGCGGTATACACCCCTTTGTTAAATTCCAAGATGTGTCTCACGGTCGTTTCAAGCTCTCTGCCTCTCGTGTCAGTTACAACAACTCGGCCGTCTATGTCGACATACTCAGCCATTGTCTTTACCTCTCATATCTGCTCCGCAATGCGGACAGAAGTTGTATTCCTTCGTGGACTTGCAACCACAGTTTGAACAACGGCATGATAACGAGCCTTTATCGTACCAATACCCTTTTTTCGATTTCATCATTGCGACTCTGTCTATCAGTGATATCGCCTCGACCAGATGCTGTCTCGCTGAAATAATCAGATCTATTGAGTTCATCATTGCACTACTTGCTCCTTATAATTTTTTCCGCTCCCGCTTATGTCCGTCTTGCAGATGATATAGCCCTGTCTGACTTCGACCCAGAAATATCTGTCATTGTTCAGAACATTCCCGGAACCGCTCTCCAAAAACTCCTTGACGAGCTGGAAGTCTTCTTCGGTGTAGTTTCCTTCCGGGTTATATCCTTGCCATTGCTTCGGTACTGCGAGAACGCTGGCGAGGTCGTCCGTTCCCTTCATGACATCGTATTGGATCTCGGGATTCGCTCGGTTCAGCATCACTTGGATGTATGCCCGTTTCGCATCCGGCGATAAGTTGTACTGCCTTATTCCGTACAAGGCTCTTGCCACATTGCGGTACAATGTCGTCTTCTGCCCTTCCGTTGCCGTGCGTGTCTCTTGAACCGTTACCGTCTCGGCTACGGCTGTTTCCGTTGCCTGTTTTGACGGAGCCATACGCAACACGATGATGGCCAGCAGAAACCCGCATAAGAAGCAGAGTGTCTCTCTTGCGTACCGCTTCCAATACCACTTAGCCGCCCTTGTAATGCCGTCCCATGCCGTTAAGGCAACGAATGCGACCGTCTCCTTAAACTCGCTTGAAAATGTTTCGCTCACTTTTGCCTCCTTCCAATTCCGCTATCCTATTTAATAGGGCTTTGTTCTCTTCTTCGAGGCGTTTAACTCTCGCCTCAAGCTCTCTGATACGCCGCTTGTCTATATTGGCGTAGATCGTTCTCCGTTCCGCTTCGGTCATTTCGTGAACCTTTTCAGCCTTGCAAAAGGCGGCTCGTCAATGGTGTTGCTGAACCCGGCCTTGTGCTTCGGATTAAACTGTTGCCTCTTTCTCAGCCTCTTGCCCTTCACATACTTCGTGCAAGTCGGTGACGAATGGCATCCCCTCATGTGACCCGTGAATCCGATGTAATCGCAATGGATCATCTCTGCGTTCTGGTCGTGGTGGTTGCTCCGATAGATGCAAGTCCGGCACTGCTTGTTATCGTGCTTTACGCCCGGATCGCTCTGATAGAACCAAAACTTCGGACAGCTCACATAATCGTAGAACTTCGACTTCGCTTCGAACTGTTTGCCGACCCGTGCCGCTCTCGGCCTTTTCTCAGCCATTCCCGCTCACTCTCCTTGCCAGCAGATGAACTTCGATTCCCTCACGGCCGACACCGTACCGGCTCTTCACCGTTCTCGGATCCAATCCGAAGTACATTGCGATTTCCTTCTGTTTCCATATCCGCTCTTCTTTTGCATTCAAGAGATCTGCAAGGACAGAACGGTAGGTTTCTGTTTCTTTCATGTCCTTCTCCTTCTGTTCAATTTGTGAAACACCTTATTCAAAAAAATAGCTTATAGATACCTCAAGAGCGTTCGAGAGCTTCTTTACGGTTTCCAATGTAGAAAACTGACAAGCTCCCCGCTCGAGGTTGCTGATCTGGACACGGGACACTCCGGCCTTCATGGCGAGGTCTTTCTGAGTTAGTCCGAGTTCCATACGCCTCTTCTTTATCTTTTCGCCCATCTGTTCACCCCCTTTCTTATAATGAATACCCATTGTCGCAATAGAATTTTGCATCGCTCAGTGTCATTTCTATGCTTACAAGCATATCATCCTGATATACTTCGTACTGATACGGTTTGCCACCGTCATCAATGTCTGCAATATGTTCTTTTTTGATCGTGAAACCATGATATTGCCAGATTGTTTTCATGTTCTTCCTTTCTCCCGGTTTAACCACCCACCGGGAAGGATTTGTATTTGAAGGTTTTCAGCGTTCTCTTGCTTCATCTATTTCGGAGATATGTCCGAAAGTGTCCTTAACCCAATATATGAGGCCGAGTGATTCGTTCTTGTAAATTGTGCAAACATAATCGCCGAAAACCTTGATTTCATCTACTTTGCAACCGATGCGGATTTTACTTGCGATCTCCTGAAGCTGATCCTGATTCCTTGCATGATTATCTCTGCACCATTCGTCTGAATACCAATGATTCATTACCTGACTCATTTTTATGTCTCCTTCCTTTTTGTAGGTGTTAATTACCTTTGACTGTACTCATTTTAATCTTGTTCAATCCTTTTGTCAACTGTATAGAACAAAAAAATTAAAAATATTTTGGCGAAAAATTTGGTTGACATTCTTTTGTAATCTTTGTATAATCTATTTGACACTAATAATTGAGGAGATTGCCATGACTATCGGAGAAAAAGTAAAACTCTATAGAGACACCCACGGCGAGAGTCAGAGACAGTTCGCCACAAGGGCGGGTGTATCAAACACCACAATCAACTATCTCGAAAAGGGCGTTAACCCGAACACAGGCAAAGCCTTCGCCCCTGATACCGAAACCATTGCTAAAATGGCTCACGCTATGGGGATATCAGTCAACGATCTTCTTGCAGATGTTGACGACTTTATCATAAACATAGCCGAGAAAATCCCGGTTCGTTCCTTCCCGCCTGAAGCCGAACCGCTCCTCGATGCGTGGACAGACGGCCTCAACAAAGAAGGCCAGAAACGGCTCTTAGAGTATGCCGAATTATTGCTGGGGAATCCGAGATACACGAAATGAAAAAGAGATCTGACGGCCGCCTTTGTAAAACGATAACGATTGACGGCAAACGCCATTATTTCTACGGGCGATCAAAACAGGAAATAAACAAGAAGATACTCGCTTTTGAAGAAGAATCAGTCCGTGGCCGTCTCTTTAATGATGTGGCCGATGAATGGGACGGATGGCATCAGGACGAGGTCGAGATCTCGACAACGGTTGCGTATAGGAAACCGCTCCGGGAGATAAAGAAACGGCAAAAAGGCGAATATCTCCGCTCCGTCACAGCGAAGGATATCAAATCCCACCTTGACGAACTTGTCTCCGAGGATTACTCACGCAAGACGATATCGAAATACCTCTCCATATACGCTCAAATCTTCGCCTACGCAACGGAACGAGGATGGATAGATAACAACCCCGCCTATATCGTTTCGATGCCCAGAACGGCCAAAAAAGCGGTCAGGAGAGAACCAGCGACAAAGGATGAGGAAAAGGCCGTAAAGGAGCATATAGATCTGTGGCTTTATCCTTATTTTTTGCTTATGACGGGCATGAGGAAGGGCGAGGC
>JAZURJ010000003.1:0-16061 GCA_045606085.1 Oscillospiraceae bacterium
CCGCTTGGCCTCCGACTTACTTTTTCCCCCCACGGAGGCTTTTTTCGAAAATGGGCATAAAGAAAAACATAGAGAACAACATCGCCGACCTGACGGCGAAGATGGAATCGCTTGGGATCTATCGTCCTGAGTACGATATTGCCATCAGAAACCTTGCTGAAAACATGGAAGCAAGAAATCAGGCATGGAAGCGGTACATGTCCGGTGACGGTACGCTGAAGGACTACCGAGATCTTGACAGCCGAGTCCTGGAATATCTGAAGGAACTGTCGCTCACGGAGCAGCGGAGAAAGCGAAGAGCTGAAGCCGGAGCGAAGCTGGACCGGAACGACAAAAAGAAGCTGACACTGTTCGATGCGATCAGCAACATATCGGAGGACGGCATATGATAATCGTTAATGACAAGAAGGACATCATGGTGATGTCTGATTCACTCAGGAGTATCACTGTTCATACTGAAGGCACGAAGATAATCCGGAATTTCATAGATCGGCAGACATTTCAAGTGCCTCTCGGAGTCTATTCCAACCGAAACAGGTCCAAGCAGCGGCTAAACATGTTGGTCGGTCGGTTCCAGCAGGAGCTTCCGGTCTTCGAGATGCCGAGAGAGGAAGACCTTATCGAGACATACCACACTAATCAAAAAGCATATGCTAAGCCGAATGTGACAAGACAGCACGGAGGTGCCAAGTATTGACCGAGAAGAACCTGAAGAACATCAAGGCTGAATTCAAAGCCGCTGGCATCTTCTACACTCCTCCTGAGCTGGCGGAGACTATCAAGAGCTATGTGGACTTCGAGCCGAAGCGAGCCTATGATCCGACCTGCGGACAGGGCAACCTGCTTGCTGTCTTCGGTGATGAGGTGGAGAAGTACGGACAGGAGCTATATCGGGACGAGCTGGAAAAGGCAGAGCAGCTGCTCACTAATTTCCACGGCTATGCAGGAGACACTCTGAAGGATGACGGCTTCCCTGGCGAGAAGTTTGACCTTATAGTAGCCAATCCTCCGTTTTCGATAAAATGGGAACCTAACGAGGATGACATCAGATGGAGGGATGCACCCTGCACAGCTCCTCCGGGCAAGGCAGATTATGCCTTCATGCTTCACATACTTTACCATCTCGCAGACCACGGCAAGCGGATCGTGCTGGAGTTTCCGGGTGTCCTTTACAGAGGACAGAGAGAAGGCAAGATCAGACAGTGGATGGTAGACAACAACTACGTCGAGAGAGTAGTCCACATCCCTGGCAACACCTTCGTAGACACACGGATAGCCACCTGTATCATTGTTTTCAATAAAAGCAAGGCAGACACCAGCATCATCTTTGAAGACCGTGAGAACGGCCTTACAAGGACCGTATCAAGGGATGAGGTCATCCGGAACGGATACACTCTTTCGGTCAGCACTTATGTGCAGAAGGAAGAGGTCAGGGAAGCTGTGAATCCTCGTGAGCTGGACAATGCTCGGAGATCCTTCGCCCTGAAGAAGCTCCGCAGGGAGATAGAGTTTGAGATAACAGTCTGCAAAATGGAAGGCTGGAATTATTGGAGCTTCCTGGATGACATCCAGGAGATCATCAACGAATACAGATTAAAATGAAATTCAGAGGGCGTTTTTGCCCTCTCTTTTTCATTTTAGGCTCATTCCGTAAAAAGTGGAGAAAAAATTGACCATAATGATAGCATGAAAAGCTATATGTCGATTGCGAAGAAGTTCGCAGATGATGCGATCTCCGGCGAAAGGATCGTCGGAGCTGAAATCGTCGCACGGTGTGAGCGATTCAAGAAAGACCTACAGCGAGAAGATCTTGAACTCCGCACACATGATGCGGACTTCGTCATAAACATAATACAGACCACGCTCGTCCACAAGCAGGGCGAGACGCTTTCCGGGGAGAGTCTGATGGGGACTCCTTTTCTCCTCCAGGATTGGCAGATCTTCGTGGTGTATAACCTCCTCGGCTTCTTCTACAAGGGAACGAATGAGAGGCGATACAAGGAAGCCTTCATCATGATGGGCAGAAAGAACGGCAAGACAGCCTTCGACGCAGCTCTCCGGTGGGGCGTGTCTCTGCTTCAGGCGAAGAGCGGAAGCAAGTGCTATATCGTTGGAAACAGCCTCCAGCAGGCCATGCAGTCCTTTGAGTTTTTAAAGTTCAGCGTTCAATACAAGGGCTATGATGACGAGTTCAGGATCACGGATAACAATCAATCTCACACGATATCATGCACGCTCCGAGACAGTCAGGGAAACATGGCCGGCTCGATACAGATACAGGCCTTAGCAAGTAACCCGAAGAGCCAGGACTCTTTCAACTGTAATTTTGCTATCGCTGACGAGATAGCTCGGTATTCGTCCCCGGCTCAATATAACAGGTTCAAAGAGGCCATGAAGGCATACACGAACAAGCTCATCGTAGGCATTACGACTGCCGGGGACGATATCAATTCCTTCGGTTATCGCCGCATGGAGTATGCCGTAAAGGTGGCCAAGGGCCTCGTTGAGGATGATGCACTGTTCAGCTTCGTGGCACGAGCTGACCAGGACGAGAAGGGATATGTGGACTACACCAACCCGATCCAGCATCAGAAGGCGAACCTGTCCTACGGAGTGACGATCAGACCGGATGACATGCTGCGTGAATCGCTGGAGGCTCAGAACGATCCGCAGCAGAGAAAAGACTTCCTGTCAAGATCACTGAACATATACACCTCGGCCATGCGTGCCTATTTCGACATCGACGAGTTCAAGCGGAGCGATGCACTTTACGATTGGACTCTTGATGATCTGAGGAAGCTCCCGATCAAGTGGTTCGGAGGAGCTGACCTGTCAAAGATGCACGACCTTACAGCTGCATCGCTGTACGGATCCTACAAGGGCGTGGACATAGTCATCACGCATGCATTTTTCCCGCTGACCGAGGCATACAAGAAGGCGGATGAGGACGACATTCCGCTGTTCGGATGGGCTGACAACGGACTTTTGACGATGTGCAATTCCCCCACCGTCAACTACGGTGACATCGTCAATTGGTTCGTTGACATGAGGAAGAAAGGCTTCAACATCCTCCAGGTCGGCTTCGATAGGAAGTTCGGGCGAGAGTTTTTCATGGAGATGCAGCGGCAGAAGTTCAACATCGTGGATCAGCCGCAATATTATTACAAGAAGAGCGAAGGCTTCCGTCACATCGAGAAAAAACGGAAGGACAACACACTATACTACATGCACAGCGAAGCATTTGAGTATTGCGTGGCCAATGTCAGAGCAATCGAAAAGACTGACGACATGGTGCAGTTCGAGAAAGTAAACAGCACCTCAAGGATAGATCTCTTCGACCGGAGCGTGTTCCGGTGCATCAGATACTTGGAAAACATGGAAAAGAAACAGAAAGCAAAAGCATGGTTTGGTGAACAGTAAATGGGAATTTTTGACTTTTTAAGACCAAAGGAAGAAACAAGGGCCGCAGCTCCATCCTCAAAGAGGAGCATCGCCTTCCTGGGCGTGGACAGGTGGGACGATGTGATAAGAGCCGGACACTATGTGACCCTGGCAGACTGCCCTGAAGTGCAGACGGCTGTCAGGAAGATAGCGGACCTGATCGGCTCGATGACCATCTACCTGATGGCCAACACCAAAAACGGTGACATCAGAGTCATCAATGAGCTGAGCAAGAAGGTGGACATCTATCCCACGAAGACGATGACTCGAAAGACTTGGATGACTTCGATCATCATGAATCTGCTGCTGTACGGCAGAGGCAACAGCGTGGTGCAGGTCCATATGAAGAGGGAGAAGCTGCCCAACGGCAGCACAAGGAACATCCTGGGCGACCTGGAACCGATTACGGCAGACAGGGTCGGCTTCAAGGAGATCGACAAGGGCAGGGACTACATCGTCACCATAGACGGCAAGGACCATGATCCGAGCGAGAACCTGCTGCACTTCGTATATAACCCGAATGCAAGACATCTGTGGCTCGGCGAAGGACTGACGGCATCCCTGAAGGACATCGCCGACAATCTGAAGCAGGAACAGAAGACCACCAATGCCTTCATGAGTTCCAAATGGAAGCCGACAATGGTGGTCAAGGTAGATGCCCTGGTGGATGAGTTCTCGTCTCCCGAAGGGAGACAGAAGCTCCTGAACGAGTATGTGAAGAGCAGCAGCGTGGGAGAGCCTTGGCTGATACCACGGGATCAGTTCGATGTCGAACAGATCCGACCGCTGTCCCTGACGGATCTTGCGATAGACAAGGCCATCGAGCTGGACAGGAGGATGGTGGCCAGCATCATCGGAGTGCCGCCTTTCGTGCTTGGAGTGGGACGGTTCAACCGTGACGAATGGAACGCATTTGTCAACAACACGGTCAGACCGATAGCACAGGAGATAGAGCAGGAGCTGACCAGGAAGCTGCTCATCAGTGACAAGATGTATTGGCACTTCAATCTGTCGAGCCTTTACAGCTACGACCTGCAGACGATGGCAGCGGTCTACAGCGACCTTTACACCAAGGGCCTCGTGACCGGCAATGAAGTAAGAGACAAGATAGGAATGAGTCCGAAGGAGGAGCTGGAGGATCTCATCATACTTGAGAACTATATACCTGCCGACAAGATCGGCGATCAGAACAAATTGAACTAAGGAGAAGCATCATGCTGTTAAGGACTTTAGGATCAAGATTTGAAACGAGGGAAACCGAAGAGAAGGAAATGGTCATTGAAGGCTATTTCTCGGTCTTCGGCTCAGAATACAAAATGTGGGACGGAGCTACCGAGACGGTGGATCCTCACGCATTCGATGAGACGATAGGCGACGATATCCGCTGCCTGACCAACCACAAGAGTGAACTCGTCCTCGGGAGGACGAAAGCCGGAACACTTGAACTCCGCATCGACGATGTCGGACTGTTCGGCAGAGTAACCATCAATCCGAAAGATGGCCAGGCTGTCGACCTGTACGAGAGAGTCAGGCGTGGAGATGTCGATCAGTGTTCCTTCGGCTTCGACATCCTCGAGCAGGAGTACGACTATCGACAGGACGGCTCTGTGTTCATCACCTTGAAAAAAGTCAAGCTGTACGAGGTCTCTATCGTGACATTCCCTGCCTATGAAGACACTTATGTTGCCGCAAGGCAGAAGGACTTCGATGCTTATGACAAGCAGAGGAAGACCGATGAGTGGATCCACAGAGCAACAGAAAGAATTGGAGGACTGAAAAAATGGCTTTAGACATTCTTCAGTTATCAGACAAGCTCAACGGCCTCAGAAGAAGCATGGAAGAGCTTGTCGGCAAGGACGCTGACTTTGAGCTGAGATACAACGACCTGCAGGCCAGGATCCCGGAAGCAAGGGATGAAGAGGCACAGAAGGAAATCGATGAGGCAATGGATGCCTTTGAGAAGGAATCTGCAGCACATAAGGAAGCAAAGGAAAATCTTCAGAGAGAGATCGATAAGCTGGAGGCGGAACTCGCCGAGCTGGACGAGCCTGTCGATGAAGAGAAAATCGAAAAAGTAGAAAGAAAGGACAACCATCCTATGGAAATCAGAAACACACCTGAGTACATCGATGCATACGCAGAGTACATCAAGACCGGTGATGACAGAGAAGTCAGAGCATTGACAACAGAGAACGCATCAACACCTGGCACAGTTGCTGTCCCTGAGCTTGTCTACGACATAGTAAAGACAGCTTGGCAGAAGGAAGGCATCATGAGCCTTGTCCGCAAGGCATACCTGAAGGGCAATCTGAAGGTAGGCTTCGAGGCTTCAGCCGGAGATGCAACACTCCACACACAGGAGGGAGCTTCCATCGATGAGGAGAGCCTCGTTCTCGGCACTGTTGAGCTTGTTCCTGTATCAATCAAGAAGTGGATCTCCGTATCCGATGAAGCTCTCGACATGAGAGGCGAGGAGTTCCTCCGCTACATCTACGATGAGCTTGCATACAGGATCGCCAAGAAGGCAGCCGACACACTCATCTCAAAGATTGAGGCTTGCGGTACAACAAACGGAACAAACTCTGTCGCAGTACCAAAGGTAGCAAGCACACAGATCACACTCGGTCTGATCGCTTCAGCTATCGGTCAGCTGTCTGACGAAGCTGCCAACCCTGTCATCATGATGAACAAGGCTACATGGTCAGCATTCAAGGCAGTACAGGCCGCCGGAAACTACGGCTATGATCCATTCGAGGGTCTGCCTGTTGTCTTCAACAACAGCATCACAGCATTCTCCGCAGCCACAACAGGCGTAACATACGCCATCGTTGGTGACCTTGGCCAGGGAGCTATTGCTAATTTCCCTAACGGATCAGAAATCACCATGAAGTATGATGACCTCTCACTCGCTGAGAAGGATCTCGTCAAGATCGTAGGCAGACAGTATGTCGGTCTCGGCATCGTAGGTCCTTACAGCTTCGTGAAGATCACTCACTAAGTTTTAAGGCATGGAGGGGATGGCTATGAAGATACTTATCGCAGTTCCGTCAATGGACCAGGTGCCGGTACAGTTCCGGCAGAGCCTGGCAATGCTTCAGAAGGTGGGCGATGTAGCCTTATCTTTTCAGGTCTCCTCGCTGATCTACACGGCGAGGGATGCCCTGGCGAAAACGGCCATCGACATGGGAGCAGATTATATCTTTTGGCTGGACAGCGACATGGTCTTCCCTCCTGACACTCTTGTGAAGATGCTTCAGACGATGAAAGAGAAGGACCTGGATATCCTTACCGGCGTTTATTTCAAGAGGATGGCACCATATCGGCCGGTCCTCTATGACGAGATGAACGAGGACGGAACGGTCTTCACCGAGTTCAAGGATATCCCGGACGGACTCTTCGAGGTCGGCGGCTGCGGCTTCGGCTGTGTCCTGATGAAGACCTCTGTCGTCATCGATGTGCTGGCCACGCATTTGGCCATGTTCACGCCAATGGCAAGAGCAGGCGAGGACATCGCTTTCTGCTGCAGGCGGAGGAGCTGCGGTTATAAGATAATCGCAGATCCGAGCATACCGCTGGGTCATGTCGGGCATCGGACCATTACAAGAGATTTCTATGAGGCTCTGAAGCCTCAGAACTGAGAAAGGAGCATCCAAGATGACTGATGCTGAACTTTTAGCACTTTTTAAGCTGCAGATACAGATATTGACGGATGCTCTCGATGAGTACCTCACGCAGGTCCTCAATGCTCGGAAGGGTATGATCCGGAGGGAGGGCATAGTCGAAGACCTGTCCTCCTCCGAGTATGTTCAGATCCTTCTGATGCAGGCAGCCTATCTCTACAACAAGAGAGACACAGGCGAAGGCGAGCCGAGAGCATTGAGATTCGCCAAGAACAACCTGCTCTTCTCGCAGAAGATTCAGAATTACGGAGTGACGGAATGAAACACGATGACGGTATCGTAACGATCTACGATGTCACCAACACGGCGGCAAACGGTCTGATGCCGGAGCTGCAGAAGACCAGGCACTCGGATCACTTCTTTGAGTACAGGACGGTGGGTTACGGCCGCTATTTTGCAGCTCAGGGAGTGAACATGCAGGTGGACCTTATCTGCAGGATATGGGAAGACCGCACCATCAAAAACGACATGATAGCACTCATAGGGAACGACTACTTCCGCATCATTCAGATACAGCATCTCTTTGATGATGACAATCTGAGGGTGACGGACCTGTCCCTTGAGAGGATATCAGACATTGAGGAGGTCGTACCGATCATATGATTCAGAGCAGTTTGAGACAGTTCGGCATTGACCTGCGGCGGCTCGACACGCAGACCACCTACAGCGTGTATCACTATTGGAGGCCGATGATGAAGGCTCCCTTCATCGTATGGGCCGAGACCGGAGAGGCAGACGATTTCCACGCCGACAACGGCAAGGCGGAGATCATCCTCTCGGTCACGATAGATGTCTACACGCAGACGGAGTTTGATGAGCTGCTGGACAAGGTCTTCGAGTATCTTGATGGTAAAAAAATACCATTCACTCTTGACTCGGTAGACTTTGAAGAGGACACAAGGCTCATCCACTACTCCTTCACCTGTGAAATGGCGGTGGTGACAAGTGGCGAAACTTAATGCGGACGAGCTGGCGGTCCTGGACGATTTCCTCGACTCTCTCGGCGTAGCATGGGAGCCTGTCGCAAAGCAGGGACTCTATGAGGGTGCCAGGGAGATGAAGGAGGCGTTGGTCAGGGAGATCGAGCGGCTTCCGGTCACGAAGTCTGACAGATACTACTTCAAGGCAGAGCTTCCTCTGACGGCATTGAGACCGACAGAAAAGGAAGGGCTGCTTGAGGGAGTGGGAATCTCGAAGATGAAGAGAGACAAGGACGGCATCTCCGTGAGCATCGGCTTCGACGGATACAACGAAAACGGAACTCCTAACGCCCTGGTTGCGAGATCTCTTGCCAAGGGTACATCCGTGCAGAAGCCGAACCGCTTCGTCAGAAGGACCTTCAAGGCCGCCGAGAACAGACGGGTCAAGGCGATAATAGACAAGATCAATTCAATCAAAATTCAGAACAAATGAGGATATAACACATGGCAAATGTAAAAACAGGCTTCAGCCTGCCTTATGTAGCACTTTACGCAGAGAGCAGCGGAACGGTGACATACTCCTCCGGTCAGAAGCTGGCGAGAGGAGTCAGCGTCTCCTTCAGCATCAACGCTGCGGACAGTGTGAACTTCTATGCCGATAACATCCTGGCCGAGTCCGCAGGAGGTGTCTTCACGGACGGAGAGGTCACTCTCACAGTTGACGGACTCGATTCTGCAGCAGAGAAGCTGATATTCAACCTGCCGACTGCAGGAGCTGACGGCTTCACATCCTGGGGCGATGACGAGGCTCCTTTCGTGGGCATCGGCTTCATTGTCAGAACGATGTACCTCGGCGTTGAAGGCTTCCAGGCCATCGTGCTGCCAAAGTGCAAGTTCAATGTACCTGGACTCGATGCAGCAACGCAGGAGGATGTCATAGCGTTCCAGACTCAGGAGCTGACCGCTGCCATCTTCAGAGATGACACAGCTGACAAGGTATGGCTGAAGAAGGGAACCGTTAAGACAACAGAGGCTTTAGCAGAGGCTGACATCAAGACAATGTTCGCCATCTCCTAAGGCAGAGAAGAGGGGGGCAGTATGGAGATCTACGGAATAGAAAGACACTTTAAGCTGACGGTCGGGGCATACCGTGAAGTGGCGGCAATGCTTCCGGGCGGAAACATCGAGGAGCTGGGAGCGGCTCTCACAAGCGACGATCCGTTCAGAACGATGGAGATGATATTCAATCTCGCCGTCGTGATGAGCAAATGGTACGAGAAGCAGCAGAGCTTCCTCGATCCGGACTATAAGAAACCGAGACCACTGACATTGGAAGAGCTTGAGACTCTTCCGATGTCGGAGGTCGTGGGAGATCTGAAAGATGAGATCATCCGGGCGATAGTATCGAGCCAGGAGACAGAGATCCCTTTAAAAAAAACAGAGGGGAACGCAACGGAAGAAGGCTGAACAGGTCCCGGATGTGGTTCCTCTATATAGGAAGAAGAATCGGCATGTCGAAGAGTGAGATCCTCGTCACCGACCTTGGCGAGATGTACGACATGATGGCGGCACAGGCCGTCATGGAGGGCGGTCGGGAGGTAGACAGAAGCTCTGATTTCTTCGACATCATTAACATAAGATAGGTGTATTGAATGGCATCGGAACGGAAAATAAAGCTGTATTTAGACGGCGAAAAAGAATTTAAAAACCGGCTGCAGTCGATAAATACACAGACGAAGGCACTCAATGCCGAGATGAAGGCGGTCACTTCTTCATTTGACAAGAACACCACGGCGGCCGAAAAAAACAAAGCAACAGCAGATCTCCTGGAGAAGACACAGAAGTCTTACCGGACCCAGCTGGGCAAGCTGCAGGATCGTATCAAGGAAGCCACAGAGGCATTCGGTCGGGACTCTGAAGAGGTAAACAAGCTGAAGACTCAGCTGTTTAACACTCAGGCTCAGATGAACAAGACCACAAAGTCCGTCAGGGACATGGCCACTGCCACGAATGAAGCAAGCGAAGGCACACTCACCTTCAGTGATGTCCTGGGAGCAAATCTGCTCTCCGGAGTATTGCAGAAGGGCCTTGAGGTAATGGCCTCCAAGTTCGTGGAAATGGCCCAGGCGGTCATTGATTTCGGCTTTAATGTCATAAGCCTTGCAGACGATCTGAACACGCTGTCCAAGACAACGAACCTCTCAACAGAGACTCTGCAGGAATTCAGATACGCATCTGCCTTCCTGGATGTGGATGAGTCCACGCTGACAGGATCGCTCACGAAGCTGACCAGGCAGATGTACAGTGCATCAACAGGAAGCAAGGCATCAGCCGAGGCCTTCAAGACTCTCGGCATCAACATCAGGAACGCCGACGGCAGCCTGAGACCTCGGTATGATGTCTTCCTTGAAACGATAGACGCACTCGGTCAGATAGGCGATGAAGTCACGAGAGACGGCCTTGCAATGCAGATCTTCGGCAAATCTGCACAGGAGCTTAACCCTCTGATAGCGGCAGGCAGTTCAGCTCTTGACGAATACCGGAAGCAGGCCCATGAAGTGGGCTATGTGATGGATCAGGAGACACTCGATCGGATGAACTCCGTGAATGACGAAGTGGACCGGATGAAACTGCAGTTTGATGCTCTGAAGAATCAGCTCGGCACAGCGGTCGCACCGGTCATCCATGAGGTGGTCACAGCACTCGGAGATTTCGTTGCAGCTGTCGATTGGGAATTGGTCGGGCAGATAATCTATGTCGCTCTCATGACCATCGTGGGAGCCTTTATGGCGGCCTACGAGATCGTAAAGGCGGTCATCGATGTGTTTGGCTGGCTCGGTGAGGTGTTCGAGCAGATACCTGCAAAGGTCAAGGAGATGACCGATGCGGTGGCCACCAAATTCAAGGAGCTGAAGGACAGTGCCTTGAATTGGGGCAAGGACATGGTGCAAGGCTTCATAGATGGTATACAGGCAAAGTTCGAGCCTTTCAGACAGAAGGTGAGAAGCCTTGCCGATACAGTTCACGGCTTCCTCCACTTCTCGAAGCCTGACGAAGGACCGCTGCGTGATTATGAAACATGGATGCCTGACATGGTCGAAGGCCTTGCAAGGTCGCTGTCGGCCAGCTCGTGGAAGCTGGAGAACGCAGTGGCCGGAATGGCCGGAGGAATGGCACGGGGCATGACAATGAATCTCGGCGGCATCACCATCAACGGAGTGGCCGATGAGTCACAGATAGACCGCATGGTCAATCAGATAGAGAGAAAGCTCGGACGGAGGCTTTACAGATGATCCCAAATGTAAGACAGTTTAAGCTCATCAACGGCACAGGAGCTGAATACGACATGACCCGTCCTGAAGCTCTCCTCCATGCACCGGACGGTCTCGGATGGGGAACGGAACGGACCATCAACAGGCTCGGTCAGACCTACATTGCCATAGATGAGCGAGAGATACATCAGACACCGACCGGAGAGATGGTCTTCAGGACCTACGAGGAATATGCAAACTTCCTCTCCTTCTGTCAGGTCGGGGACCTTGTCCTGGCATATAAGCCGAGGAACACCTGGTACTATGTGCGATGCCTGATAAGCATCAACAAGAGCGAGATCAAGGTCGACACGCTGCATCTTGTCTGCCCGGTGACCTTCACACTCACTTCTTATTGGTATGAAAGGGTAGTCACGCAGACAGCTGACCCGGAAGAGAGCGAATACTCGAAGACATACAGCTACACATATTCCTACACCTACGGCAAGGGAGTCGTGAATGTCTTCGACATCGACTGCGACCTTCCTTCATATTTCAAGCTGACCATATTCGGCGAGGCTACCAACCCGGCATGGAGAGTGACCGTGAACGGCGACATCGTAAATACCGGAAAGGTGAACACCACGGTAGCATCGAATCAGAAGCTCGTTGTGAATACAAATCCGAAAGAAATGGAGATTCGGAAGTATACACTTTTAAATACAAGGATAAGCTCGGTGTACGGATCAAGCGATTTCAGTACCGAGAGGTTCTTCGCGCTGCCAAAGGGACACAGTCAGCTGCAGATCCTGAGCGATGACGACACGCTGCCGAAGGTAATGCTGGAGGTGCTTAAGCATGTATAATGTTGAGCTTTACAACATGTTTGATAACACCTTTGTCGATCATTTTCTGATCGGTGAGAGTATGGAGTTCGGCGATGATTATATATCGCCTCGCACGATTGATGTAAAGGCTCCTGCAGACATCAACATAGCACTTAAGAACACGGTCAGGGTGCGAGATCTTGAGAGAGGCAAGACTGTATACCTTGGTTTTGTGCAGGGCTTCAGAAGGGATAGATACGCCACAGAGGTCACGCTTGCACCGATCGTCATGCTTCTGAACGAGATGTCGATGCAGAATGTGTTTGATGACATAAACAATCAGAATTGGGCATATCAGATCCACAATCAGATATACAACGATTTTTCAAGGTCAACACCGACGATCTACAAAATACCCTGGGTATATGTCAGCTCGTACCCCATCAGCAATTGGGGCAATGAGAAAAAGGTCGGCTACGGTGCAGAGCTGAAAAATGACATGGACTGTGTCATTTCCCGGGCAAAGGCCAAAGGTCTGTATATGAGATTTGGCCTGTACACATCCGGTGCATACCTCGGCAGACCTTCCTACGGCTTTTATAAGTATACAAGCAGCTTTACTGTTGAGGCTGATCTTGACAACGTCATCGACAGGAAAATTACAGAGACCACAAAAGAAGGCTACGACACAGCCCTGCTGTGGACACCTCGTGACAATCTCGGCAATTATAACTCATGGTCCGCCTGTATTATCAACGGACGGGTAGAGTACGGATACAACGAGAGAATGACCATTGAAAACCCGAGGCTGATACAGAAGGTGCTTGATGCGGATGTCTCTGCAGCGGAAAGAGAAAAGCATTTTCTGTCAATGCTGCAGGTGGGCAGTGACAATGTTGAGATAGAGCTGACATTCAAGCAGGATGACAAGCTGATAGCTCCGTATTGGAACGAAGGCAAGCCTGCAACGATCATAACAAAGCAGAAAACATACAACACATACTGCACAGGATACAGCCGCAAGGGCGACCTGCTGACACTAAAATTTGGCACAGTCAGACAGGATCTGACGGATATATTGAACAGAGAGGGCGTTTAACATGAGCGTTACATTACACACAGTGGACAACGGCACAGTCAATGCGATCGATGATGCGAAGTTCTACGAGGAGCTGACGAACAGCCTCTGCGGCCTTGTCGCAGGCGGTGTCTGTACGATAGTCTCCGCCAACACCATCCACATCTCTTCAGGCTGGGGACTGATACTCGGAAGACTTTTTACCATCGAAGCGGAGGACATTTCTGTCGAGGTCTCCGCAAGCGGAACGGTAGACGGAAGGCTGAAGCTGGTCATAGATCTCTCTGATGCGGACACGCCTATCAGCATCGAGAGCGAGGCCCGGTCATCGCTGCCGGCTCTGACACAGGAGGATCTCAACAACGGAGGCTTCGTCTATGAGTTCGCCCTGGCGACCTACGACATCGATGAGCTGAACGCTACGAATATCGTCAGCAACACACCGATAAACATTGCACCGCTTCAGTCCGTTTCAAGGGATGACATCGCAGGCATTGTCAAGAGCAATACCACAAGCTCAAAGACACTCAATATGAGCTTGAGCGGAACAACACTCACCATCACCTATCAGTAAGGAGGCAAGACTATGCCGATAAAACTGAACGGAACGACATTCAACAATGGCGGAACTGCGAAGATCAACGGAACACCAATCAAAGAGATAAAGTTCGGCACAACCACTGTGTGGAAGGCGGAGACATATCTTTGGAACAATGGCTCATACGATGCAAGCACAGGCGGATGGGAGGGTACTTGCTCGGTCTCGTCAGGCAACATTTATTACAATATTGGCTCTGATGGCATAGCATATTATTCTACAAAGAATAAAATAGACTTTTCGAGCATTTCAAGCATCACGATTTCCCTTGACACTTACAATGCCGATGCTTATTCGACAACAATATACTTCGGTGCATCCAACAGTAAAACAGATGCCAATTTTGTCTATTCAGGTAACATCGCAGACAACAAGACACGGGCATGGGAGAACAACAGAACGCTCACTATAAACACATCAAGTTGGACAGGGAGCTATTATTTTAAGATGTACACTCATGCACCTATAAATGGTGGTACACCAAACCATCAAATCCGAGTTCACTCGATATTGGCAGTATAGGAGGCACACAATGGCAACAATAATTCAGGGAGAGCAGTATGCTCTTGAAATAGTTATAAAGTCCGGCGAGACTCCTATCACACCGAGTAATGCCGATGATGTGAAGATAAAGATCGGAAGAATCGAGAAGACATACCGGAGCGGTGAGCTGACCTATGATGATGCATGGCTCTTTCCTCTGACTCAGGAGGAGACCCTGGGCCTCTGCGATCACTCGGTCAACATTCAGGCACAGTACAAGAGCGGAAGCAATGTCTATTCGACTCCGCTCTCAAGCATCAAGATAGACAAGACGATTATAAGGACAATGTTCTGATGGCTATCACATTGCAGATCAGAGAGAGAGAAGACAGGCTCTCCCTCTTCGTAAACAATGACACGAGGGCAACGCTCGAAGTGAACGGGATCGCAAACCTTACGGAAACGATAACCGTCACTCCGGGCGACGAGGAGCAGGACATCCTCCCTCGTCCGGGATATCTCATCAGCGAGGTCATCGTTGAGAGGATCCCTTCTTACTACGGCAGGATCGCCTTCAACGGCGGAATATTATCAGTATATTAGGAGCTGAACAATGGCAAAAAATGTAATCATAAACGGCGTAACATATCCGTCCGTCCCACAGGTCGAGATCCCTCTTTCGGGAGGCGGCGGAAACGCTGTCTTTTACGACACATCCGATGCGGATGCAGCTGCATCCAATGTCCTCGCCGGAAAGACCTTCTACAAGGACAGCAAGAAGACCGGAAGCATGACGAACCAGGGAGCCGGCGGCGGAACGATATCCACAAAGGCAGGATCTGTCAGCATCCCGGAGGGATACTATTCCGGCACAGGCTCGGTCTCCATCTCCTCAACGGAGCAGCGGAAGATCATCACAGGAAACATCAAGAGCGGTGTGAGTATCCTTGGAGTATCAGGCAAGTCTTCCGTTGTTGACACATCTGATGCCGATGCAACGGCAGGGAACATCCTCAGCGGTAAGACCGCATATGTCAACGGCACGAAGCTGACAGGCTCTCTGTCGGCCGTCTCCGTAAGCCAGGACAGCACCACGAAGGTACTTACCATACAGTAAAAGGAGGACGGCAGAATGGCACAGAATGTCACGATTGCAGGACGGCAGTATAGTGCAGTTCCTGCCATCGTTGTTCCGAAGACAGGCGGCGGAACGGCCACCTTCACGGATGTCACGGTCACCACACGGATCGCAGGCGATGTGCGGCAGGGCAAATACTTCTTCACCGCATCGGGAGTTCTGACTCTCGGCACGGCCACAGGCGGAGAGAGCAAGAATGTGCAGATCGTTCAAGGCACAACAAGGACTACATCGTCCTCGATGACTGCCATCGGTGCAGAAATGACCGTATCCAAGACGGGGACATATGATGTCTATTGGTCGGCGTTCAGATCTAACACATCGACCAGCTACACATTCGCCACGCAGCTATATGTCGGCGGCTCGGCTTATGGGTCGGAAAATACAACATGGTCTAACCATGTTCAGAACAATCACTTGAGCAATGTATCTCTCACGGCTAATCAGAAAATAAGGGTGTACGGGCGTGAATCGAGAGGCTCATCGTACTATATGTATGCACCAACATTAGTTATTGTTGAAGCATAAACGGAGGAAAACGAAATGATTAAAACAATACCACAGGCAATCGATGACATGGCGGTCTCTCTCGGAGCATCTCCATCAGCAGAGATACCCACAGTTGCACAGGCTCTTGAGAATGTA
>JAZURJ010000004.1:0-3480 GCA_045606085.1 Oscillospiraceae bacterium
AGCTCATTCGTTACCGGCGTGGAGATGTTCTCCGCATTTGCAAAAAGGGTCAGCTTCAGGTCGCCACGGCCACGCTTGTTTCTATCCCTTGCGATCGTCATATACACATCGAGCAGCATCTCACCCTCGACACGTTTGACAACCTCGCCACGCTGTGGGATGAACTCATCGAACAGAAGCCAGTCACAGAAAGACAGATCAACACCCTTGATTGACTTAATGGAATTAAGGGCAACGATATAAGAGAACGGAGGACCGCACGGCTCTCCCGTTTCCGGATCCGACTGATCATAAAATCCGCCTACGCCTTTTACGATCTTTGCAGGCCTGATCGTATAACCGGCATCCCGGTTGATCGGGACATAAGGCGAAAGGTCCAGACCGCCACGGTTCAGGCAGACCATATCAACATCTTCGATCGTCCGCTTCATATACACTAAAGGGATCTTGTTCTCATAAGCATAACGCAAAGAAGAATAAGTTTTACCCGGACCCCTACGGGACCAGACAACAAAGCACCAGGCATCCGGATATTTTTCCAGATCATCCGCAAAGAAATAATACTTTTCTGATTTCCAATCATTCATATACTTGTATTTCAACCTCCTCTTTGAATATCGTAGAATAATCAGCAACGCCTCCCAAGAGATAATCGCACGGGCTCAGGTCGATGCTGTCACCGGTTTCATTTCCGTTCTTGTCAATATAGATCTGATCAATATAAAAATGTGTATGCGTTTTCTTTCCGGTTTCGGTCCCCGGAAAGATAAAACCCGTTTTAAAATTGCTAATATCATCCTGCAGGCAGGAAGCTCCGCTCTTTGGAACACCGGCAACCGTGATATGCAGCTTATTATCCTCAACGGATCTTCCGCAATACCGTTTTGCCCCGATCACTTTAAATTCATTATAATCGCCGTCATGCTCCGCCACACCGAGCCAGTAATCACGACCGTTATGCTGCACCGGTCCGTAACCATTCTTCTTAAGTTTCTCCATGCAGCGTTCATTATAAGCTGCCAGCTTCTCCGGATCCCATCCCTGACCATAGCAGCTGTCCGTATCGGAATAGATCCAGTCACGGCAGCAGGAACCCAGATCGAAAAGATTCCGGAAAGCGTAGGCCGTCACCCAGACCCCGATCTGGTAATTCAAGACACTTGTGAAACGCTTCACATATTTTGCGTACTCTTCAACACCGTTCACCTCCTGCAGCTCATACTCCCCCGTTTCATAATTCTCTGCTATCGTATCCTTGACCGGCTTCTGGACCGTCATTCCGTAAATACTATTTAGTGTTGCTTTTCTCAAGGCATAAAGGACCGGATCTCCGCCTTTCAGCTTTGTTTTATCCCGAAACAATTCAAAAATATAATCCGTGAACCATTTCGGCAAGTAATCTTTGTGTGCTGCATAAATATTCGTACACAAATGTTTCTTGTATTTATATTGCTTTGCGATCACCTCAAGATCTGTTTCCGTCAGCCAGATCTCAACATAAACGGCCGATAGGATCCTGCCGTTATCCAGGACGGGATTGATACACTTTACCGCTTTAGAGAACTGCAACGCCGGCATCGGATAATAATAGTCGATCAGCTCCGGCTCGATCAGGATCAGCTTAAAAAAATACGCGTTATTGTCCTTATCCGCCAGGATCTCAGAGATCGACCGGTTCTCCATCGGCGTGAAACGCTCCGCCGGATATTTTTCCGAAAGCATCACAAAGGGATAGCTGCTTGCAAAATCATAGCAGGATGTGATACCCGTTATAGTCTGGTTATAATAGTGGCGGT
Organism: Oscillospiraceae bacterium; assembly: GCA_045606085.1. GTDB lineage: Bacteria > Bacillota > Clostridia > Oscillospirales > Ruminococcaceae > CAG-115. The sequence continues at coordinate 1,797 of JAZURJ010000004.1, forward strand.
TCCCATGCGTATATCCGCCATGATAGACCCGTTCAAGGACTAACTGCAGCTCATACTCCGGAGCCTGACGGAGAAATTTCTCATGAGCGTTCTGACACTTACCCCGTTTCCGAACTTCCTCTCTTGGGATCCCGGTCGCCGTCCAGGGGATCGAGTAGATCCGTTTTCTTAATAGCTGCAAAGTCGCATCAATGCACTCGACACCGGCCAGCGTATCATTTTCCATATATAAAAGCTCCTGATCTGTCAGCGGATCACCCTGATTCCTGATCTTGTCATAATCCCAGAAACCGACCGCCTTTTGATGCTCAACATTCATATCCTTTGCCCATTTCTCAAGTTTCCGCTGTGCCAAAATAAGGCTGTCACGCAGGACAACACCGCAGGGAAACTCGATATAGATCGGATATAAACTCTTTGTATTCAGTTGCTTGACGGGCTCCGTGAACTCCCTCAGGAAGAACTTTCTCAGAAATACCCAGTCATAAGATAGATTATGAACATAGAGATAGGATAACTCTCCCGGCATATATTCATGTATTTTTTTAATACATTCGATACAGTCAGACGGCGTATAGCCCCAGAGAGTCACGATATTGAAATGCAGAGCCCGGATGCTGATACACCAGGTCACGATATGGTTCTGCCCGATGATATCCGGATCCTTTTTACTGGTTTCGGTATCAAGCATCATGATTGCATCATTATAGAGCTTGTGAGAGCCTTTTCCTGCCCTTTTTGCATACAGGATATAAGAGAGATCACTGTAATTGTAATCTCTCCAGAAAACCATCTTATAGCCCTTAGATTGAAAATATTTTCTCCGTATTGTTTCTAATTCTGAGCGTTTCACTTTATATCATTTCCAAAATTGATAATCCCTGATCTTCTAATATTGAATTAACAGCAGCTTTTACTTTTTCGTCACTAATTCGCAGTGTTGCAGGCTTATGTTTTGCAATAGCAGCTTTAATCTTATCCTCGTTCTTCTGAATCTCTCCGATTGCCTTAATAGCCGTCTTAGAACCATATTCGCGATCAAGATCTTTCCAGGTTTTAGATTCAAAAAAATCTGCAGCCTTTTCCCATGATATTTTAGCACCGTATTTTTTCTCTGTCGTTCCGACTCTCTTCTTATACGTTTTAAGTATTCCTGACTTTGTACTCGATACGGATCCAAGAAAATGCTCAACATCTCTGATCCGGGCCTTTAGCATTTTCTTACTGGTTGGTATATCACGGTTAAAACGCTTCGCATTTTTTCCAGAATAATATTCAATATCTTTCATGGCTCGGTTATAAGCCCATTTTTTAACATTTGTAAAACCCTTTTTATTGGATAAATCCTCAAGCCTTTTTAATCTCTGATCGGCCCTTTTCGCAAGCCTCTTATAATCTTTTACTAATGCCTGATATTCAGGATCAGATTTTCTAGCCATGTTATCACCTCCGTATCTTTAAAAATATCACAACTATCCGTATACAAAAAGAGTCATGAGTTAAGGTTTTTATTTTATACAATCGACACGTTGTCAGTATGCTGTCCGTCTATTCGGACACTGTCCCTTTAATCGTACAGTAATACATTTCCCGTATGCGTGCAGTGAGGCGTGAGGTCTTGACTAAATTGCAAAATACTCAAAGGGGAATTGAGTTTTTGTCAACAAGATGCCCTTACTACCAC
>JAZURJ010000005.1:0-40932 GCA_045606085.1 Oscillospiraceae bacterium
TCCTTCTGCATTACATCGTTTAAAAACAGTAATGATTTTGTCAATTTCAGCTTGTAGGCTGTCAGTGGGCTTTTCAGGCAAAAACAAACATATTGTCAAGGGTAACTCGATATGCCCTGTTAACAGATCCCACAACGCATCAGCATTGTATCCATACCACGCAGGTAATTCAAGCTGCTGTTGTAGAACATAATGCAGCTCGAGAACTTTTTGACACTCTCTGAAATCGATAGTTTTAATATTCATATTTATTCTCCTATCTCAAAAAATGTTTTATAATGGTCGTAAGTAACAAAAATAAGACCATCATTGCTGAATACAACTCTTGAATCATTTCTGAAACCGCCCTCGTAGTCAATGTCACATTCATACCATATACGACCTTCCTTTAAAGGAAGTTTCCCGTTATCATTATAAAAAACGCCGCCATAGATATATTTGCCATCTGCAACTTCCCATAGGTTGCCTTTTTGTGGCTTCCACCCTAGATTATAAGCATCGGATTTGCTGATATAATAATCGGGTAAAGTCGATTGGTAATACAGATACCAATCTGCACCTTCATTTCGATCTTTAGTTGCAGTTCCTGCTTTGATCGAAGTGAGTGTTTCAATTTTGCATCCACAATAATCATGAACGGGAGGCTTTTTTTCGATTTCATCAATATGTGCGTAAATTTTACCTCGCTGCTCAAAACAATAATCGCAGGTTGTCAGTTTTAAATCTGTAACCCAAGTTTTCCGCTTGCTCGTTTTCAATGACGGCTCTGCTGATGAAAAAACACCGATTCTGTTTTGCTGACGGAATCCTATCATGTCAGAAACTATAGTTTCTATTATTTCTAATCTTCCCATAAAAGCTCCTTTCCTTGCTTTATGGGATGATGATATCATAGAAATGTCTGCAAAAAACTGCAATAAATCTATTTGGAATTTAAGTGCAAACGCCCGTCGGAAACTGTTCCAACGGGCGTTCTTGCTGCCTCGCAATCAAGAGTGCGAGAGATTCATGGTCGAGATGACAGGATTTGAACCTGCGACCTCTGCGTCCCGAACGCAGCACTCTACCAAACTGAGCCACATCTCGGTAAAAATTAGCCTCCATCTTGCGATGGAGGCCATTTGGTTGGGGTGGAAGGATTTGGACCCTCGAAATGGTGGAGTCAGAATCCACTGCCTTACCGCTTGGCTACACCCCAGTGACTTAACGAAAATAATTATATCATACTATTTTCTGTTTGTCAAGCGTTTTTGCGAAAATTTTTAAAGTTTTTTTGCAGATATTTTTCCTTGTGTGATTTTGTGATGACATTTCTGATAATTCTGTGAAAGTTTATCTTTAGTTTACATTTCTCCGTTAAGCTGAGATCACAGAACACAAAAGGAGGTCTGAAATATGTTGTTGACTGGTCTGATCGTTTTTTCTCTGTTGATATGCTTTGGCGTACTGGCATTTCAGGCTGTGCGTATCATATGGATGCCTGTTATTTTTGCGGGCAGCTTCATCGTAGGATTGCTGTTCTGGTTCGGATTTTGTTTCGCGGTCACACGACTTATCGATATGGACAGCCCATGTACAATCCCCAGCACATTCTATCGCTGGTGTGCGGATGTCAACCTTGAGTTCATCATGCAGTTCCTGCGTATGGATGTCACTGTTGTGGGAGAGCAGATGCTGCCTCGGGAGAAATTCATGCTGGCAGGCAATCATCGTTCTGTGTTTGATCCCATGCTTGCAATGCTGTTTCTGAGTGAATATAACATGGGCTTTGTGGCGAAAAAGGAGGTAAGCGGATATCCTGTCGCCAGCCGGCTTATGCACAAGTGCTTCTGCCTTCCTCTTGACCGCAGCAGCCTTAAATCCGAGGCACGCACGATAAGTACAGCGGCAGGGCTGATAAGCTCTGATACCGCATCCATCGGTATATATCCCGAGGGTACACGAAACACCGCCGATGAGATGCTTCCGTTCATGCCGGGTGCATTCCGCATGGCAAAGAAAGCGGATTGTCCGATAGTAGTTACCGCAGTCAGTGGAACAGACGAGGTAGCACATAATTTCCTCAGACTTCGCCGCACAAAGATCACCATGGAGTATGTGGGAGTGCTTGACAGGGATGAGGTTCGATCCAGCAGTACAACGGAGCTTAGCGAAAAGGCACGCTGCATGCTGGAAGAGGCTCTTGCATAACATATATTTAATACAATACAAAAGGGACGGCATCTGCCGCCCCTTGTTTTATTCTGATACTTTGCTTGCGAGCAGGGGAGAATACTTGTTTCGGAATTCCTCGAATCTGCCCTCGTCCAGTGCTTCTCTGATACGTTCCATGAGCGTGTTGTAGAAATAGAGGTTGTGCTGCACGGCAAGTCTGCCTGCAAGCTGTTCGCCTGATTTGAACAGGTGTCTGATATATGCACGGCTGAAGTTGCGGCAGGTGGGACAGTCGCACTGGGGATCCAGGGGACGCTCGTCTGTTTCGTACGCCTTGTTTGTGGCGTGCATTATGCCGCTCCATGTGAATACGGTCGCATGGCGTGCGTTTCGGCTGGGCATTACGCAATCGAACATATCGATGCCGCGGTATACGCCCTCGATGATGTTGGAGGGCGTACCTACGCCCATCAGGTAACGGGGCTTGTTTTCGGGTGCATAGGGAACCACCTCGTCAAGGATGTGGTACATCACTTCGGCAGGCTCACCTACGGCAAGACCGCCGACAGCATAGCCGTCAAGGTCCATCTCGCGGATGATCTTCATGTGCTCCACACGCACTGCGTCATAGGTGCCGCCCTGATTTATCGCAAACAGCATCTGCTTCTGATTTATCGTTGCAGGGTCTGCGTTGAGGCGTGCCATCTCGTCCTTGCAACGCTGCAGCCATCTTGTTGTACGCTCAACTGACTGCTTTACATAGTCCAGCGGAGCGGGATTTTCGATACACTCATCGAAAGCCATTGCAATGGTGGAGGCGAGATGCGACTGTATCCTCATGCTCTCTTCGGGACCCATGAAGATACGCTTGCCATCGATATGTGAAGCGAAATACACGCCCTCTTCTTTGATCTTTCTGAGGGAGCTGAGCGAGAACACCTGAAATCCGCCGCTGTCTGTCAGGATAGGCTTGTCCCAGTTCATGAACTTATGCAGACCGCCCATCTTGTAGATGACATCGTCACCGGGACGCAGGTGCAGATGGTAGGTATTGCACAGCTCCACCTGTGTTTTCAGACCTTTCAGGTCGATGGATGAGATGCCGCCCTTGATAGCTGCCGATGTGCCTACGTTCATGAAGAACGGTGTTTCTATCGAGCCGTGCGGAGTATGGAAAACGCCGCGTCTGGCTCTGCCTTCTTGCTTTTTGAGTTCGTACATAATATATTCTCCGTAATTTTTATCGTGTTATGAAATCATCCACTGCTTCCAGCCATTCCTGTGTCTTGTAGATAGCAGCTTCGCAGTGAGCATAGCCCCTGAAGCATTTTTCCGTCATCTTCGGATAGCTTTTCAGCATCAGCCTTGCGGACTTTGCAGCGAGAATCTCGTTACCCTTTGTGCCGTGTATGAACATCAGCCTGCTGCCGTCTTCGCCGATAGTCGTGCCCAGGCTTCCCGCAAACACAGAGTTAATGATATTCCTTATCGAATCCTCGTTCATATTATCAGCTATCTTCAGATAGCTTTCAAGATACTTTTCGGGAAGAAACTGCTTTTTGAAGCTTTCGATGACCTTCGGGTCACGCTTTTTGGATTTTCTGATTATTGAGATATAGTTGCTGCACATTATCCGTTTCGGCAGACCTGTGCAGGGGATGAGCGGAGCACCGTCCAGCACGAATTTCTCAGCACTGATGACGCCATTCTGCCATATCAGGTTGGTTATTGCCGCACCCATGGAGATACCGCAAATGGCGTATACCTTTCCGTCAAGCCTTTCCAGAACATAGTCCTCTATCTTGCGGGCTTCATCCTGAATGGAGATGAAATCGCTTGCACGATCTTCCTCGTGAGCGTCAAGTGCGGGGGCGATGACATGGTAGTTGTCTTTGAAGTGATCTATCTGTTCTTCCCACACCTGCCACGGGGTGAGTACACCGTGTATCAGCAGGATCACGGGTCTGTTTTCGTTGCCGAATGAGTGGAAGTTCATATGCCGTCCTTTCTCGCATGAAGGAGTGACTTGCACTCGTCCCATGTTCCGTCAACGAATGCGTCCTTGTAGAGCCTTAGCACTGTTCTGTTGCGTGCATTGAGCCATACGCTGTTGTCTTTTTCACGTATGCTCATGATGTCCTTGTATTCAAATGCTGCGGATATGGTGCCTTCTGAGAGCGTGATGTTCTCATCTCCGAAGGTAATGGTGCGTGTCCAGTTTTCCTCACCGTATATCTTTGACATACGTCTGTACTGAACGGCGGTCAGCGGGAATATCCTCAGCACTGCCATATAAACGCACAGCACCAGCAGGGCACCGTAGATCACATAGTCGGTCACATCTGCGGCGTTGAATATCATCAGCACCACACACAATGCTCCGAGCACCGCCCAGCCGATGTTCATGCCGAGCTGTACGCCCTTGTACATATTCTCGGTCATCCATCTGCGGAGCAGTTTCTTTGTTACTTTGTATTCGTTTTTCATCTGTTCTCCTTAAAGGATAGCCATAGAATCCCGTATGCTCATGCGAAGCAACGGAATGAGGCATTTTTGTGAAAATTGACTAGTCTTTGTTGCTTCCAATAAACATAGAGTCGCCGAAGGAGAAGAAACGGTACTTCTCTGCGATGGCGACCTCATATGCGTTGAGTGTTTTTTCTCTGCCGAGCAGTGCACTGACGAGCATGATGAGTGTGCTTTCGGGCAGGTGGAAGTTCGTTATCAGACCGTCTATCGCCTTGAAGGTATAGCCGGGATAGATGAATATTCCGGTATCTCCCGAGCAGGCAGCGATACTGCCGTCCGCGCTTGCACCGGCTGCGGATTCCAGTGTGCGGCAGGAGGTCGTACCCACTGCGATGACACGTCCGCCGCGGGCCTTGCATTCAGCTATCTTCTGTGCAGTTTCCTCGGGGATGGAGTAGTGTTCAACGTGCATCTTGTGATCGAGGATGTTGTCTTCCTTTACGGGACGGAAGGTGCCCAGTCCCACGTGCAGTGTCACATACGCCGTGTCCACACCCTTTTCGGCGAGCTTTGCAAATACCTCATCCGTGAAGTGCAGACCTGCTGTGGGTGCGGCCGCTGAGCCTGTTTCGCGGCAGTATATCGTATTGTAGCGGTCGTTCTTTTCCAGCTTTGCGGTGATGTAAGGCGGCAGCGGCATCTGACCTATGCGGTCGAGTATATCGAAGAAATCGCCCTCAAAATCAAAGCGGACGATACGGTTTCCGTCCTCGGCGGTATCCAGTATCTCAGCAGACAGACCCTCGGGAAAATCAACTATTGCTCCCTTTTTCAGACGTCTGCCGGGACGCACCAGAGTTTCCCACTCGTTAAGGCTGTGACGCTTGAGCAGCAGGAATTCCACGGGCACGCCCGTATCACGCTTCGTGCCGTAGATACGTGCAGGAAATACACGGCTGTCGTTCATCACAAGCAGGTCACCTTTTTTCAGGTAGTCGCATATATTGTAGAAGCGGTCGTGGGTGATATCGCCCGTGTCCTTGTCGACCTTCATCAGGCGTGAGCTGTCACGCGGCTCAACGGGTGTCTGTGCTATCAGCTCCTCGGGAAGGTCGTAGTAAAAATCAGATCTTAACATCATATCTCTCCATTCTGCATAAATAACCATTATATATTGTACCACATCCGTTTGTCCTTTTCAATTGACACTTCACAACAATTTCAACAAATTACGGGACTTATTTTGATAATATTTAGCTGAATAACCGTTGACAAACGACATTATATATGATAAAATATAGCATATCGGAAATATCCGATGTGATAGAGGTGCGGGGACGATAAGTAATGCCCATTGATGGCCGACGGAGGTCGTGGGTGTGAAAGGCTAACCGCCGAAGAGTGTACATTCCGCCGTGTGCATATCTGGTCGTCCGTTGAATAAGCGTACGATTGTCATCGACTTTGTCTGATGGAGAGCTATCCGATTTTTGAACAAGATCACAAGCTAACCAGCATTTTAGGCCGATGACTATACCTCATCGGCTGTTTTTATGTAAAAAAGGGCAAGTCCCAAAAATATGTTACAGTCCGTAGAACGGACAGGAAAGGACACAATTATGAAAAAGTATAATGTAGGTATTATCGGTGCAACCGGTATGGTAGGTCAGCGTTTCGCTATCCTGCTGGAGAATCACCCCTGGTTCAATGTGGTAGCTCTCGCAGCTTCCCCCCGTTCTGCAGGCAAGACATATAGAGATGCAGTAGGCGACAGATGGTTCATGGACGTTCCCATGCCCGCTAACATGGCTGATCTTATCGTAAAGGATGCTTCCGCAGACGTTGACGAGATCGCAGGCATGGTCGATTTCGTGTTCTGTGCAGTTGATATGAAGAAGGACGAGATCAAGGCTCTCGAGGAGAAGTATGCAAAGGCAGAGTGCCCTGTTATGTCCAATAACTCCGCACATCGCTTTACAGATGATGTCCCCATGATCATTCCCGAGATCAACGATGAGCACATGGCTATCGTTGAGGCTCAGAAGGCTCGCCTCGGTACAAAGAGAGGCTTCATCTCCGTTAAGTCAAACTGCTCCATCCAGAGCTACGTTCCCGCACTCTCTCCCCTGAGAAAGTTCGGTATCAAGAATGTTCTGGCTTGTACATATCAGGCGATCTCCGGTGCCGGTAAGACATTCGATACATGGCCCGAGATGGTGGATAACCTCATCCCCTACATCGGCGGTGAGGAGGAGAAGTCCGAGCAGGAGCCTCTGAAGGTATGGGGCGAGATCAAGGACGGCAAGATCGTCAAGGCAGAATCTCCCTGCATCACAACACAGTGCCTGCGTGTTCCTGTTTCCAACGGTCACTTCGCAGCTGTATTCGTAAGCTTCGAGAACAAGCCCAGCAAGGATGAGATCCTTTCCATCTGGAAGGAGTTCAAGGGCGTTCCCCAGGAGCTTGACCTGCCCTCCGCTCCCAAGCAGTTCCTCAACTACTTCGAGGAGGACAATATGCCCCAGGCTAAGCTGCACAGAAATCTCGAGAACGGTATGGCAGTTTCCATCGGTCGTCTGAGAGAGGATACACAGTACGACTACAAGTTCGTCTGCCTTTCCCACAACACTCTGCGTGGTGCGGCAGGCGGTGCGGTCCTGATGGCAGAGCTGTACGCAGCAAAGGGCTACTTTGATTGATCGGAATGGCGATAAACGCACATCTTCTGTGTATTTTTCCCCATTTCTTACCGGCGGGTAAACGTGTTATTTTATCCGTTGCAATATGATTAGAGGTAATCAACATGAACAATACTATTTTTACAGGTGCTGCTACTGCGATAGTAACACCTATGCACGCCGACGGCTCCATCAACTATGAGGAGTTCGGCAGAATGATCGATTTCCAGATAGCGGGCGGCATCGATGCTCTTGTTGTGTGCGGCACAACAGGTGAGGCTTCGACTATGACTGATGATGAGCACGTTGAGTGCATCCGTTTCGCTGTGGAGCGTGCTGCTAAGCGTGTGCCCATCATTGCGGGCACAGGCTCCAATGATACCGGCTATGCCGTTGAGCTTTCCAAGGAGGCTCAGAAGGTCGGTGCGGACGCACTGCTTCATGTAACTCCTTACTATAACAAGGCTTCCCAGAGAGGTCTTGCAAAGCACTTCCTCACCATCGCTGACAGCGTGGATCTTCCTATCGTTCTGTACAACGTTCCCGGACGTACAGGCATGGGCATTTCCATCGACTGCTACAAGGAGTGTGCTCAGCACAAGAACATCGTTGCTACCAAGGAAGCAAGCGGCAACATGAGCCTTATGATGCAGATCGCCGCTTACACAGATCTTGACATCTACAGCGGCAATGACGATGAGGTGCTGGCTTGCCTCGCATTCGGCGGCAAGGGCGTTATCTCCGTCACATCCAACTGCATGCCCAGAGAGAAGCATGATGAAGTAATGCTGTTCCTTGAGGGCAAGCGTGAAGAAGCTCTCGCTATCCAGAAGAAGATACTTTCTTTCGAGAAGGCACTCTTTATGGATGTGAACCCCATTCCTGCCAAGGAAGCCCTCAATATCATGGGCTTCAATGCGGGCGAGTGCAGACTTCCCCTGTGCTCCATGACCGAGGCACAGATCGCTGTGCTGAAGGCCGAGATGGACGCACTTGGTCTGGTCGGTGCTGTAAGATAAGAATTAAATTGTGCAGGGACACAGAACACTGTGTCCCTGATTTAAAATGAAAGGATGTTTAATATGACCAAGATCGCCATTACGGGTGCCTGCGGCAAGATGGGCCGTGTCATTGCGGGCATCATCGCGGGCAGAAGCGACTGTGAGGTCTGTGCAGGTATCGATCTGTGCGGTGAGCAGTATTCGGATTTTCCCGTATATAAGAAGGTGTTCGAGCTTCCCGAAAAGCCCGATGTCATCATCGATTTCTCTCATCCGTCCGCTCTGCCCGATCTGCTTTCCTACGGAAAGATGAACAACGTTCCGCTGGTGCTTGCTACCACAGGATATACCGATGAGGAACGTGCACGGATCACTGCGGCATCCCAGCAGATTCCCGTTTTCTTTACGTTCAATATGTCGCTGGGCATCAATCTTCTCGTGGAGCTTGCAAGAAAAGCTACTCAGATTCTCGGTGGTCAGTTCGATATCGAGATCGTTGAGAAGCACCACAATTTAAAGAAGGATGCCCCCTCCGGCACAGCCATCATGATCGGCGAAGCCATCAACGAGGAGCTGGGTAACAGCAAGCATTTTGTATATGACCGTCACAATGTCCGTAAGGAGCGTGGTGCGGACGAGATCGGTATGCACGCTATCCGCGGAGGCACTATCGTCGGCGATCATGATATTATTTTTGCAGGCCGTGACGAGGTCATCACGCTGTCCCATTCCGCTCATTCCAAGGAAGTATTTGCAGTCGGCTCCGTCAACGCCGCTGTGTTCCTCGCAGGAAAGCCCGCAGGTCTTTATGCGATGAGCGATCTTATCAAGGAAGGCTGATCAGAGCCTGTAGTTACCGTCAATAATCAGAACGAGGAGGTTATTATGAGTATCACAGTTACCGAAAACGTATCCGTTGTTACCTTCAACAACGTTCCCCTGTACAAGACCATCATGGAGGATACCCTTGCTGCTGTTGCAGAGGCTTCTATCAATATCGATATGATCTCCATGAACGCTCCAACATCCGAGCGTTTCGGCTTCGGCTTTACGCTCAGTGACGATGATATGGGCAAGCTGCTCAAAGTGGCAAAGGAGCTTTCTGATAAGCATTCCATCAAACCCATGATTAATTCCGGAAACCGCAAGATACTTATCAAGACTGCAGAAATGGAGCATCAGGCAGGCTTTGCGGCAAAGGTGTTTGCCGTCCTTAACCGGATCGACGCTATGATACTTCTCGTTACCACAGGCGTGGACGAGATATCCGTGGTGGTGCGTGAGAGCGACGCTGACACGGCTGTTACTGAACTGGAGGCACTTGTTAAATGATTTCCCAGGCAACTATTTCATCCGCTACCGCAGAAGCTGTTGCGGAAACAACGATAAACGATGCACTGCATGAGCTTGCGGAGCGTCCCGAGGAGACCATGACCGCCATAGGTCAGTTTTTTACGGATCTCGGAAGAGGTATTCTGAATGCGATTCCCACCATCCTTTTTGCATTCCTTGTGCTGATAGTGGGTATCATTCTGTGCAAGCTCAGCGTGAAGATACTCACCAAAGGAATGGAGCGTTCCAAGGCTGACATTACTGTCGCTAAGTTCGTAAGACAGTGCGTGAAGATAATCCTGTACGTGCTTCTGACTGTTGTGGTGCTGTCTATTCTGGGTGTTCCAACAACATCGATCATCACTGTTATCGGCACGGCAGGTGTGGCTATCGGTCTTGCACTTCAGGATAGCCTTTCCAATGTTGCGGGCGGGTTTATCCTCCTGCTGACGAAGCCCTTTAAAATCGGTGATTACATCATCGTGAACGGTGTTGAGGGTACTGTATCCCAGATTGCTATCCTGCACACACGCCTCGATTCTGCGTCAAATCAGGGAATCATCATCCCGAACAGTCAGGCGGCAACCGCTACGGTCATCAACAACACCGCTAATAATACACGCCGTGTGGACCTTACTTTCTCCATTGCGTACGAGGATGATTATGAGAAGGCCTGCGAGGTCATCATGGATGTACTGTCAGCAAACGAGAAGGTGCTTGCGGATCCCGCTCCCACTGTAAGGATGATGGAGCACGGTGCAAGTGCGATCGTCATTGCAACGCGTCCGTGGTGCAGAACAGAGGATTACTGGGATGTATATTTCTCCACAATGGAGCAGGTACGCAAGGCGTTTATTGAGCATAACATCTCCATCCCGTTCGACCAGCTTGATGTACACGTAATAAAAGAATAATAACACAAAAGGGTACGCGTTGCGTGCCCTTTTTCACTGTTTATAGACAGTATATACACCCGAAATACATTTTTATGAAAATTATTTTCATAAATTTTCATGTGCCATAAATCGCTTTGTAATGCGGTTTGTGCGACTTTTTCGACATTTGTTAAGAAAGTTTTTTTGAAAAAATCGCACAAAACCCCTTGACAAATCTGCACAAACCGATTATACTGTATATACAACACATGAACAGTTGCAAAACACCCGATGAGGACGCTCGGAGGGAAACAATAAATGTAATTGATGAAAAGGAGTTTTGGATATGTCATTAAAAGTCGATAGCATAGTAAAGAAATACGGCGAATACACCGCCGTTGACGGTCTTGACTTCGAGATAACCGAGCCGGGAGTTTTCGCACTTCTGGGAACCAACGGAGCAGGTAAGACCACTTCCATCCGTATCATCCTCGGAATGCTGAGCTGCGACAGCGGCTGTGTGACCTGGGACGGAAAGAGCTTCCTTGCAGCGGAGCAGCCCATCGGCTACCTTGCAGAGGAGAGAGGTCTTTATCCCAAGTACAAGATCATGGACCAGCTCATCTACTTCTGCTCGCTCAAGGGCATGAAAAGACCTGACGCTATAAAGGCTCTGGATTACTGGTTCGACCGCCTTGGAGTAAATGAGTACCGCGACAAGCGTGCGGAGCAGCTCTCCAAGGGTAATCAGCAGAAGATACAGCTTATTGCGGCACTTGCCCCCAATCCGGAGCTGCTCATTCTTGACGAGCCGCTCAGCGGACTTGACCCCGTAAACGCAGAGCTGTTCAAGGGCGTCATCCGTGAAGAGATAAAGAAGGATAAGTTCATCATCATGTCCAGCCACCAGATGCCTACCATTGAGGAGTTCTGCAGTGACATCGTCATCATGAACAAGGGCAAGACGGTGCTTCAGGGCAACCTCAATGAGATAAAGAAGGGCTACGGCAGAGTTAAGCTGACGGTCAAGTGCGAGGGTGATATCACAGCTCTTGCGGCACAGTGCGGATTAGTCGCATCGGAGGAAACACCAAACGGTATCAGCTACAACGTAAGCTCCGAGCAGCAGGCACACTCGCTGCTGAACAACATCATGCAGCAAAACATTCCGCTTATCAGATACGAACTCAGAGAACCTACTCTCAATGAGATATTTATAGAAAAGGTTGGTGCAGTAAATGAAGACTAAGGGCTGGCAGAAGGTATTCGGATTTACACTTATCCAGTACATCAAGACAAAATCATTTATTATCGGTACAGTTGTGATGTGCCTTATCGTGGCACTGCTTGCAGTGAGCATAAACATACTCCCCGGACTTATCAGCGATGAGGAAGAGGTGATCGGCGGAGGCGATCAGGATCCCACATCCACATCCGCTGTCTACATCTATGACGAATGCGGCATCTTTGCCGAGGAAGACTTCGCAACGATGACAGCACTCGGACTTAACATCACGCAAACAGAGGTCTCCGCTGCTGATATGCAGAAGAAGCTCGAGACTGTGGCAAATGAGGCTATGATCCTTGTGACCGCTCAGGAGTATGAAGGCGAGATCGTTGGCTATAATGTAAAGACTTATTATTCTCCTGACGCAGACGATGATGCGGTGGATTATATCACTACCATCGCAGCACAGACAGTGGATTACCGAAACCTGCTGAATGCAGGCGTTTCCCCCGAGAACTATGCACAGACACAGAGAAGCGTGCATACCTCTAAGGTCACCGCAGGCAAGGGCGAGTGGAACATTGTTGAAAGTGCGATCAATTACTTCGTGCCCATTGTTGTTTCGCTGGTACTGTTCATGATGATCTTCGCATACGGTCAGACAGTGGCACAGTCCATCGCAACAGAAAAGACATCCCGTGTAATGGAGCTGCTCCTTACCTCCGTAAGACCTCTTGCGGTGGTTATCGGTAAGGTGCTGTCCATGGGTCTTGTCTGCCTGATGCAGTTCATGCTGGTCGGCACGGTAGGCGGTATTGCATTTGCGGTATCTGCTCCCTTCGGTATCGGCGGCGAGCTTGTGGACATCATGAACAACGTTTCTGCAGTTACCGCTGAGAACGCTGAGATCGCAGCGGCTCTTGAGAATACTCTCGGCAACTTCGGCATCCTGCACATCATCCTCATCTTCGTTATCTTCATCCTCGGCTTCGTGTTCTTTGCACTTATCGCTGCACTGGTCGGTGCAAGCGTGAGCCGCATGGAGGATCTCCCCGCAGCTATGCAGCCTTACTCCATCCTCGGCGTTGTGGGTATGTACCTTGCATATTTCCCCGTTATCGGCAACCTCGATTCCCTTGAAACAGGTGCGGCGTCTGTAAACGGCATGCAGATATTCTCCTATTACTTCCCCCTCTCCTCTCCCTTCGCACTGCCCTCTGCTCTGCTGCTGGGACATCTCAGTATGCTGGAGGTTTTCATCGCTGTCGGTATCCTTGCACTGTTCACCGCTCTGGTCGCTGTGCTGGTAGCAAAGGTATATGAGATGATCATCCTGCACAACGGCAATCTGCTGAAGTTCAAGGACATCATCGCAATGGCATTCAGAAAGTGAGTTTTATATGGAACCTAAGGACTATTTTCTCGTTGGATTTGGTATCGTGATGCTGATCGTTGCGATCATCAAGAATATGTTTTTCGGCAAGAAGAACAAGGACTGAAAGGAGCTTCTGTGAGCGACAGAACGATAGGACTTATATGGAGCCTGAGCCTTGTGCTCATCGGCATCATAACTCTGGTGAGATCGGTCGCCGATATCTTTTTCGGCGGTCTCCCCGATACGCCGGTGCGTATTCTGGGAATAATGCAGCTTATACTTATCCCTGCACTTGCAGGCTCATGGGTAGCAAAGATAAGACGTGATAAGAAAGGAAAAAGAAATGAAAATTGACATAAAGCGTCCCGCCTTCATGGAAAAGGCAGGCAGAGAAGGGCACAACATCTTTCTGGAGCTTGGCATCTCCATACTGGTGTTCATTGTTGTAAATATGGTCGGCAGTATGATAATCGGTACCTGCAGTGCTGCAAATATGCTGCTCGATCCACGCTATCAGGAGATGCTGGCTTCAGGTGTGCTCGATTTTGAGCTTGTCATGGAGATCGCAATGGATATGCCTGACTGGCTCAACATTGTAAACCTGTTCTGTCAGGTATTCATGACTGTCGGATGTGTGCTGTACTGCCGCTGGTTTGAGAAGCGTAAGTCCGATACCCTCGGCTTCGTAAAGGAACGCAGAGTATCCCAGTATCTAATCGGTGCCGGTCTCGGTGCAGGTCTGTTTGCTGCTGCTTTCGGTATCTGTATGCTGTTCGGCAGCGTTGAGATCACAGGCGTTCTGACAGGCTTCAATCCTGTGATGCTGGTACTGTTTCTTGCAGGCTACCTCATTCAGGGTCTGGCAGAGGAAGTTTTCTGCCGTGGTTATCTGATGGTATCCATCGGCAGAAGATACTCCGTTGTTACAGCGGTCATCGTAAGCTCTCTGGTATTCGCAGCACTGCATCTCATGAACCCCGGTCTTACTCTGCTGGCGTTTTTCAACCTGTTCCTGTTCGGTGTGTTCATGGCACTGCTCATGCTGCGTTACAACAACATCTGGATAGCAGGTGCACTGCACTCCCTGTGGAATTTCGTACAGGGCAACGTGTTCGGTATTCAGGTCAGCGGTACTGGCCTCAGCACATCTGTGATGACCTCCGCACCTGATGAGAGCATGGCTGTCATCAACGGTGGCAGCTTTGGTCTGGAGGGCGGTCTTGCAGTGACATTCGTGCTTTTCGCAGGATGTGTATTCATGTTGATCTCCCTGTACAGGAAGAGTGCATTCGTGAAGACTGAAAAGGCGGTTGCAGCTGAGTAACATTATGAAAAAACGCAGTTTTATCTCGCGTGCGGGAGAATTTATAGCAGAGCTTCTTCCCGAGATCGTCTGTGAGATATTATTATCAATATTCTGATATCGGACCTCCCGTTTTCGGGAGGTCTTCTGCGTTTATGGGATAGTTTTTATGTCAATGCGTGGAAACGTTTTATTTTTTGCTTGACAATTCATGGATGAGGATGTACAATATAATAAATATGTATGGTGGGGGAGTGTTTTCCCTGCACAGGACATGAAAGGAAACAAACAGATATGGCAGGTTTTAAAACTGCTCAGATATTCAGTGACAACATGGTGCTGCAGTATCTGAAGCCTATAAATGTATTCGGTACCGGTGTAGACGGTACTGTCATCAAGGTGGGAATAACTGGTGCGGAGGCTGCGATCACGTCAGCCACTGTAAGGGACGGAAGATGGCTTGCTGTGCTTCCTCCTCAGCCTGCACAGGAGAGCGTGGAGCTTTCCGTCAGCGACGGCAGGGACACTGTAGTCTTCAGGAACGTTGCGGTGGGAGCGGTATGGCTTGCAGGCGGACAGAGCAACATGGAGTTTGAGCTGCAGAACTGTACCACAGGCAAGGCGAGCCTTGAAAACGACAAGCCTGATGTTCGTTTTTACTACACACAGAAATGCTGTAAGGCAGATGAGAGCTTCATGGAGCGTGAGAGCCACATGGCATGGTCCACCTTTGACAACAAGGAATCGGCAAAATGCTGGAGTGCTGTCGGCTACTATTTCGCAAAGGAGCTTTCCGAGGCATGGGGCATGACGGTGGGCATCATCGGCTGCAACTGGGGCGGTTCGTCTGCGTCGGCGTGGATGAAACGTGAGTATGCAAAGGGTGAGACTTCCGTATATTTCGATGAATATGACGCGGCTGTTGAGGGCAAGACTACTGATGAGCTTATCCGCGAATATAAGGAATATCAGGAATACCACATGAACTGGGAGAAGAAGAGTGCGGAGTATTACAACAATACTCCGAATCCAACCTGGGACGGCTGCCTTGAATACTGCGGTCCCAACAAGTATCCCGGCCCGCCCTCTCCGCTCAATCCCATGAGCCCCGGCGTTCTTCATGAGAGCATGGTGGAGCGTGTTGCACCCTATACGATGACAGGTGTGCTGTGGTATCAGGGAGAGAGCGACGATCATCGCCCTGAAATGTATGAAACGCTCCTTTCCCAGATGATGAGAAACTGGCGTGATGACTGGAATGACGAGGAGCTGTTCTTTGTTATAGGTCAGCTTCCGATGCATCGTTACAGCGGCGATGAGGACAGAAAGAACTGGTGCCTTATCCGTGAGGCACAGGCCAGAGTGGCAGAGCAGGACAGACACTCTGCACTGGCTATACTCACCGATTGCGGCGAATTCAATGAGATACACCCGAAGAATAAGCAGCTTCCGGGACATCGTTTCTTCCTTGCGGCACTGAACAGCTACTATGAGTGCGGAATGCTCAACGATGAGGAGGTCTGCACCGACAATGCGGATGCTTATCAGGCCAAGTGGAACAGCGACAGCGTGGATGTGTTCCTGACCTGTGCGTGCGGCATGGAGATCCGCGGCGAGAGCGGTGAGATACACGGCTTTGAGCTTGCGGGAGCAGACGGTGTATTCCATCCCGCAAAGGCAGAGATCGCTGACAGAGAGGCATGGAACGGCGAAGTGGGTAGTGATGTGATACACGTATACGGCGTGGATGAGCCTGTTGCTGTACGCTATCTCTGGACGAATTACACTGATGACATCACTCTGTACGACGAGGAGAACGGCATTCCGCTGCCGCCCTTCCGTTTTGCCAAGGCACAGTACAAGTGTTAAGGAGATATAATGGAAAAGGCGAAGATAGACAGAATAAACGAGCTGGCAAGAAAATCAAAGAGCACGGGTCTTACCGACGAGGAAAAGGCGGAGCAGCAGAAGCTGCGTGATGAATACCGTGCGGACTTCAGGGCGAGCTTTATGGGTCAGCTTGACAGAGTATATATACAGGAGGCTGACGGAAGTACCACAAAGGCACTGAAGAACACAATGAAGAAAGGCGACCAATGATTGCTTTAGTAACAGGTGCAAGCTCGGGCATAGGCAGGGATATAGCACGTTCACTTGCCATGCACGGCATTGATCTTATAATCACTGGCAGGAATACAGAAAGACTGCAGGAGCTTAAAGAGGAGCTTACGGGGAGATACGATGTGCGGATAAAGCCGATAACAGCGGACCTCACATCCGTTGAAGCCTGCAGGGAGCTGCACAGACGTGTCCGCAGGTATGATATCGATATTTTCGTGAATAACGCAGGTATGGGCGTTTTCGGCGATTTCATAAAGACGAATCTTGACCGTGAGCTGGATATGCTGCATCTCAATATCCGTGCGTTCCACGTGCTTTTCAAGCTGTTTCTTCAGGATTTTGAAAAGCGTGGGGGCGGATATATCCTCAATACGGCAAGCTCTGCGGCATTCTTCCCCGGTCCGATGTTCGCATCGTATTACGCAAGCAAGGCGTATGTGCTGAGATTATCCCAGGCAGTGAACGAGGAATTAAGACACAAACGCAGCGGTGTTTATCTTTCCGTGCTGTGTCCCGGACCTGTGGCAACGGAGTTCATGGAGAGATCGGGTGCGAGGTTTTCGATACCTCCGAAGAGCAGCGAATTCGTCGCTGAATATGCGGTGAGGGAGATGTTCGGCGGCAGATTTATGATACTCCCGTCTTTGTCGGACAAGGCTGCCGCTGTGCTGAACAAATTCGTTACCGATAATATCCTTGCGTATGCGGTAAGACTTATCCAGTCCCGCAGAGAGGAGCTGTGAAATGGCGTCATATACAGAACTGACCGTGCGTTATGCCGAAACGGACTGCATGGGTGTCGTACATCATGCGACTTATCCGATCTGGTTCGAGGTGGCACGTACGGACTATATCAAGGCAGTGGGGATGAGCTACTCCGACATGGAGAAGAACGGTGTCATGCTGCCTGTTACGGGTATAACCTGTAAATATCACCAGCCTGCGAAATATGATGATAAGCTGGTGATAGAGGCGAGGATATCCCGTTTCACACCTGCACGTATAGAGTTTTACTATACAGTGAAGCACAAGGGTGAAGATGCGGTGCTGTGCGAGGGTACCAGCTCCCATGGCTTTGTGGATGCACACAGCTTCCGTCCGCTGAATTTCAGAAAGGCTATGCCCGAGCTTTACGCACTGATGGAAAAGGAATATGTAAACGACAGTAACCTGTGATCTTTTGGAGAATACGATGAACAGAATTATTATTTTAGCGATTATCGCAGTTATAGGCGTCGTGGCGTGTGTGCTGTATACGTTGTTCCCGCCCGAGCCTGTTGAGGTCTCGGCTGTTCTTGGAGAGGACGGCGAGCTCACGCTCAGTACCCCGCAGGACAACGTTACTGACACGGAAGTCGTAATTGCCGAGGGAGATTCCATCGGTTTTTCCCACGATGCAGATTTCTATTCGGAGAATATCCTGCTTGAGCTCTCTGCCAAAGAGGGTATGCAGATATATTTCACGACCGATGGTTCCGACCCGAAGGCTGTCCCCGCACAGCTTTACGCCGAGCCTATCGAGATCAACGCTGGCCCTGAGGTGACGGCGACCACCGTCAAAGCTATATCGGTAACTGCCGACGGCACATCGAGCAAGATACATACACGAAGTTTTGTTACCGGCACTGATGTGGATGAGCGTTTTTCTGAAGATACACTGGTGTTTGTACTGAGTTCCGATCCCTATAACCTTTACGATTATGAGTACGGTATAGCTGTGCCGGGTAAGATATACGATGATTATGTGAAGGAGCATCTCGGCGAGGAGATACCCTATAACGCTCCCGGCAACTATTATATGAGCGGCCGCGAAGCCGAGCGTCCGATGTACGTGGAGGTATTCGAGAGCGACGGCGATCAGGTCATTTCTCAGGCGGCGGGTGCACGAGTTGTCGGCGGTTACTCCCGAGTTGTGGACCAGAAGTCGTTCAGGCTTATCGCACGCAAGGAGTACGATCCCGAAAACGGCAAGTTCAAGTATGCTTTCTTTGACGACGCAGTAAACAGCGATGGCGAGCCGATACTGGAATTTGATCGTATCACTCTCAGAAATGGTGCGAACGACCGTGAATTTGCAGGTGTGCGTGATGAGCTTTCCCAGCAGCTTGCTCAGGATTACGGTTTCCCCTGCATCCAGAACACAACGCCCTGTGCGGTGTTCCTGAACGGCGAGTATTACGGTTACTCATGGCTGCACGAGGCGTACCACAACGATTATCTTGCTACGCAGTTCGGCGGCAACAAGGATCAGTACGGTATCGTCGAGAATATAGAGATTCCTGATATCGAGGAGCTTGAGGAAGAGGGCGAGACCATCGAGCAGCCCCTTATCGACTACCTTGAGATGTGCGAATACTACGACAAGGATCTCACGAATGACAGGATATTCGAGGAATACTGCGAGCTTGTGGATGTTGAGAACCTCATGCAGTATTATTGTATGCAGATATTCATCTCCAACAAGGACTGGCCGGGAAATAACTACAAGGCATTCCGTTACTATCCTGCCGAGGGTGAGGAGATAACCTCCGAATTCATGGACGGCAAATGGCGTTTTCTCTTCTTTGACGCAGAGTATGGCTGGGGTCTTTACGGAGAGGGTTTCCGTTACAAAACCCTGACTGATCTTCTTAACGGCAGGCACATGAGCGGCGAGAGCAAGGCTCTGAAGGCGTTGCTTGCACGCCCTGATATGCAGAAGCTGTTTGCGAATACGATGTGCGATCTTACTGCATATGCGTTCAGTACAGAGCATATCCTTGAGGTGCTGGATGATCTGTGCGAGATAAGCGATCCCGAGCAGATGTACGCACTGGAGCTAGGTATCACATCCGAATGGGCACGTCCTCACCATTTTGAGGAGAGCCGTCAGCAGATACGTGATTTTGCGAAAGCACGTTATGATTATGTTCTCAATGATATGCTCAATCACTTTGATCTGACGCTCAATATGATGGATGTTTCCGCGACGGGAACAGAGGGTGCGGACATCTACCTCAATACGCAGAAGAGCAGAAACCGTGTCGTATACGGTACATATTTCTCTGAGTGTGACGTGAATCTCCGTGCCGAGGTGTACGAGGGCTACAAATTCGTGAAGTGGGTCATCAATGATGTGGAATATACGACGCCCGAGGTGATCATCACAGGTGATATGGCGGTCAACAGGAACGTGTATGCGAAGCTGTATACCGAGAAGGTGGAGCTGCATGACGCACCGCTCCGCATCAGCGAGGTTTGCACTGACAAGAATGCGGGCTGGATAAAGCT
Source organism: Oscillospiraceae bacterium (assembly GCA_045606085.1). Classification (GTDB taxonomy): domain Bacteria; phylum Bacillota; class Clostridia; order Oscillospirales; family Ruminococcaceae; genus CAG-115. The sequence continues at coordinate 19,807 of JAZURJ010000005.1, forward strand.
GTACAATCCCAATGCGGATGATATCACGATAAAGGGCCTGTATATGTCGGATGACGAGCTGACACCGAACGAGTGGAGCATTCCCCATGTTGTGATCCCCGCAGGCGGCGAGTTGCTTATCGTTATGAAGAACAACAAGAGTCAGGAAGCATTGATGCAGATTCAGGCAAACTTCAGCCTGAAATTCCGTGAGACAGTGGTGCTGGCGGATTCGGACGGAAACATCATCGATTCCGTTACAGTGCCGCAGCTTGAGGAGGGCGATGTATATACCCTCCAGAACAGCGGAAGATACGTGATAAAGTAAATACAAACATCCCCCTTGCAATCAAGGGGGATGTGGCTTTATTTATGGTATTTCGAATTGTTCAGTATCGAGAACGCACGATAGACCTGCTCCATCAGCATCACTCTTGCAAGGCTGTGCGGAAATGTCATGGGCGACATCGATATCCTGAGGTCTGCGGATCTTTTCAGTTCCTCGGACAGACCGTGTGACGAGCCTATCAGGAAGTTCACCGTGCTGAAGCCGCGGTTTCCGATATCGCTCAGTTTATCCGCAAGCTGCTCGCTGGAAATCATCTTTCCTTCGATGCACATTGCGACGGTAAAGGATGCGGGCTTGATGTATTCACGTATACGCTCCGCCTCCTGGGAAAGTGCCTTGTCTATCTGTGTCTGGTTGGGATTCTGCGGGAGGTTTATCGGTTCAGGCTCGTACACCTTTGCGGCGGCGAATGCACCCATGCGTTTGAGGTATTCCGCACAGGCCTCTCTGTACCAGCTCTCCTTCAGCTTGCCCATTGCAATGAAATTTACGTTCATGTTATCTCCTGAAGACGCTGTTGCTCTTCTTTTTCTTCTGCGGTGCCATGCTAATCTTGCGACGCTTGTTCATCTCATAGACCTTCTTTTCGTGTGCTTTGCGGATAGCTCTTGTGAATATGAACAGGATTATGAGAAGCACCAGTGCACCCACCAGCAGCTTGAACTGAGTGGTGGATACGATATTCATGATCTTTTCCTTGTAGTATTCTGTCATATCAAGCTCGATACGCTGCTCGGTGATGAGCGGGATGTTTGCCAGCACCTCGCCGTTGAGCTTCAGACGGAGGTTTGCGACTGCCATGGATTTCTCCACAGGAGCTTCCAGAAGCACCTCGTCCATATCCGTCTTGCCGTTTTCGTTGAGGTCTTCGCCTGTGATGACAGGCTCCAGAATACGCTGGATAGTGGAGCGGTCAAGGGATTTCGGCAGCAGTGTGTAGTACTCCTCGGTCACGATGATGCCGACGTTATCCGCATCCTTCCCCTTGTCAACAGCCACCTGTGTGATCTGCTCGTTCTTTTCGAGTACCTTGGTGTATTCGAATTCTGCAAAAGCCCAGTCATAAAGGTTGATGTGATCGGTAACGGAAAGCTGAGTATCAGTGGGCGAACCGTCCTCGTTGCAGTATGGTGCACCCATGGATACGATTATGTAGTGGAAGCCGTCTCTTTCGGCGGTGGTAACGAGGCAGCGTGTGCCGTACTCATAAACGGATGTGTCGTAAAGACCGTTCTCCTGCACGAAATAATACTTGTCGATACTGCCTGTCTTTACGCCGTGCACGCCCTCGTAGAAGTATTCGCTCGTGGGCTTCATCATCGCATTTGTGTGGGTGATGTAGTATCCGTCGGGGTTATACTCGTTGGCGGGCATCTCATAGGAATATGTATCGCATATCTCCATGAAACGGGGATAGTTGTCTATGGCGTACTTCGTGATGAGGTACATATCATATGCGGTGGTGTAGTTGTTGGGATCGAACAGACCGTGTGCATTTGTGAAGTTGGTATTCTTGCAGCCGATCTCCTTCGCCTTATTGTTCATCATCTGCACGAAATTCGGGATGCTTTCGCCGCCGATGTTATACGCAAGGATATTCGCAGCTTCGCAGCCTGACGGGAGCATAAGTCCGTACAGCAGGTGCATATATGTGATGTTGGTCTGGCGTGGTTCGATAGCGGCGTTGGAGGGACCCCAGAAGTTGGGGTTATCCTCGTTGAACTCGTTGAATGCCGTGTACGGAACGAGCACATAGGAGCTGAAATCCTTTATCTCCTCCAGAGCCACAAGACAGGTCATTATCTTCGTGAGGGAGGCAGGATACATCTTCTCCTCGGCGTTCTTGGATACGACGACTATATCTGTATCGGTATTTACCATGTAGACAGCTTCGCTGTTGAGTGCAAATTTCGGCGTAAATGCTGCCGAAGCGTGCAAAGACGCGGCAAAAGTCGTCCATAGTAAAATTATCGACATAAATAATGCAAATTTTTTAGCTTTTCGCATATAGACAAATCCCCCTTAATGCGGTATTATATATATTAGGTGTTTTTATCCCCATGTAAACATTATATCAAATTACATGGATGATTGTAAAGACCTTTTCCGAAATTGTAACCATTTTGTTAATAATTACAGCTTAAAAGGAATTTCATTTATGATCTACATAACAGGAGATATACACGGAGATCCCGAGCGTTTTAAGGACCCCATGCTGAAGAAGCTGAAGAAGCAGGATGCACTCATCATCTGCGGCGATTTCGGCTTCATATGGGATGGCAGTCCGAGCGAAAAGAAGCTGCTGAAGAAGATCGGCAGGATGCGTTGCAACGTGCTTTTCGTGGAAGGCTCGCATGAGAATTACGACCTGCTGGAGCAGTATGAGGTCGAGGAGTGGTGCGGTGGTAAGACACGCCACATCAGCGGCAGATTAAGACAGCTCATGCGTGGTCAGGTGTACGAGATCGCAGAGAAGGTGATCTTCGCCTTCGGCGGCGGTCAGAGTGACGACAGCATGGAGCTTGTCGAGGGACAGAACTGGTGGCAGCGTGAGATGCCATCTGCCAAGGAACTTGATGATGGTGTTGAGAACCTGAAAAAGGCAGGGAATAAGGTGGACTTTGTTGTGACCTACGAACCGCCGGCAAAGCTGCATGATTTCATCAGCGGCAGCACCGACGCTGTTGTAAACAGTATAAATACATATCTCAACGATGTGTATGAGAACACGGAATTCGGAGGATGGTTCTTCGGCAAGCTGCACCTTAACAAGCTGATACCGCCGAAGTATCACGCAGTGTACGATAAGATCGTTGTTGCGGATTCTACAAAGATAAAAAAGAAAAAAATAAAGAAAGCTGAGGAAAAATAACATGGCAGAACTGAAATTTGAGATCACCAAGGAGCTGGGAGTTATCTCGGAGAACGCAAAGGGCTGGACAAAGGAACTCAATCTGGTAAGCTGGAACGAGAACGAGCCTAAGTTCGATATCCGTGAGTGGTCTCCCGATCACACCCGCATGAGTAAAGGCATTACTCTTACCGAGGAAGAGATGGCACAGCTCGTTGAGCTGTTCAATGCCCGCGACGAAGAGGACAGCTTCGAGTAATAAGCTTATTTTTAATAACACTAAGACACGGTACGCCGTGTCTTTTTGTTTTCATAATTAAAACCTTTGTAAGATACAAAGCGACGTTTTTGCGATTTTGGCGAAAAAATATCGATATGTCCCACATTTGCACTTGATTAATCAAGAATAATATGGTAAAATAAAGAGTACGCTTTTTATTCGTAAACAGGCATCTGGCGAGTAGATATGAACGCTGTCACTCCGTGTGGGACAGCATCCGTGCCTTCCGCCGCAATGAAAGGAGTTAATCAAAAATTATGATAGTTAAACCTAAGGTCAGAGGATTTATTTGTACAACTGCTCATCCTGTCGGATGCGAGGCTTCCGTTAAAAGACAGATCGAATATGTCAAGGCTCAGCCTAAGACAGAGAACGGACCCAAGAAGGTGCTGGTGATCGGCTCGTCTATGGGCTACGGTCTTGCAAGCCGTATCTCCGCAGCATATTCCTGTGGAGCGGCAACTCTCGGTGTGATGTTCGACAAGCCTGCTTCAGGCAACAAGACAGGCACATCAGGATGGTATAACACTGCTGCCTTTGAGAAGATCGCACAGGCCGACGGCCTTTATGCAAAGACCATCAACGGCGACGCTTTCTCCGATGAGTGCAAGCAGGAGATCATCGACATCATCCGCAGGGATCTCGGCAAGGTGGATATGGTAGTGTACAGCCTTGCATCTCCCAGAAGAGCGGTCGGTGATGTGGTATACAGCTCTGTGCTCAAGACCACAGGCGACAGCTACACCAACAAGACCATCGACCTCAGAAACAACACTGTTTCCGAAGTGACCATCGAGCCTGCCAACGACGAGGAGATCGCTGCCACCGTAAAGGTAATGGGCGGCGAGGACTGGGAGGCATGGATCGATGCACTTGTATCCGCTGACGTTATTGAAGACAACGCCGTTACCGTTGCTTATTCCTACATCGGTCCGAAGCTCACTCATCCGATGTATTTCGAAGGCTCTATCGGACGTGCGAAGGCACATCTGTATGAGACCGCAAACAAGCTGTCCGAGAAGTACAAGGACAGCGGCATCAGAGCGTACATTTCCGTCAACAAGGCACTGGTCACACAGTCCAGTGCAGCTATCCCGATAGTACCGCTGTATATCTCCATCCTGTACAAGGTGATGAAGAATAAGGGCGTACACGAGGGCTGTATCGAGCAGATGTACCGTCTTTTCGCACAGAAGCTGTATGCAGGCGAGCCTGTTGTTGACGAGCAGGGCATGATCCGTCTTGATGATCTCGAAATGGCTGAGGATATCCAGACGGAGGTAAGCAGCATCTGGGAGAAGCTCGACGCCGAGAACTTCAAGGAGTTCACTGATATCGACGGCTACTGGAGCGACTTCTATGAGCTGTTTGGTTTTGGTTTAGAGGGCGTGGATTACGAGGCGGACGTTTCCGTAGAGTAATACCGTTTTCCCCGTCCCAAGAGGACAGATAATGTTTATTTTCAAACACAAGAAAAAAGAGCAGACTGATGAGCTGCACCGTGAGTACGGCGTCATCAGCAACTGCCTGTACATCCTACGCGCGTACAGGAAGTATCGTCCGTCGATGATATTTTTCCTGATACTCGGAGGTATAACGGGTGCTTCCATGTCCTATATCTGGACTATCATCGGAAAGCTCGTTATCGATATGATAGAGCGGCAGCAGGGGGCAGGTACACAGGATATAAAGCCGCTGCTGTATCTCATCATAGGAACTACTGTGATCGAATTTGTGATGATGTGGCTGAACACGCTCGTCACGAAAAATCTCGATCTCGGTTTTACTTTCACACGACTTAAGCTCACCAAGGAACGCATTGCGAGATCCATGCAGATGGAGTATGAGCAGCTTGAAACGCCCGATATGCTTGACAGGCTCCAGAAAGCCAAGAGGGCGACGGGCTTCCAGTATGGCGGCGTTGAGGGCCTGATGCGTGATATGTGGCAGTTCATGATACAGTTCACCTCGGTGATCACTGCGGTGGCTATCATCTCCACGATGGATTTCCGACTTGTGCTGGTGATACTGGTGCTGTCGCTTATACAGTTCGAGTATTTTGACTATATCCGCATCAAGGACAAGGAGATCATGTGGGATGCCATGGCAGGTACATGGCGAAGGCTGGAGTATATGCAGACCGTATCCACTGATTTCACCTACGCCAAGGATATCCGCCTTTACGGCATGAAGGACTGGCTCAACGAAAAGCACAGGCAGGTGAATCTTGAGGAGCTTGCACGCTGGATACAGAGCCGCCGCTACTGGCAGTACAACAGTGCGTTTTCCGCGGCGATATCGCTCGTCCGTAACGTCATCATCTATGGCTGGATGATATACGACATCCTGTTCGGAGGAATGAGCATCGGTGATTTCACGCTGTATGTCGGAAGTGCCATTGCCATGTCGGGAGCCATAACTGCATTCCTGCAGTCTGTGGGCGGTATGAGAGAGCGTTCCAGTCGTATGGATGATTTCCGCACCTTTATGGATATCGAATTTGCGGATGAGGGCAGGGAGACCATCCCCGTCCCGAAATCAGACAGATACACATTCGAGTTCAGAAATGTATCCTTCCGTTATCAGGGTCAGGAGCAGTACGCCCTGAAGAACCTGAATCTCACTCTTGAGGCGGGTCACAGACTTGCCGTGGTGGGTCTTAACGGTGCAGGAAAGACAACGTTCATTAAGCTGCTGCTCAGATTGTACGATGTGACAGAGGGTCAGATACTCTGCAACGGTACCGACATCCGTGAATTTGACCGCAACGAGTATTTCAGGTTGTTTGCTCCTGCATTTCAGGAGGTGGAGGTGTTTGCATTCCCGCTCTCCGAGAACATCAGCATGACAACGGCTGACCGTACTGACAAGGACAAGGCGGAGCAGTATATCCGTGCCGCAGGCATGGGCGACAAGCTGGACAAGCTCCCCGACGGTATGGACACCGAGCTGCTGAAGGTACTGTATGATGACGGTGTAGACCTTTCCGGCGGCGAAAAGCAGAAGCTGGCTCTTGCACGTGCACTTTACAAGGGAGCACCGGTGGTGGTGCTTGATGAGCCGACTGCTGCACTTGACGCACTGGCGGAGTATCGCCTGTATCAGAGCTTCAATGGCATGATAGGCGATCGCACTGCGGTATATATCAGCCACAGATTGTCTTCCACACGTTTCTGCGACAGCATCGCCATGTTCAAGGCAGGCGAAATGGTGGAGCAGGGCACGCATGAGGAGCTGCTGGCAAAGAACGGTGCTTATGCGGAGATGTTCCGTGTACAGGCACAGTATTACATCGAGGACGATGGCGTAGTTTCTCCCGAAAAGGAGGTGAGCGTCAATGGCTGAGATGTCTAAAAAAGAGATGCCAAAGACAAAGGGCGTCGTATGGAAGACACTGAAGTACTTTTTCCCGATAGCGTGGAAGTTTGACAAGATGTACTTCATACTTTCGGTGGTGGGCGTTATCATCGGTGCTGCGGCACCGTTCGTGGATATCTTCCTGCTGCCGCTGCTTGTGGATTCGCTTATTGCACAGGAGCGTAATGTTCCGCTCATCATCACTTACGCCGCACTTATGGTAGGACTTGATGTGGTGGTGGGACTTCTCAATTCGCTGATAGTTATCCATCTGGAGAAGTATGAGGACAAATTCCTCAATTTCCAGGCGGAGCAGATAGCGGACCGCTGCATGAACATCGATTTTGCACTCACCGAGAACAAGGAGTGTCTTGACCAGATAAACAAGGCACGAGAGGGCAAGGACTGGTCGGGCGGAATACACGGCATAAGTAAGGCGTTCTTCACTATCATCCAGAACGTCATCAAGATATTCGGTGTGGTGACAGTGCTTGCTGTAAGTGCACCGTGGCTGCTGCTGATAATCGGTGTGCTGCTGGCTGTTTCCACACTTATCAATGCAAAAAAGAACAAGATCGAGGTAAAATATTTCTCCGATCTTGCAAATATCAACCGTGTGCTGTGGTATGTTTCCCACGAGATCGAGGACTTCCGCTTCGGCAAGGACGTTCGTCTTTACGGTGCGGCGGGAACTCTTGTTGAACGTGCGGGACAGCAGATGGCAAGGCTGAATGCATTTTTCAAGAAGAAGGCGGATGAGCGTTATCCGCTGGATATACTGGATGTCGTAGTCGGTTCGCTGAGGGATTTCGGCACATATCTTTATCTCGGTGCACTGGCGATACTCGGAAAGATAACCATCGGTACATATTCGCAGCTTACGACCTCCGGCGGCGTGCTGAACAGCTCGCTGCAGGGTGCTATTTTCGGTCTGCAGGACATCGTCAAGAGATGTAACTACGGCTACGAGATAGTCAAGCTGATGGAATATCCCGCGATGCTCCCCAAGGGCAGCAGGGAGATACCCGATCTTTCCGTGCCCCATGAGATCGAATTCAGGAACGTGTCCTTCGCATATCCGAACACGAAGGTAAAGGTACTGGAGAATGTATCGATCACGCTGAAGGCAGGCGAAAGGCTCTCTGTTGTGGGTCTGAACGGTGCAGGCAAGACGACGTTCATCAAGCTGCTGTGCAGACTTTACGACACCGACGAGGGTGAGATACTCATAGATGGCGTGAACATCCGTGATTACGACTATGATGAATACATGAAGCTGTTTTCAGTGGTGTTCCAGGATTTCCGCCTGCTTGCTTTCACGGCACAGGATAATATCCTGCTGGGACGTGAGGACAGCGACGAGAATGTGGACGCACTCTTTGAAAAGGTGGGTCTGCTGGATAAGATAAACTCTCTGCCTAAGGGCAGGGACACCATGATGTTCCGTCAGTTTGACCGTGACGGTGTGCAGCTTTCGGGCGGTGAGCAGCAGAAGCTCGCCATCGCAAGAGCACTGTACAAGGATGCTCCCATAGTTATCCTTGACGAGCCGACAGCGGCACTGGACCCCATGGCAGAGTATGACATCTACTGCAAATTCAACGAGCTGGTGGGCGGAAAGACTGCGGTGTATATCTCGCACAGGCTTTCAAGCTGCAAATTCTGCGACCGCATCGCAGTATTCAGTGGCGGCACCATCAAGGAGCTTGGCACGCACGATGAGCTGGTGAAGCTGGAGGGCGGCGTATATGCGGAGATGTTCAGGGCACAGGCTCAGTATTATGTATAAATGATCAGATACCGGAGCGGCTTCGGCTGCACCGTATATCGCTGATAACAAAGAAAGGACGTGCTGACATGAAGATACCAAAGCGAATAGCCTCATCCGTCATCAATGCACTCAAGGGCGGCGTAGTCCCCAGAACAGGTCTGGGCTACATCGCAGTGGGCAGAACCGACGAGATAAACGCACTGCTTCACGATGTTGAGATAACCGAGCAGGGCGGAGCTTTCTTCCGTTTTATCGTGGGAAGATACGGCAGCGGCAAGAGCTTCCTGCTGCAGACCATGCGTAGCTATGTCATGGACCGTGGTTTTGTCACGGCAGATGCGGACCTTTCCCCCGAACGCAGGCTTATGGGCAGCAAGGGTCAGGGGCTGGCGACCTACCGTGAGCTGATACGTAATCTTTCGGTCCGCACAAAGCCTGACGGCGGAGCGATATCTCTTGTACTGGAGAAGTGGCTGACATCCGTCAGGAATGAGGTCATAGAAAGCGGTACTGCACCCTCCGACAGCGGCTTTGACGCCGCAGTGGAAAGACGTATCCATCTGAAGGTCAACGATCTTCGTGACATGGTGCATGGCTTTGACTTTGCAAAGGTACTGGATAATTACCACAAGGCATATACCGCAGGTGACGAGGAGAAGCAGGGCTGCGTCATCCGATGGCTGCGTGGAGAATATGCCACCAGAACAGATGCCAGGCGTGATCTCGGCGTAGACACTATCATCACCGATGACAACTGGTACGACTACATCAAGATACTCACCGCCTTCTTTGTGAGTGCAGGCTACAAGGGCTTTGTGATCATGATCGATGAGCTGGTGAATATAATGAAGATACCCCATTCCGTGACACGGCAGTACAACTACGAAAAGATACTGATGATGTACAATGATGTTCTTCAGGGCAAGGCGTCGCATCTCGGTATCATCATGGGAGGTACACCGCAGTGTATCGAGGATACACGCCGTGGTGTGTTCAGCTATGAAGCACTGCGTTCGCGTCTTGAGAGAGGCAGATTTGCCACGGATGAGACCCACGACCTTCTGGCACCCATCATAAAGCTGCAGCCGCTTACCTATGAGGAGCTTACCGTCCTCACGGAAAAGCTGACAGATATCCATTCACAGCTTTATGATTATACGCCGCGTTTCACGCTTGAGGACCGCATAGCGTTCATCAAAGCGGAATTCGGACGTGTCGGTGCTGACCAGAACATGACACCTCGTGAGATGATAAGGGATTATATCGAGCTGCTCAATATGGCGATGCAGAATCCTGACAAGTCCATCCCCGAACTTATGTCTATACAGCCGGTGCCGACACCGCTTCCTGCCGGTGATACCGGCGATGACCCGCTTGCACTGGTGCCGAACATCACCGGAAAGGACGGTCTGGCATTCACGGCTGATCCGTCCGAGGCTGATGTTTCGCCTGTTGGATTTGAGGACTTTGAACTTTAAAAACAGCCTTCCCCCTGCGGGAAGGCTTCTGCGTATTAACGACGGAGGATGAGAGATGAGCGTTTTCTACCGCTATGCTCCCTTTATTCAGGAGTACATCTACCGCAACAAGTGGGAGGAGCTGCGTGAGATACAGCTTCGTGCTGCGGAAGCCATATTCGATACGGATGAGAACCTGCTGCTGTGCTCCGGCACTGCCAGCGGAAAGACAGAGGCGGCTTTCCTGCCTGTGCTGACGCAGCTTTGGGAAAATCCGTCCTCCAGCGTTGGCGTGCTGTATCTGAGTCCGCTTAAGGCACTTATCAACGACCAGTTCGAGCGTCTTGAGGGGCTTCTCGAGGAAGCGGACATCCCCGTGACAAAATGGCACGGCGATGCGTCGCAGGCAGCGAAGAAGCGTGTTATGAAGCATCCTCAGGGCGTGATCCAGACGACGCCCGAATCCCTCGAAAGTATGCTGATGCGTAATTCGAGCGGTGCACACAGGCTGTTTTCGGACTTAAGGTACATCATCATCGATGAGGTACACTATTTCATGGATAACGACCGCGGTGTGCAGCTCAGTTGTCTGCTGGAGCGTCTTGCAAGGCTGATAGGCTATCATCCACGCAGAATAGGCCTGTCTGCTACCCTCGGCGACCCGTTCAATGCGGAGCAGTGGATAAGCCGTGGCACTGGCAGAGAGTGCATTACTCCGATAACAAAGGAGAAGGGAAGAAGTCTGCGTCTTTCGGTGAGATTTTTCCCGATAAAACAGAAAATTCCGAATACAGATAGTAAAGTGCTTCTGGAAAATTACTATTCGTATTTATATGAGAGTACCTCAGGCAAGCGTTGTATCCTCTTTTCCAACTCCAAGGGTGAGGTGGAGGAGAATATCGCACACATGAAACGCCTTTCCGAGCAGCACCGCGGCAACGACTGCTACCTTGTCCACCATGCGAATATATCACCTGCACTGCGTGAATTTACGGAGCAGCGGATGAAATCGGGCGAGCTTCCTGTCTGCACGGGAGCAACGGTAACACTGGAGCTTGGCATCGACCTCGGACACCTTGAGCGTATCGTACAGACGGGCTGTCCGCTGACGGTATCGGGTCTGGTGCAGCGTCTTGGACGTACAGGCAGACGCGGCGGCACCGCTGAGATGCGTTTTGCCTTCCGTCATGACATGAGTCTGCCGCCACTGGAGTTCTACAAGGAAGTAAACTGGGATTTCATTGCGTGTATCGCCATGATACTCCTTTACACCCGTGAACGCTGGATAGAGCCGATGTATCTTCCGAAGCTGCCGTACAGCCTGCTGTATCATCAGACTATGAGCTATCTTGCATCCTGCGGCAGCGTGCAGCCAAAGCAGCTTGCGGCATATATCCTGACGCTTCAGGCGTTCAGAGAGGTTTCAAAGGATGACTACCTCACGCTGCTGAGATATCTTCTCGCCAACGGTCAGATAGAGCGTGGCGAGGATGGCGGTCTGATGGTGGGTGAAAACGGCGAGGCTGCCGTGAACAACTATGAGTTTCTGGCGGTGTTTTCTGTGCCTGACGAATATTCCGTACGCTGTAACGGCGAGGAGATAGGCACGGTGCAGACGCCGTTCCCCGTTGAGGCACAGTTTGCACTGGCGGGGCAGGCATGGGAGGTAGTTGAGCTTGATAAGGCTGAACGCCGCATCTACGTAAAGAAAGTACCGGGCATATCTGCGAATATGTGGCAGGATACAGGCAACGAGTATGTCCATACTAAAGTGATGAAGATGATACGTGATGTCCTGCGTTCCGATGAGCAGTATGCATTCCTTGACGAGGCTGCACAGGCACGACTTAACGATATCCGCCGTTCCTGCCGCACAGGCGGACTTTCGGGCAAGGGTACTGTGGTCCCGATAACTCCCACATCCTATGCGGTGTTTGAGTTCCTCGGCACGAGAGCCACTGCGGCACTCTGCTACGCATTGCGACAGCAGGGCTTTGATGCACAGGCATACCTCAGCAGGTATTTCCCTGTTTGCATCGAGGTGCGTACCATCAGAGGCATAGATGCCTTGTGTGAGGCACTTGCGTACATCAGGAGCAACGGTGCGGATAAATACACCTTCTCCATTCCCGATAACTGTGAGATAAGTGGAAAATACAACGACTATATCCCGAGAGAGCTTCTCAGAAAGCAGTATATCGAGGATTATCTTGACATAGAGGATATGTGCGAAAATATGGAGATAACAGACGCAGAGGACGCTGCTTTGCAAAGCGATAACACATCGCTCAAGGAGCCGCAGTGACCGGGTGAGTTTTCGTCAGATTTTCACAAACTATTTCTTGACATTTTAGGCAGATCGCATTATAATAAATCCTATCTGAATATGATAAAGAGATAGAAATTTTAACAAAGGAGTGACCGCTATGCTGAAAAAACTGGCAGGCTGCGTCAGACAGTATAAGCTGCCTGCGTTTCTTACGCCTGTTTTTGTAATACTCGAGACCATAGCCGAGGTCATAATACCGCTGGTGATGGCGGAGCTTATCGACAAGGGCATTACAGAGGGCAACATGGGAGAGGTCGTGAGATATGGCATATATCTGCTCATCCTGACCTGTATCGCCATGTTCTTCGGTGTGGCAGCAGGCTTCACCGCATCCCACGCAAGTGCGGGCTTTGCGGCGAATCTCAGGCACGATATGTTCGAAAACGTGCAGAGATTTTCGTTCTTCAGCATCGACAGATTTTCCACAGCCAGTATCGTGACAAGGCTAACCACAGACGTTTCAAACGTACAGATGGCGTTCCAGATGATAACACGAATCACGGTACGTTCGCCTGCGATGCTGATATTCGCATTCGTTTCCGCGTTCAACATCGACCGCAGGCTGTCAATGGTGTATCTTTGTGCGATACCTCTGCTTGCAGTGGGACTTTTCGTCATAGTAAAGCTGGCATTCTCTCGTTTCCAGAGGGTGTTCAAGACCTATGACAAGCTCAATGCAGTCGTTGAGGAAAACCTCCGTGGCATACGCGTGGTGAAATCCTTCGTTCAGGAGGAGCATGAAAAGAGCAAATTCGGTACCATATCCGACAGTATCTACAAGGACTTTTCCAAGGCTGAAAAGACAGTCGCAGGAAACGCACCGCTCATGCAGATCGCTATCTACACCTGTATGGTGCTGATATCATGGTTCGGTGCACAGGCGGTCGTGGCAAGCGGCAACAACGAAGCACTCGGACTTTCCACCGGCGAGCTGATGAGTCTGTTTACCTATTCCATGCAGATACTCATGAGCCTTATGATGCTGAGCATGATATTTGTTATGCTCACGCTGTCCAAGGCGAGTGCAAACCGCATCGTTGAGGTGCTGGATGAGCAGACGGACATCGTTGACGGCGAGATGGGGCTTACAGAAGTCAGGGACGGCTCTGTTGAATTCCGCAACGTATCCTTTACCTATTCCGAAACGGCGGAAAAGAACGCACTGGACAACATCAGCATCCGTATTGAATCCGGTGAAACGATAGGAATCCTCGGCGGAACAGGCTCATCGAAGTCAACGTTCGTGCAGATGATTCCACGCCTGTATGATGCAACGCAGGGTGAAGTTCTTGTCGGCGGAGAGAACGTCCGTGACTATACACTGGACGCACTCAGAAACAACGTTGCAATGGTATTGCAGAAGAATGTTCTGTTTTCGGGCACCATCAGGGATAACCTCCGCTGGGGCGATGAGAATGCCACTGACGAGCAGATAAAGCACGTGTGCGAGCTTGCCTGTGCAGATGAATTCATACAGGGCTTTCCAGATAAATATGACACATGGATAGAGCAGGGCGGAGCGAATGTATCAGGAGGACAGAAACAGCGTCTGTGTATTGCAAGAGCGTTGCTGAAAAAGCCGAAGATACTCATCCTTGACGACTCCACCAGTGCGGTCGATACAAAGACTGACGCCATGATAAGAAAGGCTTTCCGTGAGGAGATACCCGATACCACGAAGCTGATAATCGCACAGCGTGTATCCAGTGTGCAGGATGCTGACAGGATAATCGTGCTTAACGACGGCAGGATAGATGCTGTCGGCACCCACGAGGAGCTTCTTGCATCTAATTCCATCTATCGCGAGGTATACGAATCCCAGATGAAAGGAGCTGATGACGATGAGTAAGAACGTAAAGGCTCCCGAAAAGCAGGGCAGACCGCCCATGAAGATGGATATCGGCGTGATAAAGCGTGTGTTTGCGTATATGAAGCCTTATCGTCCGCATCTGATACTTGTGGTCATCAGTATCATAATAAGCTCTGTGGCGGGCGTTGCATCCTCGCTGTTCATTAAAACGCTGATAGACGACCACATACTGCCGCTTGTCGGCGTTTCAGACCCTGATTTCTCGGGTCTGTTCACTGCGATACTCGGTATGTGTGCGATATTCGTCGTTGGCATCGTCTGCACGCTGCTGTACAATCTTTTGATGGCAACGGTATCGCAGGGAGTGCTAAAGCATATACGTGACGATATGTTCTCGCATATGCAGAAGCTGCCTATAAAGTATTTCGATCAGAATACCCATGGCGATGTGATGAGCTTCTACACCAACGATACTGATGCTTTAAGGCAGATGCTGGCACAGTCGCTGCCTTCCTGCCTGTCATCCATGATAACCATCGTATCCGTATTTGTGTCGATGCTTACAATGAGCGTGTGGCTCACCCTCATTGTAATTGCGTTCCTTTTCCTTATCTTCACCGTGACAGGCGGAGTTGCGAAAAAGAGCGGCAGATATTTCATGCAGCTTCAGCACTCCGTTGCGGATATCAACGGTTATGTTGAGGAGACAGTGAACGGACAGCGTGTTGTAAAGGTGTTCTGCCATGAAAACAAGGCGAAACAGGAGTTCGCTGTGAAGAACGATGTTCTCCGCAATGATATCGCAAAGGCCAATTCCTATGCGAATATCCTCATGCCCGTAAACAACTGCATGGGATATTTCCTGTATGTGATAACAGCTATCGTGGGCGGACTTCTGGCGATATACGAGGTGCCGAATGTGGCGTGCTTTGCGGTCAATGTGCTCACACTCGGTATGATAGCATCGTTCCTGCAGCTTACGAGGAGCTTTATAGGCCCTATCGGTCAGGTCTCGCAGCAGCTCAATTCCGTTGTCATGGCCATGGCGGGTGCACAGCGAATCTTCTCGCTTCTGGACGAACAGCCCGAAACGGACGAGGGCTATGTTACCCTTGTCAATGCAAAGTATGAGAACGGTATCCTCACCGAGACAGAAGAGCGTACGCATCTCTGGGCGTGGAAGCATCCGCACAGTGACGGCACAGTGACGTACACTGAGCTTCAGGGAAACGTGGTGCTGGATGACGTGGATTTCGGCTACACGGATGACAAGCTGGTGCTGCACAACATCGATATCTGGGCGGAGCCCGGACAGAAGATCGCTTTTGTAGGTGCGACGGGTGCAGGCAAGACCACCATCACAAACCTCATCAACCGTTTTTATGACATCGCAGACGGCAAGATACGCTATGATGGAATCAACATCAACAAGATAAAGAAGGATGATCTGCGTCGTTCGCTCGGCGTGGTGCTGCAGGATGTCAACCTGTTCACGGGTACGGTGATGGATAACCTCCGTTACGGAAAGCCCGACGCCACGGATGAGGAGTGTATCGCAGCGGCAAAGCTCGCGAATGCGGATGGATTTATACGAATGCTCCCGCAGGGCTACAACACTGTGCTCACACACGGCGGCAGCGGCCTGTCGCAGGGTCAGCGTCAGCTTCTTTCCATTGCGAGGGCGGCGGTGGCTGATCCGCCCGTCATGATACTGGATGAGGCAACATCCTCCATCGATACACGAACAGAGGCCATCGTGCAGGCGGGTATGGACGCTCTCATGAAGGGCAGGACAGTGTTCGTTATCGCACACAGGCTCTCCACGGTAAAAAACTCCGACGTTATCATGGTGCTTGACCACGGTCACATCATCGAACGCGGCAGTCATGAGCAGCTCATTGAAAAGAAGGGTCAGTATTACAGGCTGTACACAGGTGCATTCGAGCTTGAATAATATTTATCAGCCCCTGTGGTATGCGGGGGCTGTTTTGTAAACTGTCTGGTTTTAAGCTTGAAACGATAAGCGAGATATGGTAAAATATTATATATGGTTTATTGGAATTACCAATGTAATTGATTTGTTTTATGAATCAGTCTGAAAGGATGACGGCAATGGGTTATTTTGTGTTGTATTTTTTTGTCTTTGCATTATTGCTGCTGGCGTTCCTGTTTGTGTGGAGGTTTCCGTGGCTGCTGTTGCTGCTGATACCGTTTGTTGCACTTTTTATATGGCTGCTGCACGAAGAAATCAGAAAAAATCACACCTCAGACGCTGATGAAATACAAGCAGAAGAACACATGGGAAACACAATAAATACGAAGCTCGTCGGAGTGACCCATGAAAATCACGCGGGTGAAAACATACAGGATATACTTCCTTTGCTTCATAAGGGAAATGCGTTGGCGTTCGTACGTGAATATGATAATTCTTACGACGAAAATGCGATTTCTGTATACTGCGGAAGTAATCACATCGGATATCTTGATCGCAAGACCGCTGAACATATAGCAAAATATATGGATATGGGTGTATATGTAACAGGCAAGGTCACAGAGGTGACAGGTGGTGGAAATGTGTCTTTCGGCTGTCGTATAGAATTGCTGATACATGAATAAAAACAGCCGTCCGCAGGGGCGGCTGTCTTTAATTTGAAAACCTGTTTTTTATCGTTTGTTCAATATCGGATACAGTGTTTCATAACAAGATCATATCGCCTTTATTATACTCTTGTTTTTTTTTGATATATGTGTTATAATAAATTGATTGTTCGTTTTACATATTTAAATATAAGGCATTCCAAAAGAAAGGAAATGATAACTTGAAAAGAGTAGGACTTGATATAGGCTCCACCACGGTCAAGGTGGCAGTTATAGGTGATAACGATGAGCTTCTGTTCAGCAAGTATCAGCGTCATTTTTCCGACATACGCAAGACGGTATCAGATATAATCGCTGAAGCCGGCGGTCAGCTCAGCGGTGAGCGTGTACTCATAGCAGTAACAGGCTCAGGCGGTATCTCCGTATCCAAGTGGCTTGGCATCCCCTTCGTTCAGGAGGTTGCGGCAGGTACCAACGCCATCCGTAAGCTCATCCCGCAGACGGATGTAGCCATCGAGCTTGGCGGTGAGGATGCAAAGATCACATATCTCACAGGCGGACTTGAGCAGCGAATGAACGGTACTTGTGCAGGCGGGACAGGTGCGTTTATCGATCAGATGGCTGCCCTCATCAACACAGATATCGGCGGACTTAACGAGCTTGCCAAGAAGCACACTACGATATATCCTATCGCATCCCGCTGCGGCGTTTTTGCAAAGAGCGACATCCAGCCTTTGCTGAACGACGGTGCAAAGCGTAGTGATGTGGCGGCATCCGTATTCCAGTCTGTTGTCAATCAGACGATAAGCGGTCTTGCCTGCGGCAAGCCGATAAAGGGTAATGTTGCGTTCCTGGGCGGACCTCTGCACTACCTTTCCGAGCTGCGTCAGCGTTTCATTGAAACGCTTGAGCTCAAGCCCGAAAATATCATATTCCCCGAAAACGCAAACCTTTTCGTTGCAATGGGCTGTGCTCTTTCCGACGAAAGCAGTGAGATGGATATGGACGCTCTTGTAAAGAGATCCTCTGTGCTGGAAAACAACCAGCTTCGTGAGGTAGAGCGTCTTGCCCCCCTGTTCAGGAGCGAGGAGGAACTGCAGGAGTTCAAGGAGCGTCACGCAAGATCTGTCATCCCCACTGCGGATATCGCAGCACATACGGGTGCGTGCTACCTCGGCGTTGATGCAGGCTCCACCACCACAAAGGCAGTGCTGCTCAACGGCAAGGCCCAGATACTCTACTCCTACTACGCAGGAAACGGCGGCGATCCGCTGAAGTCCGTCATCGGCATCCTGAAGGAGATATATTCCCTCATGCCCGAGGGAGCATACATAGCAAAGGCGTGCACCACAGGCTACGGTGAGCATCTTATCAAGGCGGCTCTCGGAGCTGACTACGGCGAGATCGAGACCATGGCACACTACAAGGCAGCAGACAAGATTCTGCCCGGTGCTGAATTCATACTGGATATCGGCGGTCAGGACATGAAGTGTATGACCGTAAAGAACGGCGAGATAGAGAGCATCCTGCTCAACGAAGCGTGCTCCAGCGGCTGCGGAAGCTTCATCGAAAACTTCGCAAACGCTCTCGGCATGACGTCTGCCGAGTTCGCAAAGCTGGGACTTACAGCAGAAAACCCTGTTGACCTCGGCTCACGCTGCACGGTGTTCATGAACTCCCGTGTAAAGCAGGCACAGAAGGAGGGTGCGACCGTTGCGGATATCTCTGCAGGTCTTTCCTATTCCGTTGTAAAGAACGCACTGTTCAAGGTGATAAAACTGCGTGATACCGAAACTATGGGCGAGAAGATCATCGTTCAGGGCGGTACTTTCATGAATGATTCCGTCCTGCGTGCATTCGAGAACATCGTAGACAAAAAGGTCATCCGTCCCGATAAGGCAGGTCTGATGGGTGCATACGGAAGTGCTCTCATCGCCATTGAGCGTGACGACGGCAAGGGCAGCAACATCGCGTCTGCCGATAAGCTGGACACATTCAAGGCGGAAAAGACCACCGCACGCTGCGGACGCTGCTCCAACAACTGTCTGCTCACCATCACAAAATTCTCCGACGGCAAGCGTTACATAAGCAATAACCGCTGTGAGAGAGGTGCAGGAAACGTTGCGGAGGGCGAGAAGCTCCCCAATCTTTTCGATTACAAATATCATCTTCTGTTTGACCGTGAGTGCCTGCCCGAGGCGACCGCAAAGCGTGGCGTTATCGGTATTCCGAGAGTGCTCGGTCTGTACGAGAATTATCCTTTCTGGCACAAGCTGTTTACGGAGCTTGGCTTCTCCGTGAAGCTGTCGCCGAAGTCCTCCCGTGAGATATACGACCGCGGTATCGAAACGATGCCCTCCGAGTCTGTATGCTACCCTGCAAAGCTTGCACATGGACATATCCAGGCGCTCATCGATGACGGCGTAAAGCTGATATTCTTCCCCTCAATGCCGTATGAGATGAAAGAGGAGAGCGGTTCTGACAACCACTACAACTGTCCTGTAGTTGCAACCTACAGCGAGGTAATAAAGAACTCCGTACCCGAGCTTCGCAAGGATGTGAAGTTCCTTAATCCGTTCCTGCCCATCTTCCACGAGAAGCGTATGGCAGAGCGCCTTTATGAGGAATTCAGCAAGGATGTTCCCCAGTTCGGCATAACAAAGGCAGAGCTTGCTGAGGCTCTTTCCAAGGCGTATGCGGAGGATGCGGCATTCAAGGCTGATATTCGTGCAAAGGGCGAGGAAACACTGAAGTTTCTTGAAGAAAATGACAAGCAGGGTATAGTTCTTGCGGGTCGTCCTTATCATGTGGATCCTGAGATAAACCACGGACTTCCCGAGATGATAGCGGGCTATGGCTACGCTGTGCTCACGGAAGACAGCATCTATCATCTGGAGGAGATAGTACGTCCTATCCGTGTAGTTGACCAGTGGATGTACCACAGCAGACTGTACGGTGCGGCGCATGTGGTAGGCAAGCATGATTGTCTGGAACTGGTTCAGCTCAACAGCTTCGGCTGTGGTCTGGACGCAGTTACCACTGATCAGGTGCAGGAGACTCTCCGTAGCTACGGCAAGATGTACACCTGCCTCAAGATAGACGAGGTAAACAACCTCGGTGCGGCGCGTATCAGACTGCGCTCGCTCATCTCTGTAGTGGAGGAGAGAAAGCGTCACGGCTTTGTTCCCGTGCAGGGTCATGTGGGCTTCGTAAGACAGCCTGAGTTCACCCCTGAGATGCGTAAGAATCACACCATCCTCTGTCCGCAGATGGCACCCATGCAGTTCGATATGCTGGAATACGCATTCCGCCACAGCGGATACAATGCGGTCATCCTTACAGATTGTTCCAAGACCGTTGTGGATGAGGGTCTGAAGTACGTAAACAACGATGCGTGCTATCCGTCCATCCTTATCATCGGACAGCTTATCCACGCGCTGAAGAGCGGCAAGTATGATCTCAACAATACTTCCGTTATGATAACCCAGACAGGCGGCGCGTGCCGTGCAACAAACTATGTGGGAATGCTGAAAAAGGCGCTCAAGGATGCGGGCTTCCACAATATCCCGCTCATCTCGCTGAACTTCGCAGGTCTTGAAAAGCAGAGCGGCTTCAAGCTTGCTCCGGGCATGATACTTCGTGCGGCTATGGGTATAGTATACGGCGACGTGCTTTCACGCTGCCTGTACAAGGTGCGTCCCTACGAGGTAGAAAAGGGCAGCGCCAATGCCCTGTACGAGAAGTGGAGAGATTTCCTCCACGGCGAGCTGAAATCCCTTTCGCTCAGCCGCTTCAACAGGAACGTAAAGAACATCGTAAAGGACTTCTCCGAGTTCCCTGTGCTTGATATCCAGAAGCCTAAGGTTGGTCTGGTAGGCGAGATACTCGTTAAGTTCCACCCGATAGCAAACAACAACCTTATCGAGCTGCTTGAGAGCGAGGGCTGCGAGGTAGTGGTACCCGATCTCATGGGCTTCTTCTACTACGTATGCTCCCACGGTAAGACAAAGGCTGAGCTGCTGTATATCTCCAAAAAGGGCGAGTTCGGTAACAACGCAGCCGTAAGCGTGCTGAAATTCATCGAGAGCAGCTACCGCAAGGCGGTAAAGGGCACGAAGTTCGGATGCCCCGGCGACATCTTTGAGATGCGTGAGAGCGTGCGCTCCATCGTATCTCCAGGTAATATCGCGGGCGAGGGCTGGTTCCTGTGCGCTGAGATGATAGAGCTCATCCACGAGGGCGTTCCCAATATCGTATGTATGCAGCCGTTTGCATGTCTCCCTAACCACGTAACAGGTAAGGGCGTTATCGGCGAGCTTCGCAGACAGTATCCCGAATCCAACAT
>JAZURJ010000006.1:0-29819 GCA_045606085.1 Oscillospiraceae bacterium
CTCGTTAGCCTTGTCCATGTCAATCTTTACAACAGCGGGCTCCTGAGTAGGATCATAGTAGCCGATCTCCTCGATGAAACGACCATCTCTGGGGTAACGGGAATCAGCAACAACTACACGATAGAAAGGAGCCTTCTTAGCACCCATTCTTCTCAGTCTGATCTTTACTGCCATTTTATTTTTCTCCTTTCATAGATTTTTATATTTCACGCAGATCGCTGCGGTGAAAAATCGGAACTAATGTTATTACATCGGGAAGCCGGGACCGCCAAAGCCGCCCATTCCGCCGCCCATGTTGCTCATCTGCTTCATGAGGTTCATCGGAATACGCATTTTCTTCTTGCCCTTGCCTGTCATGCCCATCTGCTTCATCATCTTCTGCATCATCTCGAACTGCTTGAGAAGCTGATTAACTTCCTCGACCTTGGTGCCCGAGCCTGCCGCGATCCTACGCTTGCGTTTTGCATCGATGATGGAGGGCTTTTCACGCTCCTTGGGAGTCATGGAGGAGATGATAGCCTTTGTACGCGGCATCTTCTTCTCGTCTATCTGGCTCTCATCGATCTTGTTAGCACCCGGGAGCATCTTCACTATAGAGGAGATACTGCCCATCTTCTCGATCTGAGCAAACTGCTCATACAGATCGTTGAGGTCAAATTTGTTTTCCTGCATCTTCTGCATGGTCTTCATGGCCGCCTTCTCATCGATGGCTGTCTTCGCCTTGTCGATAAGAGTGAGCACATCGCCCATGCCGAGGATACGGCTCGCCATTCTGTCAGGGTAGAACGGTTCGATATCATCGATCTTCTCGCCGATACCGTTAAACTTGACGGGCTTGCCTGTTATAGCAAGTACGGTAAGAGCCGCACCGCCTCTTGTATCACCGTCCAGCTTTGTGAGGATAACGCCTGTGATATCCAGTGCGTTATTGAAGCTCTCGGCTACATTAACAGCATCCTGACCAGTCATGGAGTCCACGACCAGCAGGATCTCATTGGGATTGGTTTCTTTCTTGATGTTTTCAAGCTCCGCCATCAGAGTTTCATCGATATGCAGACGACCTGCAGTATCCAGCAGAACAACGTCAAAGCCGTTGTCCTTTGCGTGCCTGATACCCTCTCTGGCGATCTTCACGGGATCTATCTGACCCATTTCGAAAACATGTGCCCCTGCTTTTTCGCCGACGATCTTCAGCTGATCGATAGCAGCAGGACGATAGACGTCACACGCTACCAGCAGCGGTCTGCGGTTCTGTGCGATGAGGTGCTTTGCAAGCTTCGCACAGTGCGTCGTCTTACCTGCACCCTGAAGTCCACACATCATGATAACGCAGGGAGGCTTCGAGGGGAAATCCAGTTTCGCAGTGGTGTTGCCCATCAGCTCGATAAGCTCGTGATGAACGATGTCGATCACCTGCTGAGCGGGAGTGAGGCTTTCCATTACCTCCGCACCGACAGCCTTTTCACTCACCTTTGCCACAAAGTCCTTTGCGACCTTGTAGTTTACGTCAGCGTCAAGAAGTGCCATGCGTACTTCACGCATCGCTTCCTTGATGTCCTTTTCGTTCAGCTTACCTCTGCCCTTCAGCTTGCTGAATACATTGTTGAGCTTACCCGAAAGTCCTTCAAAAGCCATTTCCTCACCACCGATCTTATATCAAAGCTCCCGCTTTAC
The DNA here is from genome assembly GCA_045606085.1 of Oscillospiraceae bacterium. Classification (GTDB taxonomy): domain Bacteria; phylum Bacillota; class Clostridia; order Oscillospirales; family Ruminococcaceae; genus CAG-115. The sequence goes on from JAZURJ010000006.1 coordinate 1,675, forward strand.
TGCGGAGAGCAGCTCGTTAACTTCTTTTAAACGTTCGTCGCTGTTATCTGCTGCGATCTCACTGAGCAGCTCGCCCGCCCTGTCCAAATGAGCAGAAAGAGTGTGCAGCCTTTTTGCAAAACCCAGCTTTTCTTCCAGCTCCATCAAACGCTGTTCGCCTTTCCTGATGGAGTACACCACGCTTTGTCTGGTGACACCGCCCATTTCCTCGGCGATCTCCGAAAGCGAGAGATCGGCATTGTAACGCATATCAAGAGCCTCACGCTGAGCATTCGCCAGCAGCTCGCCATAGATATCAAGAAGTATCACAATATCAAAGCTGCGTTCCATAAATACCGCCTTTTCTGTGGTGTCAAGTAAAATCACTTTACAGCAACATTGGTATTATATCAAAGAAAACCGTATTTGTCAAGCATTTAAAAGAAATTTCCCGTATTTTCACACAAAAAATACGGGAAATATTCATTGACTTATTTGTTATGACTATACAACACACGGCAGGCACATACAAATTGTATTTTTGTTAGGCATTATACAATTTGTAATTAGTTCAAATGGCTGTCATAAAAATGGCTGTCATAAAACTCCACCATACGATCCATAAGTTCACGATCAAGAGCATAAAGCTGCTTCTTATCCACATTATTTGTAAGATATTCCGCCTTTGCTTCGGGGGTAAAGCCGCCCTCAAGACCTGCTATGTATTTATCAAATTCTTTGTTAAAGCTCTCGATATATGCAGCAGATACATCGGAATAATAAACACGCTCATGACCTCGGTTTTCGTAAGTGATGAACGTAAAACGTGCATCATCCTTATGCTCCGCATAAAATACATCAAAGCTTATATCTTTAGGAATCTCCGGGTCGTCGCTGCTGTGCAGGAGCATCACTGCTGCATCCGTTGCCGCAAAGCCGTCAAGACAGCTCATAGCGGAATACTCTCCGAACAACTTTTCTTCGTAAGAAACAAGCCACGGCAAAACCATTTCGATAGCATCACCGGCAACAGCACGTCCTTCCAGCTCCAGCAAATCCGCAGAGGAGTTGAAGCCTGCCACCATAATCGCCGCTTTGACATCGGGATGAAGCTCCAGTACCGAGCCAACCGAATACGCGCCCCAGCTGTGTCCGAAAAGCATTATCGGGAGTCCGCTGAATTCCTCACGGCTCTTGATAAAGCGTAGCGCATGATCGAGATCCGCTATACCCTGCGGAAGACCGTTGACAGCATCACCCTCGCTGGCGTCGTTTCCTGTCGCATCATATGCAAACACAACGTAACCATTGGTAGCGAAATGATCTGCCACATCCATATAACTGTTGTGTCCACCGCCGCCAAGTCCATGAGCGATCACAACAAGCCCCTTTATTTCCGTGTCGGACTTGCGGTATTCATATCCCGCAAGCCTCTGTCCGTTGTTTGAGGTGAATTTGTATTCACTTACCATAAGTCCGTCGAATTCGCTGATATCCCTTGCAAGCGGTGCGTATGTCTCATACCTGCTTCCAAAGTTGCTCTCAAATACCGATGACGCTATCATATCCGGCAGAAACAGCCCTGCCGCTACCAACAGCACAGCTATTACTGCCAGAACGATCAATATTATCCTTATCGCACGCTTCATCTCTTGACCCTCCTTATCTTTACTCTGACTCTCGTCGGTTTTTCTGGCAAGCTGCTGTCCTCCGAAACAGACTTTTCCGCCGCCTCATAAGCACGGTCATAGAAATACAGCTGCGAATTCAGCTTCTCATCGCTGTCTTTTCGTACTACATGGCTGTACTTTCCATTCTTGCCCTGCTCACGTGCTTTTACATTATCACGAAGCATCACTTCGAACATCTCCGCTACTCTATCGGCGAGCCGTCTGTCAGGAATCGGAGCAGCGACCTCTACACGACGTTCGGTGTTTCTTGTCATGAAATCCGCACTGGAGATATACACACGCCTGCGTTCGCCCTTGCCGAATATATAGATGCGGCTGTGCTCCAGAAAACGTCCCACAATGGAGATGACACGGATGTTCTCTGTATCGCCGTCGATGCCTGCTACAAGACAGCATATTCCACGCACCACAAGATCGATCTTCACACCTGCACGGCTCGCCTCGGCCAGCTTACGGATGATATCCTTGTCAGTAAGAGAATTCATCTTGATGCCGATGTAACCGTCTTTGCCGTAGGTTATCTCGTTGTCAATCATCTCAACTATACGGCTCTTCAGACCCTTTGGAGCCACAAGCAGCTTGTTCGTGCTCTCGACGGTATTGCCAACCGCAAGTGCATTGAATACGACTGACGCGTCCGAACCAAAATCCCTGTCCGCCGTTATCATTGTGAGGTCAGTATACAGCTTGGAGGTCCTTTCGTTGTAGTTGCCTGTGCCCACCTGTGTGATATAGCTGATGCTGTCGCCGTCACGAACGGTAATGAGCAGCAGTTTGGAGTGCACCTTCAGCTCCTCCAGACCGTAGATCACGTTTACACCTGCGTCCTCAAGCTGCTTTGACCAGCCTATGTTGTTTTCCTCATCAAAGCGTGCACGCAGCTCCACCAGAGCAAGCACATCCTTGCCGTTTTCCGCTGCACGTATAAGTGCATTGATTATCTTGCTGTCCCTCGCCACTCTGTACAGTGTGATCTTTATAGATACCACATCAGGATTATCGGCAGCTTCATCCAGCAGGCGGATGAACTGATTAATGTTTTCGTAAGGATAGGAGAGCAGGATGTCACGCTTCTGTATCTGAGGAATGAGCGGCCTTTTCGGGTCGATGTCAGGAGAACGCTGGGGAGTAAGCGGTGCGAAGAACAGCTCGCTCTGCTTCTCAAGACGTCTTTCCAGTGCGGAAAGAAAACCAAGATCCAGCGGGGATTTCTGGCGGAAGATGAAATTCTCCTTCACACGCAGAGTTTTGGAAATAACATCGACAATATCAGAAGAAGCCTTGCCCTGAAACTCCACACGCACAGGCTGAAGCTTCTTGCGTTTTTTCACAAGCTCGCTCATGATATCACGGAAATCCACATCATGATCGTACAGACCCTCGTCCATGGCGATGTCTGCGTTTCTGGTCACACGGAAGATACAGCGTGAAATAAGCTCAAAATTCTTGAACACAAGTCCCGCATAACGGCTGATAAGCTCCTCGCACAGGATGAACCGTCCCGTACCCGGAAGCCAGACAAGTCTGGGGAAATTGCCCGACGCCGGCAGGATTCCGAAGGTCACCTTGCCTGCCGCATCGTCCTTTTTACGTATCGTAACACCGACATATATCTCGCCGCTTTTCAGGAACGGAACAGGGTGCTTTTTGTCTACAACGCCGGTAAACAGCAGCGGCTGTATCTCCTTGGTGAAATACGCACGCAGATATGCGTCCTCATCGGGGGAGATATCGCCTGTGATATGCTGTATTCCGTAAGCCGACATCCCGCCCATTATATCCGCATAGGCGAGGTCCTTGACGGGAAGAAGCTCCTTCACACGGGCAGCTATCTCGGTGAGCTGCTCTTTTGCGGTCATATTGGTCTTGTTCTCTCTGTCTTTTGGGTCAAAAAGCATCTTATCGTTCAGGCTGCCCACTCGTATCATGAAGAACTCATCAAGATTGGAGCAGAATATCTGTACGAAACGAAGACGCTCAAACAGCGGCGTTTCGGAATCCTGTGCTTCTTCAAGGACACGCTCGTTGAATTTCAGCCACGAAAGCTCTCGGTTGTCATAGAATTTTTCGCTCATGTTGCACCTCTTTTATTAAGATCATCACACTATTCCGTTTCAGTGCGAATGGTAAACTCATGCGGAAGATCGAAAATATCCTTTTTCATGAACAGCGGATAAAAATACTCATCCTTCAATCTATCGAACTCCAGCCATTCAAAGGTATGTGTACGCTTCCCTTCATCTGATGTGAACCTCCTGCCCCTTGTCGGCAGATCGGTGTCTGCAATATCTATTAAAAAATATATACAAAGTTCGTGATAATCCAGAGCATCTACCTCTTCCGTAAAAAACGCCTGATTCAACCATAACGGACGAACGATCTTAGCGGTAACGCCCAGCTCTTCCCGAACCTCTCTGATAACAGCGTCTTCCGCTGTTTCTCCCATTTTAACTCTGCCACCGGGCAGGTAGAAATAAGGCGACCGCTCATCCTGCATCGCCAGGATACTGCCATCTGAAATCATCACGGCACACACTCTGTAATTAAATTTCAGGTTTTCCAAACAAAATGATATATCCATATTATCCTCTTCTCTGATGATCTGAAGATCACTCACCACTTCCTGTCGAAACTAGGTGCTTCGAGCAGGGGATTGGAAGTTTTAAGCGGCTTTTTCGCCTTCTGGCGGATATGCTCCGCTATATTGAATTCCTTTTTCTTCGGAGCATTCCTGAACTGCTCCACATAGTGCTCTACCGAACGCTCCAGCTGCCTCGTACTGCCGAAGTCGTCCTTTATGCTCAGCTTGTCGTGTGCCACAAAAAAACGTTCATTAAGCTCAGCGTTGTCGAAGCACAGCTCCCCGTCTTCATCGATGTGATACCCGAGCTGATCAGACGGGAAGAAATACTCGCGTATCTCTCCCGTAAAGCGTATCGATGTGGGGGATGTCTTTGCGTCACGGCTGACCGCCGTAAGAGTGGCGAACGGGATGTAATATATCCTGCGATAGACTGTACGCTCTCCGTAAAGATAATGCTCCCCTGCGTAGCGGCTGTATATCATTCCTTTGGGGAGTATATCGAAGTAAGTGTAGCGTGCATGGCGGCGTTGCTTTTTGTCTGTGATATATGCCCCCGCAAAGCAGGACAGGATACCCGTTGCAACACAACCTGCAATTATCATCACCATAAGCTCTGCAAGGCTCTTGTCGCCATCCGCACGAAGATTGAATACGATGTTCACCGTACAGAACACGCATACCGCGGCAAGCGGCATCAGCAATGCAATGATGACTGTTTTAAGCCGCCTTGGATATATCGTGGTATCCGCATGGAAGTAATCCTTCACGATGCCGCCTCCCTTCCATCATAGTCTGTAATATAAATTATATCAGATAGATGCCCAAAAATCAACAGCATGGCAGCAGGACAAGTTTTTCCCAAAAGGACTTGATTTTTTTCCTGTTATAGAGTATAATAGTAAAGGTATTTATGAATTGTCCTCGATTATGGGGGCAGGCCCTGTGCAACGGAGTGCCGTGAACCATGTCAGGCGGGGAACCGAGCAGCATTAAGCGGATCTCACCGTGTGCCGCAGCAAGCCTGTTCTCATAATCGAGGACGATTTATTTCAAGTCATTTCAAGGAGGTGCTGATATGTATCTGGCATTATACAGAAAATACCGTCCGTCCACGTTTGACGACGTAATATCCCAGCCCCATATCACCACCACGCTGAAGAATCAGATAACAGGCGGCAAGCATGGCCATGCATATCTGTTCACAGGCTCGAGAGGTACAGGTAAGACCACCTGTGCAAAGATACTCTCGATGGCAGTTAACTGCCTGCATCCCAAGGACGGCAATCCGTGTCTTGAATGCGAAGCCTGCCGTGAGATCGCAGAAGGCTCCGCAGTGGATATCGTGGAGATGGACGCAGCCTCCAACAACGGCGTAAACGATGTGCGTATGCTGCGTGACGAGGTCGCTTATACACCTGTCAGCTGCAAGTACCGTGTGTACATAATCGACGAGGTACATATGATGAGCACGGCAGCATTCAACGCACTGCTGAAAACGCTTGAGGAGCCTCCCGCTCATGTTATCTTCATTCTGGCTACCACTGAACTTCACAAAGTACCTGCGACCATCGTATCCCGTTGTCAGAGATTCGAGTTCCGCAGGATAGATATCGCAGACAGTGCGGACAGGCTGATGTCCGTAGCCGATACAGAAAACATCACGCTTCAGCGTGACGCTGCCGAACTCATCTCACGCCTTTCCGACGGCGGTATGAGAGATGCACTCTCCATACTGGACCGCTGTATCGCCGCAGGCGGCACGGTCACATCGGATGTCGTAAGAAGCTGTGCCGGCGTTGCTGAAAACGACCACCTCTTCCGCTTTGCGGAGATGATAGCAAACAAGGACGTTTCGGGCTGCCTTAAGCTCATGCAGGAGCTGTACAACGGCTCAAAGGATCTTGCAAGGCTGATAGACGAGCTGAGCGGTCACTTCCGTGACCTTATGCTGTATAAGACGGTTCCCGAAGACAAGGATCTCATATCTGCTCTGCCCGATGAATATCCGCAGCTTGAACGGCTGTGCGGTTTGTACACACTCGGAGATATCCTTCGTTGTCTGGAGCTTCTCCAGAAATGTGCGGATACCATTGGCAAGACAAGACACCGCCGTACCGCAGCCGAAATGACGCTGATAAGGATGTGTCTTGGAACGGCAGCTGAAAGCGAGAGTACTCCCAGAAGAATAGCCGAGCCTACGCCTAAAGCACCTGTAAGTCAGCCGATGGGACAGGAGTTTGCACCTGTTCCCGACGACAAGCTGTCACCGCAGGTTGCCGCTATAATCAACAGAACAAAGGCTATTAGCGAAGAACGCATAAAAGCGAACGACGAGCCGACCTCCGCTGCTCAGGACGTGCCAGTAACACCCGCACCATCGCCGATGACTGAAAGTGTACCTGCCGCTCAGACAGAAACAGAGCTTCCTCTGCCCGAGCCTCCGCCCGAGGAATTCGTCCCTCAGATGGATGTTGCTCCCGCACCCGTGGAAGAGCCTCAGCCGATGGCGGATTTCCCTGCCAAAGATGCAGCCGAAGCACCTGTTACTGAAACGGTGACAGAAAACGTAACTGAAGAACTCGTGCCGAAGCCCCCTAAGCTGCCTGATATGACGCCTGAATTCTGGCGTTCCTGTGTTGAACTGATGGGTGGTATGATGAGCTATATGCTTGACGAGTCCACCGTAAAGGTCAATGCAGACGGTGTGCTGGAGATATACTCCGATAATCTCCTGCTGCTTAGTCAGGTAAAGGAAAAGGGCTATCAGGAGCTTGAAAAAGAACTTGGCGGCGTGATCGGAAAGAACGTCCGTGCAATAGTTCTTGAGAAAAACAAGGAAACGACAACGGTGGAAGAAGATGACACTGTTGTGAAACAGCTGCTGGATAAAGCAAAGCGGCTGGGTATAGAAACCGAAATCAAAAAGTGAAAGGAATTACACTACAATGAAAGCAAGATTACCTAAGGAATATCAGAACGCAGCTCCCAACATGAACTCCATGGTCAAGAAGGCACAGAAGATGCAGGAAGACATGACAAGAGTACAGGAAGAGCTTGCTGAAAAGGAATTCACAAAGCAGGTTGGCGGCGGTGCTCTGGAGCTGGTAATGACAGGCGACAAGCAGCTCAAGTCCGTAACACTGAAGCCCGAGGTAGTAGATCCCGATGATATCGAGATGCTGCAGGACCTCATCATCAGCGGCGTCAACGAGATCCTCAAGGAAGTTGACGACTACGGTGCAAATGAGATGGAGAAGGTAACAGGCGGCGTATCTTTCCCCGGCTTCTTCTGATACTCACATTACAGGAATTTATCGACAACATGAGCGGTCTTTGCGAAAAGGCCGCTTCTTGATATGGATTTATGAGCAACAAGATACAACAGCTACTGAAGCTTCCACCTGTCCGAACGGCTCCGTTCTTTGCTGCAGGAATACTGTTATGTGCCAACGGTGGAACTGTTTCTGTCGTTATCATGGCTGTGGCAGTCGTGTTATCATTTCTGGTAATCCGTTGCCGCAGAGGTCTGCTTCTCAGTATGCTTGCACTGCTGCTCGGAATGGCTGCGGTATCCTCGCATATCATGTTCGTTGTCAGACCGCTTGAAGGGCTTGACGACACGGAAAAGCGTCTTACTCTGCATATCACAGAGCAATACGACAGAACGGGATATTCATATTGTGAATGCATAACGTTTATAGACGGCATACCCGCTAAGCTGTCGTTCTATACGGACAAAGATATGGCAACAGGCGACCGTGTTGACGCAAAGGTAAGACTTACCATCGCGGTGCACAACGGAAAGGCGTCACGCGAACAGGTGCTGAAAGCATCTGTTGTGGAGATCTATGAACTTCACCGCCCTGCATTCAGCCTGAGCAGGAGCATATCCGATTATCGCTATGAGCTCCAGCAGGAGATATCAGGTTACATCCAGGGCGATGCAGGTGCTCTCGCACAGGGAATGCTGTTCGGCGATACAAGTGATCTTTCGGCAAAGCTGTATCATGCTGCGAAAGTGAGCGGTATCGTCCATTTCACTGCCGTTTCGGGTACGCATTTCGTCATAATAATGGCGGTGCTTCTGGAGATAGCAGGCGACCGCAGACGGCTGCGATCAATTCTCGCACTGATATTCGTGCCCGTTGCTGTGATTTTCTTCGGCGGTGAGCCTTCGGTGTTGCGTGCAGGAATAATGGTGTTCCTGTGCAACTGCGGACCGCTGTTCTCACGCAAGGCAGAAACGCTGAACTCCCTTTGCGTCGCGGTTCTCGCCATGACCATCTTCACTCCGTATGTCATGACGGATATCGGATTTCAGATGTCGGTGCTGGGCGTATTCGGAGTTTCTGTCGCAGGACCTCGTTGCTCACGTATGCTGCGGCGTTATACCCGCAAGCTTCCCGAGCTGATTCGCAGTGCAGTTGACGCCATGACGATATCCGCCTGTGCGGTTATCTGTATTGCACCCGTAAGCGTAACGACATTCGGCGGCATCTCACTGACAGGTGTGTTCGCAACACTGGTACTTACGCCCGTGTTTTCCGCCGCTCTTACCCTTGCCGTTGTATTTGCGATCACAGGCCTTACGCCCCTGCTGATACCTGTGGGATTGCTGATGAAAGTCGCTTACCACATCATCATGTTCTTTGGCGGAAACAACATTTTCTGGCTGCCTATGGATTACAGCGTGGCAGGTCTGATCGCTGTTATTTCGGCTGTGGCACTTGTTGCAGCGGCGATTTTTTACAACGCCAAGCGGGAATATTCCGTTGCCGCATTGATATTTTGCATAATCATCGCCTTCTCGCTCAATCCTATCGCTGCGTCACGCCGCAGAACGATCGATCTCATCTCCGACGGCACAAGCGGTGCTGCTGTCATCTGTATAAAGAATGAAGCAGCTGTACTTCTGTGCGGTTCAGGTGCTGATATCGGAAGTAAGCTTACGGATATCCTGCTGAGAAACGGTACCGAACGTATCGTATATGTATTTGCAGAAGACCTCAGCGAAAAAGGAGCATATTCGCTCATCACCCTCAGCGACATCTATGAGATACAGCGTATATACACGAATACCGATGCCGCCCCGTCGCTATGCAGCTATCTGAACTCAACCGAAATATCGACCGAAGTGAATTTGCCGCTGACGATCGACGGAATCACCCTTGATTGTGCAAAAGCAGGCGACACAGACACTGCCGCAGATATCGTTCTGTATTACAGCTATAAGCTTTCAGAGCCGTTGCACAGTGCAAAGCTGCCTCTGTATGTTTCGTCCAGACAGGATATACTTCCCGAAAACGGGATGAATATATACGATACCCCCTATAAAATCGACCTTATGAAAAGAGAGAAATACTATGGCTGAATTTATTTCCGCACCACTCGCCCTCGCTGCGGAGCAGTTTGCCAAGCTGCCCGGAGTAGGAATGAAGACCGCTCAGCGTCTTGCATATCATATGCTGAATCTGCCTGCCGAAGAGGTGGAGGAGTTTGCGAACTCCCTCATCAAAGCACGCAGGGGCGTACAGCTATGCCGCTGCTGCCAGAACTTCACTGACCGTGATATCTGCGAGCTTTGTGCCGATGACAATCGTGACAGTGATATAATCTGCGTCGTTGAATCCCCTAAGGATGTTTCCGCGTTTGAACGCTCCGGCGGCTACGACGGTGTTTACCATGTACTGCACGGTCTGCTTTCGCCGATGGACGGCATCACAGCGGAAAATCTGAAGATCAAGGAGCTTATGAGCCGACTTGCGACCGCAAAGGAAGTCATCATGGCAACAAACCCTACCGTTGAGGGCGAAGCTACCGCTGTATATATCGGTCGCCTGATAAAGCCCATGGGAATCAAAGTTTCCCGCCTTGCTTATGGTCTGCCTGCAGGCTCTGCACTGGAATTTGCAGATGATGTAACACTGCTGAAAGCTCTGGAAAACCGCAACGAGATATGACAAAGAAGACTATCTCCGTCCGCAGCATGGTGTTCATTGCCATAATGTCTGCTGTGCTGTGTGTTGCCGCACCGTTCAGCATTCCTATACCGTCCGCAGTGCCGATTTCACTGGCAACGCTGGTGATATACCTCATTGGCACTCTGCTGGGGCGTAACAAGGGCTCGGCTGCCGTTGCACTTTATATCCTGATAGGTATGGTGGGACTTCCTGTTTTTTCGGGATTTATGGGCGGTTTCGCAAAGATAGCGGGAATGACGGGCGGCTACATCATCGGATATATTCCCTGCGTGTTTCTGACAGGTCTTTTCACCGAGATCTCGGGCGGAAAGCTGCGTGGCATGGTCGCAGGTATGATCTTCGGCACACTGGCGTTATATACCATTGGTACGATATGGTTCATGCTGTTTACAGGCTCGGAACTGTCAGCGGCTCTTGCGGGCTGTGTGATTCCGTTCCTTCCTGCCGACGTGCTCAAGATGATAGCTGCCTGTGCAGTGAGCGTGCCGCTCAGAAACAGACTTCTGCCTATTATGAATAACAGCAAATAACACAACGTTATATTGCAATGTTTCATTTATTTTGTATTCCACAAAACAATTACGGATTTTCAGGTGGTGAAAAAACTTGTTGATAAAGATCGGCGACTATGAATACACAGAAGTATGGGATGGTGTATTTTATAAAAAACTCTCGAAGTATCCAATGATATCTGAATGGGAAATTAGGACCATCATTGAATTTGTAGAATACGAAAAAAAATACGGCAGAGAATGTGTCATTGAGTGTGACGATTCAAAAACCTTGCAACTTATTCTTGATAGTATAAAGCAAAAAGAGAAATACCTTTGCGTGCCTCGCCCCAAACTTCTGACTGAGTGTACTGCTTGCCCATACAGGAAAGGCTGCGTAACAGATTATGTTTGCCACACAACATCTGCCGATAATGCAATCAGGATTTTTGAGTGTGGCAAGTTATTGTCTGCACTGAATGCACGAAAAGTTCCCGTTGAAACATTGATAAACGAAAAAAGGAATGCTGCGAATGACCCCGCAGATTATTTTGAATATATCATGTTTGCCTGGGGTAATTGTCAAGCGGGAGACAGATTGACAATGGAACGAAGTCTTGGACGATTTCCTGATAATAAGGATCTGAGCGTTGGATTCGAGCCGGGTGTTCGGTTTTACTTTCAATACGATAAATTACTATCACACCCCAATGCAATATGTGATGGCGTTCTGCCCATGAAAGTAAAGGATGCCATCATACTCAATGATTGGGTTCACCGGATCGTAATTCCCGCAAAGCTGAAAGCAATGCTTCAGCCATATGTTCCATCTGATCTAACAGATAAAATCATCTATATAGAAAACGATTGTAAGGATATATGGGATTGGTCAGAAAAGGTATACAGCATCATTGAAAGAACCGCTGATAACTAAATTACAATTTATCAACAAAATCCAGAGAAGAGTTTATTCTTCTCTGGATTTGCTTTTTATGCGTGTTCATTTAAAACGACAAAGCTGTCACAATATACTTTCAGTAATAATCAGACATATTTATACCATATATAAACAACGATCATCGACCGACCGCAACAGCGATCACACTAATATCATCCACTCGCCCGTTCTCTGCCGAGCGTGCGGTGCGTGCGATCTTTTCCGAAAGCTCGTGTGGGTCACTGCGGATTGACAACTCGTGACTAAGCCATTCCTCGTCCACTGCCGCTCCGTCCGTTGTCATTATGATGATATCTCCGTTCCCGACGGTGAACCGCTGTGCAGGCACTGTCAGCTTTCCTCCTGTACCTGCAGGCGGAGAGGACAGCGACGCCCTCACCAGCCTGTCCGCACATTTTATATATGTCGTGGAAGCACCTGCCTTGAATACCATGCACTCGCCCGTGTTGAGGTCTATGCGGCAGATATCAAGAGTTGCGTAGCTTTCGTCTGCGGACTTCACCATGAGCGATGTGTTTACAGTCTCCAGTGCCGCTCCCAGAGAAATGCCGCTCTTCAACAGCTTCGACAACATGGAACACGCTAACGCCGAATCTATTCTGGCACGGCTGCCGCTGCCCATACCATCTGACAGTATGATGTAAAGCTGCCCGTGCGGATCTGTAAAAGTGTCGTAGCAGTCGCCACAGACCCTGTTCTTTCCCTTGCATAGCTGGAATGCACCTATCTGAGCCGAGAACTGTGTGCGTTCTGTGGTGGTGACCCTGACTCTGCCGCCGCCCGTGCTCACCTCGGGAAGCTCCATCTCACTTCCGAGAGCCGAGATCAGCAATTCCCCCAGAAACTCCTTGTCCGTTCTGAGCTCGCCGCTGCCATAAGCTTCAAGCAGCAGCCGTCCTCTCCTGTCGTGACTTATAAACGCTACGGGATCCTTCAGACCGCAATCCGAAAGTGCCTTTTCAGTACGTTTCTCGGCGGTTCGGTTCTTGCCTCCGCCACGCCCTGCAACATACCCCATGTCCTCGAGAATATCGTGGACAGACGCGAGCTGTTCCGTATAGATCCGCCTAAGCTCACGCACACGACGCTCATCCGCAGTGACCGACAGATAATGCGAATAGGCATCGTTCACCGCCTTTATCACGGAGCTTCGTGCGATACATTCCTCTGCGGCAAGCGGCGACATCGACATCTCCGTAAGCACGTTTCCGCTTCGCAGCTGCCGTACCAGCCTGTCAAACTCCGTGTGGAATATCTCGTATTTCTCCCCCCAGCACACCATATTGTTCGGGCAGCTTTTGCATACCCTGTCCGCCGCATCATCGGCAATGGAATCGAAGCTTGCGGAGTATCTGCGTTCAAGTGTTTCCGCAGCAGCATTAAGACCGCTGCTCACGCCGGCTATTGCATCCGCAGCAAAGCACAGACGCTCTCTCAGCATCATCGCAACGGTTTTGTCGGAAAACTCGGATTCGCCCATGCCGAACTTCTCCAAAGGCAAAAACACGAACACAGCTCCTGCTATCAGCATCTCGGCAAAGAGTGCCCATGGCTCCCCTTGTGCTCCCGAAATAAGCAATCCCATGCTCGCAAAGCAAAGAAACCCGATGCCTCTGGTGAGCTTTCCGAACTTTGTAAGGCAGCAGCTCATTGCCGCTCCCAGAAGCATCGCCGCCGCCCCACGCCCCGTTTCGGGAGCTGCCGCACACAAACCAAACAGAGCAGGCAGCCCTGCCACTGTCACCGAAATAAGCCCACGACGGGACGTAAGTGCAAGCAGAAAAGTGACCGCCGTCAGCCTTCCGATATTGAACCCGTAATAATCAAGTCCCGCCAGCGACATGGCCGCAAGAGCACATATCACCGCTCCCAGAGTACAATCCCGTACTTCGGATGTGTCAAAACCACGAAGCCGCATAGTGTCGGAAAGGATATGTACACAACAGGCAAATGTTCCCGCAGTCACAGCGGCTATGAACGTCAGCAAAAGCTGCGATGGCTCTGCTGCCTCCGCAAGTCTTGAAAAGAACACCGCCATCGCCGCAGAAAAGAAACTGACAACTCCGCCGACAATGCGGTTTTCGACCTTTGGTATAGCCCGTGATACCAGCACAATTACAAGTGCCGCAAAACGCACGGGAATCTCGGAAAATCCATGCAGCAGTGCCCCGAATGCCGCTCCGCCCAATGCGTACAAACAACGTTGTCCGCCGAGACCTGCCGCCAGTGCAGCTCCTCCCGCCGCGATGGAACGGCTGTCCGTCGCGAGTTCCAATGCAAAGCCTGCCGCCGCCCAGACGGCGTTTTCTCTCACGAACTCCCATATCCTCGCCCAGACCGTCTCCCTTGTCAATACTCTCTGTGTCATCTTTATACTTCCTTTCCGGCGGACTTGTCCGCCATTTCCCCTGTTATCTGTCTATTAATCATAGCACAGCGGACATGAGCAACTTGTCGCAAACCGCTGTAAAAAAAGGAGTACAGGAACGATATACCGTCAATATCAGGATTTTTTAAAAATGTTTTGACAAAACGCCGTATTTATGGTACAATAAATCTGTATAAGCGGAGATGCACTCCGTATTCTAATTCCAATAATATCTGAAAGGTAAAAGAGTATGAATATTGAATTTCAGAAGGCACTGCAGTATATCGACAGAGAAGAGTACGAAAAGGCAATAGAATCCCTCAATAAGGCTATCGAGAAAGAGGAAGAGGAGAACGATCGCTCCAGAGCAACTGAATACAGATGTGTTCTCGGCGAGCTTTATTACCAGCTCAAGATGGACCTTCAGGCACAGGATGAGCTTACGGAGGTAATGAAGTACTGTGATGAGACCAACACTCTCACCAAACAGCGTGAGATAGCAAGAACATATATCAATGCTATCAACGGCATCCTGCCCCCTGCACCTCCCGTAATGGAGAAGGATGCCCCTGCAAAACGTCCCACCAATATCCCCCTGGTTCCCAAGCCCATTCAGGACAAGGCATTTATCACAAAGCAGATGAGTAAGAAACGCCGCTGATATCCCAGCAGCGTCAATGCGAAAGGCGGACAACATGGAAAGACGCGATAAGATCAATTACTATCTCGATATCTCCCAGACCGTTGCCGAAAGAGGCACCTGTCTGCGTCGCAACTTCGGTGCGATCATCGTACAGAACGATGAGATAATTGCCACCGGCTACAACGGTGCCCCCAGAGGCAGGAAGAACTGCTCTGATGTCGGAAGCTGTACCCGCGAAAACCTCGGTGTACCCAAGGGGCAGCGTTATGAGCTGTGCCGCTCTGTTCATGCCGAGGCGAACTGCATCATCAGTGCTCCCCGCACAAGGATGATAGGTGCGACACTGTACCTCGCTTGCCTTGATGCGAAAACAGGTGTGCTGTTCGGCGATGTGGAGCCTTGCTCCATGTGCAAGCGAACGATAATCAACGCAGGCATCGAAAAGGTCGTTATCCGCACAGCAAAGGATGAGTTCAGGACAATGGTCGTGAATGATTGGGTAGTGAACGATGAAAGTCTTGCAGGCAGCGAGGGATATTGATAGATGCAGCTTACCAATATTGGCGTTATTAAAGACCTGTTTGAACGACATGGCTTCTCTTTCACAAAGTCGCTCGGACAGAACTTTCTGATAAACCCGACCATCTGTCCCAAAATCGCAGAAATGGGCGGCTGCAAAAGCGGCGTATGTGCACTGGAGATCGGTACCGGCGTCGGCGTACTCACTCAGGAGCTGGCCAAACGCTGTGACAAGGTCGTGGCGGTAGAGATAGATACAGGCCTGAAGCCTATACTTGAGGAAACACTGGCCGAATATGATAATGTTGAGGTAGTGTTTGCAGACGTAATGGAAACCGACCTGCAAGCACTTATTGCTGAAAAATTCGGCGACAGCGAAGTCGTGGTCTGTGCAAATCTGCCGTACTATATCACATCTCCCGTTATTATGCGTGTACTGGAGGAAAAGCTTCCCGTAAAAGCACTTACCGTCATGGTACAAAAAGAAGCGGCAGACAGGATCTGTGCAAAGCCCGGAACAAGAGATTGCGGTGCACTTTCCTGCGGAGTATCATATTACAGTGAGCCGAAGCTGCTGTTCAGGGTGAACCGCGGCAGCTTCATGCCGTCACCGAATGTAGACAGTGCCGTGATACGTCTGGATATACTGGACGACAACGGCCTGAACGTCAAAGATGAAAAACTGTTTTTCCGTATCGTCAGAGCGGCTTTTTCACAAAGACGAAAGCAGATAATCAATCCGCTCTCAGGAGAGCTCGGCATCCCCAAGGCACAGCTTGCAGAACTTTTTTCAGCTGCAGGAATAAAACAGACAGCCAGAGCAGAAGAGCTTACACTAAAGGACTATGCCGCTCTAAGCGAAACGATAAGCGGCAGAAGCTGAAAGGACATAAGATGAAAAAAGCGACAGCAGTAATATCCGCACTGATATTGTGCATATGCTTATTTACAGGATGCGACGGCTCACACACAATTACAGGAAGCTGGGAACTTACTGGCGCAGTATCCATCGATGGCACAACATTATCTGCCGACGATATCGGCGAGATGTCGATAGAAGTCACTGAAGACGGTGACGTAAATATAGTGTATGGCGGCGACGAAAGGATATCGCTCTGGTCCGGGGACAAGGAGCTGTTTTCGTTGGAGAGCCTGCTTTCCAGATTTGACGGCAAGTCCATATCGATACCGGTCGCAGACCTTGGAACACTCACATTCACCAAAAAATAAAAGCATCCCTCCGCACCACACGGAGGGATTTGTTCTCTTTTCCGATACAACTTGACTTCTGTGCATATATTATGGTATGATATTCTACACCTTAGGCGAACACTGTGAGAGGAGAAATATGAAAAAGTTCAGCGATTCCAAAACCGTACAGCGTCTGGCAGAAAAATACAACAATTCGAACAAAGCCAGCATCGTTGTCTATGTTATTGTGCGTGCTGCGATAATCACTGTCATGCTGCGTCAGATATTCATCGGCGAATGGCAGAACGTCTTTCTGTGCGGCTTGTCGCTCCTGCTGCTTTTCATACCTTTTTTCCTTCGGTCAACTTTCAAAATAAATTTCCCGAGTGTTCTGGAAATAGCGGTATTCATATTCGTGTTTGCAGCCGAGATACTAGGCGAAATGGCAAATTTCTACAACAACATACCTTTCTGGGATACTATGCTGCATACTGTGACAGGATTCCTGGCGGCATCGGTGGGCTTTGGCATGATCGATCTTCTCAACCGCCACTCAAAGCGTATACATATGACGCCGTTGTTTGTCGCACTGGTATCATTCTGCTTTTCCATGACAGTAGGCGTCGTTTGGGAATTCGGCGAATACGCGGTGGATCGCCTGTTCGGTTTTGACACGCAGAAGGATGAGATCGTCACTGATATCTCCAGTGTGGCACTGCACCCGGAAGGCAAAAACGAAGTAATAGAGATAAACGGGATCGAATACACCATCGTTTTTGATGCACAGGGAAATGAGCTCGGACGTATCGACGGCGGCTATCTTGATATCGGACTGCACGACACGATAAAGGATATGTGGGTCAATCTGCTGGGAGCGGTCGTATTCTCTGCGATGGGCTTCCTGTATATACACCGACGCGACAAGTACACCTTTGCTAAGAATTTTATCATCACGCCGCTTGAAGATACTAAGGTGGCAGCGGAAAAAGAACCGCAGGAACACATCCAATAGCATTCACACAAATTACAGAGCCTCCCTTTACGGGAGGCTCGCTTTATTATCTGTTTATCTTGTATCCGACAAATCTTCCGACCTGTGCTCTCAGCCTGAATGCCGCTTCATCATTTTCAGTGTACAGCGGCAGGATCTCGCGTCCGCCGAACTCAGTTATGCTCTTTGCATCCTTGATGTATACAATAATATCGCTGTCGCAGGTGTTGTTGTCGACATAAGGATATACGACAAAGGTGTCGTTGTCGTATACAAACAAGCTGATCTGGCCCTTGCCATCCATGCGGATACCATTGACAGCAAACTCCTTCCTCATGCGGGAAAGAACAGTTTCAGGATAATACTTGATGTCAGAGAACGCTTCGGGTACCACAAGTGTATACATACTGCCGTTTCCGTAAGTATCATGAGCCAGCAGTGTGCACGCCTCTTCTTCACAGGTCGCCTTGCACACAGCACCCCATGTCGCGTTGTTTCTGAATTCCAGCACGGGTACTGTGAGTGCCTTTGCAGAGCTTTCCCTCTCCCATCTGTTATAGAAGAACGAATTTTCGGCAGTGAAATCAGAAGTGGTCATGAAGCGGCCTCTGTCCCTGATGGAGGTGATACTCTCGACCCCTCTGCCGAGAGTTTCCTTTACAAAGCCACTTGTAACTATCGCCTTGCCGCCGTCTGCAACATATTTCTCCAGCTTGCTTATGATATCCTTGTCATAAGCGGAGGAGGCCGTCAACAGCATCGCAGGTGCATCCTCTTCGAAATTCGGAGTCGGCAGTACAGGGAAACCGTTCATGCCAAGGAAATCCTGGACGTTGTCCTCGCCCTGTGCTGCATTCGGGATATAACAAGGCACTCCGACAGGCTTGCCCAGACCATCCAGCAGATCATCCAGCTTGTCCAGCATAAAACCGAGTGCAGGTACGTTGATGGAACCCACAAGGCTCTGGAAGCAGAACATCATCATCTCACGCGGCTTCGCAAAGGCGGTGAGATATGCCTGCTCCAGATAATAATCAAGCATCCTGCAATCATACGGATCGAACCAGCCGCCGCCATTCCTGCCGGGAGCCATCTCCTCCATATAATGCATGAGCGAATAGGACAGATATCTCGGAAGATGCTGATCTGTATTGATCGGATCGCGGGTCTCTGTGCCTGTGTATATCAGGTCGAATATCTCTTTCTGGGATGCAGGATCGTAACCCGTTTCCTGATATGACTCCATCCAGTTTGGGTACTTTATCGTTATCTTGCAATCGGGATTCACAGCCTTGGCAGGAGCGATAACATACTTTTCAGACGCTCTGTACATCAGGTCGCAGCGGTATGCCTGCCAGCTTCCGTCGGTAATACCATGTGCAGCATTGAACTCATCCCTGCCCTGACGACACTTGTCACAGGTGCAGTTGGTGAAGAAAAAGTCGTCGATGATATATGCATCGAACACCCTTGCATTCATCTCGCTTACCTTGCTGAGGGTCTGCATCATGACCTCATCGTTGTAACACATTACGTTGAACATACGCTGCTTCTTAGGTGCTCCCTCGGGATCAGGCATGCTTGTAGTAATGCCGCCTTCTGCGTGGATACCGTTTCTTTCGAACACATCCCTGCAAAGACGAAGCTGCTCCTCACTGGCAAAGCAGCCATCTCTGAATGGCTCAATATAGACCTTGTCCAGACGCATATACTTTTTAAAAAAGGCGATCTGCTGCTCCAGCTTTTCTTCGTCGATATTCTTTACGCCGTGTGCAACGAAGTACACTACCAGCTCAAAGTTTCTGTAATTGCCCATATCACGATATCCTTTCGGTTAATTTGATTTCAGTATAACACAAATGAATCCGATAAGCAATATGGGAAGATGAGGGAAAAAACATCATGAACTTTGTATAAACCCACCAAAACTATCACAATCATGACGCTTTTTCAGCCATTCTTACCACTTCTCTGAATCCTCTTGTCCGATTTGCTTGTTGCAAATTAAATCCCATTGTGGTATACTTAAATCATACTATAATAAACAGGAGAAGTGCCATGCGATATAATGACTATAATCTGATATCCGAACTGTGTGATTCTGTTATTGAAGCGATGACGTACATGATAAGCACCGAAAGTGACGAGCTTCTGGATGATTGCATCGGTGCCATTGAGGTCATCTCTGCCAACGTTTCTGAAAATGCGGATTCCGTTCATTCTGACAAGATCGTTCCGCTCATCGGAAAGATCAATGATATCCTCGTTTCCGAATCACTCACCGTGGGCGAGCTTAACAATGCCCTCAATGATACCATTACTCTGAAGGAGCTCTGCCGCAACAACATCGAATACAGGCTGAGAGTTCTTTTTGTAGCCGAACTCGGCGGTAAATGGGATGCGATGGAGAGCGTCTACAAGGCATTTTCCGCAAGAACAGACTGCGATGTGGACGTAGTGATCCAGCCTATATTCCGCTCTGTAAGACTTCCCGACGGCACCACACGCACTGAAAATGTTTACGAAGATCATCTCACGCCGCTCGGTATCAAAAATATCCATTACAGCAAGTACGATATCGCTCAGGTACGTCCCGACATGACATTCATCAGCCAGCCGTACGAATCTGTAACCACACCGATGTTCCATCCCGATAACATCATGAAATACAGCAGACTGGTCTATCTCCCCTACTTTACCGCACTTACCCTCAACAAGGACGCATCCTCTGCGTACGATTCGTTCTTCAGGCTGAACACTCAGAGATGCTCCTGGAAAATTGCCTGTCAGTCAGAAACGATGAAGCAGCACTACAAGAACATCGCCTCGGAAAAGGGCAGAAACTGTATCGTAAGCGGTCTTCCCAAGTGGGACTATGTTTACGGAAAGAACAAGGATAACGTGCCTGTCCCCGAGGAGTGGAAGAAAAAACTGGGGGGCAGAAAGGTGTTCCTCTGGAATACGCATTTCACCTCCGACATCGGCGAGAAATACAACGATATCATTGAATTCATCAGTATCTTTGCCAACGACCCTGCTCTGGGACTTATCTGGCGTCCGCATCCTATGGCGGAAGCGATCATCAAAGTATATCGTCCCGACCTGTACGGCAAGTATCTCGACCTGAAAAAGAGAGTATCCGAAGCGGATAACATGATAATCGACCAAAACGCATCCTATCTCCCTGCGTTCGTCTGCTCCGATGCACTGATAACAGAGTTCAGCTCCCTCATGGAGCAGTTCCTGCTGACAGACAAGCCCGTTCTTGTCACCACCGAAAAAACTCCCGATGCGATGCGTCAGAAGCTGGCATCCGTAGACGGTCTGTTCGATTTTTCGCAGATTCCGGTCTCCTTTAACATGGCCGACAGACGCTCCTTCATCAACAGTATCAAGGAAGGAAACGACGAATGGGCGACTTCCCGCAGGATGCTCCTCAATACTTACTTCCCGGGCAACGACGGTAACTGCGGCGAACGTCTTGCCGCTGCCCTGGTGGAAGAATTCCGCAAAGAGGCCGACACCACCGCCGAAACGGTCATCAACAAGGTGCTTATCGTCGGTGACGAGAAGGACAGCGATCTTTGCATACGCCAGCTTGAACGCCTTGGTATAGGCTACAGCGTATGCAGCGAATACATGGAGCGTAAAGGACACACCATCTCCCTGTTGGATGCGGATATCAGCGGATTTGACCTGTTCATCGTCACCAGCCGTGATGTTGCCACCGCTTCCGAACTGCTCACCAACCTTAAGGAAGCAGAGAAGGAAAAGATCCTTGACTTCTGGCGACTGTACAACGCAGGCATCCCGATAATGGTATGCGACAGAGTAATGCAGAATCCCCTCAACGACGGCATGGACGGCATCATCCTCGGAATCAGCCACACCGAGGTCGGCATCGACGCAAGCAGGCTGAACGGCAAATTCTGCAATCTCGCCGTTTCCTCGCAGGATCTTTATTCACAGTTCAAAACGCTGGAGTACTGCCTGAGGACATACCCCGACAAGCTGAAGAAGCTCAAGACCGTTATTATCGATCTGTATGACTACAACTACCTGAATTACGACAACTCCCTGTCCAAGACTGCATGGAACTACCTGTGCTACGGCGG
The DNA here is from genome assembly GCA_045606085.1 of Oscillospiraceae bacterium. GTDB lineage: Bacteria > Bacillota > Clostridia > Oscillospirales > Ruminococcaceae > CAG-115. The sequence continues at coordinate 23,186 of JAZURJ010000006.1, forward strand.
ATACAATCTGGAGCCGCACAACTTCGACAGAAACAAGAATGTTGATATCACCTTTGAGCAGGCAGTAAACCGACTGAACGTTCAGAAATACGGCGGCATCTCCAAGGAGCATATAGACATCTGGACGGCAATGTTCGCAGATGTGTACGAGCTTAATGACTTCAAGGACATGAACCCGGCCTACCACGATCTCAGCACAAGAAAAAAGCTTGTAACGGAGCAGGAGGTCAACGGCTACGCCTACGACCGCGGCACTCTGAAGGCAATGCATCAGGATGCTATATCCGAGAACCTTGCGGCGTTCGAAGCGATGCTGAATATGCTGAAGGAGCTCAACCCGAACATCAGGATATACACCGTTATCCTGCCGAAATACATTGAAACAGAGATACGCGACATCCCCCTGCTGTCCGCTCACAAGGGCTACTTCAACGACGCTGTGAAGCAGATGCAGAAAAAACACGGCTTCACTCATCTGGACTTCAAGGAGATATCCGATATCGCAATGAACAAGTGCTACTATTTCGACGCGGCACATCTCAACTATTTCGGTGCACTGAAGCTTACGAAACAGCTCAATGACATCATCTTCGGATAATCAAAAACACCCTTTCGCCACATCACGAAAGGGTGTAATCTGCTGCATTCCTCAGCAAAAGCTGCTAATAAACATTACCGCCCGACTATTGCCGGGCGGTATGTTTAGCTGTATTATATTGGAGAGGTTATGGTTTGTTTTTCGCACACAAGGAGGCACCAGCCCCTATATCGGGCTTGCGGTTGACGTCCCACAGACGAATATTATCAAAGCAATTTATAAACCTTGATAATATTCATCTGTTTCTTCTGCCACGATCGTTGTCTGCAATGTTTCAACAACGATCTTTTAGACGTATTCCTCCATCTAAAATAATTTCCGTTCCGTCTTGGTAGCATTCCCACCAAAACAATTTCCGTTCAACTGCCTATTGCAGCTCCATGCGAAACTCTCGTTCGCTGTAACTATATTCTACCCTAAAGACCACTTATCCGCAAGTACTTTTCGACGAAACGCGTAATAACCGCTTATCTTGCCGTATATGGCGACAAGTTGCCGGAATACGGCGTGAGCTGCCACGCCAAACCTCTTGGCAACTAATCAGTGCAAGTTGCACAGAAACGCGATAAGTTGTCAAAATTACTTGACAAAGTGTACAATAATAGTTATAATATATTAAGTAAATGCTGTTTATTAAGCGACATCCAGTACTGATGAGGTGACCCATGAAAAAGACTATTTATATAGTAGCAGGCCAATTCAAGGGCGATTACGTTGATAAATATACAACAGGTGTTATGCGTCAGGCAAATGCACTTGAGTATGAAACTGTGTGTTTTTCGATGTCTCGTTTCTCACGAACAAAGACAAACTGCGAAAAGGATATATACAAGCTGATAGATTTCAGTCGCTGCGACGGCGTAGTACTGAATACAGAATCCTTCTATGAGATGAAGAACCTTGCGGCTTCGATAGAACAGCAGATCGTTCAGAGTGGTAAACCATACACTGTTATCGGCACATCGGCTTTCACAGATAACTACTTCCACTACCCATACTTCGATGACATGGTGGCAATGATGGATCACCTCATCGAGGAACACGGCTGCAAGACGATTTATTGTCTGGGTGATGTGCCTGACCGTATAAGCTCGCGTATCGAGGGCTTCAAAGCGGGAATGCAGAAGCATAATCTCCCCTGTCCGCAGTCATATCTGCTGTACGGAGGCTTCTGGATCGATTGTGCAGAGCGTCTTGCAAAGGACATCGCATTCGATAACATTGAAAAGCCCGACGCTGTAATGTGCATCAACGATCAGATCGCTATGGCTCTGGTGAATTCGCTCTTCAAGAACGGCATCAAAGTGCCCGATGATCTCATCGTGGCGGGTGTTGACGGACATCCGCAGGCGTTCAATTACGCAATGCCCATCACTACTATATCCATAGACGGCGAGCATCTCGGAAAAACTGCGATGAACCGCTTGCATGAGATGATGGGCAACGAGGTCGATCTTGTTCCCCTCAAAAAGAGTCGCGTCATTACAGGTCTGAGCTGTGGCTGCGGCGTAAAGAAATCACACCACACAAGAAGCCTTCTGGAAGCAGCCGATGAACATTCCACACATCTGATGTACTACCGCAACAGCGAGATACAGGAAAAGCTGTATCACCTGTCAGATTACTCCGAGCTTCCTCTTATCCTAGATAATCTCACATATATCGTGCCGAATATGAGCACGTTCTCAGTATCGCTGGTGCATGGCGAGCATAAGGGAGAATGTCTGTTCCACAGCTACTGGTCTCACGGCGACAAGACTGTAACGTTTGATTACCGTGATATTCTGCCACCGCACAGCAACATGGATAATCAGGTGCGTAATCTGCACGTTGTGCCGCTGACCTTCATCGACAGGTTCTACGGCTATGCGACCGCAGGCTATCATCAGCCCAGCGTTTACAATGAACTGCTTCAGAAATTCACACGCGACATATCCATCGCACTGGATATTTATGAGCACTCCAACAACCGCATGGGTAATGTTCTGATCTCCGAACCAAGACCCGAACGTGCGACCACGAATGTTTACAGCGGCATCCAGCACGTGGACGAAGAACAGCCGGACGTTATACTCGAATCGAACAACGACAGCGTGGTATATGCTATCAAGGATGGTATCCTATCAAAGGTGAACATCGAAAATATACTCTACTTTGAGGCGTTCGACAAAAGAGTAAACGTCGTTGTAAAGAGCGGTGAATACGAGGTCAAGAATACCCTTATGGAGCTTGAAGATATGATGGCTACACGAAACTATATGCGTGTATCAAAATCCATCCTCTTGAATCTTGACAAGGTAGCTGCTGTTCGCCCTGAGCCTGACCGTTCCGTTGTGGCGGTTCTGACCACAAAGCAGGCCGTGCGTGTTTCCAGAAAATACGCAAAGGATTTCCGCGATAAGATGAAGTTCTGATAAAAAAGCCCATCCCGTATAAACAGGATGGGCTTTGATTATATGCCTATTGCCAAAACAACGATCCCGTATCCAATATGCACCGGATACGGGATCTGTTATTTCATATTGATCTTACGGATCCTATGAAACGCTCTTTATGCTGTGTTTACTGTTCGTGTTTTGTTGCAGTTTACATAAAAAATCCCGAAAAAGATACTTGTTTAAGCTTCTTTTCGGGAAAAGATAATAGCTGTTCGTGTGTAATATACACAAAAACAGCTATCTGAAATATTCGGTTTTCGACAGTATAGGGGTGGAGGTAAATCGCTTTTTTAGAGCATTTCTGCCTTCTGAATGAGCTTGCTCTGGTCTTGTTACTTCTTCCAGAAGTAACGCAAAGATACTTTTGACAGCGGGGCTATCAAAAGTCTTTGCGTTCTGCGAGGGAATAAAATTAGAATCCGTTACTGATAAGTTCATTCCATGCAACTTTATGTTGAAATTTAATTGTATCATCGACCTTTAACAATTCAACATATCTGTCGATAAACTCAGCAGGGTCTGTCACAAGACGGAGATAATATTTGAGTGTAGTATAAACGCCATTTACGATTACTTGGCAACCATGAATCTGTGCAATTCTTTGAATTTCCGTTTCAATTCCATCCCAGTCTGCAGAATCCATATTGGCGGTAGTCAGCAAGTAATATCGGTCTGTATTATATATTTTGAATTTCTCATATGCATCTCTAACAAGTTGAGGAGTAATTTGAATCTCATGCTTAATCTCTACACCCTCAAATGCTGTGTCATTCTCATTATTTACATCAATATCACCGATACGACCAGATTGTGTATCTGCAGAATTGTGAGATTCTAAAGGACAAAGTTGCTTATCATTAAATCTCGCAACTTGTCCCATCATACACTGATAGGCGGCATAAATTGCCAGTGTGGGCAGGCGAGATGTGCCGTGACAAGAATATCTGTAAGTAAAATGCTTTTCAAGTAATTTAATAATTTTGGAAATGGACAGACTGTGAGGTTTTGCGAGTTCAATATTCAAATCATCTCTCTGTTTTACAAGCAGTTTGAAAAAATATAACAACACATCATCAGCATTTAAACCATGTACCTGCACTTGGTCAATAATATTTAGAAATGCAGTCTTTACAATGTCGGGTTTAATTTTGCCAGGATAGTTAAGATCGTAGGGATGCGCTTGTTCTAAAGAACGTGTCAGCCAACCAGATTCCGCCATTGCAGGAAAACTAACTCTTTTCATAAATGGAGTTATATGATTCTGGTCAATACCTCTTCCTGCAAAACCATTTTGAAGTTGTGCTTGATGGTATCTAATATCTTGCTGGGGTTCAACCTGTTTGTGAACGAGCAGGGTGGTTAGTACTGCAATCATGCCCTTATTGGTCTCGGAGCGAGAAACAAGCAGTTCTACCTGTTCCTTTATTGCCTCTGGCAATGTTGTAGTTAAATCATTAGCAGCAGTTGCCTCTAAGGCTCTATTATATGCATTGTCTAATACTTCATTATGATTTGGCATATTCGTCACCTCATAAAAAATTGATTTTTAATTTCAGAAGCTACCGCTTTAATCATTGGAACGCAAACAGAGTTTCCTAATTGTTTATACTGTTCGCCAATTGAACTTATTTTTTTATATGTATTCGGAAACCCCATTATTTTCCAACATTCGTTGATAGTCAATTTTCTCACACGATTATCAGCAGTTAAAATAAAATATCTACCAGAAACTTCTTGAGATGGGAGTGTTGGATGAATGCCGTAGACTGAATATATACGATTAGGTTGCTTGTGTACACGTGATAGATGCTCCGTACCGGGTCGAACACCTACTTTTCTAATGGATTTATTTCTATATCCGGCAAAAATTAATCCTGAAAGAGGCTGTTGTTTAGGATTTTCAATTAATGTATAGTCCGTCGGAGAAAGGTATTCGAAATCTCCTGATTGGTCTAAAAAATCTAGCAATCGTTTTCTGGGGGATATTTTCACTTTGTCAAAGTCAAATTTATTTTTTTTCGAACCGATAATAATTATTCTTTCACGATTTTGAGGAACGCCAAAATTTGAACCGTTTAAAATTTTCCACGAAACCTTATATCCAAGTTCTTCTAGTTTGTTGAGAATAGTCTGTAGAGTTTTGCCGTTATCGTGATGAACTAAATGTTTTACATTTTCAAGGAACACAACAGAAGGTTTCTTTTCTTTAAGGATTCGACAAATGTCGAAAAACAATGTTCCTCTAGTATCATCAAAACCTTTTTGTTTGCCAGAGATGCTGAAAGGTTGACACGGAAAACCAGCACACAATATATCGTGGTCTGGAATTGTCTTTTCGTCAATCTGTGTTATATCGCCAAATGGCTGTTCGCCAAAGTTTTCATTATATGTGCGTTGACATTCAATATTTATATCACTAGAAAAAACACACTCGAAATTTTGAGCATCCATTCCCAAGCGTATTCCACCTATTCCACAAAATAGGTCAATATATTTTACTTTTTTCAATATTTTCACTCCTATTCTCACTTGTTTTTATTATATCACATCTTAGAATTTTTTTCAATATAAATTTTGTTTTATGAATACAACAAAGCCCTCTCACTACTTTTCAGTAATGAGAGGGCATATTGTTTTAATATTCCAGATAAACATCAACAGTCAGGTCATTCCATTGATTTTCTCTCAGGTACGAGCCTGTGGCTTTTCGGAAGGCTTTTGCCTCGTCAAAACCTATGCTGAATGCGTGAAAAGGCGTTCGCCTATCTTTATCTGAGTGCAGCCTGTGCAGTAATCTGCGTAGGCAGTCAAAATTGACAATGCAGATATTATGTACATCGGAAGCGGTTTTGTCCGCTTCCTCGCCGTATAAATACACATACGGTCTTTCTTTGGAGTTTGCTCTGCCTTTGACTGCAAGGTTTGTCTGAGTTTCGGAGTCAGCTCCTGTGGATAAGTGCCACTCATACACGCCTTCGCTTGTCGGAACAACAGATGAAACAATATCTTCCAATACCTCGCGTCCGAGCTCTGTTTTGCTGTCGGAAATGTCATTTAACGCCGAGATAATCTTATCAAGGTCAAGTGTATCAGCTTTAGGATTTGCAGGGGATACAGCCGTCGCCTGACTTCTGAGGTTTTTGATTTGTGCTTCATATTCTGCACGTTTCTTGTTATATTCCTCTTTGGTTATTTCTCCGTCAGTACGCATATCAATCAAAGCGTCGAGCTTTCGTTCAAGTTTACTGATTTCAGCTTCATAATCAAAAGTCGGAACAGCTTCGGGAGCACTCTGCGTATAATATTTCTTGATATATTCAAGTGCGTCCTGCATATCCTTTGCTCTGTTTGCCCAATGCTCATTAAAAATAAATTCACCCATCATATCCATTTTCCACTGAAGAACAGTCTTGTTGTCACAGTAACCTTCCGTTTCAAGTCCAGCCTTTTTGCGATTAGCCGCATTGCCGTGATTGAGCTTGTTATAACAGATATAGCAGAAGGTCTTGCTGCCGTCATCGTGTTTGTGATAAACATTTTTTCTGAATTTCGAGCCACAAGTACAACGTAATTTTCTCTGCCATAAATCAGCAGAAGG
>JAZURJ010000007.1:0-45822 GCA_045606085.1 Oscillospiraceae bacterium
TCATTCATGACATTGTCCTCCTTTGATTTCTGATGCGGTCGCCAAACCCGCTTCTATTATATCATAGGAGGACTCTTTTATCTAAAGATTTTTTATTCCACCGCTTCAAGCGGTGGTTTATTTTCGCTAAAGCTACAACAAGACCGCACCGAGGTTTCCCACGGTGCGGTCTTTATTTATAGGAGAATGGAATCGTCAGGTTATATGCGTCACGCTGCCATCCTGTGCAGTCAGTCTGACGGAGCCGTCAGCAAGCTGCTCACACTTGTCTGTACGCAGCATTTCCGTTACCGACGCAGGGTCGCTGATATCGTACAGCACATACTGATCGAGCATCAATTCAGTATCATGATACTGAACGAACAGATATTTTTCTGATGTTCCGATGATGCTTGCATCTGCACCGCCCATCGGCAGGAAGCCATCGTTGCTTACATGGATGTCGCATACCTGATCTCCGCCGCTGTACGCAGCCAGTCGCAGTGTGGTGCTCATATCTTCTTCATAACGGTTGTACAGACGATACAGTACATTTTCATCTGACATACAGATGCTGATACCGATGTCTTCACTCAGCTTCTCGTAGCCCTCCACACCATCGTAATCACGGGAGTTGTAGAACAGCTCACCGTCGGTGATCCACTGTGCCTGATCGTTGCCCATCATGCGTATAGCATAGTAAGAGCCGTCCTCCATGGGATAGAACATCGTTCTCATTGTGAATTTGCCATGCTCACTACTCTCAACATCGGTTTTTATCGCTGTTGCATAATCTGTAGAAAGCACACTTGTATCCGTTATCCACATATTGAAAGTATAGTGCTCATCGGAATATTTCAGTACACCCTCGCCTGCGGCATCCATATCGATATCAAAGCTGAAACGCTGGAAGGTCTCGGGGTGAGCCTTACTCTGCATCAGCAGGAAGATGACGGAGTTTCCGTCTATCTCTGCACAGTACATACCGCTCCAGTCGATGTTTTTATCGCCGCCACGCGTCCATACGTTACCGTTTTCATCGGTGATCTCCAGATGTAACAGCTGGTCTGCGGTAACACCATCGCCCTCGGAATCGTACAGCAGGTATAAAAGTCCGAACCAGCCCATCTCGCCTTCGCCCATGGAAAAGCCCTGAAACGGCTCTGCACGTGTGTAACGTCCGTGGAACTCTGACAGCGAGAGCTCACCCGACTGCTTCACCTTCTCAAAATAGAACATCTGTTCGTGGTCGTCCGCAGGGACATACCACACTCTGTTCTCGGCAAGCATGAAGAAACCATTTTCGTCCGAATAAAAGCGGCAGGGGTCGTTGTAGCCGAAATCATGAGAATTGAGATCCAATTCCCACATATGCGAACTGCTCTCCCATTTACCTGCAAACACATTCGCCCATACGGAGAAGTCAGGTCCGGAGGCGTTGCCCTTTGAAAGATCGACATAAATTACATCATCACGTGCTTCGCTGTCGGTGACATTTACACCGTCATCGGTGAAATCAAAACGGAACGTGTGTACGCTTCCATCGGTCCAGTCAATTTTGACGAGATTGTTTTCAGGCTCTGTGGTGATGCCCTCATTCACGCATATGGGGAAGAATCCTCCGTCCGCTTCTCCGACAAGATGTAACTCCTTGTTCGGCTTATCGTACCAGTAGAAAGTAACTTCGTATCCCGTTGCATCAGGTCCAGGATTGTAGCTCACTGGAATCATCACTGCGAACACAGCACCACCGTTGAGCCGAACATCCATGACCTTCACATCAAAGCCCTGCAGAATATATCCGCCATAGGACCACATGGAGGGGTTCTGGATATGTGTCTGAGCCAGCACCCTGCGTGTGTTGGTATCCTCAACATACACCTGCGGATATGCAATGTAATCGCCCGTACCTGCCCAGGAGAACACCGCCGTAACGTCGTGACCATACAGATCGTCGGAAGTGAAATTTCTGCCCTCTGCGTCGGGAGCGACATTTCCGTTCTTGTCGCAGGGAAGCGTTGCAACCACCTCGTAGCCGTTGTCGGTCAGAGTGATGAAGTGGCTGTACCACTGCAGTACGACCTCATCATCGTCGTACTGACTGAGAGTATCCGCATTGTAGTACTGCATATAGATCTCAGCATAGTACGCATTTGTACCCGAACTGTAGTCCTTCAGATATATCTTGGGATCATTGGGAGTGCCTGCATATCCAAGTCCGAATACCCAGAACGTATCGTTAAGGGTGTATCCATCCTTAAGGCCCTGCAGTACCTCCGCGAAATTCTGTCCCATGCGGTCGGCAAGCTCTGCCTCGCCCATCATGTTCAGCTCGCCGTAAAGCGTATTTCCGATATCCGCCTTGCGGTAGAAATCATCCACATACTGGTTACGCTTTGTATTCTGAGGATTCTGCAGATCCGCCGAATACAGATACATGATGTCGGGACTTTCCTTGTGGATAAAACAGAACTCAGGCTGACCGCCGCTGTAACAGCTGAAATAGTATCCGTCGGAAAGCTCGCCGCAGGAGATATGGTCATCGGTGCCGCTGTTGTAATCGAACACTGCGGTGTAGTCCATCGCATCCCTGACGCCCCATCTGCCAAGGAAATGCTCCTCGTAGATATCCGCATCAAAGCCGCCTGTCTGCTCGCCCTCGGGAACGAGCGGACTTTCATCCTCCGACATGGGATATATCTTCTCTATCTTTATCTTGTTCACCTGTTCGGGATAGCTCTCCATGATAAGTCCGTCGAACCACACACGCACGGTATCGCCTACGGCAAATATATTCTCATCATCCAGCATGATAACGCCGCCGTCGTGCTCGATAAGATAGAAGCCCTCAGCAGGACGTGTGGTGTTGCCGATATCATCCTCCGCCAGCACCTTACCGTCAAAATATGTCGGGCTGTTTGTTGCAAACCAGCCGAAAATATCGTTGTAATGCTGCTCGGTTATCCTGAAATATGCAGTGTTATTGTTGTCAGAGATACTGTAATAGTACTCATCCAGACTGCTGCCGTTCGCTGACTTATGCAGCTGCAGATACTCATAGTGACCGTCGACAGTATCACTGCGGTACATCTTCAGAATCGCAGAAAGAGTTTCACAGTTGCCGATGTCATAAACAGCCTCATGCTCCTCAAGCTCAAACACCGCCGCTTTCAGCTCGCTTACTCTGTAATCGCTCAGAGGAAGATCCACGTTGTATCGGCTGGTGGCAAACGCACCGTACTTCGAAAGGTCAAGCGGCTCGGCTTTCCTGTTGTTCAGAGCTGTCACGTCGCAAACAAGTCCTGCAAGTGTGTCGAGGATATCGTCTGTAACACAGCCTCTTGCACTGATGGAGCAGTAGATATCCTCCTCAAGGCCTGTGATATCCACAGCGTAGTAGCTGCAATCATCGGCACTTATCATGCCGCCGATGGATATCGCAGCCTTTTCGCCCGTCCAGATGCTCACAAGATACGATTCTGTACCAGCTGCGTCAAGACGGCAGGCTTCCTCACCATAGAAATGATACCTGAAGTTATCATCGCTCTCACCGAGATTAATCAGGATCTCAGCATCGCCCTTTGTGTAGCTGAGAGTTATCTGTCTGTTCTGTCTTTCTGCACTTGCAAGGGAGTTCATATAGGACTTGTTGTCGCTCAGATCAAGGACATATCCGTTATCGATGAGGTTGCCGTCCATACAGGATATATCGATGTCGGCTATATCCTGCACATAATAAAATACATCCTGACGCTCCCAGTCAGAGATCGGGCCTCTGACGCCATTGCCGCCCAGCCATGCTGACTTTCCGGGTGCTGTAAAGCTGATGTAGCCCTCCTCGTAACTGCCTGTAAAACCGATGATACGATCGGAAGGTTCAGGGTGATCGATGCTTTCGCCGCTTTCAGTGGTCGCCTCAACAGTGCTTTCTGTCGTGGTGTCGCCCGTGAGGATGCTGTCATCCCTGCCAAGCATGATACCGCCGCCGATCACCATAAGTGCAACTGCAGCCGCTGCCGTGCAGATACCGATGATCCTGCCCCTGTTGCTCTTTTTCACAGGTGCTGCCGTGACAGCGGTCGGACGCTCGCCCTCTGTCTCGAACTGCTCTGCTTCAAGCTGCTTTGCCGCGTGCTTTGCATGGGTCTCGGCAGCCTCTGCAATATACTTTTCATCTATCTTGTTTATCGCTTCATCCCAGCGTTCTCTCATACCTCAACGCCCCTTTCCTTCAGATACTCTTTAAGTGCCGCACGTGTTCTGGAAAGTCTGGTCTTTACCGCACTCTCTGTCATGCTAAGTCCGTGTGCAGTCTCGCTTACCGACATATTGAAATAATATCTGGACACGAATACCTCACGGCTCTTTCTGCTCTCCTTTGCGAGGAATTCATTTATCCATGCACCGAGCTGTGTGCTGTCAAAGCGGCTCTCCACTGTTTCGCTGTCTGGAATTATCTCCGCAAGCTCGTCATACTGTTCCTCGTAGCTGCGGCGTCTGAGCTTATCAAATGCAGTAAGTGCAGTGTTTCGTACTATCATGCACAGATATCCGCACAGCGAATCGGGACGCTTCGGCGGTATCGCATTCCACAGCTTTATGTATGAGCTGCTCACACATTCTTCCGTATCCTCGTTGTTACCGAGTATTCCATACGCAATATTGGAGCACAGCCTGCCGTATTTTGTCTGTGTTTCGGCAAGTGCCTGCTCGCTGCGGGAGAAAAACAATTCTATTATCTTTTTATCATCCATATCTTCCGCCTCCTCGTAACATATAACAAGACTTTCACTGGAAAGGTTACATAATTTCTGAAAAAAATTTTCCTCAGCTTGACACTGCGGGTACGTTGTGGTAAAATAAACGCAAATCAAAGATTTGCTCCCTGCGTATCGGACGATTTTACCATGCCCCTGTGGTCATGGTAAAATATTCGCAGGAAATGACCGAAAGGAGCTGCCATGAAACAGAACAATCCCCTCTCAAAACTGCATTATAATTCGCCGGTCGTGCTGACATACGCCATCATCTGCACGGTACTGCTGCTGATAAACTACATGACCTCAGGCTGGCTCAATGCCGCCCTGCTGATAAGCTACGGCAACGGAAGCCTGCTAAATCCGCTGACTATCGTCCGTGCATTCCTGCACGTTGTAGGTCATGCAGACTGGAACCACCTGTTCAGCAACCTCATCCTGCTGCTCCTCGTCGGACCTGCTGTTGAGGAACGCTACGGTAGCGGAAATCTCGTGATAATGATCATCTGCAACGCTGTCATCACAGCCATCGTGAACGGGCTGCTTTTCTCCACCGGCATCATCGGAGCAAGCGGTGTCGTATTCATGATGATAATACTCAGTGCGTTCACAAATATGCAGAAGGGCAGGATACCGATAACACTCATCATCGTTGCGGTGATGTACCTCGGCAGGGAGATATTCAACGCTGTTTCCGCACCCACAGACGGCATCTCGCAGATGGGACACATCGTCGGAGGCCTTGTGGGTCTCGGCTTCGGCATCTATTATTACAAGCTGAAATTCAAGCGTTCCTGAATTACATAACATAACCGCCGCACCCGATATCGTGCGGCGGTATTTGTTTTATTCAGTGACAACGCCCTTCATCGCAGCTTTGTTCTCGTACATCATCTTATCTGCACGTCCGAACACATCCTCGTACAGTTCTGTGCCGTCCGAATAAACCATTCCGCTTGCAAGCACGGCAAACTTTTCATCATGAGCCAGCCTGTCCTCCTCGAGAGCTTCGGCAAGGGTCTGCATGAACTCCTCACGGCGTGCACAGGACTCATCCATAAGCAGCACTACGAACTCGTCGCCGCCGATACGGTATACGGGACATCCGGGGAACGAGTATCTGATTATCTCCACGCAGCGGTTTATAAGCTCATCGCCGCATATATGGCCCTTTGTGTCATTGGTCACCTTAAGACCGTTGATATCCAGCACAGCCACGGCATATTCAATGCCATCCGCCTGCTTTTCTGACAGACGCTTTACAGCCTCGTCATATGCAGTCTTGTTTTCGGCACCCGTAAGTGCATCTGTATGGGCAAGACGATGTATTCTGGCGATATACACACGCAGCTTCTCTGCCATGTCGCGGAAGCTGTCCGCAAGTATTCCTATCTCATCGTGGGTGTGCGTGCGTATCTCAACGCTCATGTCCCCGTCGGCGATCTTCTTTGTTTCGGCTGTGAGTCGCTTCAGAGGCTTTACAAGACTGCGGCAGATAACTATCGTGAGCAAAATGAACACCACGCATACGAAAAACGCAGCACAAGCGATCTGTATGACAAGCTCGTTGCGATCGTGGTTTATCTCGCTCAGCGGTGCGGTGATGACCAGATTTATATTGTTGTTCAGCTTGCGGTAGGACATCTTTTTCTTGACACCTTCGTACTCATAATCATACAGGGTGGCATTGTCGATATCCACATCGTACTGATCGATGACAGAAACGAAATCGATATTGCTGTCGGATGCGGTAATGCCCTTATCCAGCGAACGATGATGAACGATAGTAAAATTGTCATCATCCTCCGCAAGATATGCAAAACCCGTATCGTACACGCTGATGCTGTCCACCAGCTCCTGCAGCATAGTGAAGTCGATATCCATGCCGACGATACCGAGAAGCTCATCGCCGCAGAATATCGGAACGACGTAGGATATCATAAAAATACCGATATTCTTATTATGATACGGAGCCATCCATGTGGCCGGCTGGCTCTTTTCCAGAGCATTTTTAACAGGTATGTAATACCATCCCACGTGCTCGATATCATCCTTTTCATAAAGGGAGATATCGGTGTTCGGCTCAAGGGAAAAATAAGCGTCGTTGCTTTTTCTGATATAGAACAGACCTGCATCGGGCGTTGTGAACTCGGGGTTCAATCTGATGTATACCGAAACAGAATCCTCCGTCGCATATGCAGCGTTCAGCATGATGGGTCTGAGATAATCCATATAGGCGTTGTATGCGGCAATATCAGAAAGCGTTGACGGAGCGGATATGTATTCCTCTGCACAGCCCGCAATAACTTCCACAGACTGCTCGATACGTCCCATGATACCGTTTATCTCTGTGGCGTTATACTCAGCCAGCATATTTATAGTTTCCGCAGATTTGTTATTAGCACCTGCGGTATACCTTCCAATTCCTATACTGCCGATGAAAAAAGACGAAAGTATGATACCCACAAGAATCAGCAGTATGAATTTTGATTGTATCGATCTCAATGGCAGTTCCTCCACGATCAGTCGTTATCAGCTTAGTTAACATTATACAACTGATTCGAACAAAAATCAAGTAAAATACTATATTTTCGGACACAGCGGAAATTTTCGCTATTTTTTTCACAAATCTATTGACAAACAAAAAATGATATGCTATGATATAGATGATATCAAAATGATATCATTTCAATACAAACGGAGGTAATGTTATGGAAACAACTAAGAAACGCATGGAATATGAAGAGCGTGCACAGAAGTCTGTAAACGGCTGGGTGGCTCTGATAATCATCACTCTGCTGTATATAGGTGCACTTGCACTGACCGTCGCAGGCGGTATCTCCATGGAAACGGAAGAATCCGCTCTCGGTTTATTTATGCTGATCATAGGCATCATCTGGCTGTGCATCGGCTGGTTCCCCTATTGCGGACTTCATGTGATCAAGCCCAACGAGGCTATGGTGCTTACGCTGTTCGGTAAGTATACAGGAACTCTCAAGGAAGAGGGCTTCTACTTCGTAAATCCCTTCAGCTCCGCGGTAAATCCGCAGAACAGCAATGTCCCTGCCGTAAGTTTCACTCCCAACGGCACATCCGTAAAGATCAGCCATGCAAAGCTGTCCCTGAAGGCACTCACCCATGACAACCACAAGCAGAAGATCAACGACCAGATGGGCAATCCTATCGAAGTCGGTATCATCGTCATCTGGCGTGTTGTAAACACCGCCAAGGCTGTGTTCAATGTAGAGAATTACGAAACATATCTCTCCATTCAGGCAGATTCTGTTCTGCGTGACGTTGTACGCTGCTACCCCTATGATTCCACCGACAGCGACGAAAAGACGCTGCGTGGCTCCGCACAGGAGGTGTGTGAGCTGCTTAGAGAACACCTTCAGCAGCGTGTTGACAATGCAGGTCTTGAGATAATCGAGGCACGTATCACTCACCTCGCATATGCTCCCGAGATAGCAGCCGCTATGCTGCAGCGTCAGCAGGCTACCGCTATCATCGAGGCACGCCAGAAGATCGTTGACGGTGCAGTGGGCATGGTCGAGATGGCTCTCAACAAGCTCTCCGAAAGCAACGTATGCGAGCTGGACGAGGAACGCAAGGCTCAGATGGTATCCAATCTGCTGGTGGTACTCTGCGGCAACAAGGACGCTCAGCCCATCGTAAACAGCGGCTCTATCTATTAAAAAGGGGTGAAGCATATGATCGGACACGTTCCCGCATTAAATGTAGCTTTGCTGTTCATTTCCGGCCTGTTCTGTCTGCTGTTCCCGATAGCTGTACTTATCGTATGGAAGATAAAGAACAGGTCAGCCAGTCTGCTTGCCGCTCTGGCAGGTGCTGTCACATTCTTTGTGTGGGCACTGTGCCTTGAACAGGCTCTGCATATGGTCATGCTGCCGCTAGTGCAGGGCAGTGCTGTGCTGTACACCGTGTACGGTGCTCTTGCCGCAGGTGTATTCGAGGAAACAGGCAGATTTGTGACCTACAAGCTGTTCCTCAGAAAGACTACCGCCAAGGGCGACCCTGCCGACGCTGTGATGTACGGTATAGGTCACGGCGGTATCGAAGCTGTAATGCTGCTCTCTGTAAATCTGCTGACCTATGCAGGCATCGCACTGCTGATAAATGCAGGTCAGGGCGAAACTATACTCAATGCGATGATGGCTTCCGTTCCCGAGGAGCAGACAGCCCTGGCACAGGCTCAGCTTGAAAGCTACTTTTTGAACCAGCCGTTGTTCTACATCTTAGCGTGTGCCGAACGCGTACTGGCTATAACCCTGCACATAATGCTCTCGATAACGGTGTTTGCTGCGGCTCACAACAAGAAATACTTCTGGCTCTTCCCTGCTTCGATACTTGCACACGCACTGTTTGACACACCGGTGGCTCTGTATCAGCTTAAAATATGCCCCATGTGGCTGATGTATGTACTGCTTGTGGTGTTCCTGACGGCGATGCTGCCTGTCACTGTAAAGCTCTACAAAAAGATGAAGGCAGATTATAACAACTAAAATGAAAGGAGGTCGTCCCGTTGGCTGACGAAAAGGAAAAGAACACTAAAAAACAGGTCCCGCTGCGTCTTTCCTCGAGCCTGTATAACGACCTCATGAAATGGGCGGAGGATGACTTCCGTTCCGTAAACGGACAGATAGAGTATCTTCTGACAGAGTGCGTCAAGTACCACAAAAAGCACCCTAAGAAAGACGAGGAATGATATGGGAGAATACGTTGTAATTCTTATATGCGAGCTGCTCTGTCCTGTCACAATGCTTCTGCTCGGTCTGTTTCTGTGGCGGTCTCCTGCACAATACAGGAGTATGTTCGGCTATCATAGCACAGCCGCAGAGCGTTCGCCCGAAGCATGGGCAGCAGCACAAGCATACTTCGGAACAAGGCTGCTGATATCCCAGATACCTGTCTTGGTCATCATGATCGTTTCATGGGTGATTTCCTGTGTGCTTATGAAGCTGAGTGAGGAGAATGTGGCAGCGATCGCTATGGTCATGACGGCAATTCCGATAATTGTCGTGTTCGTAGTGGTCGGCATGACGGAAAGTATGCTGAAAAAGTATTTCGGAAAACAAACAAAATGAGTCAGGAGATAACGTATGATCTTATTTGCCAACAAAGTTTTAAGCAGTATTATTCAGATCATCTTATTCGCTATCATTCCGTTTATATGGTGGCTGATAACAGCAAGAAAAAAACAAAAATTCACAGAATGGATAGGCTTAAAGAAGATCGAAGGCGGTAAAAAAACTCTGATCTCGGTCATTTTTGTGACGATTGCATTTCTTGCTTCGGGAATACTGACACTGTACCTGATAAAGGATATAGAAACAGCAACATCTGAATTTGCAGGACTTGGAGCAGCAGCTATTCCTGCAATAATTGTATATGCGACATTCAACACCGCCTTTCCCGAAGAACTTCTGTTCAGGGGATACTTATTAAAAAGGCTGGCAAACAAATTCGGATTTAATACAGCAAATCTTATCCAATCACTATTATTTGGATTATTGCACGGAGCAATGTTCCTCTCGCTCGCAGGAATATTAAAAGCTGTTTTAATAATCATATTTACAGGTGGAATTGCATGGTTTATGGGATATATCAATGAGAAAAATTCTAATGGTTCAATAATTCCCAGCTGGATCATACATACAATGTCCAATCTCTTTTCCGGAATTTGTGCTGCATTTTCTATCATATAAATCCGCAAAACGAATAACGCCCCATATTTCAGGCAAAACTAAAGCCAACGAAATGTGGGGTGTTTTTATGTCAATAAGAGCGATACAGCTATGCAAGCGTTACGATATAGGCGGAAATACAGTGAACGCACTGGACGGAGTGAGCCTTGATATCCTCGGCGGCGAATATGTCACCATCACGGGGGTGAGCGGCTCGGGAAAATCCACACTGATGAACATACTCGGCTGTCTTGATACGCCGACATCAGGGACATATCT
The DNA here is from genome assembly GCA_045606085.1 of Oscillospiraceae bacterium. GTDB lineage: Bacteria > Bacillota > Clostridia > Oscillospirales > Ruminococcaceae > CAG-115. Next base: position 10,721 of record JAZURJ010000007.1, read on the forward strand.
TCTGGACGGAAACGATGTGTCCGAGATGTCCGACAAGGAGCTGAGCCGCATCCGCAGCAGAAAGATAGGCTTCGTGTTCCAGAGCTTCAACCTCATTCCCTCGCTCACGGCACAGGAGAATGTGGAACTGCCGCTGCTGTACCGAGGCGTGCCTGCCGAGAAACGACGCAGCATCGCCCGTGAGGCTCTCGAAACAGTAGGGCTTTCGGACAGGACACGGCACCGTCCCTGCGAGATGTCGGGCGGACAGCAGCAGCGTGCCGCCATCGCACGTGCGATAGCCGCTGATCCGTCCATGATACTCGCAGATGAGCCATGCGGCAACCTCGACAGCCGCAACAGCCGAGAAGTGATGGAGATACTCGCAGAGCTGAACAAAAGCGGCAAGACCATCGTCATGATAACACACGACAGCGAAGCTGCCAAAAAGGCTCAGCGGCTGATACGCATCGCCGACGGCAGGATAATCGTATAGCAGAAAGTGCCTCTCCCAGCGGGGAAAGGCACTTTTATATACCCAATTATTTCTTTATTCTGCAGAAGCTGTTTACGAAAAGAGCGACGGGAACTTATATCCTCTCTTAGTCCAGTCTGCTCTGAAAAATTCCGTCAGCACGGAAAGCTCATACTTATGCACATAATGCGCAGGGTTGTTGCCTGTGGAGGTGATGACATACTCCTCGTCAGCACTTACGCCGAGATCTATATCCGTACCGTCAGGCTTTATAAAGCGTATCCTGTCAAAGCGCAAGTGATATGCATAGTCCGCTGCGCCCTGCCTGTATACTGCAAAGGTAAGCTCGGGGAAAGCGACATACCGCCTGTCCTTGTCTACGCCCGACAACACAGATGCGTATCTCTCCCCCACCGACAGCAGCGGCATTCCCTCTGTCTGCTCCTCTGCCGTTCCTGCGTCGGAAAGGAAGAAGCTGTAATTCAGCGGCTTGCCGTTCAGCAGATCGTATGTGGCTTTTGCCTGATATAAGGTCGTGGCATAGATGTAGATATCATCCCCTGTCAGCGCATATGCTTCTTCGGGAGTGTACTGTGCGGTTATCTTATACTGAATAAAATTCATTCTGTCGGAATCCACCGAGAGATAGTCGTGAAGCTCCTCGTAGGACTGCGGCACACCGGTGACGCTCTGCTCGCTCAGCTCCACGTTCTCGTATCTGCGGTCAGAGATATCAGCCTTGATCGTATAATTTACGTTCTGTGTCGGCTGAAGCTCGTTCACAATGCCGCTGAACAGCGGGATATTATTTTTACTCTCGATAATGAACATGAACGGTCTGTCAAAGATAAGCTCGATGACCTCACGGCGAACAGGACCGCCTGTGGGGATGTTCTCCATCAGCGTGAACGAGGATGCAGCGCAGCCCTTTTCATCTATGGAAACTCGTACAGCCTGCTCCGCCCTATTCAGATAAGAGCCGGTATCCACAGTTAGCGCCGAGAAATCCGCCTTTGCCGCATCGAAAACATCTGTTACTCCGAGAGCCATCATGCCCTGCTTAAGATCTGTCTCAGCGGTGATATCGAACTTCGGCAGTGAAAGCACCACATCATACGTCTGCCTGTTCTCCCATGCATTAACGCCGCCGAATACCATATCGTATACATCATCGCCTGCCGCTATCTCCTCGGGCGAAACTCCCTCATCAGGGAGAACGAACCACATGCAGTGCTCGTCGCACTCGAGATACACTGCTGTATATCCCTCGCCGAAATAGCAGGTCATATCGCTTGCTTTGTTCAGGTATTCAACGATAACATCGCCATCCGCACCATGGAACACGGAAGTGAGCGTATCTGATTCATCAAACGCATCGGACTTAATCCACTGTGCACTGAAATCAAGCGTTGAAGCCAGCATCATTACGGTGTCCTCGGAAAGCTCGGCGTTATCCGCACTGTTATTCAGCCTGCCGCCTGACTGACCTCTGAGCCAGCTTCGGAAGATCCTGTTATACTCCTCACTTCCCATCTCTCCCACATAAGAGGTAGTCCGAAGCATCTCGGAAAGCTCCTTCAGCGTGTTTGTATTATAGTGCAGATCGTTTCTCAGCCACAGGGAGTTTGCAAGCATCGAGGCGGTAACGCCATCGTTCATATAGGTGCCGTTCCAGATCTGCCTTGCATTTTCGAGAAGCTCATCCTCGCTCTGTGCATTCAGCAGAGATAGTATCTGCTCCCTGCTATCGCCCTCTGTCGTTGCGGACAGCACAGAAAGCGCCATATACAGATTCACGGGAGAATATGCGGTGTTCTCGCCCTCTGCCGAGGTCAGATAGGTCTGCATGGAGCGTGTGAAGAAATCACACAGCTCGTCAACGGTCTCCTTCGGCACTGCAAGAGCCTCCTTGCTCTGCTTCCATCTGTCCCATGCCTCATTTTCGTTCTTTGGCTCTGTTTCTGCAGGGGAATCGCATGTTTCCTCAATAACATCCTCAACGCAATCGCAGGTCTCAACAGCGATCTCGGCGGTTTCTACAGCTTCAAAGGTATCAAGCGGCTCGCTCGTCTCTGTATGTGAACCTGAGTTAAATTCATACAGATCGGGATGCTTTGCCATGGTGGGATAGCTTGCCCAGAACAGAATCCTTGCCGTGTCGTCGGGATAATAGCTTACAGGCAGATTGATCGGCACATCGGGAGCGTCATTTGTATCGATAATGACCTCCTCCACATCCTCCGGTGCATCTCCGGTAACCGGTGCTGATTCCTCAATGTCAGGTGTATCCTCGCTGTCAGGATCCTCGTCCACCGCGATATCACCCGTTTCAACGGCTGCAGGAGCATCACAAGTAGCATCTGATGCCTCGCCTGTGTAGATATCAATACCATCCATTGTTTCGATGATCTCTATCGTTTCGGAACCCGCTGTTATGCTGCCTGCATTTTTATCATCTGAAGAATGCGTTGTTGCAGAAGGTGTGCTGGTGTACTCAGGATCAACGATATCTTCACCTGAGAGATAGCTTGCAGGGTCAGCAAGTGCCACTGCAGTTATCAGTGCCGCACACGCCGCCGATGAACACATACCTATCCACAGCAGCTTTCGGCTGCGTTTTACTTCAACACGGGACTTATCGGCAGCGGCGATGATATCCTCATCTATCATGCCGATGGCTTCGCTCAGCTTATCGACCGTCATAACGAAAATCCCTCCTTTTCAAGATATTCACGCAGCTCGCCTCTCATACGGAACAGCATACTTTTTATCTTGCTCTCGCTCTGTCCGCTGCGGGTACATATATCCTTTATAGGGTCACAGAAATAGTATCTCCACACGAATACATCACGCTTCTCCTGCGAAAGCGATCTCAGATAGCTGCTCACCACCTCTGCAAGAGCCTTGCAGTCAAAGCTGTCCTCGGGGCTTTCGCCGCCGCTGACGCAATCGGAAAGCTCATCCAGCGACTGCTCATATCCGGAGCCACCTCGCTTGCTGCGGTGCTTTTTTCTCCACACATCGATGGAAAGCTGCCTTGTTATCTTGCCCAGAAACAGCGACAGCGGATTTGGTCTGTGCGGCGGCATGGCGTTCCACGCCTTGAGATATGTATCGTTGACGATCTCCTGACCGTCCTCGTTGTTTGCAAGGATATTATATGCTATCTTTGCAAGGTAGTTTCTGTATTTCTCGTCTGTTGCGGTAATGGCAGATTCATCCCTCGCCCAATACAGATCCACGATCTCCTCGTCCTTCATGTGCTCTCCTCCGTCCTGCCGAAAAGTACGGCATCTGTTATTAATACCGCCGAAATGTGACTTTGGTTGCAAAAATAGTTCTGCCCCCGCCTGTTTCAGCGAGGGCAGATATTTTGGCTGAATTATTCTGTAACGAACTTCTCGACCTCATTGGAGAGGGATACTGCCAGGAAGGAGAGCTGCTCACTGGATGCAGCGGACTCTTCTGCAGTTGCTGTTGTGGTATGCATGCCCGCATCGATACGGTTCATGCCTGTGGTGATCTGCTCAACAGCGGCGTTCTGCTCGTTGGCTGCAACTACGATGTCTTCCATGTAGCCTGCAACTTCGTTTACATCAGCAGCGATGCTTCTGATAGCGTTCTCTGCTCTGTCAGCGATCTCTGTACCCTGCTTAACAGCGTTGATGGTGTCATCGATGAGTACGGAGGTCTGTTTTGCAGCGTCAGCAGACATATTCGCAAGGTTGCCGACCTCTTCAGCAACCACGGAGAAGCCACGGCCTGCCTCACCTGCTCTTGCAGCCTCGATGGATGCATTGAGTGCGAGGATGTTGGTCTGGAATGCGATGCTGTCGATGGTCTTGATGATAGCACTGATAGCATTGGAGCGTTCACGGATGTTCTCGATAGCTGCGAGCAGCTCCTTCATCATGTCCGCACCACGCTGTGCGTTATCATTAGCCTCATTTGTGAGGGAGAGTACCTTTGTGGATACCTGAGCTGTGGTATTAGCCTTTTCGGTGATGCCGCCGATGGTGGAGAGGATCTCGTCAACAGCCTCTGCTTCCTTGATAGCGGTGTCGGAAAGGTGCTTGGAGCCGTCAGCAACCTGTGCTGCACCGGACTTGAAGCTCTCTACACTGTCCTTAACTGCCACGAAGGACTTATTAAGGGATGTGGTGATCTCCTCAAGAGATGTACCGAATGCGGTAAAGTCGCCCTTGTACTCGATGGAGGACTTCGCTGTGAGGTTACCTGCTGCGATCTCAGCAAGCACAGCCTTGATATCTGTGATATACTTGTTAAGCTCTGTCAGAGTGTCATCAAGGGAGTCAGTAAGCACCTTGGTCTCATCCTTGGGAGCCTTGATATTCATTTCAGTGGAGATATCACCCTCGGACAGCAGCTTCAGTCTGCCTGCTACCTGTGTGATAGGCTTGGAGATCTTATTTGCAATGCCGATGGTTATAACTGCTGCAACTGCAATGATAACTATGGAGAGGACAAGTGCAGCGATAAGGCTGGTCACGATCTCCTTCTCAACAGCTGCATAGTTCAGGCTTACTGCGATAGACCAGCCATCAGTAAGCTCGATAGGAGCATATGCGGTAAGATACTTCACGCCGTTACTGTGATATGTAGTGATACCTGTTTCAAGCGTCATCATAGACTCTGCAAGAGATGCAAGTCCCTTGTCTTCGTTGTCCTTGAAGACTGCCTGTTCCATGACCAGCTTCATATCAGATGCACCGACTACCATGCCGTTCTTATCAAGGATAACAACGTTATTGCCAGTGGATATACTATCCAGGCCCTCAGAGAAATCAGAGGGAGCGATACCGCCGAGGATTACGCCCTCGAATGTAGCTGTTCTGAACTTGGCAGCCAGAATCATTACCAGTTCATCTGCATGGTCGGTAGTGTCATATACTCTGTACATGGGGGAGGTAAGAGTGTTCTTGCCCTCCAGAGCACGCTGGAAGTAATCGTCCGCAGCGATATTTGTTTCAAGAACCGTGTTGCCTTCCTTGTCAACGATGTCAAGGAACTTGAACATCGTGGTGGTGCCGACCTGCTTCAGAGCAGCGTTTCTTGCGGATGCAAGGAGGCTGGGATTTGTGGCATTGGATACCTGAGGATGGCTCTTCAGGGAGTTGAGCTGCGTTGTATACGCATCCATCTTGGTATCGATCGTCTGTAAGTAAGAGGTAACGAGGGCCTGTGCCTGTTCCTCGTAGGATGTATTGTAGGAATTGATTGTAGTGATGATGGAGAATGCCTGCAGTACCACAACGGAGATAATTACCGTAACGATTGTCAGACGCAGGATTCTGTACTTGATTCTAGTGCTGCCCTTGGAAAGTGCAACGTCATCACCGTCACCCTTAAGGCTCTGGATGAACTTAGCGATCTTGCCGGGCTTCTTGTCGCCCTTAGCCTTCTTCTGCTTCTTGCTCTTCTTCGCAGGAGCATCCTCTGCGGCAGCCTCTTCTACAGCAGCCTCCTCAGGAGCAGTTTCGCCCTCGGCAGGTGCTTCCTGTGCAGCAGGAACTTCCTCAGCTGCGACATCGGCGGGAGCATCCTCAGCAGGCACTGCCTCCTCAACAGGAGCAGTTTCCTCCGGAGCGGCATCCTCAGCAGGTGCAGCTTCAGCCTTCTTGTTCTTGCGGCCTCTGCCGAACTTCTTGGCAGGCTTCTCCTCCTTTACGGGAGCTTCAGCCTCAGGAGCCTTTTCTTCCGAAGCGGGAGCGGCTTCCTCAACGGGAGCATCCTTGACCTCGGGTGCCTTTTCCTCTGCAGGAGCAGCCTCCTTCTTGCGAGAGAGCTTAGGGAATTTCTTGGGGGCAGCCTTGGGCTCGTCATCCATAGGATACTTATCGTCAAACACAGGAACGTTCTTTACCTCGTTCTCAGCATTATCATTCACTGGAGTGATATTTTTCTTGTTATTCATGTGGGGTCAGACCTCCATAAAATATTATATAGTATTATAATATCATTTTTTATCAAAAATTGCAAGTACATAAACCAATCTTTGTGCACTTGCAACAAAAAAGCACATCGACAACTGTTTAATAAATCAGCTTGAATAGTCGAAAAACATACAACACAGAAAACAGGACCCTTTACGATCAACAAAGGGTCCTGAAAACATCATTTATTCATGCTTTTTATCAGCCGCATGGCAAAGCGAGGAATTGGGGCAGGTGCTGCAGCCGCAGCTGCAGGTGCTCTTTCCCTTCTTCTTGTCGGATATCAGCTTGACCGATATCCCTATCACCACCGCCGCCAGAATAAATCCAACGACGATAGAGCCGATATTGTTCTGTAAAAATTCAAGCAGCATGGCGATACCTCCTTATTGAATTACGCCTTTTTTGTCAGCCTTGTTGCCTGTGTATAGGGTCTGAAAAGCTGGAATACGATAAATGCGAGCACCAGCACTGCGAAGATAAGACCGATAACATTCACAGCACCAGTGAGCAGCAGACCGAACTGATATACGATCAGAGCGATCGCATAAGCGAATACGCACTGATATGTGATAGCGAATGCGGTCCACTTCGCACTGTTCATCTCACGTCTGATGGCACCCATCGCAGCGAAGCAGGGAGCACACAGCAGATTGAACACAAGGAACGAATAACCTGCAAGCTTTGTCATGCCCATGAAGTCGGTCACGCCGAATACCGCAACGACCTCTTCCTTTGCGATGAGGCCCATGATAGTCGCAACGGCAGCGGTAGGCTCACCGAAGCCAAGAGGAATGAACAGCCAGCAGATAGCACCGCCGATGATATCCAGCAAGCTTGTAAAGCCCTCGTCCTCGCCGAGGAACATTCCGAAGCCGCCCTCAGGCAGCATACCGAACACCGTGCCTGCCCACAGGATGACTGTGGAGATCAGGATAACCGTTCCTGCCTTCTTGATGAAGGACCAGCCACGCTCCCACATGGAGCTGAGTACAGCCTTTACAGTGGGCATATGGTACGCAGGAAGCTCCATAACGAAGGGGGCAACATCGCCTGCGAACATCTTTGTTTTCTTGAGCATGATACCGGACATGATAACAGCCGCACAGCCAAGGAAGAATGCACTGGGTGCTACCCACCACGCATTTCCGAACAATGCACCCGCAATAAGTGCGATGATAGGCATCTTTGCTCCGCAGGGGATAAATGTCGTGGTCATGATGGTCATACGGCGGTCACGCTCGTTTTCGATGGTACGGGACGCCATGATACCGGGAACGCCGCAGCCTACGCCGATGAGCATAGGGATGAAGCTCTTGCCGGAAAGACCGAACTTTCTGAATATCCTGTCCATTACGAATGCAACTCTTGCCATGTAGCCGCAGCTCTCAAGGAAGCCGAGCATTATGAACAGAACGAGTATCTGAGGTACGAAACCGAGAACACCGCCCACACCCGCAACGATACCGTCAAGGATAAGGCTCTTGAGCCAGTCTGCACAGTTGATAGCGTCCAGACCGCTCTCGATGATAACAGGAACACCGGGCACCCATACACCGTATTCGGCAGGATCGGGAACGTTCTCCAGCGGCTCATCCACCAGCGAAGCAAGGTCGTAGCCTGCCTCGTTGAGAGCTGCACCGTAGGAGCCGTACGCTTCCTCGAACGCACCCAGATCCGCATCCTCGAACGCTGTGAGTATCTCGCCCGAACCAACTACATCCGCATCAGCAGCCGCCTGCACAACAGCCTCAACCTCCTGAACGAAGATATGCTGTGCACCGTAAGCCTCGACGTCCTCATCATAGTTATCGGAAATTCCGAACAGATGGAAGCCGTCGCCGAAAAGGCCGTCATTGGTCCAGTCAGTTACCCATGTTCCCACGGTAGTGACGGAAATAAAGTAAACAAGGAACATTATCAACGCGAATATCGGCAGTGCCAGAATACGGTTCGTAACGATCCTGTCTATCTTATCGGAAGTGGTAAGACCGCCCTTGTTCTTCTTGAAATAGCAGCCCTCCAGTATCTTTGCTATGTAATTGTAGCGTTCGTTGGTGATGATGCTCTCCGCATCGTCCTCCATCTCCGCCTCGGCAAGCTGGATATCATGCTCGATGTGCTCACGCTTTGCTGCAGGAATCTTCAGCAGCTCCAGAACCTTTTCGTCACGCTCGAAGATCTTGATGGCATACCATCTCTGCTGTTCCTCGGGGATATCATGAAGGAATGCCTCCTCGATATGTGCAATAGCGTGCTCCACACAGCCGCAGAAGCTGTGACGCACGATAACAGGCTTGTCGCTCCTTGCTTCCTCGATAGCAGTTTTTGCAGCCTCGAATATGCCCTCGCCCTTAAGAGCGGATATCTCCACTACCTTACAGCCAAGTCTTTTGCCGAGCAGCTCAATGTCGATCTTGTCGCCGTTCTTTCTGACAACGTCCATCATGTTGATAGCAACCACTACGGGCAGACCTATCTCCAGCATCTGCGTAGTGAGATACAGGTTTCTTTCGATATTCGTACCATCCACGATGTTGAGTATCGCATCGGGACGCTCGCCGATAAGGTAGTTTCTCGCAACGACCTCCTCGGGCGTATAAGGCGAAAGCGAGTAGATGCCGGGAAGATCAGTGATGATCACGTCGCTCTCGCCCTTCATCCTGCCTTCTTTTTTCTCCACGGTAACGCCCGGCCAGTTACCAACGTACTGATTTGAACCTGTCAGTCCGTTGAACAGTGTCGTCTTACCACTGTTGGGGTTACCTGCAAGTGCAATTCTGATATCCATATGTCCTTCTCCTTGGTGTTAGTTTGTTCTAACTCTTGTTCTGTTGTGATCCGCCCCGAAGGACGGATGTGTTATCATTCAACATCTATAAGTTCCGCGTCGGATTTCCTCAGCGAAAGCTCGTAGCCACGGACAGTGATCTCGATAGGATCGCCTAAGGGAGCCACCTTGCGTACTGTCACCTGTGTTCCCCTTGTCATGCCCATGTCCATGATTCTGCGTTTTGTCGCACCCTCGCCGTTAAGCTTTTTGATCACTGCACTCTTGCCGATCTTGACATCTTTCAGGGTCGCCATATATGTACCTCCTGATTATATCGAGTTAGTTTACTCTAACCGAATTTCTTCTGCTGGGTTAGTATCACCTAACCCTTTAATATAATAACCTATTCCAGCCAAAAAGTCAAGCATCTGAGCCGATTTTTTCCTGTTTCCACGCATTTTCTACGATTTGAGTTAGTTCAGACTATTTGGCGTAAAATGTTTTGGTTAGTTTTCACAAACTGCCGAGATATCATATTTCTGCATACGCTGTGAATACTAATCCCGAGGTGATATGAAATGGCAAAACAAGGCATGAAACGTCCTGACTACACCCAAGAGCATCCGAAGAACGAAACTGCTCCTGTGCCCGAGCTTCAGGGCAAAGCCAAGCATACAAAGCAGCGTGCACATCCCATTATCGCAGGGACAAGGCCGCCTGCACAGAAGGTCTGGCATACGGAGCGTCCAATCCCCGAGGATATATACCCTGCGATTGACACCGACCTCGCACGTGACAACGTGGAAAATGACATGACCGCTGCAGATATGCAGGATCTGTAACAAAAATGCACTGTCGGAATACCGGCAGTGCATCAGTTTTACTTGATATAGTCCTTCAGTGCAAGGATGAGAGCGTCTATCTCCTCGTCTGTGCCCACCGTAATACGCAGGCGGTCGTCTATTCTCGCCTTGGAGAAATAGCGTACATAGATGTCACGGGTCTTGAGGTACTCGCAGATATCCTTTGCTCGGTAGCCGTCATGCTTTGCAAAAACGAAGTTCGCACAGCTATCGGGCAGCTCAAAGCCGAGTGCTCTGAGTTCCTTTGTGAGTCTGTCACGGGTAGCTGTAACCTTAGCGATGGTGCTGCGGAAGTATTCCTCGTCCTTTACCGAAGCTATGCCCGCCTCGATAGCAACGCTGTCCATCGGATAGGAGTTATAACTGTCCTTTGCCGCATACAGTGCGGAGATGATCTCCTTGTTGCCGAATGCACAGCCGATTCTCATGCCCGCCATGGAACGCGACTTGGAGAAGGTCTGTGTTACCACAAGGTTCTCATACTCGGACAGCAAAGGAACAGCACTCTCGCCGCCGAAATCAACGTATGCCTCGTCAACGATCACTACGCTGTCCTGATTTGCGTCCAGTATCTCACGGATGAAGTCGAGACCTCTTGCGATGCTGGTGGGAGCATTGGGGTTAGCTATCACCACACCTCCGTTTGCACGCTTATAGTCCGCAGCGTTGATATTGAAATCCTCGTCCACGGGTATGGTCTCGTACGGGATACGGAGCATCTCACACCATACGGGATAGAACGAATATGTGATGTCGGGGTAGATAACGGGAAGTTCGGAATTGAAGAAAGCACGGAAGCACAGTGCCAGCACATCGTCCGAGCCGTTGCCCACGAACACGTTTTCTCTTGTAAGTCCCACACGCTCCGCAATAGCGGCAGCCAGCGGCTTTGCATCCGCATCGGGGTATTTCTTGAGAGAGCCTGTATCAAACTTTGCTATCGCTTCCAGCACTGCAGGCGACGGAGGATAGGGGTTCTCATTTGCGTTGAGCTTGATGAAATCCTTTTTGTCAGGCTGCTCACCCGCAACGTAAGGCTCAATTTTAATCAGATTGTTTCTCCAGCTCATTTTGTTCTCCTTTTTATATGATACCAAACAATGTCATTGCGATACCGTTTATCGCGAAATTGGCACCCATATGTATCAGCCATGAGATATACAGGTTGCCGTAACGTTCGTTGAAGAAGTTGAATATGCAACCGCCTGCGATAAGTCCAACCAGTGCGACTGCGACCAGCGGCGGTTCAAATGCCACCCACATCATAGCGACGTGATACGCCGCAAAGGTGACCGAACTGAATATGTACGCTGACCTGCGTGAGATGTACTTCTGGAGCTTCAGGCAGGCAAAACCGCGGAAGAAGAACTCCTCCAGAAAGGAATTGCAGAAGGAAATGTACAGTGCCACTGCAACGAAATTCTCTTTGTCTATACCCATGGACTGCTCAAGATTTCCCGTTATCTGCGAAAAATCAAAGAAACGTCCCACAAGCAGGTATGCACCCACAATGACCGAAAAAACAGCAAGTCCCCAGAGCAGTGCCTCGACGATGCCCTTCGCTCCTCCGCTTATGCGGAAAAGGCTTCTGAGCTGCAGATCCTTGTTGATGAAAAGCCCGTACAGAACGGGCATACCCGCAAATAGCGTGACCTTGACGGCACATTTCACGATATATGCAGGCTGGATGATAAGGTCAATGACAGTGATCGCAACAACACCGATCAGAACTATTGCAGCCATAATGACAATGTTTTTTATATCATACTGCCTTTTTTCCTTCATCACTACCTCCGATAAAACAAAAGACGGACAGCAACGCCGTCCGTCCGTTTTGTATAAGTTACGGAATTACTCTGCGTCGCCCTCATCACCGAGATCAAACTCAAGAGGCTTGCCGCAGTTAGGGCAATCCATAAAGCCGGCAGCAGCCTGTTCGTAATCGAAACGGATGGTGTTGCCGCAAGCAGGACAGGTGGTCTCGTAAAGCTCATCGAGATCATCTGCAAACTCATCCTCATCGTCGTCGTAGTAGTCGTCATCTTCGTCGATGTCATAAACGATGTCCTCGAGGTCAGCAACGCTCTCCTCCATGTCTGTCATAACATCTGCGATATCGTTGAGCTCCTCGTCAACGTCGCTGAGGTTCTCTGCGATGTCGGAAAGGACATCAAGCATTGCCGCAATGATCTTGCCTTCCTTGGTAGTGTCGTCAAGAGCAAGGCCCTCTGCAAGACCCTTGATGTAGGAAACCTTTTCACCGATAGTCATAATATTTCTTTCCTTTCCAATAAGATGAAGTGGATCAGTTATTACTTAACTCTCTCCATGTACTCGCCTGTTCTTGTATCGATACGGATGATCTCACCATTGTCGATGAACAGAGGAACACGGATCTCAGCTCCTGTCTCCAGAGTAGCGGGCTTTGTAGCGTTTGTAGCTGTATTGCCAGCGAAGCCGGGATCTGTCTGTGTGATCTGAAGCTCTACGAAGTTGGGGGGCTCTACACCGAATACGTTGCCCTTGTAGGACAGTACCTTACAAACCATGTTCTCCTTAACGAACTTGAAAGCATCGCCCAGATCGTTCTTGTTAACGGGAATCTGCTCGTAGGTCTCAGGATCCATGAAGTAGTACAGATCGCCATCGGAATATGTGTACTCCATATCCTTTCTCTCAACGTAAGCTGTGGGGAACTTAGCGGAAGGGTTGTATGTCTTTTCTACAACAGAGCCTGTAATAACGTTTCTTACCTTTGTTCTAACGAACGCAGCACCCTTACCGGGCTTTACGTGCTGGAACTCGATGATCTGCATTACATTGCCGTCTTCCTCAAAAGTCATGCCATTTCTGAAATCTCCTGCTGTTACCATAGTAGGAACCTCCAAATTTTTTAGTTTAATACGAACCGCAGCACAAGGCTGCAAGTCTACATCCTTTATATTTTACCCTATATTACAGAATTTTTCAAGTCCTTTTTATAAAAAAACAGAAAAAAACTGCATATTTTATATTCTTATGAGCTTTTTCGTGGTCATAGTGAGATTTTCACAGCCATTTTCTGTCACAAGCACCATATCCTCAATACGCACGCCGTACTTTCCCGAGATATACGCACCCGGCTCGATGGTCACTATCATACCCTCGTGAAGCATGGATGTGCTGGTCTTTGACAGCCTTGGTGCCTCGTGTATCTCCAGACCCACGCCGTGTCCCAGACCGTGTCCGAAATACTTGTCATAGCCGCCCCAGCCCTGAAGCGTGCTTCTTGCAACGCTGTCAACGACCTTGCCGCTGATATCAGCTCGCACAGCCTTCATCGCATCAAGGTTGGCATAGAAAACGGCGTTGTACAGCTCCTCCATTTCGGGAGATGGCTCGCCGATGACCAAGGTTCTCGTCATATCGGAATGATAACCGTCCACGACGGCACCGAAGTCCAGCGTCAGGAAATCGCCCTCCTGAAGCGGCTTGTCCGTAGGTACAGCATGGGGAGATGCGGAATTCACACCTGAGGCTGCTATCGTTTCGAAGGAAAGGTCGTCTGCACCGCAGTCCATCATGTAATAATTCAGGAGTGCTGCAACCTGCTTTTCTGTCATACCCTTACGCATACGCTCAAGCAGACGCTCGAATGCAGCTTCCGCGATACGCTGTGCCCTGATTATCTGCTCCACCTCGTCACGACTCTTGATGACACGCATCCCGCTTATCTTTTCTGACAGCCACGGCGACACGTCAAGCTCGGCATAAAACAGCTTTTCCTTGTAGTCCTCATATTCACGCAGCGTCATATACGCACTCTCAACGGACAGCCTGCGGATGTTATGCTTTATCATCAGGTCCATCAGCTGAGAACGCATATCATCCATCAGGATGACCTCGCATTCGGTCACACGCTGGCACGCCTTGTCATAATAACGGGAATCTATGATGAGATATGATACCTCTTTCGTTACCAGAATAACGCCTGCGGAGCTTTTGAAGCCGCACAGATAGCGGCGGCTGATATCTGATGTTATCAGTGCACCGTGGGTGTCGTCGGAAAGCAGCTCCGATAATCTCCTGATATTACTCATCTTTGCCACCAAGGATATTGTCCAGTGCCTGTAAGCCGAGGATATAACTGTACTTGCCGAAGCCTGCGATAGTTCCGCAGCAGACGGGAGCGATAACGGATGTCTTGCGGAATTCGTCACGGCTGTTCACGTTGGACAGATGTACCTCAACAACGGGGATCCTTATCGCTGCAATGGCGTCACGGATCGCATAGCTGTAATGGGTGTATGCACCTGCGTTCAGGATTACGCCGCTGTATTCCGTGCGTGCTTCGTGCAGGCGGTCGATAAGTCCGCCCTCGGAATTGCTCTGGAAAAATGTCACGTCATAGCCAAGCTTCAGTGCCGCCTCGTATATCTCATCGTTGATGGATTTGAGTGTATCACAGCCGTAGATGCCAGGCTCACGCTCGCCGAGAAGATTGAGATTTGGTCCGTTAAGAACAAGTATCTTCATATATTGCCTCCATATCAAAGTGATTCGTAATAACGTTTCATTTCAGCCGCATCCTCAGCCTGTGTGCCGTCGGATTCGCAGATGACGGAAGGTGTGAGTTTACGCTTGTGAAGTTCCTCCATCAGCGGTCTGTAATCGGGTCCCCACGCTGTATCGGCGAAGGTCACATGACGTTTTTCACCGCCGGTGGTGTACTCGATACGGCTGAAGTGGATGTGCATATTGGAAAGACGCTCATGACCCAGCTTGTGTTCAATGTAGTCGAGGATATGTGCATAATCCTCACGGGTCTGTATGCCGCCGAGCGTCCTTGCGTTCAGATGACCGAAGTCCACGCAGGGCAGGAAACGCTCATCCACACCGCACAGCTCCACGACCTCCTCAAGGGTGCCGAGCTGATTGATCTTGCCCATCGTTTCCGGACAGATGATGATATCCGAAAGCCCAGCTTCATCCAGTGCCGCCTGCGATCTTTTCAGAGTGTCAAAAGCGAGAGCGGCAGCCTCTTCCCTGCTCATTTTGGAGCAGGAGCCTGAATGTACCACGATCTTCTTTGCACCGACAGTCATTGCCGCCTCAGCTGACTGCATGATATAGTCCACACTCTTGAGGCGTGTTGCCTCCTCAACGGAGGAGAGCGAAATAAAATAGGGTGCATGCAGAGTAACATTTATGCCGCTGCTCTTTGCAATATCGGGCAGAAGTGCGACGGTGTTGGCACTAAGCCGAACTCCTCTGCCACATTCTATCTCATATCCGTTAAGTCCCATGCTACCGAGATATCCGGGCAGGTCCTGCGGGAACTTACGCTTGCCCCAGCTCAACGAATTGCCACCGGGTCCGAATGTGATGCCCATCACTTCACCTCCAGCTTTGAATAATCACGGTGGAACACCATAGCTTCGATCTTTCTTTTAAGGCGGAAGGTACATGTCTTTTCGAGATGGAACGGCTCCACCAGAATCGTGCGGACACCCGAAAACTTGCCTGCCAGAACATCGGTGAATATCTGATCCCCGATGACAACGCAGTCGCCGCGTTTCACGCCCATTGCCTTAACAGCACGCCAGATGCCGAACGGCAAAGGCTTTGCTCCGTTTGCTGTGAACGGAAGTCCCAGCTTTGCGGCAAGCGGTGCAACACGTTTGTTGGTATTGTTGGACACGACACGCATATCTATCCCGAGTGCACGCATCTTGTCCAGCCACTCAGGCACGCCCTCCTCCGGCACGGGGTTTCCATGCATGGAAAGTGTGTTGTCAAGATCCAGCACCATTGCGGTTATGTTGTTTTCTCTGAGGAAGTCCTCGTCGATAGCGAGAACGTTCTTCAGCCAGAATTTCGGCTTGAACAGCATAGTTCCTCCATCATGTGTATTTATTGATCCTGCAAAGCAGCTTTTTCTTTGCTTTGACTTCGTTTTTATTGTTTTTGTCTGTCAGTATCTTTATCTCAATTCTGACGATATCATCAGAATGTTGTTGTGCATATACATAATTTGCCGCTGTGGCATACTTCGGTCTTAGATTCTCGGGTCTGAATTTGTCTTTGATGGTGGAATAAAACTCAGCCCCCGCATCGCTTGACAGATTTATCTCTATCCTGATGTGGTTGACGACCAGGACATCGCTTTCAAAGGTCTCGTTCTCCAGTTTGTATCCCTTCACCATACCGATATCACGGTAGACATAATGCTTGCTGTCATTCTCGTCTTTTTTCTTCATACTGCCTCCGATCATGGCAGATACAATTAAAGCGGACAGAAAACTGCCCGCTTCAACCGTTTGATTTTAAGTAGCAAATGTTGTTCAAAATTAGAACTTACGCTTGCGAGCAGCCTCAGACTTCTTCTTACGCTTTACCGAAGGCTTCTCGTAATGCTCTCTCTTACGAACCTCAGCGAGAACGCCGTCTCTGGCGCAGGAACGCTTGAAACGCTTAAGAGCAGTGTCAAGAGACTCATTTTTGTTCAGACGAACTTCTGCCATCTATATCCCTCCCTTTGCCACAAGGCATAGGTTATCTACAAAATAGTAGTTATACAAAAAGTATATGTTTTATTATACATCACATACACAAATTTGTCAAGTAGTAAAAACGTTTTTTATAGAAAATTTTTCTTGCTGTGCCGTCAGTCTGTTACAAGATCACTGATATCAACGGGAGTACCGTCAGCCCAGAGGTGTTCAAGCTGGTAATACTCACGCTCGGACTCAAGGAACACGTGCACGATGACATCGATGTAATCCAGAACTATCCAGGACCTGCTCTGGTAACCCTCGATACCCTTGGGCTGAACGCCCTTTTCGCCGAGGCGGAATTCCACTTCGTCTGCCAGTGCCTTTACCTGCGTTGTGCTGGTGGCAGAAGCGATAACGAAATAGTTGGCAAGAATGGTGAGGTCGTCAACCTTGAGCACCTTTATATCCTTTGCCTTCTTGGAATCCAGAGCCTTCACGGCTACTTCATATTCTTCTCTGTCTGTCATAAGCTTTGTTTCTCCTTATTGAACTGCATATAATAATTGTATGCCTGTGTAGTGTAAAGCGGCAGCATACCGCACTTCTTACACACGCTCTCAATGTTATAGATAAGTGCTACGGACATCGCAATATCGATATCATCATAGCAGAACTTTCTGAATTTGTCAACGTCCTTGTAGTCCCTGTCCTCGGATATCATATCACCGAGGTAAACTATCTTCTGGAGCAGCGTAAGCTCCGCATTTCCAATAGTGTGGAAGCGTATTGCACCGATGATCTCCTCATCGTCTATCTTCAGCACATCACGCACATATGCCGCTCCTGCGACTGCGTGCCAGAGTGCAGGCGTCACAAGCTCCGCAGGATCGGGAGCAAGTCCGCTTTCTGCGGTCATCTGATGCTGCTTCTCCCTGCTCTCTTCCTTCATGATATCATGAAGAAGTCCTGCAAGATAGCAGCGTTTTTTGTCCGCACCGTTTCTTTCTGCGAGATCGTAGCACGCCTCCGCCACATTCACGCTGTGATTGAAACGCTTTTTGGAGAGCCTTTCCCTGATGAGCTTCTCGTAAGCGTCGAATTCCTCGTATCTGCTCACTGTCAGCCCTCCCGATAAAATCCGTGCTGAGCGATGTACTCCGCAACGCCCTCAGGAACGAGATCGGATATATCCTCGCCCTTTGCAGCTTTCTCGCGGATCTCTGTGGAGGATATCTCCACAGCCTTTGTGGGCAGCACCTTTATGCGTCCCATCTCGTTCGCAAACTCCATCATATCCACAAGGCTGTCGTTGTCGCGTGCGACCGCACAGACCTTCGTTTCCTTCAGCAGGGATTCGTACTTGAACCACTTATCGAAGCTGAACAGCATATCGCCGCCGATGAGCAGGAAGAACTGATCTCCGGGATACAGCGAACGCAGCTCACGCACGGTGTTTATGGTGAAGCTCTTGCCGCCAAGCTTTACCTCGATATCGCTTATCTCAACGCCCTCGATATGACCGAAGGCACGGCGGCACATCTCGGCTCTGTCCTCATACGGCAGCAGCTCAGTTTTCTTGTGCGGGGAATCATAGGTCGGGATGATCAGCAGCCTTTTCAGCTTGAGCTGCTTCACCGCTTCCTCCGCAAGCCTTACATGGCCCTTGTGAACGGGGTTGAATGCTCCCCCGAAAATACCTGTCTTAATCAAGCTCGATCACCCTCTTCTTGGGATCCTTGCTTCTTCTCCACAGCACGAATTTGCGTCCGATGACCTGCACCACGTCAGCATTGAGCTGCTGTGCGATCTCGTCTGCCGCCTCACGGGCTGTGTACTCGCAGTTTTCCTGCACGCCCACCTTGATGAGCTCACGGCTCTCCAGAACATCGTCAAGCTGCTTTACAAGCTCCTCTCCGATACCGTTCTTGCCTACGAAAAATATTGCGTTATAGCCCTGTGCTATGGAACGCAGATGTGCTCTCTGTTTACTTGTCAGCATCAGTTGAATTTCTCCTTAAGTATATTGCTAAGCTGCTCGAAAGCCTTTGCACGATGGCTGATCTTATTCTTCTCATCCTCGCCTATCGTAGCCATGCTCTCGTCATCATCCAGCATAAATATGGGATCATAGCCGAAGCCGTTTTCACCCAGCATCTCATAGCCTATGTAGCCCTCTACGGTGCCGTTCACGTTGTACTCCTCGTCCTCGTTGTAGATGAAGTAGATGGAGCACACGAAGCGTGCTTCTCTCAGCGAACGATCAACGCCGTGCATCTCATCCAGCACCTTCCGGCAGCGTTCCTTATCGGTGGCGTTCTCGCCCGCATAGCGTGCGGAATAGATACCGGGGGCACCGTTCAGAAAGTCTATCTCAAGACCGCTGTCATCGGCGATAGTGGGAAGTCCCGTTGCCTCAAAGACTGCCTTTGCCTTGATGTGAGCGTTCTCCTCAAAGGTCTCGCCGTCCTCGATTATCTCGTCTGTAAAGCCTGCCTGACGCATGGATATCACCTCGAAGCCAAAAGGCTCAAGCAGCTTTCCGAATTCACGGAGCTTGCCCTGATTGTTCGTAGCGATTATCAGCTGCATTCGGTCAGGCGTACTCGCGGCAGGTTTATCTTCGGCAGAAATATTATGCTGTATCATTTATTATATCCTTTCACAAAAAATCATTATCATTCAAAAAGTGCGTTTACATAATCCTCGGGAATGAACGGCTGAAGATCGTCTATCTTCTCACCCACACCGACAAGCTTCACGGGGATGCCAAGCTCATTCTTTATGGGGATGATGATGCCGCCCTTTGCAGTGCCGTCCAGCTTTGTCAGTGCGATACCTGTGATGTCTGCGGTCTCACTGAACAGCTTTGCCTGATTAACGGCGTTCTGTCCTGTTGTCGCATCCAGCACCAGCAGTGTTTCTATCTTCGCATCAGGAAGCTCTCTGCTGATAACTCTCGCTATCTTCTTCAGCTCCTCCATCAGGTGCTTCTTATTGTGAAGACGTCCTGCTGTATCACACAGCACAACATCCGCGTTTCTCGCCTTCGCCGCACATATCGCATCATAAACCACAGCCGCAGGGTCACTGCCCTCGGAGTGCTTTACGATATCAACACCTGCACGGTCCGTCCATACGTTAAGCTGTTCTATCGCCGCCGCACGGAATGTATCCGCCGCCGCAACGATGACCTTCTTGCCCTGTACCTTCAGGTTGGCGGACAGCTTTCCGATGGTGGTCGTCTTACCTGCACCGTTTACGCCGATCACCATGATAACGGCAGGCTTAGAGGAAAGATCAAGCTCGTTTCCGCCTGTCAGCATTTCAGATATGATGTCCTTCAGAAGCTGCTTGACATCATTCGGGTCGGTTGCACCTGTACGCTTGACAGCAGCTCTCAGCTTGTCGCAGATATCCATGGATGTTTCGGCACCGATATCTGACAGGATGAGCATCTCCTCAAGCTCCTCGAAGAAATCCTCGTCTATCTTCGTAAAGCTGTTCATCAGCAGCTCTATTTTTCCTAAGAAGCCGTCCTTTGTCTTTTTCAGACCGTTTCTCAGCTTCTCGAAAAAGCCAGGCTTGTGTTCCTGCTCATCCGCCTCGGACTGTTCCTCGGAAAGAGGCTCTTCAGCTTCATCTGCTGTTTCAGCCTCAGGCTCGTCCTCTGAGATATCCCCGGGCACTTCCTCAGGCTCGTTTTCGGGAAGCGACGCAGGCTCCTCAGAAACGGCATCGGTCATCTCGTCGATGAGTTCCTCCTCTTCCTCGCCCTGCTTTTTCTTCCTGAACTTATCAAAAAGACCCATATTACCTCCGTGTTACTTGAGTTCTACATCCAGCTCGTCTGTCAGCTCACGACGCAGCAGACGGGAAACACCCTTCTCCTGCATGAATACGCCGTACAGCACATCACAGCCCTCGATGGTACCGCGTCTGTGGGTAATGACCATAAGCTGTGTCTGCTTTGCGAACTGGGTAAGATATGTAATGTATTTGTCAACGTTCACATCGTCAAGTGCAGCGTCCACCTCGTCCAGCATACAGAACGGTGTGGGACGGTGCTTCAGTATCGCAAGATAGATCGTGATAGCCACCATCGTCTGCTCACCGCCCGAAAGGGATATCAGGTTCTTGATGACCTTTCCGGGAGGTGCCGCATTTATCTCGATACCGGAATTCAGAACATCGTCGGGGTCAGTAAGCTCCAGCTCTGCCTTCGCTCCGTCGCCGAAGATGGTAACGAAGATCTCCTTGAAATGACGGTTGATCTCCTGGAAGCTGTGCAGGAAGCGTGTCTTGATGTCCGCTGTAAGCTGCTCGATCAGCTTTTCCAGCTCCGCCTTGGAGTTCTCTATATCCTTGAGCTGTGCACTCTGGAATTCATATCTCTCGGA
This sequence comes from Oscillospiraceae bacterium, assembly GCA_045606085.1. GTDB lineage: Bacteria > Bacillota > Clostridia > Oscillospirales > Ruminococcaceae > CAG-115. Next base: position 31,638 of record JAZURJ010000007.1, read on the forward strand.
TACCATGCGGTATTCCTCGATGGAATCCATATTTACACTGCCCAGTGCACTTATACGTTTGTTCAGCTCCGCGAGGTCGTTTTCCGCCGCCATCAGGTTTTCCAGCGGCTTTGCCTGCTTGGTCGCCATTGACACGGTCAGCTCATAGCGGTCGTACAGAAGCTTCACGATGCTGTCGTAATCTCGCTGTACACCTGCACGGCGTTCCTCAAGTCGTGCCACCTCACGGGTGAATTTCTCCTTGTTGTCAGTAGCCTCACGGACGTCACGATGCATCGTTTCGATGTTCTTTTCAAGCTCCGTGACCTCTTCCGTGCAGCGTCGGATATCCTCATCGTTCTCGCTCAGATCCTCTGTCTGCTGCTGGATGGTAAGACGTACACGTTCTATCTCAAGACGGATGCTCTCATCCTGCTTGTCCAGCCTGTCCATGGCTTCTCTGAAATTACCGCTGCTCTGGAAGAGCATCTTACGGTTGTTTTCGATGGCACGGATCTCGCCGCGGAAAGCATCTATATCCTTGCCGCAGGTTATCTCACTGACGTTTATCTCGGAAAGCTCATCGGAAAGTGCCCTGATACGCTCTGCGTTGCTTTCACGCTCAGTTCCCGAAGCAGCAAGCTGCTCCTCCAGAGAGGATATCCTTTCATCCAGCTTCGCCGTGATGCCGTTGTTTTCTTCAGCGATCTTAAGCTGCTGCTCCGTCTGCATATCAAAACGCTGTACGGTGAGCTTTGCCGTTTCGCCCTGCTGTGAAAGCTGGGAGATAAGGCTGTCAAGACGGGAGATATCCGCATTCACACGGATCTCCTCATTATCAAGCTCACGCAGCTCGTCCTGCATTCCCTCCATCTCGATATCGAACTTCGCTGTTTCCGCCTGATACTGACGGAACGCCTCGCTCTTCTCGTTCATGGACTGACGCAGCTTTGCTATCTCATTGTAAAGGCTGTCTATCTCCTGCTTGCGGGAAATGATACCGCCTGCACTTACCTTGCTGCCGCCCGTAAAGGAACCGCCGGCATTCACTACCTGTCCGTCCAGCGTCACGATGCGGAATTTATTGCCGTAACGCTTTCCGATGTAAGCGGCGGTGTCGATGTCATCAACGACCGCGGTGGTGCCGAGAAGATATTTCACTATCTCGCTGTATTCATCATCATACTGAACAAGCTCGCTTGCGACGCCCTCGAAGCCCTCCTCCATGTCAAGACGGGGTTCATTGAGGGAACGGCCCCTGATGCTCGTGAGAGGGAGCATAGTCGCACGGCCTGCGTTTGTTTCCTTCAGGAAACGGATACAGCGTTTTGCGGTCTCCTCGTTGTCTACGATTATGTGCTGCATAACTGGCTGGAGCACCGTTTCTATCGCTGTGACGTAACGCTCCTCCACACCGATGATATCCGCAACGATACCGTGGATGCCCCTTATCTGTCCCGATTTGGACGCTCTCAGGATATCCTTGACGCTGCGGTAGTAGCCCTCCATGCTGTTCTCCACATCACGCAGGACATTGTAACGCTGCTGCTTTGAGCCTAGCTCACGCTCCACCTCGTCAAGGGCGGTCTTTGCCTCGGTCATACGGCGTTTCTTGCCGTCATAAAGACGCTCATAGCCTGCCAGCTTGTTTCTGGTGTCATCGCGTCTTGCGGTTATATCGGAAAGCTGCTTTGCAGCCTGTTCTTTGCCTTCGGTGTATTCCTTAAGCTTGGCTTCGCTGTCATCAAGGCCCTCCAGGAAGATACGCTTCTGCTCTTTCGCTTCATCCGCAGCACGCTCCGCCTGAGCCGCCCTTACGCTCGCCTCGCTCCTGTCGCGATAGCACTGTGCAAGCTGCTGCTCAAGCTCAGAATAAGCCTTGTCAGCCTGTGCGTTCTTGCCAGCGATCTCGTCCAGCTTCGCCTTTATCCCGTCACGCTTAACGCCGATGACTGCGATCTCCTGCTCCTTGGCAGATATCTTCTCCTCAATGGCTCTGATATCATCATCAAAGCTGCGGCTGCTCTTTTCGGCGTCCGCGATCTGCTGGGCAAGCTCTGTTCGACGCTGCTCGTTATGCTGCAGATCATTCTCCAGCACCTGTATGCTGGCACGCTTTTCTGCGATCTCATCATTCACGGACTGTCTGTTTCTGCGGAAACGCTCCAGCTCCGCCTGTATCTTCATTCGCTTCTCAGAGGATGCCTCTATGTTATCCTCCAGCTTCTGTATGTCACGCTCGTAGTGCTCGCTTTCGGCACGGTTGAGCAGCAGATCATCATCCAGCTTCTTCAGGTCGTCACGGCGGCTTGATAATCTCGCCGTGCTTACGGATATCTCAAGCTCCTTCTTCTCTGCATACAGCTCCGCAGCCAGTGCAGCCTTTTCGGACTGTCTTTTGAGTACAGGCAGACGCTCCTCGTCAACACGCAGGATGTCTTTCTGGCGAGTGATGTTGTCCTCGGCGTTGGCAAGCTGCTTTTCCGCCTCCTGCTTCTTGTGCAGGAACAGCGAAACGCCAGCCGCCTCCTCGAATATCTCACGACGCTGTGAGCCGCGTGCGTTGACGATCTCCGCCACACGTCCCTGACCAACGATGGAATAACCGTCACGTCCGAGACCTGTGCCCATCAGCATCTCCTGGATATCCCTCAGGCGGGACTTCTGACCGTTGATGAGATACTCACTCTCGCCCGAGCGGTACAGCTTACGGGAGATAACGACCTCGTCAGCGTCGATGCCGAGAGTGCGGTCGCAGTTGTCGATGGTAAGTGCCACCTTGGCAAAGCCCATCGGCTTACGCTCAACGGTGCCATGGAAGATGACATCCTCCATCTTCTCGCCACGCAGAGTTTTCGCACCCTGCTCGCCCATTACCCATCGCAGTGCGTCACTTATATTACTTTTTCCGTTACCGTTGCTGCCTACAACGGCTGTGGTCTTGGTGTCGAAATTCAGCACGGTCTTGTCCGCAAAGGACTTGAAGCCGTGGATCTCAAGTGACTTAAAAAACATTCTTACCTCTTACGTTCTCTTTGCACAGAGCTTTATATATTCGCCTGTGCAGGGCTTCACCGTTATCCCGTAGCCAAGCTGTGCCAGTGCTGTGATGTTGCAGCGTTTCTGACCCGTTGCACGGCTGATATTCTTAGGATCGGTGTAGATCATATATTCTCCCTTTTCCTTGTCGGAAAGGGCTTTTTTCATATCCTGGAGAAATATGCGGCTCTCGCATATCTCACGGAATGCGGGGTGATAAACTCCGCCAAGCATCGCCTTTTCCACATCCTCGCTTGCATGAAGTCCCATGCGGATGACGGAGATGCCTGCTGCTGTAAACTCACGCAGCAGTTCTGCACACAGCGTCACGGTCTGCTCGAAGGTGAACGTGTGATACTCGCCGCTCCTGTACAGCTCTCCGAGATGAGTGCCGTCCAGAATAACTGTGGGATAGATGCGTACCGTTTCCGGCTTCAGGGCGATGAACTGCTCCATGGTATCAAGGACAGCCTGCTCGCTGTCACCGTAAAGTCCCGTCATCATCTGAAGCCCAAGCCCGATACCGCTGTCCTTTATCAGCCCGGACGCCCTGCGGACATCCTCAGCCGTGTGACCACGGCGGTTTAGCCTCAGTACCTCATCCGACATAGACTGTGCACCAAGCTCGATAGCTGTCATGCCGTAAGACACCAGTGTTTCCAGTATCTCAGGCGTGATGCAGTCGGGACGCGTTGAACAGCGTATGCCCGTGTAGACATCGGGGTACTGCTTCAGTGCCGTGCCTGCGGCGTTCAGCAGCTCCTCCATATACGCTTGCGGCACCGCTGTGAAGCTTCCGCCGAAAAACGCTATCTCCGCCGTCATCTGTCTGGCCCTGAGATTCTCCGCCTGCCCGTCCAGCAATGCGGTGACATCCACGCCACGCGGTGCTTTCTGCTCGCCCGAAATACTCTTCTGGTCGCAGAAGCTGCACTTGTGCGGGCAGCCGATGTGCGGAATGAATATCGAAATGTTAGTCTGTTTCATAGCCCATAAGACCGATAGCTTCCTTTGCGGCAGCCTGCTCGGCTTCCTTCTTGCTGTGACCGCTTCCTTTGCCGATGCCCTGTCCGTTAAGCAGGACCGTGGCATGGAAAATCTTGTGGTGATTTTCGCCGTCCTCGTCAGTAACCTCGTAGGAAACGTGCTCCTCGGGATTCTGCTGGATTATCTCCTGAAGGATGGTCTTGTAATCGCCAAGCTTCACCTTGCCGCTCTTCAGTGCCTCGATGGAGGGCACGAAACGCAGGATGAATTCCTTTGCCTGCTCCATTCCGCCGTCCAGATAGATGGCGGCTATCAGAGCCTCAAAAGCGTCCGCAAGGATAGAGCGACGGTCACGTCCGCCTGTCATCTCCTCGCCCTTGCCCAGCAGCAGGTAGCTGCCGAGGTCTATCTTCTTTGCGAAGCTGTACAGCGAATTCTCGCACACGATGGAGGCACGCAGCTTTGTCATGCCGCCCTCGGGTTCTGCCGTCATGTTCGAAAAAAGATACTGCGATACTGTAAGCTGCAGCACGCTGTCGCCCAGAAACTCCAGACGTTCGTTGCTGCCGTTATTCTTGCCGCCCGAATAGCTTGAGTGCGTCATCGCCTGTGCCAGCAGGGAGATGTTCCTGAACTCGTAGCCGATAACGGGCTGTAACTCTCTGAAATCGGACATATCACGCCTCTTCCTGTGCTGCACTTAACTGTGCGATAGCGACGGTCATCTCCTCGATGGCGTTGTTCTCAACGAACATCTTGGCCTGTCTGAACGCTCCGAGGAATGCGACCTCATCCGAGCTGCCGTGTGCTTTAAACACAGGCTTTGCCGTACCCAGCAGCGGCGAACCGCCGATGGTCTTGTAGTCCATCTGCTTCATGAATACGCCAAGCTGCTTCTTAACGCACAGTGCTCCTATCTTCGTGAGGAGGTTTGCAAAGAAGATGCCCTTCAGTGCGTCCTTCACAAGAGCACCCATGCCCTCGCACGCCTTGAGATAAACATTACCTGTGAAGCCGTCCGTGATGAGCACATCCACTGCACCCAGCGGCACATCTCTTGCCTCAACGAAGCCGACAAAATTTATATTCGGGGTCTTTCTGAGAAGAGCCAGCGTCTGCTGCTCAAGCTCTCTGCCCTTTTCTTCCTCTGTACCGATGTTCAGCAGACCTACTCTGGGGTTCTTTACACCCATTGTCTTCTGCATAAACAGACTGCCCATGATGGCAAACTGCTGGAGCATCTCGGGGCGTACCTCGATGTTTGCACCGCCGTCCAGTACGCAGTATTTCGCTCCGCCCTTAGCAGGCATGGGAGGCACGAGTGCAGCTCTCTTCACGCCCTTGATACGCTTGCATATCATCGTACCGCCAAGAACGATTCCTGCGGTGCTGCCTGCACTGATAACTGCGTCAGCCTTGCCGTCGGCAAGATATCTGAACGCAACGCCCATGGAGGTATCAGCCTTTTCCTTGAGGATGGAACGGGGATTGTCCTCCACGGACAGAACGCCGCCTGCTGCGTGGACCAGCTCTATACCATCAGCAGGTATCTTCAGCTCCTCCATACGCTTTTTCAGTATCTCCTCATCGCCTGTGACAGCGACCTCGATGCCAAGCTCCTTTACGGCTCTCGCCGCACCCTTGAGGACCTCGTCAGGGGCGTTGTCACCACCGAAACCGTCAATTACAATCTTCATAAAAACTCCGTTCTGCCGCACTGCGGCGACCGTCATCCATTCAAAACCTTATCAAGATCGGCAAGTGCCCTCTCGGCATATACCGCATATTTTTCGTACTTCTTCATCTTTCTTTCAGGCTGCAGCCTGGGGAGTATTCCCATGTTGCTGCCCATCGGCTGGAAATCCGTCACACTCTCGTCGCTGATATAAGCGGAAAGTGCACCCAGCATCGTTGTGACGGGGAACACGGTCGGTTCCTTTCCCTCCAGTATATCCGCCAGAGCACGTCCTGCCATGATGCCGCTCGCCGCACTTTCAACGTAACCCTCGACGCCCGTTATCTGTCCGCCGAAGAATACGTTATCCGAACCCCTCAGCATGAAATGGCAGTCCAGAAGTCTTGGGCTGTCGATGAATGTATTGCGGTGCATCACGCCGTATCTTGCAAACTCTGCGTTCTCAAGACCCGGGATCATGGAAAACACTCGCTTCTGCTCTCCGAATTTCAGGTTGGTCTGAAAGCCGACGAGGTTATACAGCGTACCTTCCTTGTTCTCCTTGCGGAGCTGTACCGCCGCCCACGGACGATGTCCTGTTCTTGGATCGGTAAGACCCACCGGCTTCATACAGCCGTAGCGTACGCTCTCGATGCCACGCTTCGCAAGGACCTCCACGGGCATACAGCCCTCGTACACCGTAACTCCCGACGCTTCATCAGGACGGTCGAAGTCCTTGAGCGGAGCGGACTCCGCATTCACGAGGGCCTCGTAGAACGCTTCGTACTCCTCTTTATTCATAGGGCAGTTGATATAATCGGCGTCACCCTTGTCGTATCTTGTCTGAAAGAAAGCCTTTGTGAGGTCGATGCTCTCCGCTGTGACGATGGGAGCCGCAGCGTCAAAGAAACTAAGTCCCCTGCCGCAGATCTTCTGTATCTCAGCCGCAAGAGCGTCGGATGTCAGAGGCCCTGTGCATATCACGGCATTTTCCGTGGGAAGCTCGGTGACCTCGCCCTCGATAACGGTGATGTTCGGATAAGAGCGTACCAACCTTGTGACCTCGTCGGAGAACTCCGTGCGGTTTACCGCAAGTGCTCCGCCTGCAGGGACAGCGGTCTTTTCCGCAGCCTCCAGTATCACCGAGCCGAGGCGACGCATCTCCTCCTTGAGAAGTCCGCAGGCACTGTCTACCCTTGCCGCCTTCAGGGAATTGGAGCAGACAAGCTCCGCAAAGCCCTGATATTTGTGAGCGGGCGAGTATTTATGCGGCTTCATCTCATAAAGCTCTACATCAAATCCTCTTTTCGCAAGCTGCACGGCTGCCTCACAGCCCGCCAGACCTGCTCCGATAACCTTTACCGTCATGACTTGTCCTTTGCATTGTCCAGGGGACGCTCGTAGGAGCAACCCTCTCTTGCACAGTAGATCCTGCCCTGCTTGCCCGTCTTCTTGAAGAGCGTTGAGCCGCACTCGGGACACTTCTCGGGGATAGGTGTATCCCACGTCATGAAGTTGCAGCCCTGATAATCCTCGCAGCCGAAGAAAGGCTTGCCTTTCTTGGACTTCTTCGCCAGCATCTTCTTACCGCAGTTGGGACAGTTTCCGCCTGTTTCGTTTACTATCTTCTTGGTGAACTTGCACTCGGGGAAGCCGGAACAGCCGAGGAACTTGCCGTACGGACCGATCTTGATGACCATGTTCTTACCGCACTCCTCGCAGACGATATCCGTAGGCTCATCGGGCACCTTTACACGCTTGCCCTCCATGTCTGTTTCTGCCTTTTCCAGAGTCTTTGCAAATCTGCCGTAGAAATTCTTCAGTATCTGCACCCAGTTCACGGTGCCCTTTTCGATGTTATCCAGATCCGTTTCCATCTTCGCAGTGAACTTTACATCAACGATGCTGTCGAAGTGATCCTTCAGCAGCTCAGTGATGACCTCGCCGAGAGATGTCGGCTTGAGCTGGTTTCCGCTCTCACGCTCGACATAGTGTCTGTCAAGTATCGTGGAGATAGTGGGAGCGTATGTGGAAGGTCTGCCGATACCGTTCTCCTCCAGCTCCTTGATGAGGGAGGCTTCGTTGTATCTTGCAGGGGGCTGAGTGAAATGCTGATTGCCAGAAACGTCCTTCGCCTTCAGCTTCTCGCCCTTAGTTATAGCGGGCAGTGCACCGCCCTGCTCGCCTTCGCCGTCCCTGCTCTCCTCGTACAGCTTTGTAAAGCCGTCGAATTTCACAGAATAGCCGCTTGCCTTGAACAGGCAGCCTGCTGCATCTATATCCACAGAAACCGTATCCATAACGGCGTTCTGCATCTGGCTCGCCATGAAACGCTCCCAGATCAGCTTGTACAGCTTGTACTGGTCGCCTGTCAGTGCGGACTTCACCTTGTCGGGTGTGAGGCTCACTGTCGTGGGACGGATCGCCTCATGTGCATCCTGTGCGTTGTTCTTGGAGCGATATGTCCTGGGCTTTTCGGGAAGATATTCCTCGCCATACATGGACTTTATCAGCTCTGCCGCAGCGATCTTCGCCTCATCTGAAATACGCAGGGAGTCTGTTCTCATGTATGTGATAAGACCCACCGCACCCATTCCGGGAACTTCGATACCTTCATACAGCTCCTGTGCCGCCTTCATCGTTCTGCGTGCCTGGAAGGACAGCTTTCTGGAAGCCTCCTGCTGCAGTGTGGATGTTGTGAAGGGAGGTGCGGGCTGCTTTTTACGCTGGGACTTCTTCAGACCCGTTACGATATATTCAGCACCCTGAAGTCTTGCAAGGAGCTTGTTCACCTGCTTTTCGCTGACAAGCTCTATCTTCTCGCCGTCTACCTCGGCAAGCTTTGCCGCAAACGCTCTCTTGGAGGAAGCGGCAACGAACTTGGCGTCGATGCTCCAGTATTCCTGAGAAACGAAGCTGCGGATCTCATTCTCTCTGTCCACGATAAGACGTACAGCAACAGACTGCACACGTCCCGCGGAAAGACCTCTGCGGACCTTCTTCCACAGGAAGGGCGAGAGCTTATAGCCCACGATTCTGTCAAGTATGCGTCTTGCCTGCTGAGCATCCACCACATCGGTGTCGATGCAGCGAGGATTGCTCATACCGCTCTGGATACCGCTCTTTGTGATCTCGTTGAAGGTAACTCTTACAGGAGCCTTCTCGTCGATACCAAGCAGATGCGAAAGATGCCATGCTATCGCTTCACCCTCTCTATCAGGGTCAGTTGCGAGATAGATGGTATCGCTGCTCTTAGCCTGTCTTTTCAGCTCCTTGATTATCTCGGACTTATCCTTCATGTTGACATACTGCGGAGCAAAGTCATTCTCGATATCCACACCGAGCTTTGACTTCGGCAGGTCGATTATATGACCTGTTGACGCGATAACGTTATATCCGTCACCCAGATACTTCTTGACTGTTTTTGCCTTGGAAGGCGACTCTAATATTACAAGATTAGCCACTTGTTATCCCCCAGTTATTATGATTTAAACTTTTATACCTGATCCTTTGGTAAGCATCGCAAAGCCGAAAGTGTCGGCTTCGGGTTTTGCGATACTTTCTGCATCCTTGCAGAAAGCCGGCTGTCAGCTCTTGGACAGCTCCCATATCATTACCGTTGCCGCTGCCGCCGCATTGAGCGATTCCGCACCGGTTATGGGTATATACAGACCGCCTGTGCAGGCAGCCTTGGTTTCTTCTGTGATACCGCTTCCCTCGCTGCCGATGACCACCGCCGCCTTTTCGCCGAAGCGGATATCGCCCAGCTTCTGTGCGTTCTCATCCAGCATGGAGCCGTACACGTCGTAGCCGCTCTCCCTGAGTGCTGTTATCCTCTGCGGCACATCGCAGACGATGCAGGGCAATCTGAACACGCTGCCCATGGAAGCTCTCAGTACCTTCGGCGAATACACATCCGCACACTTTGTGCAAAGCAGCACACCGCGTATGCCGAATGCCTCCGCTGTACGGATTATCGTGCCGACGTTACCGGGGTCCTGCACCCCGTCAAGTATCACCAGTCTGCCATCGGGGAGCATCGTGCTCTCCCTGCGGCGGACCTCAGCGAAAAGCCCCTGCGGAGCCTTGGTATCGGAAATATATTCCGCTATATCCTGAGATATTACCGCACTTCCCTTTGCCGAAGCAACCAGCTGTTCCACCGCGGCAGGATATTTTTCCTTTGCCTTTTCGGTGTACAGAGCCATCACGATATCAAGTCCGCACCCTGCCGCCTCTGTGCACAGATGATCTCCCTCGATGACAAAAACGCCCTGCTCATCACGCAGTTTTTTGTCCCTCGCAAGCTCTCTGAAACGGCGTACAGTGTCGTTTTTTCTCGATGTAAGCTCCATGCGATTATACCCCCTACATAGCGAAAAATCTCACGCCCTGATCTCAAGACGTGAGATATATCACGATTAAAGTGCAGCCTTAGCCTTCTCAGTCAGTGCTGTGAAGCCTGCAGCGTCGTTGATTGCGATCTCGGAAAGCATCTTTCTGTTGAGTGTGATGCCAGCCTTCTTCAGACCGTTCATAAATGTAGAGTAGTTCATGCCGTTAGCCTTGCAGCCTGCGGAGATTCTGGTGATCCAGAGTCTTCTGAAATCTCTCTTCTTCAGCTTTCTGCCTACGTATGCATACTGACCGGACTTCATTACGGCTTCCTTAGCAGTCTTGAACAGTCTGCTCTTACCGCCCCAGTAGCCCTTTGCCAGCTTTAATGTCTTATTTCTTCTCTTACGAGTAGCGAGTGCGCCCTTAATGCGTGCCATGTTACATTACCTCCTAGTTTTTTCTGCGGAAACGCTTATTCCGCGTTGTTCTTATTTGTACGGAATAAGGCTCTTTACTGCAGCTACGTTGGTAACGTCTGCATATGCGCCTGCTCTTAATCCTCTCTTACGCTTTGTGGACTTCTTGGTAAGAATGTGACGCTTGTTGCAGTGTGCCATCTTAACCTTACCGGTCTTTGTCAGCTTAAAACGCTTCTTAGCTCCGCTGTGTGTCTTGATCTTAGGCATTTTTGTATCCTCCTTGAGATTTTTCTTTTAAAGTGCGAATCTTATTTCTTGGGGCTGAGTACTACCGCATAGTTCTTGCCCTCGAGCTTGGACGGCTTCTCGGAACCGCCGTACTCTGACACGGCATCCATAAATCTCTTCATCAATTCTTCGCTGAGGTTCATGTGAGACATCTCTCTCGCACGTCTGAAGCGGATGGTGACCTTTACCTTGTCACCGTTCTGAAGAAACTTGATGCAGTTCTTAACCTTGATGTTGAAGTCATTGGTATCGATGTTGAGTGACATCTTGATCTCCTTGACCTCAGCCTGCTTCTGGTTCTTCTTGGCTTCCTTTTCCCTCTTTGTCTGCTCGAAACGGTATTTACCGTAATCCATGATGCGGCATACCGGAGGATTGCCGTTGGGGGCGATGAGTACAAGGTCAAGGTCAGCCTCGATAGCCTTGTCGAGAGCGTCAGCCGTGGCCATGATGCCGAGCTGTTCGCCGTCTTCTCCGATAACTCTTACTTCCTTTTCACGGATCTCCTCATTGATGAGCTGTTCTTTTGTGCCGATTGTCAAGCACCGCCTTTCCTGAATAAAATCACTTAAGCTCTGTGAAATAAAATAAGCGCGAGTACACACTACTCACGCTTAACAGAATACCCGAAGGCGTTATTCACATTAAGATGACCACGCCTGACTAAATGAATGCCGGCGGGTGAGAGTGTGGTGGCTCTTCTTTATTACTCGATAATTATACTACATCCAAAACGATTTGTCAAGGGTTTTTGAAAATTTTTTTACCGTGCTGTACTTTTCACTGAAAATATGGTAAAATGAACAAGACACCACAGAAAGGAGCGATATAATGCCGCACTCACCTAGATTTTTCATTGCACACAGAGTGTATGACATACTCAAATGCATATATAAAGAGCGTGTGACGATAATATCCGCTCCCGACGGCTACGGAAAAAGTGCGACGATAAAGGAATTCGTGCGTCGCTCACGTCCCGACGGATTATCCTGCCGCTTCATTACAGACGCCCGAAACGCAAACGACTGCTTCAGAAGGATATGCAAGCTGGCTCTGGGATACGAAGTACCGATACCTACCACTGCAGCGGATTACAACAACGTAAAGCGGCTGTTCTCATCGCTGAGGCCGGAAAAGGAGCTGCTGATCGTAGCAGACTGTCCCAGTGCAACCGATATGCTTCTCGGAAATCTGTACTGCACGCATCTATTCCTCGAATTTTCTACCATCCACCTTGTCCTTTCCACGGACGAGATGTCATATTTTCATAGTATGCTCGTATACAGCAGCAACATCCGCACCATCACAGAAAAAGATCTCGCCTTCACCGAAGCTGATACCGTGGAATATCTCGCCACAAGAAACATCAGTCATCTTGATGCGGCAGAGCTTCACAGAAACACCGAGGGAAAACTCGCAAAGCTGGGTCTGTGTATGATACTCATAAAGCGCAATGAACCTGTCATTTCATACGAGCTTAACGCACTCATAAAGCAAGCTGTCATAGATAATCTGGACAGATCGCAGCAGTTCGCCGCTCTGTGTGTCGCTGCACTGGAGAACATCGACTACAAGACGCTGCAGACGCTGAACGCCGAGCCTGCGTTATGCGATCATTACGGCAGCAGTGCCATGACAAGAGAATCCATTTTTCAGGGCATACGTGATATAGGTGCCAGAATTCCGATGGTGCATCTGAACGAACGCACCGGAAGCTGGACCTGCCCGAAGCATTTCAGGCTGACGGTATATGATTATTTCCTCTCCTTACCGCAGCCCGTCCGCTCTGCACTGCACCGATGCTCTGCACTTCAGTTCCTGCGTGACAAAAAAACATACAGGGCATTCTGTCAGTATTATCTTTCGGGAGATATCTACGCCGCCGCTATGCCACAGCAGGACGAAAAGATATCTTTCGAACTTATGATGAAGAGCAAGGACTTTCTGCTTGGATTCGCGGAAAACTGTCCGCTGGACTGCAAGCCGATACTTCCGCGTATGCTCAGAATTCTTGCACTTCTGATGCTGACGCCGTACCGTGACAGGATAAAACACAGATTTGACGAAGCGATAGAATACATCTCAACATCGGACACATACACCGGTGCGGAACGCCGCAATATGCTCTGCTATGCCTACGCCCTGCGGACATACGAGGATTTCTACCTGATAGAAAAGATGGGTAATCACATCAAGCGTGCATACGACCTGTTCTCCGGCACATCCATAGGTCATCCGCCGTTCTTTTCATGGGGTCTTTATGCACCGTCCATATTCAGCCTGATACATCATTTCCATCTCCCGATAAGCACCGAAGCAGAACAGTTCGCACGTTACCATTCAATGTACACCGAGATGATACATCACGGAGAACACGTCGTTGATCTGTACAACGCCGAGATATTCTATTTCACAGGCGATCCCGAAAATGCCCTTCCCAGAGCACAGGAGGTCGTCAGGAAATGTACGCGTGATCTGTATCTGCCGACGAAGATCGGTGCGCTTAACACCATCGGAAAATCAGCACTGATGCTGGGGCTTTACGATATCTTCACCGATTGCACAACGCAGCTTGCCGATATCATGAAACGCTACTCCACCACTGAGCTTGGAGATATGGCGGCACTCTGTCTTGCATTGCTGTGCTGTTTCAGGAACGGTACAGACGAGGATATCTGGCGTGTCACATCCACACGCGACGAAGAGGTGCTGCTCAACCGCTACACCGCTCCGTTCTATTTCAAGGTACGCTGCTATGCGATGATCTCACACGGAGAATACAGGATGATGCTGCACAAGGCAAGCTATTACCTTCAGGCGTGTGATGATGTACGAAGCGAAACTATTGCACTTAGCATAAAGATGTCCGCTGCCATTGCACATTTCATTCTCGGCGAGAAACAGTCCGCTATGGCTGTGATGGACGAGGTACTCTCGGTCATAGCCGCCTCCGGAGTGATAATGCCCGCCGTGGAGGAAGCGATACTGTATCCGCTGATATTCGAAGAAGCACTGGAACAGCTTCCGCAGCACGGCAAGGTGCTCAGCAATATACTCGGCAAGAGTACTGTGATGCGTAGGAACATGACCACTGTACGCACAAGGGAACTGACGGATCTTGACCGGTATGACGCTTCCACGAAGCATCTGTCGGATTCGCTCAGTGCATCGCTCTCGGCACTTGAGCCGTACCGTCATAAGCTGGGACTTACCCGCGACGCAATGAAGTATTCGCTGTATGCGTCCCGTGGATACTCCAACGAACAGATAGCGGAGATATGCAACACCTCCGTCAACAGCGTAAAGAGCAGCCTGAAACGTGTCTATGCAAAGCTGGGTATACGCTCGCGAGGTCAGCTCAGGCATATCCTGAACATAAACGATTAACACAATCAAAACCACCAGTTGAACTGGTGGTTTGCTCTCGCCCTTCAAGGGCGTATTACCGGCTTGTGCCTGA
>JAZURJ010000008.1:0-5109 GCA_045606085.1 Oscillospiraceae bacterium
GGAGAAGGAACAGAACAGATTTACTCAGAAACACCTGGCTGGAAAGTCAGGTTTTTTGCTGTTCCCGTCTGAGTATACGGATGTGAAGCAGATCGACAGCAAGCCGTTTGTGATCGATGCCGATCAGAAGAAGCTGATCGACACGAGCATCAACAATTATTTCGGCGTGAACGAGAAGATTATGCAGAATGCCGCAACCGGTGATGCATGGTCCGCATTCTATGAAGGTGCGATCGAGCCGTTTGCGATACAGCTGTCGGAGTGCCTGACGAAGATGCTGTTTACCTTCCGGGAGCAGTCTTCCGGAGCGGGAGTCATGTTCACATCCAACCGGATGCAGTACATGAGCAATGCCGACAAGCTGAACGTGAGCGCACAGATGGCAGACCGGGGGATCATGAACAGGGACGAGATCAGGGAGATCTGGAACCTGCCGCCGATCCCGGACGGCACCGGATCTGCTTACATCATCCGGGGCGAGTATTACGACGCATCAGAAAAAGTAAATGACGAAGGAGGTACGGATAATGCCGATCTGCAAGGAACGGGAATACCGAACGATGGCAGTAACCCTGCCGAATGAAGAAGAATATATCGTGGAAGGATATGCTACCACATTTGACGATCCCTATGTGCTGTTCAGTGACGGCGATAGGGATTTTTCAGAAGTTGTTGACAGACATGCTCTGGACGGAACTGACACAAGCGACGTCATCTTCCAGTATGACCACTCCGGAATGGTTTATGCAAGGACGAAGAATGACACGCTGCAGTTATCGACAGATGAGCATGGTCTGAAGATACGTGCGGATCTGGGAAGCACAGAAGCCAGCAGGCAGATGTATGAAGCTATCTCTGCCGGACTGGTTGACCAGATGTCATTCGCATTCGTGGTTGATGGCGAGGATTACGACAAGAACACACGGACACGGACGATCACGCACATAAAGAAGCTCTATGACGTGAGTGCAGTTTCCATCCCGGCCAATCCGGGAACGGAGATCTCTGCAAGGTCTGCTTTCGAGGGATACATCGAAGCGGAACGGCTGGAGGAGCTGGAAGCAGAGAAACGCAAGGAACAGATAGAGCGCATAAAGAATCTCTTGAAAGGAGACAACAATGGAAATTAAAGAAATGGCTGCTGCTGATCTGGAAGCACGTAAGGCCGAGCTTGCTGGGACTGATCTTGAAACCCTGGCAGCAGAGGAACTGGATGCGATCGAGACAGAAGCAAGAGCAATCAATGAAGAGCTTGAAGAGCGGGCCGCTGTAGAAGCAAAGAAACAGGAAGTACGTGAAATGCTGGCAGCAGGCAAGACTCCGGAAGCAGAAGTAATCGAAAAACAGGAGGAAAGAAAAATGCCTGATAACATGGAAATCAGAAACAGCAAAGAATACATCGATGCATATGCCGAGTACCTGAAAAACGGCGATGATGCTGAATGCAGAGGTCTTCTGACCGAAAACGCTACCAACGGCACTGTCCCGGTTCCGGAAATGGTCTATGACATCGTTAAGACAGCCTGGGATCGTGAAGGCATCACCAGAAGAGTCAGAAAAGCATATGTAAAAGGCAACCTGAAGGTCGGATTCGAGATCTCCGGCACTGACGCAGCTGTTCATACAGAAGGCGGCGATCCGGTAGCTGAAGAAACTCTGGTCCTTGGTGTTGTGGAACTGATTCCGCAGTCCATCAAGAAATGGATCAGCATCTCTGACGAAGTCATGGATATGAGAGGCGAAGCATTCCTGCGTTACATCTATGATGAACTGACATACAGGATCGCTAAGAAGGCAGCTGACGGAATCATCGCAGCAATCGAAGCCTGCGGCACTGCTTCCACTACGACCTGCCCGTCTGTTGGCAAGATCACAGCTACTACTATCACGATGGGCCTCGTTGCATCCGCAATCGGTGCACTGTCTGATGAAGCCGCTAATCCGGTCATCATGATGAACAAAGCTACCTGGGCGAAATTCAAAGCTGTTGAGTATGCAAACGGCTACGGCGCAGATCCGTTTGAAGGTCTTGCTGTTGAATTCAACAACACCATCAAGACATTCGACGCTGCAACCACAGGTGACACCTACATGATCGTTGGCGACCTTGGTCACGGCGCACTCATGAACCTGCCGAACGGTGAAGGCATCGACTTCAAGTTCGATGACACCACTCTCATGACAAACGACATGATCCGTGTCCTGGGCCGGATGTTTGTTGCTGAGAAGGTAGTTGCCCCGAATGCATTCGTTAAGGTAACGAAATAAGATAATTCTTCATAACGAAAGGAGCACGCTATGAAAACATTGATTGCTATACCATGCATGGATCAGGTACCGGCTCTGTTTGCGCAGAGCCTTGCCTGTCTGAAAAAAGTAGGTGACTGCCAGATCGCATTCCAGATGGGGTCCCTTATCTATACCAGCCGGAACGAACTTGCGAAGTATGCGATAAAAAACGAGTTTGACTATGTATTGTGGCTTGATTCGGACATGGTATTTGATGATGACCTGCTGGAGCGCATGATGCAGACACTGCAGGAAAATGAACTGGATATGCTGACAGGGCTTTACTTCCGGAGGGTGATGCCGTACACGCCGGTGCTGTTCAATGAATTGGCATTGAAAACGGTCGGATGGAGGTTTTCCAATTTTGAGGAGCTTCCGGAGCACGGATTGTTTGAGGTAGGCGGCTGCGGCTTCGGCTGCGTGCTGATGTCAACAGAGGTTCTGATCTCCGTCCAGGGAAAACACAGGCAGATGTTCCATCCGCTGAATAACGGCGGGGAGGATATTTCATTCTGCTGGCGGGCAAGGGACTGCGGATACAAGATCATGTGCGATCCGGAGCTTGTCTGCGGACATGTAGGATATGCGGTGGTCAATGACGTGTTCTGGAGGAATTATCGGGGAGGAGCAAACGATGAAAGTAAAAGTTAAGGTTCCTTTTTATGCAACAGAAACCGGAGCAGTGAAACGGAACGAGATCATTGAAGTTTCGACTAAAATGGCGAGTGGGCTCATCAAAGCCGGGTACATTGAGGAGATCAAAGAACCGGCAGCAGCAAAGGGAAAGAAAACAAAGGCGTAACACCGGGAAGGTGATACCAGGGGGAGGGTATGCTCCGCTCTCCCTCTTACGCCGTTACGAGGTGACAGAATGGATGCAACTTTAATGGCAGCACTGCTGGCAAAAGCTAAAACAACATTAAGGATCACGACCACAGCATTTGATGAGGAAATTGAAGATATTATCAATGCGGGTATTCAGGACCTGACTACCAGAGGCGTGATCGTTTCGACTGAGTCCGGCAGTCTGAATCCGCTGGTCCTCCGGGCACTGATGACTTATGTCAGGTTCATGTTCGGAGATCCGACGAATCCGGAGAGGCTGAAGGCATCCTTCGATGAGCAGTTAGGCCAGCTGATGACCACAACAGGATTTACGGACTGGGGGAGTGAGTGATGGACCGCAGCAATGTGATGTACCTGATCAAGGAAACGGCAACACAGGATGAGATCGGACAGTTCATTTCTACGGAAGAGAAACGTCAGGTCTACTGTGATGTCAGGTCCGTTTCCAGATCCGAGTGGTTTGAAGCCGGAAGAGACGGCCTGCAGCCGTCGTTTGTGCTCGTCACGTTCAGGCCGGATTATGAAGGCGAGAAGATCGTCGAGTTTGAAGGCCGTCGGTACGGCGTGTATAGAACATATGTCGCTAAGAATGAACGGATAGAGCTGTATGTGGAAGAAAAGGGTGGTTTAGATGTCGACGAAGACAGTAACACCTAATGAACTGTGTGATGCGGTCCAGGACATCGTTAAGGAATACTCCGATGAACTGGTCGCAAAGATCCCGGACATCGTCAAGGGTGCCGCAAAAACAACAGTGAAAGCATTGAAGAAGAATGCGGAATCCATTGGCGGGACTAAATACCGGAGCTCATTCAAGAGCAAAAAAAGTCGTGCAATGATATCAGGAGAAACCACATACGTAGTCTATTCCACACAGTACCGGCTCACACATCTGCTGGAGCATGGGCATGTTATCCGCAACAGGGCAGGCGGTCCTGTGTATGGCATGACTCGTGCATTTCCACACTGGAAACCGGCAGAGCAGGAAGGCATTGACGAGATCGACGAGAAGATCAGGGAGGCAATCGAAGGATGACTTTAGCAGAACTGAAGACTGTACTGGCAGATACGAACCTGCCGGTAGCTTATCTGGCATTCCCGGCTTCCCAGGCTCCGGAGATGCCTTTTATCGTATACCAGGAAACAGGATCTGATAATTTCGGAGCAGACAACATCGTCTGGTTCTCCGGGATGCGGATCCAGATAGACCTGATGTGCAAAAAGAAGAGCCGGACAACGGAGGAGCTGCTGGAAAGCACTCTGACGGAAAACGGCATATTCTGGGAGCGAGTCGTTGAATTCGACGACAATGAAGATTATTACAGAACAACTTATGAAATTGTGATATAGGAGGAATTAAAAAATGCCTAACACAGCAAACAAGATCAAATACGGCATTTCCAAATGCTATTATGCAGTGAAGAGCAACGGAGCCTATGGCACTCCGGTTGAGCTGCCCGGTGCTGTTTCCATCTCCCTGTCTGCACAGGGTGAACTGTATAAGTTCTATGCTGACAACATCGAGTATTACCGTAACGCAGTTAACAACGGCTATGAAGGTACTCTGGAACTGGCACTGATCCCGGATCATTTCCTGACCGCAGTCCTTGGCAACACTCTGGACGGCACTGATAAGGTCCTGGTTGAGGAAGTACAGAATTCTTCAATTGAGTTCGCTCTGGGTTTCCAGGTCGAAGGAGATCAGAACAGTCCGAGATTCTGGTTCTATAACTGCGTAGCAACACGTCCGGAAGTGGCTGGCGATACCAAAGAAGCATCGATCGAGGCTCAGACCGAGTCCATCACGATCTCCAACAGCCCGACGGAAGACGGATATGTAAGAGTCCGTACAACGGCTGATACACCGACTGCAACCTATGAAGGATGGTTTGCCGATGTTTGGGAGCCGGCTTCACCGGTTACAACCTGATAACAGGACAACGGGGCGGTCTTCGGGCCGTCCCTGATTTTTTA
>JAZURJ010000009.1:0-48722 GCA_045606085.1 Oscillospiraceae bacterium
CACTAATGCTCCCACTGCTTTCGTCTACCTGTTCGACAAGGCTGACGCGGGCAGAACAGCTACTATCTACGGCGAGAAGGATGGTGCAGCATTTGCTGTATGCACGATCACCATCGCTGAAGACGGCTCGGCTGTACTTCCTCTCAACGCAGCAGGAACTTACGCTCTCGTCATCAATGACGGGCTGCGTGGCGACGCTGACGGCAGCGGTGCTGTCAACGCTCTTGATGCGGCCGCTATCCTCATGGATGTTGTAGGTATCGCTCCCGCAAAGAACAAGGCAGGCTGCGACTACACAGGCGACGGCTTCACAAACGCTCTTGACGCTGCTGCGATACTTAACGATATCGTTAACGGCAAGATATGATCGTGCAAAACATCTTCAACTGGAAACAGGAAGTTTGGAACGCACAGCAAATTGCGAACCACTTGAACAAGCTCATCTAAAGTAATTGTATCAAATATCGCAATCTTTGCTAATACTGATACCGTAGTTGATACGATCGATCAGCTACGGTATTTTTATTCATAAAAAGTTTTGCCCGCAGGCTTTGTGACCTGCGGGCATTTTTCGTAAATAGTATTATATAGCCATAGCCAGCACAGCTTATGACCAATCCTCCTTACCATCCCTGTGCTGTTTAAGAGCAGCAAACCGCAGCAGCTGCTTGCGTGATGAAATACCTAGCTTGCTGTAGATGTTCTTATTGTGATATTTCAGGGTGTTCTCGGTAATATGAAGGATCTCTGCGATCTGCTTTGCCGTTTTACCCGAAAGATACAGTTCATAGACCCTGTACTCGGCAGGTGTAAGCATACTGAGATTTTCTACAAAGAAGTTATATTCCTCTGGAACGATATCCTCCTTGTGCTTTTCAGCAAGGCGGTCGATCTCGCTTTTGGCAAGCTCGTATTTTTCCTCTGCTTTTTCATATTCTTCCTTCGCTCTGCAAGCCTCATCCTCGGCGAAACGTTTGGCGGCTACAAGATCATCAAGTTGCCTTTCATAATAGTTGTCTTTCTCCTCGAGGAACGCGAAAAGGTCGTCTATTTCACGGATATGAAGCTGCTCGCCGTAATCCTCCTTTGACTTGACCTGCTCTATCTTTTTCAAAATGGGAGAAACATAATTCTTACTCATAAAGATACAGCAGACGGCAGCAAGGAAAGCTACGATGAGAAAGACCAATACAACATCATTTATCTGTCCATTACGCAGGAAGCTCTCATACTGCGTTTTCGGGAGCATAACTGCAACATGGAAGGTCTCTCTGCCGAGTGTTAATTTCTCTGTAAGACCCACACATTTTTCATTACCGAAATCAAACAGCAGTGAATCTTTTTTGGTCGTGATATTTAACCCGTTACCGATATTATTATAGTGCCCTGAGCTGAATTGTCCGGAATAAACGCCATTATTCTCGTCGATCAGACCGCAGATCTCGCCGCCCCAGCGTCCGCCCTCGGTCTTGTATGACAGCTGAAACAAAAGATCGTTTATTTCAAAGCCGCAGACGCCGATAATATTGTCGTTGTGCTCCCGAATGGGAACATAAATATATCTTGCCCTTTCCCATGTATCAGGAATGATGGTGGCTGGGCTTAAAACATAGTGTGTTCCGTCCGAAAAGGTCTCATTGCAGTGTTTAAAAAAATCGGTACTGCTCTCGTTTTTCCAGCCGCTGTGGAAGTTTATCCCCCTGCTTTTTCCTGTAGAGAATGATCCTCTGTAAATGGAGAAATCATTGTTTACGGTATTTTCGGAGTAAAGGTTTATATATTTCAGATAAATTCCGCTGTAAAGCGGACCATCGGAATTGTCTTTTGCTGTGGTATCAAGAATATAGAATGCACCGCTTGCGGGGGCAACCTGCATATTAAGGTAGACCGGGTCGTAAAGCCTGTTTTGTAAGGTGTCAAGTGCTTCAGAATCGTTTTCCAGCTCATCGAAGCTGATATTATTTTCAGTCAGATAGTTCTGTATTGAATCCGAAAGCTGACCCGAAAAGGATATTGCACAGGCCGCAAGCTCGTCGCAGTCACTCTCGATACTGTCCGAGCAGGCAGAAAGCAGTGCATCAAGATCGTTCATTATCTGCCTGTCGGTAGGATCAAGAATACCGAACAGATTCAGCAGAATTATAACAACTGCAAGGAACAGGCATATCATAGAAAAAACATAAACAGCAAATCTTCTTCGCATTGATAAACCTTCCGCTTTGAACTGTTTTAGAAGGCTCCTGATGTCAAGGTATCTCAATATATTCATAGCGGCACCCTCACATATACTTATCCGAAAGCCGTTTCAGTTCTTCAAGAGAAGATGCGGCAAGCTCGTTCAGCACAGCCTCCTTGTCCTCGCCATTTTCTATACGTTCAATATACTGGTTGTGTGCGGATCTCAGCACAAGCTTTACGTTCTGCTCAAAATCGCTCTGAATATCCGAAGCATTGTCATAAACGGGCAGAGAATAAAGCAAATAGCTGTCGATCATACCTTTCATCATATCATAAAGGTTTCGGTAACTTTCATTTTCAGCAACGCTTGTGTCAGCAAAAAGTTCCGCAAAAGCATCATCCGTAACAGGGAGATATCCTGTGCTTGTCACAAAGCGAAGGTTGTTTTCTTTTTGGGTGAGCCATCTTGCGAAGATATATGCACCGTGATTCTTTCGTTCGTCATCGCTCTTTACAGCAAAAAGCCCTCCGCCCCTGTGTACAGCGGCGGGCTTGTCCCCGACGAAAGTAGGGTACAGCAAGGAAACTGAGGTTATATTTTCAGTCGTGTTATCGGGATAGAATACCATTTCGGGCTGATACAGGATATCTGCTGTTGAGCCTATGTTTGAGATTATCTCGACAGTTTTCCAGCGTGAAGCTGCGTATCCGTCGTCAAGACATATTCCGCCGTATATTGCCGCTTTGCTCAATGGAAGCCATACCTGTTCAAAGGCATTGTCGTTCAGATTCAGCTTACCGTCCTTGATAAATTCACTGCCGCAGGCTTTCATCCCGATATAAGTGTAGTTGTAAAAGTCGTTTATCTGCGTGAAATTCTGCCCGTCTGACCAGTCATAATAGAGGTTTGCGGTCTTGAAAAAACCGTCAAAAGTCTGGAGTTCATCCGCTGATGCACCTGTTTCGGTGCTGAATCTGTCAAACAGCGTCTTGTTCAGAAACAATGCCTCGGAGGATTTTGCAACAGGAAGCATAAGCAATCTGTCGCCGAAATACCCTTCGGAAATAAATTCATCTCTGAAAGCAGAAATCTCTTCCGCGGAAAAGTAGTCGTTCCACGAAAGGAGCTTGTCCTCTCCGACAATTTCTGCTACTCTCGGATATGCGGTAAACAGGTCCGGCAGATCCTCGGCACCCGGCTCACCGTTTGCCGAAGCGGAAAGAGCCTTATCTATCGCAGAGGAGCTTGTCACCGATACGACATCCACCGTAACGCCGTTTTCTCTGCCAACGGTATCATTGAATTCGTCGATCGCGTCATTAAGAGGAGATCTTGTCTGACTGCCGTAAACATGCCACATCGTAAGTGTCACAGGATGGTCGGGGTCAGGCTTAGTCTTATCTGAACAGCCTGTCATACAGGCCGCTGTAATTGCAAAAGTCAAGATAAATGCTGTTATTTTTTTCATTAATATATTCCCTTTCATTACGGGCAAACCACCCGATTTCCTACCCGAATATGTGTATTTTTTCTGCTTTCCTACCCGTTTTTTATTATTAGGGTAGTGTGGAAAAGTGTTATTTTTGATAGAATGATATCTGCAAGGGTAAAAGAGAGTATATATCCTGCCATGTTAGGGTACTCGAAGTTCCTGTGGGTGCGCCAACAGTCACAGGAACCGCCCATTTATTTATTTTAGCATATTGCACTGACTTAGTCAAGATTGACAAAACAGCAAAGGAGAAGAATGTATGACCTACACAGGTAAATGGAAGCTTCATTCCGTCATGA
Organism: Oscillospiraceae bacterium; assembly: GCA_045606085.1. Classification (GTDB taxonomy): domain Bacteria; phylum Bacillota; class Clostridia; order Oscillospirales; family Ruminococcaceae; genus CAG-115. The sequence continues at coordinate 3,971 of JAZURJ010000009.1, forward strand.
CCTTTGATGACGACAATATGCCAGTTTATCTCACTCCTGAGGAGTACCTCAACTCACCGATGCCCTACGTTGACGAAACCGACGAGGAGGCAGTTGCGGATGAGATGAAGGAACGCAGGAAAATGATCGGTACGCTGATAAAGATCTGCGAGGACGGCAAGCTTTATATGCTGTCGCCTCTCCCTGAGGGAGTTACACAAGCGGAGGTAGATAAGGCTGTTGCCGCAGGCGTTATAAAGCTTGTGGATGGTGCAATGGCAGATGAACCCAAAAATTGGGAGCTTCGTGACGGAGAATTCTGGTTTGATACAGGCATCGAGGGCGAGGTCTATGGCGAAAAGGCTGACAGCTGGGTCAACCCCATTGACGAAAACGGCTTTTTTAATTTTATGAATTTCAGATTTATCAAGGAGGACTAAGAAAATGGGATTATTTGATTCACTTATGAAATCGGCGGAACACGCTGTCAAGCGTGAAGCGGCAAAGGCTGTGAACGATGCTGTTTCCTCGGTCGGTAAGGGCAGCAACCGTTCCGAGAGCTTTACTTTTGCAGCACTTCCTAACAACGTAGCTGAGCTTCAGGCTCTTCCCGAGGCTTCTCTCGACTCCGCATTCAAGACAACTGCACTCACTATCGTTGCTCTGTGTGCTTATGAGAAGAACCCCGATGCCTGCATCGAGATGCTGAATTTCCTCAAGGGTCCCGCAGAAGTAAGTACATACGAAAAGGGCTTCATCAAGGAGCGTCTGAACGGTAAGTTCTACAAGACCTTTTCTTTCTTCGAGGGTGCAACTCCCGAGAACGGCTACAAGCCCAGCACACCTTTTGTTATAAAGGTAAGCGAAAATCCCTACTCCTTTGACGAGGAGAACTGGGCAACTCTTTATGTTACAAGCGGCGGTGCGGATAATCCCCGTCCCATAAAGCTCAGGAAGAAGCCTTCCACAGGTCAGTGGTTCCTTAACGATATCCAGTGTCTTGCGGATATCCGTGTGCCTGTTGCCGATGACCCCTGGGCTTAATGCTGTAAAATCAGACGTCAAAAAGGGCGAGTGGGTCTGTAACCCCTTCGCCCTTATTTGCAGAAAGGAATACACCTATGAAAAGACTTACAGAACTCGTATTAACGCTCTGTGTACTGTTGGCGGTGGGAGGCTGCAGCAGCGATACCGAAATCATTACGAACAGCACATCCGACGCCTCTTCACAGACTACTTCTGCAGCAACAGCTGAAAGCAGTTCAAAGACTGAAGCGACCGTACAGACCGCAGAAAGCACAACTCCAGCAAATACAACGTCTGAAAACCTGAACGACGATGTACCTGTTGAAAAGGAAATACAGATACTCGAACTCAACGAAAGGACAACGTTTGAATACAGATGGTCCGAGGACACCGCTATGCCGCTGGTAGAGTGCGAATGTACGTCTGTTATTCTCGGCGGCGAAGACGCTGACCGCTTCCCCACTCTTGCCGCTGTGCTGATGGACGCTGCAGCTGCTAATGAAAGCAGCCTGCAAACCGAATACGAAATGTTCTCTGAGGCTGTCGATGAAATGATCGGTATGGGTATGGAGCTTCAGGCACCGCTCGTTTCAAAATTTGACGCACAGGTAAGACGTGCGGATAATATTGTATTGAGTGTACTTACCGACTGCCATTACGATAATGGAATGAACGGTGGTCACAGAAGCTTCTGGGGAAGCAATTACGATACTCAGACCGGCAAGGAACTTCATCTGCCCGATATCATAACGGATATGGACGCATTTGCACAGTCTGTTGAGGATGAACTTTTCGGCACAGTCGGTGCAGATATATTTTACAGAGATGACATTATCAAAGAGTATTTTGAAATGTACGGTGCGGACGGCACGCACTGGACTCTTGATTACAACGGCGTTACTATGTATTTTGACGAGGGCGAGATCGCAGATATAGGCTTAGGTGCAATGAGCGTAACGATAACTTTTGACGAACACCCCGACCTTTTCAACGAAAAATACACATCAGTTCCCGATGCGTACATAGTATCCCTGCCAATGAAGTCAGCGTTCTATACAGATATTGACAGCAATGGGAGCTGTGATGATCTTACGATATACGATCGTTATGACGAAGAAAACGAATATCAGGCGACAGTGGATATATGCACAGCGGAGGATCTGTATACAGAAAGCTTCTGGGCGTACAATTGCGAGCCGTATTATGTAAAGGCAACTGATGGCAAGCACTATCTGTATCTCTTCACTGAGCTTGAAACGCAGATGTACCTCTATGTTTATGACATAAGCGGCGGCACTGTAAGCAAGGCAGGCGAAGCGAATGTTTCACCGTTTTATAACGACGGCATTTCGGCAATTCTCACAGATCCCGAAAATATACATTTCGATATCTTCAGCGACGAAGCAGGCGGCGGCGTTCCTGAGGGCAACGGTATCTTTTCAGTGGGTGCTGACGGTATGCCTGCACAGGGATAAAAGAGCACAATGATATATTACCCCAGACACAACAACGATATCACACATGGCGTGTTACGATCAGATAATAAAAAAACAAGAAACAGGAATTATTACTTGTGATTTAGGCAAACAGATAGAAAGAATATCGTGAGAAACGCAGCTTTCCGATAGTGCTTCTGAATTGTATCGATCACCGTAATTTCTTTCGATACTGATACCGCTGTTGATACGCTCGTATCGACAGCGGCAAGTTCAGGTTAATGGCATGATCTGCCGACAAACTGTCAGCTTATCAGCAATACTGCCACAGCCGGCAACTGTGGCAGTATTTTCTTCTAATAACCACACGAACTATAATATCCGCTGATCAATATCAGATATAATACCGCTCAGCCGGAAGGCAGTGCGGTATTTTGCTTTTTACAATGTTGTCCGGAGCATAATCCCATCAAAGTTTGCAATTCAAATAGATAGTTATACCAACAAACTTGATTTTTCTGCTAATATATGTTATAATCTTGTATGTAACGTTATTACATTGTGGTTATTTTATATAATATCAGCTAATAACAAAACTTTGATAATACTTCATACCGTGTAAAAAACAGGGGGTAAATCATGAAAATAATGAGCGGCAGCAGAATTGCTGACTTTTCAAGCGAGACCATCGACAAATGGCACGAAGACGCTGCAAAGCGTCCTGAGGACTATGTCATCGTCAACGACGAGATACGCAGGATAAGAGAACTGGGTGCACATCGCAGCGACCTTGCGCAGGTCATCGAAGAGCTTATACGCACCAACGCAGAAATGTGGCACGAGGAAGATAAAGTAAGAAGTGAAAACGACCAGACCGTACTGAAAGCAATAAGGAACATCAATCCCCTTAACCAGCATCGCAACGATCTGATCGAGGAGATAGACGAGATCATCCTTGATGCCGTAAACAATAAAACAGAAGTGGAGTGGAGCGAATAATGGAAACTGTCGGCAGCCTGATAGACAAGATCAGTATAAATGAACTTAAAATATATCATATGAAGGAGCAGATCGAGCGTCCCGATATCAGCGATGAACAGCGTGCAGGCTTCAACAGCAGGATGGCTATACTGCAGCTGCAGCGAAAGGATCTTTCTAAAGAACTCCAGACGCTTATGGAAGACGTACTGAGCGGAAGAAAAACATTCAAGCTCTATCGCCAGCTCAAGATGTACAACGACAAAAGGTTTAAGGACTAAAAATGGAACTGGAATACATTGTTGTTCAGGCGGGCGGCAAAGGTACCCGCATGGACAAGCTGACAAGGAACAAGCCCAAGGCTCTTGTTCCTGTGCATAATCTCCCTATCCTCTTTCACCTGTTCAGGAGATTTCCGAAGAAGAAATTCCTCATCATAGGCGATTACAAGATAGATGTGTTGAAAAAATACCTTGCCGCTTTCGCCGATGTGGATTATGAGGTGATAGATGCGACGGGAGGAAACGGCACCTGTTCAGGTATCGTTCCTGCACTGGAAAGGATACCGGACGGTCGTCCCTTTATGCTCGTGTGGTCTGACCTTGTACTGTCTGACCAGATACCCTTCTACACGCTCCCTGACGGCAACTATGTCGGACTTTCAGGGGATTTCAGATGCCGCTGGAAGTTCGAAAATGACATTTTCGAGGAAGAACCGTCCTTTGAATACGGCGTTGCGGGAATGTTCCTTTTCACAGAAAAGTCTGTTATCGACGGAGTTCCCGAAAACGGCGAATTCGTGAGATGGCTTTCGGGCAAGGATATCTCTTTCGGCACCGTACGCATGAGCGGAGCAAAGGAATATGGTCTGATATCCGAATACAGAAAACTGAAGGTATCCAAATGCCGTCCTTTCAATAAACTTGTGACCGAAGAAAACAAGGTCATCAAGACAGGTATCGACGAACAAGGCCGTGCTCTTGCGGTACGTGAAAAAGCATGGTACCGTAAGGTACAGGCACTGGGCTTTGAGAATATACCTGAGATATACTCATATGAGCCGCTTACAATGGAGCTTATCGATGGCAGGAACATTTACGAATACACGGAACTGTCCTCAGACGCTAAAAAAGCGATACTTGACAAGCTGGTAACGTGCCTAAAAAAGCTGCACAGCTATGGCAGCTGCGACTACGACGAAGCCAGCTTCTATGATGCATATCTCGGAAAGACCTTTGCCAGACTTGAAAAGATACGAGAGCTCGTCCCCTTTGCGGACAGGCAGACCGTTATCATAAACGGTACCGAATGTCCGAATGTATTTTTCTGCAAGGACAAGCTGGAAGAAATGTTCGCACAGTTCAGACCGCAGAAGTTCGTGTTCCTGCACGGCGACTGCACCTTTTCAAACCTTGTGCTGAAGCATGATACAGAGCCGATTCTTATCGATCCGCGAGGATATTTCGGCACGACCGAATTGTACGGTGACGCAGCTTACGACTGGGCTAAGCTGTATTATTCGATAAACGGCAACTACGATCTGTTCAATCTTAAGCAATTCACCCTTGAGATAAATGAGAATGACGTTTCGCTGGATATAGAAGCATCAGGCTGGGAGGAGCTGTCGGACTACTATCTCAGGCTGATCTCCGATGACGCCACAAGCACGCAGATAAAGGCTATCCATGCGATTATCTGGCTTTCCCTCACGACTTATGCGTGGGAGGACTATGATTCCATATGCGGTGCGTTCTATAACGGACTGCTACATTTAAAGGAGATACTATGATCACATATTTTGAAGAACTGCTCAGAATACTTGAAAAATCCCTGGAATCCGTTGATGAACAGATGTTTTTCGACCTCGTTTCCCAAAGCACGGAGGTCCTTGGAAATGGCGGAAAGATCATAGTTTCGGGCCTTGGAAAGAACGTCCCTGTGTGCGAGAAATTCGTTGGCACGCTCACATCTCTCGGATTGAAGGCATCATATATGAACACTGACTCTGCCGTTCACGGCGATCTTGGTATGGTCTGCGACGAGGACCTTGTCCTGCTGCTCACAAAGAGCGGCGAAACGATAGAGTCCGTTCATTTGTATAATCTTCTGAAACAACGCGGCTGCAGGATCTGGCTCCTGTCGTTCGAGCAACGCAGCACATTGGCTGACGCCATTGATACGAAGATCATCCTTGATCTTGAGCATGAGGGCGATGCATGGAATCTTGTTCCCAATAACTCCACCACGGTGAACCTCATAGTATTGCAGATGCTGGCAATGCGTATCGCAGACGCGATGGATATCAAGCTGGATACTTTCAGACGAAACCATCCCGGCGGACATATAGGAGAGATACTCAATGCCTGATGTACATAAAATATCCACACTGGGAAAGACATGGATATTCGACCTTGACGGAACGATCGTAAAGCATAACGGCTACAAGATCGACGGCGTGGACACGCTGCTTGACGGTGCGAAGGAATTCCTGTCGGGCATTTCGGATAACGACAAGATAGTCTTTCTGACTTCACGGACCGAAGAATATCGTGACATGACTGTCGCCTTTCTCGAAAAGCACAACATACGATATGACGGAATAATGTTCGCAATGCCAATGGGCGAGCGTATATTGGTGAACGACGCAAAACCCAAAGGTCTGAACACCGCAGTCGCAATAAATACAAAACGCGATGTATTTATGGATGATGTATTTATTGTTGACGAAAGCCTGTAAACAAGAAGCCACACAGCAGCTCTGTGTGGCTTCAGTTTGTCGAAAAACTAAATAAGCGGGCGTTTTGATAACTTTTTTGACCGAATTCACTTCGGTCAAAACACACTTCTATACGCACAACTGTGCGATTTGGCGGCAATGCCGCAAAATCGTGCGGGCAGTGCGGATGTTTCGGCGGAAAAGTCCCGCAGGGACTTTTTCGACGTTCTCAAGCCACACAGCAACTCTGTGTGGCTTTTCTTATTATGGACGGAATGCGTGCAATGCTCTTAAAAATGTGTCAAAGGTCTTAAGACCTGCAAGAGCTGCTGCGGCAATAAAGTAGAATTTAATAAGATACGGTTTATTCATGTCAGCGTACCATTTCTTGTCTGCGGGCTGTAATCTTGTAAGAACCGCAAGACCCACCAGCAGTATCATAAGATAATACGTGCACCATCTTCCGTAGTCAGTATCGGTGATGAACGGCGGAAACACCACGAACACAGACAATCCCATTGCAAGGTACGCAAGCTTCGGAAATATCTTCTTTTCCATTTTCGCCGAACGCGAAAGTGCATAACAGAACATATAAAGCAAAGGTGAGGATGCGATGATAAAAAGTATCGCATTGATTATCTGCTTTTCATTTATACATTTCTGCATCTCCTCGATATGAGTACCTTCCTTATCCACCCAGATACATTCAAACAGGTTCTCGGGAACTTCAAGATACTCCCCTGCCCTGTCTTCGACGACTTCGATACAGCTTTCAGTCTCAAAGTGTTCGGGTACCTGATATACGAACGAAAAATAAAAAAACGTACCTGCGACAACAAAGAATGTAATAAAAAGCACCGATATATTCCTGAACGAATGACCATCGGAATTTATAAATGCACGGTATAGCAGGATTATAAAAAGCAGCGGGAATATCGTACAGGTGAACACATGATGTACCATCATCGTGAGCAAACATATGGGCGGTATTAGCCACACAAGATGATTATTCTTTATGCTCAATACCATGCACAAAACAGCAAGAGACACAAAGAACAGGTCTATTTTGTATATGTTATCACACTCGGAAAAGATCGCAAATCCGGGTGACATCATAAACGCAAAGCTGATAAAGAATACCAGTTTTTTATCAAAGCCATCTGCGGTCTTGCAGCAATTCCACGCAATGAACACCACAACTGCACCAAGCAGCAGGAAGAACAGCGGCTTCAACACCAGTAATAGCTCGGCTTCACCTATCTCGTAGCCTAACAGTGCCTGAAAAACAGTACCGATCAATCCTCTGGGAAGAAATCCATATTCCTGATAGCTGACGTAATAGTGCATGATGGCAAAATCATGACCATTGTGTATCAGCATCCTGACAGCATGTCTTATCAGCACGAACAGCAGCGACAGCTTAAAAAACTGCTTTGTGTCGATCTTTTCTGCGAAATTATATTCTATGCCTTCTTTTTTGCATATCCAGAGACCTGCCGCGAGCACGATGAGATAGAAAACAAATCCCGCTTCCGACAAAAAGAGATTTGAATAAGCGAAAACAAACATCAATAACCAGAACAAGGTCTTTGTTATCTTATCGTCTTCATTGACGCCTATCACTTCTGCCAATGCTTTACGCACAGACACTGCACTGCCCGACGAACGGGCCTTCCTGCGTATCGCAGCCGTCGCCGAAATAACATATGCAGCGATCATCATGAAGCCGGTATTGAAAATAAGCAGGCGTTCAATAGGCTCATAGTATTTATCCAGGCCCTTAAACGAGAAATACTCATTGAGCTGACCGAGCACAGTGGTGTCCATTATCTTGGACAGCATCACATATTCAAGCTCCTGACCCGGATCTCCGTAGGTATTCACATACTCGACGAACCATTCATGGTCAAACGCATTATTCTGCGAATACAACTGAGTGACCACAAGGACAGCGGCAGATGCAGCAGCCATCGCCACACACAGCGAACGCAAAGCGACTGCCTTTTCCTTTGCAAGTGCCTTCGCAAAGACAAAAAGGAAGATCAGCACAGGCACAAGCAGCATCACGGTACGGCTGTCGATAAGCTGAGAGAACGCTATGATGAGCACCGCAACGGGTATATACCGCATTTTAAGCGAATGCATCACGACTGATACCACACCGATAAGTGCAAGTGCGATCATCAGATTCAGAAGCGTTGCTGTAATGCTTACGAACATACTCTCCTGGGATGTCGTGGACATGATGATCTTGAGAAAAACACCAAATACTATAAGACACTCCATGCGTCTTACCGCACTGCCCGCACGACGCAGCCAGAACATTATCACAAACGTGATAACAAAAAGCAGCACCATATATATTCCCTTGATGATAAGAGAGAGCGTCGCAAAGTCACCTATCAAGGATTCGAACACGCCGAAAAGGCTGTTGGTATAAAAGCAATCCTTCATCGGCATCGTATAGTAAAGCAGGACATCTGTCTGCAAAAGGCGTTTGAGGGGCAGGTCCAGAGTGCATAACGCAACAACTATGAACGTAAAGAAAAATAGATACTTGCCCGTCAGAAGCCCGAATATCGTCGCCAGAGTTCTGGAGGACGCAAGCTTTCTCAGCTTCGATGATATCCCGTCGGTTATCACCTGCGGATTCGGAAGGCTCATTATTCCTCTGCACCTCCGTCTTTTGCGAAAATGTATTTTTCGTTCTTCTTCAGCTTGAACAGTATTTTCAACGCTTCCACGACAGCCTTGAATCTGAGCGAGGAATCGCCGCCTATGTAGTTTATAGGAGTTTCGATAGTCTTGAAATTACGGCAGTAATAACGCATTTCCGTCTGATACATATGACCCGTTGAAAGGAATTTATCAAGATCCATGCTTTTCAGGATATCGGCACGAAAGGCTTCGAAGCCGCTGGTCATGTCCTTCAGCTTTGTGCCCAGCACAAGATTTGACAAAATGGTGCCGCCCGAGCTCAGCAGCCTGCGGTAAAGAGGGTGGTTGCTGATATTTCCGCCTTCAACGAAACGGGAGCCCCACACGCAGTCATAACCCTTGTCGAGATTATCGATAAACTGCGGAATCGAAGCGGGATCATGGCTTCCGCCGCCGTCCATCTCTATTATCTGATCTGCACCGTCCGCCATTGCACATTTGAAGCCATAAAGATAACAACTGATAAGCCCTGTGGATTCATGGTGGAAGATGCACTTCACTCTTCCGTCGTACTGCTTTTCAGCCTCTCTTATTATCTCCTCTGTCCTGTCTTTGGAATAAGAATCGATGACAGGATACAGATAAAGCTCATCATAAGGCAGTGCCATTACCTTATCGATGATCTCCTGCATCGTCTTCTCCTCATTTGCCACAGGCATTACTATGATCGTTTTTTTCATATTCTCTCCTTAAAAATAGTTTATCCTAGTTATTATATCACATATACCTCTTTTTTACAATACCAATCGTCCGATTGTGTAAAAAACAAATTGGTATGCAGGATATCATATACACCAGCCAATGAAACCACTTTATATTAATTGACATTCAAGTGTGATTCGTGGTATAATAGACATTATCACTTTAGTGTAAAGGAGACGCTATGAATAAACTGACAAAAATCATGACTATAGTATTTGCGGCAGTGCTTATGCTGTCGATGGTGATTTCGCTGATCGACACGGCGGAGCTTCCCAAAAGCTCCGACTTCGTGCAGGAGAACATCACCGCACACATCGAAAAGATGTGCGAATACGGACCCCGTTCTATTGCGGACAAGGAAGAAAACCGACTCGTTATGGAATACATGACATCAGAGCTTGAAAAGCTGGGTGTGGTCAATTCGGATACGACCGATGTCCCTGCTTATCTGACACAGGAATATGTATCCACCTCGGATGCATATCAGAACTGGTATCTAAAAAATGTTGTGGTACATATCCCTGCCAACGCCGAAAACCCCACCAATGAGGCGGTGATGGTAATGGCACATTACGACTCTGTCCCCATGGGACAAGGGGCCTCAGACGACGCCCTTGCCTGCTCTACTATGCTGGAGGCAATACGCTATTACCTCGACCGCATGGCAAACGGCTACACCATAACGAACGACCTTGTATTCTGCTTTGTAAACGGCGAGGAATACAGCCTTTTCGGATCCGAAGCGTTCATGAACGAGTTCAACGGATTTGACGATCTTGTAAAACGCATCAGATTTGCCATCAACCTCGAATCCAGAGGTACATCGGGCACACAGATAATGTTCGAAACATCTGCCAACAACTACAACACCGTAAAGCTGTTTGGCAGGATAAATGAAGATCTGTTCACCTGCTCAGTGGCTACAATGATCTACGATATGATGCCCAACGGTACGGATTTCTCCAACCTCAAGACGCACTATCAAGGTCTGAACATGGCGAACATCGCAGGCGGCGAGGATTATCACACCCAGAATGACGCTCCTGCCAACGTAGGCACAAGCTACGCCACACAGCAGGCAAAGATATTGAACGACCTGCTGGATGAGCTCAGCAATTACGATCTTGACACCCTTTATGAAGCCGATGAATCCGCGATATTCTTCTCCTATCTCAACATCGCCGATATCGTTTACGGTCATACTGCAGCTATAATATTTGCAGTTGTGGCTATACTGCTCCTTGTGGGAAACATCGTTCTTTCCGTCGTAAAAAAGCAGAAGAACATCGCAAAGACCGCAAAAGCTATGCTCCTGCTGGTCATCACTCTTGCCCTGACATCCGCAGCTACCTTCGGATGCTATTATCTGTTCCAGCTCATCGCAGCCCTGGCAGGCAACATCGACATCCACGCCATCGGTACGATATCCTTCTCGAATATCACGATCACTGTCGGCATCGGTATCCTTGCTCTTGCTGTAATGGTGCTGACCGCTCACTTCGGATGCAAGCTGCTCAGGATAGAACATAGAGATATAACAAGAGCCTTTGCGTATATCCACGCGGTCCTCGGCATCACACTTTCGTTCCTGCTGCCCGACGCAAGCTACCTGTTCATATTCAGCGGCATCCTGCTGATAATCAACGAGATCTGCATCACCGTAAAGAGCGATATCGCAGACCTCCACTGCGAGCTTCTCGCAGCCGCTCTGCACCTCCCGCTCGTTATCCCGATGATCGTTCTTGCAACATCGGCACTGGGGCTTTCCATGGCGTATATATTCAGTATGCTGTATGTGCTCGTGCTGTTTGCAGCAGTAAGCTGTTTCACACCTGTGTGCGGATATTTCTCGGTAAATGCGGTATTCAGTAAAGGCAAGCCCGTATCCCCCGCTGTCGGTGCGGTATATATCCTCGCGGCAGCAATGGCAGTGTTCCTCTGTGTAAGCCTTTCGCCTGCAGACCCTAATGTCAATCTACAGGGCAAGCAGGGTATCGCAAAGCTCAAGTACGACGATGCACTGGTATATCTGCTCACTGAAGAAGGCGACCACGAATATCGTGTATATGACCTGAACGCATACAAGGCACTGAAGAAATACTGCCCCGAAATGGAATATAACACAGAAGAACTCTGCTACATCGGCACAGGCGAAAAAGCGGATATCGGAACTTCCCTGCTGACGACCGCCGAAAACAATACCATCAGCGTAAAGAAGAACGAAGGAAACTCTACTGTTTACCTTTCGTTCTTTGACGCGACAGCAGATTCCTTCACGATAGATGACGGCATTACCTCGCAGACCTACAATTTCCCCGAGCACGGATATTACGCCATCACTATCCACAGCGACTGCACCGTAACAATTAACGGCGGCAGTGCAACGGCGTATCTCTTTGAATCCATCATCGATCACCCCGACGTTATCCCCGAAGGCTATGCCGATGACAGCAACAGACTGCATTTCAATCTGTGGCTTGAAGCAACTTATTCCCTCGCGTGATATCTTAAAAGCACTACAAACATATAAAGCGGCAGAGTATATTCTCTGCCGCTTTGTATTATTCGAATTTAAGACCGCTTACAGTAAGATTATATGTCACCGAAGTATAAGGCACTTCCTCGCCGTTTACCATTAACGCTAGTCGATATCCTATCCAGCCGATAGTGGTCTGTGCAGCGACTACACCACAATCCTCGCTTCCATAGATAACGGAGCCTATCTCCGCACCCTTCCAGCCATTTTCCAGACCGTTTGCAGACGTGCTTGTCGGGTCAAGATCAATGTCCACAGGAACTTCGATCATACCGTTTTCCGTTTCAAAGCCAAGAGAGCTTACGTGCACCGTGTAGGTTGCTTGCGTATCGGTGTTGATAAAGCCGAGGTTTAACATCTCGCTCTCCTTTGCAAACGACGAGGACTTCACGGAATATTCTCCGTCCTTAGTCATCTCAAGTATTGCAGAGGGACTGGGACCGGGGTTTTCAGCCTGTGCCGAGATAACAAGGGTCTCGTACCTGGTTTCTGTAACAGAGATCGGCTCTTCGGGGCGGAGCGTTTCATCGCCCTTTGTAAACTGCCAGGATCTCAGCTCGATATCCGTACCCGAGAATACGAAATAAACATTATGATTTCTGCCGTCAAAAGGCTTGACTTCAGCAGAACGAACCTTCGCATAGTCAGCGTTGTCGAATTCTATGAAAGCTGCCGCTTCGCTCGTAATGTCATCAAGCCGCACCTCAATGCGTCCGCTGCCCTTTACTTCTGCCATGAATGAAGACGCACCATATCCAAAATCAGCACCACGCACGTATATCCACGCACCCTCAGCATCGCTCTTTGATGCCGGATGTGCGCCATCCGCGTAGCTGATATCAGCAGATGTGAACATTACAGCTCCGCTGTTTTCAGAATAAGGATCCAGAAGCTTTATCTGGGACACGCCTTGTCTTGTGGCTGCTGTGATAGGTATCTCACCCGTTGCTGCATCCATGGGCAGATAATCAACCATAAGGCTGCGGAAACCTGCTGTGCCGCCTGAAAGTTCCTCCAACAGAAGCGTGTGATGAAGAATGTAACTCGTTCCCTGATACTCACAGAAGTGAGTGTGGTTATTACCCCAGCGAAGACCGGATTCACCCTTTTCGTTCTGACCCGAATTATAGAAATAAGCGCCTCTGTACACCCAGCTGTCAGCCTCGAGTGGAGTTTTTGTCGTGAGATATGCCATGCTGCAGGTGGGTGGGGCGGAAATGCCCTCATAATCCCAGCCGGGGCCTCGATTCTGCCAGTCAGTGCTGTAAGTATAGTAATATGTACCATCGATGTAATTAAGCTCGCTGGCTTCAAAGAAGTGAGGTGCGTCGATGGAAACGAACTCGCTGTCGAAGGAGAGCATATCCTCACCCAGTCGTACTACCTTTGGCACAAAAGTATGTACAGCCGCTCCCGAAGCAGGTGTACCACCACCGAATGATAACCATCCTGTGCCGTTTTCATCAATGCATACGCCCGGATCAAACGGTGCCGGACAATTTTCCAGTCCGGGCATATTCTGATATACCAGAGGAGCACCCAGAGGATCTGTCCAGCCTGTAACCGGATCAGTAGAAGTGATAACTCCTACACCAGAACCATTGTTGGAGAAATACAGATAGAAATGAGTAAGCCCGTCATCCTCAACACGGGAAACGATGGAGGGCGCCCAGGAGTTATAGATCCAGGGAGCGATCTCCCCTGTTTCTATCCTGCCGTGATAGATCCAGTTTACCATATCATCCGTGGAAAATACCACCAGCGACTTTATCTGGTCGTAGTCGTTCACGGTGTCCTGCTCCGCCTGCTGAGTATCATTTGTACCGTAAACATAGAGCCTGCCCTCATACTCCACCGCCGTGGGATCAGCACAGAAGATGGTGCCCGAGATGGGATTCGCATTACGCTCAGTCTTATACACATTGCCGCTTACCTCATCGATGATGATACCATTGCTGAGACTGTCCAGTATCTCCTCAGCAGCATTGTCGGCGATTCCTGCTTCATCGGTAATTTCTGTCACAGAATCCTGCGTACTGTCATTGTCATTTCCAGAACATCCTGTAACAAGCAGCATGGCCGCCGCACAAAATATAGCGATCAGTTTTCTTTTCATGATTTCTCCTTTCATTCAACCTGCCAGCTTTCCAGGCAGATGTCCTTTGCAGAAAACGCAAAATATATGTTATGCTGACCCGTTATCGTTCCTTCAAGCTCTGCAAATATCTCTGCAAAGGTGTCTGCTTGCGTTGCAAACACGGCCGAAGGCGGTGCGTCCCTGTTATCAAGGCGAAGTTCAATGTAACCCCTGCCTTTAGCAGTCACACGCATCCTCTGTACACCCACGCCGAAATCTACTCCCCTGATGTAAGTCCATGAACCTTCACCGAGCGACTTCACAGCCATTCTGCCGCAGGATATCTGCTCATACCACATATCCGCACAGGTGAACATCTCAGCACCTGAGTGAGGCATATACGGGTCGAAGCGGTCTATCTGCAGCACTCCCTCACGTGTTGCTTTCGTCAAGGGAAATTCCGTATCACTGTATGGCATCCGATCAACACACATACATCTGAATCCGCCGTTTGTCACCATGCGCTCCTGAATATGCATAGTGTGATGAAGGATATATCTTATGCCTTTGTATTCCGTAAGGTGAGTGTGATTATTGCACCAAGCCATTCCGCTGTCACCTGCATTGAGGAAAAAACCGCCCTTGAACTCCCAACTGTCCGTATCGAGCGGTGTTTTGCTGGTGAGGCATCCCATGCTGCATACCGCAGGTGCAGGGACATCTGTTCTGTCCCATTTGTCACGGCTCTGCCAGTCGGTGCTGTAAGTATAGATATATGTGCCGTTTAAATAGTTCAGCTCACTAGCCTCAAAGAAGTACGGTGCGTCGACAGAAACAAACCCGCTGTCAAACGAAAGCAGATCGCTGCCTAGCTTTACTATCTTCGGTACTTTTGTGTGTATCTCGCCGCCTCTCGCTTCAACGCCGCCGCCAAAGCTGAGCCATCCTGTGCCGTTTTCATCAATGCATACGCCCGGATCAAACGGTGCCGGACAATTTTCCAGTCCGGGCATATTCTGATATACCAGCGGCTTTCCCAGCGGGTCACTCCAAGGACCAAGAGGGTGCGTTGCTGTAAGTACTCCCACACCGTTGCCATTGTTGGAGAAATAAAGATAAAAATGTGTAAGCCCATCCTCTTCGGTCCGGGAAACGATGGAGGGGGCCCAGCTGTTAATGATCCATGGTGCGATCTTTGCAGTATCGATGATACCGTGGTATTCCCAGTTCACCATATCTTCGGTGGACAACACCACCAGCGACTTTATATGGATGTAGTCATTCTTTCCTTCGTCGCCTACCGCTTCATAATGCTGATGATCATTTGTGCCGTAGATGTACAGCCTTCCCTCATACTCAACTCCTGTCGGGTCTGCACAGAATACATTGGGCGATATAGGATTTGCAGTGCTTTCCGGTTTATAGCATCTATCGCTCAGCTTCATATTATCACCTCGTTTTTTCGTTGATTTCATTATACAGATGAGCTGTGCGAAAATCAATAGCTCATATTCGAAAAATCCACTTTTTAATCATAATATGCACTTTTACAGTTGACTTTGGCAGATATATCAGATATACTGTAATCACGGAGGTGAAGTAATGTCACGCAGAAAGATCGCTGTCATCACAGCAAGAGCAGATGACGCAGAGCAGAAAGAGATACTTGTCGGAATAGCCGAAGCCTCGTTTTCAGCAGATACGGACATTATAGTGTACTCTAATATCTACAATCACTGGACCGACGACGAAGTACTGAATTACGAAAACATCATCTATACACTGTTTGAGCCGTGCCATTTTGATGGCGTTATAATCACTGCAGAAGCGTTCAGAGATATCTCCGTGCTGGACGGTGTGATGGAAAAGCTGAGGAAAACATCCACGCCCGTCGTGATGATAGGCGGCGAATGTGAAGGCGTATGCAGCATATATTCCGACGATGAAAAAGATATGGAAAATATAGTCGAGCATCTGGTCACAGTTCACGGATTTACAGATATCGATGTCCTCACAGGCCCTGAGGACGATCCCACAGCCACAAGTCGTGCTGAAGGCTGCAGAAAAGCCTTCGCCGGTCATGGTATTTCCTTTGATGACAGCAAGTTGCATTACGGAAACTTCTGGAACGATTCGGGCGAACAGCTCGCACAACGTTATATCTGCGGCGAGATACCCATGCCGCAGGCTGTTATATGCACCAACGACCATATGGCGTATGGTCTGTGCGATGCACTTACAGCCGCAGGTATAAATATCCCTGAAAGAATAACTGTAATGGGATACGACCATGCAAGCGGAAGCAACGGTGGCAGGATATACCACTATCCGCTGCTGACGACCTATCGTCGTGGCAGGCGTACAATGGGAGCAAATGCAGTAAATCACCTTCTGGGATATGACTATCGCCCCGATGATACTGACAGGTTTGTATTCGGAAACACCTGCTCCTGTAACGCAGAACGTTCACAGCTTATAGCTGAACTCAACACTGAAAGGATAGGTCAGTATCATACTATAATGAGCAACGTGGCACATTTCTCCAGCAGGCTCACAATGAGCCGTACGCTATCCGAATACACTGAAGTACTTACTGAATTCATATATCTTCTGCACGGTGTGGATAACGCCTGTCTTTGCCTGGATACCGCATGGAGCAGCACATCGTACAGCGGGGACGAGTTCATCTGCTGCGATATCACAGACGGTCCTTCATCCCCTATAAGATATAGCGGCACACAGCTTCCGCCTGTATGCAATAAAAACAGCGGAAATTATGTATACTTCATCAGCCCGCTTTGCTTTCAGACACGCTTATTCGGTTACACCGTGCTGTCATACCGCTACCCTGCCGCATATGATTTCAGCTTCCGTGACTGGAGCAAGACAGTCGCCGATACGCTGGAATTTCTTCGCATGAAAAACGACATTCACTACCTGAAGCAATGCCAGAGAGAATCCTCGCTGTACGATGCCCTGACAGGCTTCTACAATCTCCGCGAGTTCCGTCAGATACTTGACACTGCTACAGATGCTCATCGTATCTTTGCGATAAAACCAATTTTCACTGAAAACGGAGAATTCGTGTACGGCGAAAACTACCGCAGCAATATAATATCTGCTGTGGCAACCGCTATAAAACAGGCCTGTGCAGATCACGAGGTGTGCTGCCGTACAGACGACGATATCTTTCTTGTTCTCTGCAAAGGAAACTGCAAGATACTCAGCGAAAGACTGAAGGTCATGCTCCACAACGAAATGTGCGGAAGATACGATGAACGCCAGGTGATCATCTGCTATGATCAGATAACGGGCAGATCAATAGACGAGCTTTGTGCATCAGTCACCGGCAAATGCAGTTTCGCAATGGAAGAACACTGCTCAAAGACGAGTATGCAGCATTACGAACCGTTGATGGATATCAGAAGTGCTGTAATAGCGGCACCGCACAAAGCCCCTGACCTCACTGAAGTCAGCTGCAGATTATGCGTGAGCGAAGGGTATTTCCGTTCAATCTACAAACGATGCTTCGGTATAAGCTATAATCAGGAATGTATAAATGCACGAATGATGAAAGCCTGCTACCTGCTGACAACTACTGCGATGAGCGTATATGCGGTAGCTGTCAGTTGTGGTTATTCCGACGAAAAATACTTCGCACGTCAATTCAGACAGAATAAAGGCCTCGCCCCCATGCAATATAGAAAGTTTTTTGCTGATATATGCCGAAATAAACTTGCCACATATTGACATTTGACACGAGTAGCGGTATAATAGTATCAGATATATTATATAAAGTACGAAAGATATCATCACATTCCCACAGATAAAGAGGCTCACCACCGACCCTGTGACAGAAAGCTACGCACTTGATGATTCCGATGAGGCTGCTGCGTTTCTTGCAATTCTATATGGGAATACAGTACGAAAAAAACTCTCAACATCACGAAGAAATATCATCATGCTGACAATCAATGAGCAACAAAATATTATTCACGTCATGTTCGTTGCATAATAGTCGTATTCATGATATAATTTAAGCGGGTTTTATGATAAATTCTAATACGAGGAGAGGCGATGCACCGTCAAGGAATTCATCCGTCGCCGTAATTGTATTATGAACAAAAAACTAATCGCTATCTGTGCAGCGGCTGTTGTCGTAGTTGCAGCAGTCATCACACTTTTTGTATGGCAGCCCTGGGCAGGTGAGGAGCCTGTAGCTCCCGCTGAGACCATTGAAGCCATCGTGACAGCAGAGGCTGTCGCTCCCGAAACAGCAGAGCCCACCGCCGAAGCTGAACCCGAAGGTCCCGCAACTCCCGTAGGTTACTATGGCGAGATGATCGCAAACGGCAACCAGATCATCGGCAGCAAGACAAACGATCATATGCGTGTTACCGGCATGAGCTTCTTCTGGAGCAACTGGTCCCAGAAGTACTACACCAAGGAATACGTTGACCTGATGGTAGATGATTTCCAGTGTGAAGTAGTACGCTGCTCCTATGGCGTACAGGATAACGGTGTACCCTATGATCCCAGCTGTGTTCCGCTGATCTATGACGTGATCGAGCAGGCTATCGAGCGTGGCGTATACGTTCTGGTGGACTGGCACTCTCACGGTGCACACATGAACCCCGATGAGGCTATCGCATTCTTCACCGACCTCGCACAGAAGTACGGCGAATACGACAACCTCGTGTTTGAGATCTACAACGAGCCCAAGAGTGTGGGATGGGCACAGATCAAGGAATACGCTGAGATAGTTATTCCCGAGATCCGCAAGTATTCCGACAACCTTATCATCGTCGGTACTCCCAACTGGTCACAGGATGTTATGGCAGCAGCAAATGACCCCGTTGTCGGTGAGAACATCGCTTATGCACTTCACTTCTATGCAGGTACACATACACAGTGGCTGCGTGACAACGGCTCCAAGGCTCTTGCAGCAGGTATCCCTCTGTTCGTTACAGAGTGGGGCTCCGTAAATGCAGACGGCAACGGCAGACCTAACGAGAGCTCTACCGCAGAGTGGTTTGCATGGATCGACGCAAACGGCCTTTCCAGCTGTAACTGGGCGATCAACGACAAGGACGAAGGCTCCAGCATATTCAAGGCTGATTCAGAGATCAGCGACACAGGTGTATACATCAGAGGTCTTATTCAGGAGAGAACTGCAACCGCTCCCTGGCGTGGATGATCACAAGTCCTCTGATCTGACATGATAAAACTGCCGCAGTCGTAAGACACGGCTGCGGCATATAAATATGAAATATATTAATAGCATCATCACAGACAGGAGGACTTTCCATGAAAAAAAACATAGCACTTATCGTGAGCTTCATAGACAATGAATACTCTATGAACATCATTGATGGTGCATGGCTCGCCGCTGAGGCTCTTGATGTAAATCTCTACATTATGCCTACTCGCCTGCTGATAAGCAAATATCACAGAGCAAAGAAATCTGGCTACCAGTACCAGTATAATACTATGTTCTCTTATATCACAGAAGGAAACTTCGATGCTGTGGTGATCGAAACAGGTGTTATCTGCAACGGAATGAAGGACGAAGAGATATCAAAACTGTTCGCCTCTTTCGGTGATATCCCTGTAATAAGCATCTGCCATAAGGTAGAGGGATATCCCAATATCTGCTTCAACTGCAGCGGACTGGCTGATGAGCTGCAGCATCTTATCGATGTTCACGGATGCCGCAGGATAGGCTTTATCGGCGGTCCCGGCAACAACACAGATGCGGCTGAAAGATTCGGCATCTACAAAAAGGTGCTTGAAGACAACAACATCGCATATGATGAAAAGCTGTATGCCGAAGGTGATTTTTCCGAATACTGCGTGGATCTCGTCACCCGTGTGCTTGAGGATAACAAGGGCAACATAGATGCACTGTGTTTTGCTAACGACCGTATGGCTATCGGCGGTTACGAAGCACTGGAAAAGCAGGGGCTCATCCCCGGAAAGGATATCTTTGTCACAGGATTTGATGACGCACCCTCTGCGTCCGCTATGAATCCTATGCTCACTACTGTACGTTCCAACGTTTCGGCTCTGGGATACAAGGCACTCGAAGAATGTGTCGATCTCATCAATGGCAAAGAAAAGCAGGATATCACTATCGATACTTCACTTATCCTGCGTAATTCCTGCGGATGTCCGCTGAGAATAAACGTTATCAATGACAAGCTCAAGGAGATCAGTATAGAGAATATCTCCATAAGCGAGCTTTGTGCCAACATATATGAGCTTCTGGCAGGCTCACTGGACGGAAATTCGGCACTTACGATCACTCTCGCATCCCTTTCTCAGAGATTCTCTCGTCTGCTCCAGAACATCAACAAGGATCCGAAGATCTGTGCGATGATGATGGACGATATATTCGAGATATTTGAGAATATAGACCACGAGGTGATACCATACAACGAGTTTTCGTATGCACTCAACCTTGTACGCAAAAAGGCCCTCACACTTGCTGAGGACCCCGATAAGGCTGATGAAATGTTCTACGAGCTGCTAGACCGTATCACCGGAAACAGCTATTCCATGACATACGAAACATCCAGACAGTTCCGTGAGCTGATGCATGTCACAAATGCAATAGTATACGATGTACTGGCAAACATCAAAGACGAAGCTGCCAGTTATATGTCGATAGTGGAAAATGTAATGAGCTATAACGCAAAGAGCTGTTATCTGTTCGTCCACGAATTTCCCATTGTCTGCCACAGCTTCACAAGCTGGCTAAGACCCAGAAATGAACGTCTGATCTGTTATCATGACCATCTCGGACCGCATACACTGCACGCTGAAGATCAGAAGCTGGCATCTGATTCCATACTCAGGGGCGACTATATCTCGGACGAGCGTCACACATTCTTCCTCAATCCGCTGTTCTATGACGAAGAGCATTACGGACTGCTGATGAGCGAAGTGACAGACCGTGATTACCGTTTCCTTTCCTGGGTAATGCTCAAGCAGATATGCTATGCCCTAAAGACAAAGCACCTGATGGAAGAGCATATGGCTGCACAGGAGCGTATGCTCAAAAACATCAAGGAGATCGAAAGCTATAACAAGGATCTCCACATGAAGAGTATCAGCGACGAGCTTACAGGAATACTCAACCGCCGCGGCTTCATGGAGCGTGTTGACATCCTGCTCTCCAACCCCGATAACTACGGAAGGAAAGCAGCGATCATATTTGCGGATATGAACCACCTTAAAAAGATCAATGACAATTACGGTCACGATGACGGTGACTTTGCAATATGCGGAATGGCAAATATCCTGGCGAACGGCTTCCGTAACAATGACGTAGTAGCACGTTTCGGCGGAGATGAGTTTGCTGCATTCTGCTTCATCAACAACGATGGCTTTGAAAAGGCATGCCGCAACAGGATATTGAATCTCACCAACAAATTCAACGACGAGAGCAACAAGCCTTATCTTGTTACCATGAGTATCGGTGTTTTTGAGTTCACATGTACAAAAGATACTAACCTGACCGAATGCATGAACACTGCCGATGCGTTGCTGTATGAGGACAAGAAACAAAAACCCGCTGCGATCATAAGATGAGAACTTTGTATGACACGAGGAACATATGCCATACAAAGTCACCTGTTTCTGCCTGACTACATTGTAACCCAAAACAACTAAAAGTGATACAATATTATGAACTAAAGTAGCACTACACTGCTATCACCGCAGTATGTGCGAATGAAACGGAGGTGCCGTAATGGACAGCGTAAACAGACAGGTCACATCTCGTCTGTTCAAGCAGCGTGAAGACGGCGAACGCCATTCACCATACGAAAAAGAATTTGAATTCTATGAATGTGTACGCTCGGGCGATACCAAGCGTGTCACTGAACTTATTAACGATCTCGGCGGTAAGGGTGCAGGCAAGCTCTCGCAGGATGATCTCAGAAATGTAAAGTATCATTTCGTGATCACTGCAGCACTCATCACCCGTTACTGCGTAGAAGGCGGCCTTGAAATGGAGACAGCCTACAATATGAGCGATTACTACATAAATCGCTGCGACCTGTGCAAGAGCACAGATGAGGTAAACAACCTCAACCGTGAAATGACACTGGAATTTGCGAAGTGCATGAAAAACCTCTCCCACGAGAAGGTCTATTCAAGACAGGCAATGCTGTGCATGGAGTACATCTTCAACAACCTGCACACAAGGCTCACTGTCAAGGATATCGCGAATGAACTGAACCTCAGCGAGGGATATCTTTCAAGGATGTTCCACAAGGAGGTCGGCGTTACCATCAGCGAATACATCACCACAAAGCGTGTGGAAGCAGCCAAGAACCTGCTGAAGTACTCCGAATATACCTCGCTCGACATCGCAAATTATCTCTGCTTCAGCTCTCACAGCCACTTCATCAGCATATTCAAGAAGAGGACAGGCACTACACCAAAGCAGTACCGCAACCGCCATTTCCGCAGTGACTGGACAAAATCCGAGCACAAGGCAATAGCATCCAAATAACCAGAACTCCGCAGAACAGATGCTCTGCGGAGTTCTTTGTTAGCGAAAACAAATACAGCACCCCAAAAGGGATGCCGTATCTGCGGTATTTTTATAGGAGAAACTGTGTAAACATTATCAGCCCTTGTCGTAGCACACGGACACGACCTCAACCGAAGCATCCATCGCACCGACATGTACCCTGTCCAGTCTGCCCGAGAAATCCTTGGAGCCGAATGTGGATACACAACTGTCGTAGGAGTATTTAACGTAGTAATTACCGTTGGCTGTGCCGCTCTCGGTAGACGTTACCTTGCCCCAGCTCGAACCGCCTGACCAGCTCTGCAGGATAAGCTCTATTTTACCCTCTGTGCCCTTGTACTCAACGTAGAAGTGACCGCCTGATGTGATAGCGGATGCGTCAAAGCTGCCGCCCGCCCTTGTGGTGGAAACAGATACTGCCTGACCCCAGTCGGAAGACGTTGCCGAGCCATAGAACAGGGATGTATAGTTCACAGGAGCATCAACAGAAGTGTTATTATCGGTAGTGCCGCCTGTGGTGTTGTTGTCAGATGTGCTGCCGGAATTATTACCGGATGTGCTGCCGGATGTACCGGATGAAGAAGAACTGCCCTTGTCATAGCACACAGACACGACCTCGATGGAAGCATCCATAGCACCCACATGCACTACATCCAGCTTGCCCGAGAAATCCTTGGAGCCGAACGTGGATACGCAGCTGTCATAAGAATACTTTGCATAATAGTTGCCGTTTGCTGTGCCAGTTTCGGTAGCAGTTACCTTGCCCCAGCTTGAACCGCCTGACCAGCTCTGCAGAATCAGTTCTACCTTGCCATCTGTGCCCTTATACTCAACATAGAAGTGACCGCCTGCAGTGATAGCGGATGCATCAAAGCTGCCGCCTGCTCTTGTGGTGGATACAGACACCGCCTGACCCCAGCCAGAGGACTTTGCCGAGCCATAGAACAGGGATGTGTAATTTGCTGATGTATCATCGGAAGAGTTGTCAGAGGAGCTGCCACCAGAAGTGCTTCCGGAAGAAGAACCACCCGAAGAAGAACCGCCGAATACGGAGCATACAGACGCAGTCTTGCTGATACCGTTGGTATCATAGAAAAGCGTGTTGCCCCATGTGGAGAGGGAGGAGCCATCCCAGCTATTTGCGATGTCAAGGTACTCAAGACCGCCGCTGTTGCCCTTCCATGACCATCCGAGGTATCCCACGCCCTTCTGCTCGCAGTAGCTCATGATGGTATATTCATCGACGTCACCGTCAGTATGCTGACCGCCGAATTCGCCGATGACAACAGGAACACCAGTGGAGAGTGCGTTATCTATGTTTGTCTTTACAGTGCCTGCGTTGCCGCCTGCATATTCATACATATGAATAGAGAACACTGTGTTCTTCTTGCTGTCAGCCTGGAATACCGACTTGCCGTAGTTCTTGATGGAATCGGGATACTGGCCCCAGCCCGCACTGTCGATCATGATCATATTATTGATGCCTGCGTTTCTCAGGGCCTTGATAGCACTCTTATTGCCCTCTGCCCATGCATATCCATCCCATGAGCCGAACCACTCGTTGGCAATATTCACGATAACATAATCAGTATTAGCATTAAGCAGGCTCTTCAGCTCGATCCAGTAATTCACCGCGGCATTGAGATCGGATGTGTTGTCGCTGCCTGTTGCATCATGCACCTCAAGGATGCAGATCACCTTATACTGCTTGCACCAGTCGATTATCTGAGATACTTCGCTGTAAGAGGTCCTGGGGTACTTCTGTCCGTTTCCAAGCACTATTCTTACAGTGTTTGCACCAAGTGCCGCCGCACCCCTGATGGATGTTTCTGTATTGGAAGCATACCATGCATGGGGAATGTTTACGCCACGCATCTCAAAGGCGTTACCGTTGGAATCGCAGATAGTCGTGCCGCTTACATAGAAGCCGCCCGCAGCAGACGCCTTGATGCTCAGCCCGTTCACGCAGGTGATGAGCAGGAAAAGCACAAGAAGCACCGCTGTAAGTCTGTTTACTGAATGAAACTTCGCTTTTGTCATGATCCTATTCTCCTTAAATTAATTTAAAACACAACAAATGATTAATCGCTGATTAAAAATCCCGATAACAGCATCAATCCTGTTGCTTAATATTAATTTATCACAGCTTAATCATTTTGTCAATATTAATTCAGTTTTTTCCCCGACGTTAAATAAATTTTGTACAAACGCACAATGAAATTTTGAGTTTTTTGTTTATTAACAACAGATAAACCGCATAGCAAAGCCGTTTACAAACATCACCAACTACTTTACATGCTTAATAAAGCAATTTACGAAAATCACTTAATCGCTCCGATTAAAACGTAGTTAAACTTTTAGCCACTTCTCGTCCAAGCTGTATGCAAACAGCAAACACCAGATTTATCGTCATCTGTTTAATAAATCCACAAAAAATTAAAATTAATCACATCGGTTATTGACAACACCCGACGTAATATATTATAATATAAGAGTATGGTGTTAACTATTACCACTTTAAATAGATCATCCGCCGTCAGGCTCATTCCGATCAGAAAGGATCACTACGATGTCCAAAAAACAGATAACACTTACAGATATCGCCGAACTCTGCGGCACCAGCAACGTCACTGTATCCAAGGCACTTGCTGGCAAAAGAGGCATGAGCGACGAGCTGAGAGAAAAGATCCTCGCCACCGCTGATAAGCTGGGATATGTGGCAAATAAGCCCGCTGTAAACGGTGGAGTTATCGGTGTTCTGATACCCCAACGCTTCATCAACCCCAACGGTTCGTTCTACTGGGCACTGTACAATAATATCGTACAGCGTCTTAAATCCGAGAACTTCTCCTGTATTCAGGAGATACTTACCCCCGAAGAAGAAAAAGACCTGATAATGCCCGTTTTCCCCGGCAGTACGAGCATCGCAGGAATCATCTCACTCGGACAGACAAGTAATGAGTACGCCAAAAAGCTCGCAGCACAGGACAAGCCGCTGCTGATGCTGGATTATTACGTTGAGGGTCTGGACGTGGACAGCGTTGTTACAAACGGATTTTTCGGCGGATACAAGCTCACCTGTCATCTCATCGCACTGGGCCACAAGAAGATCGGATACATCGGAACACGCCTTGCAACATCCAGCATCTTCGACCGTTACATGGGATACATGAAGGCGATGCTGGAACACAAGCTGCCGGTTGACGAAAAATGGGTCATCGATGACAGAGATGTGGACAACGAGCTTTTCGAGGCTCTGCCCTTCCCGGAGGAGCTTCCCACCGCATTTGTCTGCAACTGCGACGAGACCGCGTTCAAGGCCATACGCGACCTTAAGGCTATCGGTCACACAGTTCCCGATGACATATCCATCGTGGGCTACGACAACTACCTAATCTCCGAGATATCCGATCCGCCCATCACCACGATAAATGTCGATTCCAAAGAGATGGCAGACCTCGCAATCTCCACTATCATTGACCGCATACGCAACAACAAGCTTCCGACCAGAATACAGATTCTGGACGGCAAGCTGATCGAAAAGGCGTCCGTAAAGAAGATATAAGAAACGTCCGCATGGCACAGGTCATGCGGACGTTTTTGTGTTTTGTTATCAGAAATAAAAAACACCTGTACGGGGTAAGTACAGGTGTTTTCCGGAGGACAATCCTCCTAGGTATGAAGGCACATACAATGAAATTGGCTTTATTATTCCTTGACCGAGCCGGTAACAAGGTTGCTGTAGATGAACTTCTGCAAGCAGAGGAACACCACCAGCGATGGTATGATACATATTATGATACCCGCAAAGATTATCTCCCACTTTGCACCGAACGGACCGATAAAGCGGTACAGTGCCGTAGATACAACAGCAAGATCATCGCTGGGCATATAGAGGTTTGCAGTGTAGAAGTCGTTGTAGATACCAACAAACTTGATGACGAGCACGGTAGCTATCGCAGGCCTCAGCATCGGAAGGATAATGCTCCAGTAAACACGCGGATAGCTTGCACCGTCCAGTATCGCACTCTCGTCGAGAGATACGGAGATGTTATTGAGGAACTGGATAAATATCGTGATGGATATGATATCCGTGCCTATGTACAGGATACAAGGAGCTAAAAGGCTATCATACAGACCCAGCTTGCTTACGATCTGGAATACCGTTACCTGCATGGAGATATTCGGGAGCAGCGATGCAAACAGAAACAATGCCTTTACGACCCTGGTAAACATCATTCCGAAACGCTGAAGCACAAATGCAGTCATCGTACCGGTTACGATAGTACCGACACAGGAAACCACAAGTATGATACCTGTGTTCAAAAGACCCAACATAACGTCACCCTCAACAAAGGCAGTAACGAAATTCTGGAACTGTGGTGTTTCGGGAAGTGTAAATACATTTGTAGTAATGTACTCATCATGCGTCTTGAACGCACCGATAAGCACTACCAGAAGCGGGATGATTACCACCAGGCAGCAGAGTACAAGGAACATATACGTCAGCACCTTGAAGAGTATCTTCACCGCGTGGGGAGTTTCCTTGAACTGATAATTCTTCAGATCAAACTCCTGTGTAGCTTTTGCCATGCCGACGTCACTTCCTTTCTCTGAAGCAGAGCTTCTGTATTCCTGTGACTATCAGGATTATAGCCAGCAGCACTATCGCCATCGCCGACGCAAGTCCGACCTTCTGATACTGGAATGCCGTTTCTATCGTCTTGATAACGAAGGTATTGGTACCGCTGCGTCCGCCCGTGATGATATAAGGAATCTCGAAAACGGATGCCGCACCCTTGATGGCAAGTATAAGCTGAAGTGCCACGATAGGTCTTATAGAGGGGAAAATTATATACCAGAAACGCTGCCATGCGTTTGCACCGTCAAGGTCAGCAGCTTCGTAGATTTCGGGAGAAATAGACTGAATAGCTCCGATAAACATAATGATATCAAAGCCAATGTATCGCCATATCGATACAGCCATAAGACAGAAATTAACGATACTCGGATCGGAAAGCCATTTGACAGGATCGCCGCCGAACATCTCGATAATACTGTTAAGTGTGCCCTCTGTGTTAGTAACTCCATCGCCCTTCTGGAAGAAGCGGCGGAAGATAAGAGAAACTGCTACACCGTTCATGAGGTATGGAAAGAACATAACGCCCTTGAACACGTTAGCAAACTTTATCTTGGAGCACAGCAGAGTTGCAATGAATAAAGCCAGCGAAAGCTGGATGAATGAACCAAGCAGATAATAGATGCTGTTAACGAAAGTCTTAAGATAGCTATCGTCGGTGAACAGCCTTATGTAGTTCTCAAGACCGACCCACTCAACGGAAACGCCAAGCTGGTCACGCTTCTGGAAGCTGTATATCACCATGTTTGCTGCGGGGATGATAGTAAAAAGGATAAGCAGCACCAGAGGTATCAGCAGGAACAGTATAGTTATCATGTACTTCTGTCCTGTGTAGCCTTTGAGCCACTGTGCAAGCGTACGCTTTTTTCCTGTAAGCTCGGACATAAGATCCGTCCTTTCTCAGAAAGCTTTAATAAAACGCATTTCGGGAGGGAATACTCCCTCCCGATACGTTTTGGGAGAAACTATGAAATGTATCAACCGTTGTTTGCAAGATAAGCATCAAGATCAGCGTTAGCATCTCTTGTAGCAGCCCACTTAGCGTTAGCATCGTTCATGATCTGAACCATTGCATCCTTGCTCTCGCCAGCAAAAGCAGCTTCAGCAATGAGGATCTTGAAGTTAGCAGCGTCACCCTGCCATGTACCAACCTCAGAGTCGTTGTTAATAGTGTCCCAAACACCAACGAGACCCTCGGGAGCAGGCTGTGTTGTGAACATTGTGCAGTCAGCAAATGCATCGAGATATGCAGGCATCTCAGAGCCCTTGAGTGTACCTACGCAGCCTTCCTTAACTGCAAAGCCGGAATCCTCAACGAACCATGTGATGTACTTCTTAGCAAGATCCTTGATCTCGTCGCTTCTGTTCTTGTTGATGCCAAGAGAATAGTCAGGAGAAGACTCAGCGTACTGCTGACCATCTACATTGAAGGGAGCGGGCATGTAGCCGATATCATCAGGATTCTCGCCTGCTTCCTTGAACTGACTTACAGCCCAGGAGCCCATTACCATTGTTGCGATCTTACCGTCGTTGATAGCCTTCTTGCAGCCTTCCCAGTCAGTTGTCATGGGGTCTTCCTCAATGAGATTGGGGTTGCTGAAGATATCAAACATCAGCTCATATACCTCGTAGTAAGCCTCACCGTCTACGAACAGATCTTCCTTTGCGATCATCTTGTCAGTCTCATAGGAAGAGCTACCGGAAGCGGAGTTTACGAGAGATGCCCACTGTACCAGTGTCCAGCTTGCGTCAGCGTAGTTTGTATAGTAAGGAATAGCGTCTGTGTTCTCATCAATAAGCTTCAGAGCTGCGATGAAATCCTCAGGTGTCTTGGGCAGCTCTGTAACGCCAGCCTCAGCCCAGATACGCTTGTTGTAGCAGATACCGCCGGCAACGCCACCAAAGATAGGCAGACCGTATACGGTGTTGTCATACATCTTAGCGTCAACCCAGTTGTACTTCTGGCTCATCTCGTCATATGTACCGAGGGGCTCGAAGAAATTGCCCAGGTCAGCCAGCTTAACTGTGCCGGGGATCATCAGAACGTCACCGTACTCGGTCGTGTTCATCATTGTGGAAACATCGCTCTCATAATCAGTGTAGCCCTGATACTCAACGATACAGTTGTTAGCCTGCTCGAAAGCATCTGTAATAGCATCGAGAGAGCCGTCCTCAACACGGTCAGTACGGCAGGTCAGTACCTTGAGCACCAGCTGCTCACCGTCGTCGGAGCCTGTATTGCCTGCGTCTGTGGATGTGCTTGTGTCGCCGCCTGCATTGGTGTCAGCACCTGTATCGCTGCTTGTATCGTTGCCGGAGCAAGCTGCGAAGGACAGCATTGTTGTTGCTGCAAGAATGCCTGCGAGAATTCTTCTGAACTTCATAGAAATTTCCTCCTAATATTAATATGAATACATTCGTTCAAGCACACGTTCATCGTTTTGGTTAAAATCAATTAAACGTTTGCTTAATCTAGTTAATATTATACACAAAAATAACCTCATGTCAATACTTAAATGCGAAGTTTATCAAGAGTGATTAATTAAATATAAATGACTTTAGTAAAACTGCACAACACAATGTGAGATACATTCAGGATAATTAAGTTAATTAGGCATTTTATAACTATAACCCGTTTTTACCGTCGAATCGTGCTGTTTTCAGGCTTCTGAGTGTAATCGTTTTACTTAATCAATTACTTTAAAATCACTTGCAATTACCGCTTAATAGTATATCTATGTCTTTTATACGATAACTATAACCGTCACATTTACCAACAACATAGCAGAAACTTTAACATTTGTCCGTATTGACAAAATATACTCCTGATGGTACAATAAAAGCAAGCGAAAGAAAGTAAAAGGAAGGTACCTTTTTATGGCTGACAAGAATTACAGCACCAAGCTGCGTGAGCTTTACACCCCGGATATCATCGACGAAGTAGTATCCTTCGCCAACTCGGACGGCGGCGTGATATACATAGGCATCCGCGAGGACAGCACCGTCCTCGGCATCAGCGATCCCGAGGGAGTAGCCACCAGAGCCGCTCAGGATATAATCTCTACCGTGGTGCCTGACATCTCTCCTATACTGCAGGTAAGAACAGTACAGCTCAAGGGCAAGGACCTTGTGGCTATCATGGTAGACCGCGGCGTCGCCAAACCTTACAGCCGCATCGGTGTTGAAAAGGAAGAGCCTGCCGCTCCGTCGGCTCATGTATTTTCCCCCGATATCACGAACGGATTTGACGAAAACGCCACCTGCGATGCTCAGCTCAGCTTCTCCACGCTCCAGCTTGTAATGGAAGCCTGTGAACTGGATACTGACGAAAAGGCACTGGCTTCTCTGGGCATAATCAATGACAATGGTTATACCAACCTCGGTCTTCTCCTTTCAGATCAGTGCCCATATAATATAAAGGTAACACTTTATAAAGGTTCTGACAAGGCGTCCATCATCCACACCACGACCATCAGCGGCTCTATCCTGCGTCAGCTCGCAGAGACCTGCAGGCTTATCGAAAAACTGACAGGAGATGCCTACCCGCAGGATCACGTCAACGAAGCTGTACTCAACGCACTCGCACATCGGGATTATTCTTTCAGCGGCAGCACGCTTGTCAACATTTTCCGTGATCACCTGGAGATCGTTTCTCTCGGCGGCCTTCCCGAAGGACTGTCCATGGAAGCCATTGAAATGGGTATTTCACAGCCACGATACCCGAAGCTCGCATCTGCCCTCAACCGTATTGAGCTGATGGATTGCTGCGGCAGCGGTATCAGCATGATGAAGTGTTACTATTCTCAGTTCAGCCTCGCCCCTGATATAAAAGCCGCTGATGGAGCGTTCCGTGTATCGCTTCCCGATATACATTCCACAGGAGAGAGCAGAACTTCTCCCGACGGATACAAAGCACTCGTCCTGAAAAGGGCACACGAAAAAGGCTTCGTCGTCCGCACCGATGTGGAGGAGATCGCAGGTCTGAAAACAACTGCAGCATATAACCTGATAAAAGAACTTGTTTCCGATGGTCTGCTCGTTGCAAGCGGCGTCGGCAAAAAGACGATATACAAGATGCCATAAACAACACACCCCGCCTCTATTGAAGCGGGGTGTAATTCATTATCGTGATAACATCACGCCGTTGCACCTACTATCCAGCTAAGGATACCAGCGGCGTCAAGAGCATTGATATTTCCGTCCGCATTGAAATCGCCCATCTCAATATTGGACGCTTCCTCAATGCCTACGACATGACGGAGGACAGCACCTGCATCCAGTGCGTTTACTCTGCCCTCATTGTTGACATCGCCGAGGAGATCGCTGTACTTACTTGCCATCAGAGCATAATCGCCCTTTTCGGTCAGCGGCAGACGTGCGATACCATTTTCATCTATCATAACACATGCCACGAACACAGGCACGCCGTCTTCAAATCTGTACAGATTTGCAAACTCTCCTGCATTCTTGATATCAACATCCGTAACGAATGTCGTCGGAATATTGGTGTTATCGATGCGGAATTTGAACTTCGCCTTGCCACGCAGATCGTAAGTCATGAGGCGTACAGGATAAATGATGTCCATATCGGCATTGACAAGCTCCTCTGTATCCGAGATATCCTTTCCGTCAACATGCCAATGATGCAGCGAGCTGTACTCGAATGTAATATGTGCATCACGGTCTGCTATTGCCTTGATGACAAAATCAGGGACATCGATGCAGCCGTTAAGCTCTACCGCCATCTCTCCGCCGATCGGAAGTGCCATGATCGTATCTGCGATCTGATACCAGTTGCGATTTGTGCCGTTTATCGAAGGCGATTCACCATAGCCACTTGTTGCATCACTGCCGCCGGAAGGACCGTCGCCCGAACCGCCGCCTGAACCATCACCCGAACTGTTGCCCGAACCGCTGCCCGAACCGCTGCCCGAACCACCTCCGACGCCATTATCAGACGAATAATTCGGAAGCTTGTTATACTTGCTTTCCACTACATTACTATCAAGCATCGCATCCTTGATCGCTACTGCCTTTATGATGGTCGTATATTCGATATATATCGGCTCCGTGTAAACAGTGCCGTTTACGAACGGATCACTGCCGTCTGTGGTGTAAAGGATAGTTGCACCCACCGTGTCGCACCTGATAACCACATCCATCGTATAGTTGAACGCACTTGCCACAGGTGTGAACACAGGATCAAGCACAGTTGACTTGGGAGAAAGCTCTGTAACAGATGCTGCCGCACTTGCATTGTGCGTATCTGTTTCCGCCATACGGATGTATGCGGTAACATATGTGCTCGGCTCCACGCCGGTGATGTAGTTCACAGTTGTCCATTCGCCGTCGCCGAATTTGTATTCAGCACCCTCAACAGCAGCTATTGTTGCTGTAAAGGTTCCGTCAGGCTGCAGCTCAAAGGTAAGATCAAGTGCAGGTGCTTCCTGATCTTCCTTCGCCGTCAGAGTAACTGTTATAATAACAGTAAAGTCTTCATAATTGCGGCAGGAAACTGTCAGCGTGATCTGTGCAGTGCTGCCTATCATATCCTTCGTGTTGGAGTTAAGCTGATATGTTACCATACCGTCAGCATAAGACGCTGTATCCGCCATGATATCATCTTCATCCGTCACAACAGCCTGAACAGCAGTAATGCCGCCCATGTCCTCGGGAAGTCCTGTTACAGCAAGCGTACGCTCGCCGTATGCACCCCAGCTGTGCTTTGCATCAAGCATAACATCTGCGGGAGCTGCCGCCTTGCCGATGGTAAGAACAGCGGATACGAAGGTTATGTCATAGTTTGCATTGTTGTCATTCGTGACAGTGCCCTGCAGGATGTCGTATTCGCCTGCATCCTCACCCTGCTCGCGGCTCAGCTCGCCTGTAAGGCTCTCACCGCGTACGATATCATCGACCTGATATGTGAACACGGGATCATCCTCGCCATATGTCCTGGAGGCCGCTTCCGCAGTTACTGTCACGGGACGTCTTGTTATCGTCGCACCTGTGAAATCGATGGAATCAGGCACTGTGTAGTTGATATCCTCACCGCCGTCAGGAGCAACGACATGATCGTCATTGATTATAGCGATGATGAGTTCCTTGTCGTCGCCTGCGTTTTCATCCTTATAGAGGATAGTAACACCAAGCGTGTCGATGGTACGCTGTGCCCCGCCCACAAGGCCGCTCAGCACGAAATCAGCCGCATCCACATCATAGCCTACAACTGCCTTTGTGCCGTCGTATATCTTTGTGATATCGCCATTGAAGCGAACGCCCAGCTCCTTGGCAGTTACTGTGAAAGTACCGTAACCAACGCCAATATGTGCAGCGTCCTCATAGCGTGCCTTAACGGTATATGTTCCGACATCAAGTGCACCGTATTCATTATAGATATCCTGAAGCGGACCGAAGCTGCCGTTTTCGCCTGTGTCACCTGCCGCAAACGAGTAGCTCCATTCGCCGACACCGTCAGCCTCGCCGCTGAAGATGCCCTGCGGCTCAGGGTCATTGCCGTATATGACCGTATCAGTCTGTACGCTGATCTGATCATTCACCCTGAGTTTCTCCGCAACAGTAATGACAGCCTGTGCCTGAGATGCGTTGTATCTGCCATCAACGGCTGCGATGTTCAATGTGATCGTAATGGTACTGTTTATCTCGGCATCCCTTGCCACGGTGTATGTAGCAACATCATAATCGGAATTGCCGTCACTGATGGAGGTTATCACAGAAGGAAGTCCCTCTGTGAACTCGGGGTATGCGGGATGCTCTGCCTTTACAGTAAAGGAAACGGATTTTCCGGGAATTACACGGGGAGCCGCAGGATCCGCCTTTACAACAGGATCAACAGCCGTTACCGTCACCTGTGTGGAAGTGAAAGTAAATGAAAGATAATTACTATCATCCGGTGCGAAAACGGAAGTATATGTGTTTCCGCTCGTCGTGAAGTGCTCATCATATACCAGTTTCCACTGTCCGCTGACTACGGTATTTCCCACAGCCATCGCACCTGTGCTTGTATCGAACACAGCGTCCTCAGCCTTGTAGCCATAGCCTACCGTGAACGCTACGCTCGCAGGGGGATCCAGAGGTGCACCCGTTACTTCAAATGTCCATCTGTTGTCGCTGAGAACTTCATCGGCATAGGTGTCATCTCCGATAACAGTTATCGTAAATGTATACTTACCTGTCGCGGAAGTATCATCGACCTTATCGCCGTTTTCGTTGTAGTATTTTACAGTATAGGTAATGCTGTCATCGTCGGGATCTATGCCCACTATCTTGGGAGTACCGTTGTATGTAAGCTCAGCAGGGAGCGTCACATCAAACATATCAGCAGCAGGGACGACGAGGAATTTTGCCTTTGTTTCAGAATATCTGTATGTGATCTTATCGCCGCCTATGCGGAGTGCCTGATCCTCTGTGCCAGAAAGATAGGCATAGATATTCTTGTCGCTTTCATTATGGTATTTGGGTAAATACGTTTCATTGTTTACTGTTACGGTCTCGCCGTTGGGATTGGGGATGACCAGCAGATAAACATTGCCGTTGTCATCAACAGGTGCGACAGAAAGCGTACCCGCCTTCACAGAGCCACCTGTTATCATTATCTTGTCTGCGTTTATGCTGTCAGCCGTTACCGAGCCTTCGTTGATGCTCACTGTGCCGCCTGCCGCTGCAATATCTGCCGCGATCTCGCCGCTGCCGCTAAGCTTCAGCACTCCTGCCGAGGTAACTATGATACCCGCATTGTCGTCCGAAAAGAGTGTGTTTGTCATTGCGCTCTCGGTAGAGATATCAGCAGAGCCGTTCACTGTCAGCGGAATTCCGCTTGTAAGCGAGATGTTCACGCCATCAAGAGTGATGTTCGCTGTAATACCCGACGCACACTCTATCCTGTCGGAAGATACTGCCACATCAGGGTTATTGGATATTGTCATGCTCTTTTCGGAGAGTATGCTGACAACGCCATTTGCATAAGTGTAATCAGTGCCAAATCTGACGTTCGTTCCTGTTACGATAAGCTCAGGAAGTCTGAACTGATCTGTATCGTCATCGAAGATGTATACCGTTTCAGTTCCGTCGATCTCAACAGCCTGTGTTTCACCCGTAAGATACGCATATACATTTGTATCGTTATCGATGCCATGCTGCTTAGGCACATAAGCTGTACCGTTGATCTTGACCGTCTTATTGTCGGGGTTTGCTATCTTCAGCAGATATACCGCAGAAGTACCGTTTGTAGGTGCAGCCGCTATTACATCCGCCTTGATCGAACCGCCCTTTATCGTAACAGCATCAGCCCTGATACCGCCCGCAGCAGTCACGATGCCGTTGTCTATAATTACCGCAGCATCCTCTGCGTTGACAGCTGCAGATGTTCCGCTGATCTTTATCGTGCCCTTGCCGCAGATTGTAAGCTGGCCTGTGCCGTTTATCGCAAATCCTGCCGTGCCTGCGGAGATAAGGCAGTTTTCGGAGCCGTCAGCCGCAGTAACAGTTACGCTGCCGCCGTCTGCTGCAAATGCCGCACCGCCTGTGCTGATGTTCACACCATCCAGCGTGAGCACCGCGTCAACGCCTGCATCCACCACTATTCTGTGATCTGTAACATCAACATCAGCAGAATTGGAAATGGTCATCGGCTTGTCTGTAAGTATGGTCAGTACGCCGTCGCTCACAGGGTATGTGTAATCCAGTCCGTACATACCACCGCTCACGATCAGATCACTTGCGATCACCACGAACATCTTGTTGTACTGATCGTAAATATAAGTCTTTGCTGCCTCATTGCCAAGCTTCACTGTGTGGTTTTCACCTGTGAGGTATACATATATGTTGCTGTCAGTCGAACCGTGCTGTCTGGGCAGATACTCAACGCCATCAATAAGCACCGTCTTGTTGTCGGGATTTGCAATGATGAGGAGATAGACCTCATCACCGTCGGAGTTCTCAGGGATCACAGCATCCTTGCCGGCACCGCCGCCGAAAGCATTTGCACCCGAGATCGTCTTTACAGAGCCGCCGTTAATGATTATATCGGAGCCGACAGCATTATTGCCGCCGCCGAGGCATGCACCGTTTACATCACCCTCGGCCGTTACCGAACCACCGTTCACAACAATGCCGCTTCCTGTACCGCCGCTGCCGCCGCCGATACCCGCTGCACCAGCTCCGCCCGTGGCATTGACGTTACCGCCGTTGATCTCAATATCAGAGGCATTTCCGCCGCTGCCTGCACCGATACCTGCTCCACCGGCATCGCCGGTTGCAGTTACTTCGGCATTTCCCTTTATCGTTATGCCGGTTGCGGAGGCATGATCACCACCGCCTATACCTGCACCGCCTGAGCCTGCAGTTGCTGTAATAACGCCGCCGCTGATGGTGATGTTTCCGGTCGCCTGACTGTATACACTGCCTATTGCCGCCGAGCCATAGCCGCCTTTCGCCACAAGGCTGCCTTCGCCGGTTATCTCCAGCGATGCGATCGTTCCGTTCTTCTGAACGGCTGCATACGCTGCTCCGCCACTGAGTTTGTTTTCGGAATTTTCAGCCAGCGTTATCGTAACGTTGCCTGTGCCGTTATCCGATACGTCGATAGCAGCATGATCGGCTGCTATATTCACTCCGTCCAGAGTGATATCCGCATCGATACCGGATATTATCTCAATGGAATCCGATGTAGCATTGGCAGGGTCTATGTTTTCAATGATCATAGGTGTAGCGGTAAGTATCGTTACCACTCCGTCCGAATAGGTATAATCAGTGCCGTATACCACGTTATCTCCGTACACGTTGAGGTCAGGGAGATAGAACCTTGATGCAAGGCTGTCAAAATGATATGTCAGTGTTTTTGCCAGCGTTACCGTGTGTACCTCGCCCGTGAGATACGCATATACATTTTCGTCGCCGTCAATTCCGTGCTGACGAGGCAGATACAGAACATCGTCGATGTAAACATCCTTGTCCGCAGAATTGTTTATCTTCAGCAGGTAAACTTTGTCGCCCTCGCTATTTTCGGGGGCCGGTAAAACTGTTGTTACCTTCACAGAGCCGCCGTCAATAATGACTTTATTGGCATTGATACTGTCCGCCGTGAGCGAGCCGCTGTTTATCCTGATGATGCTGCCTACACCACCTGTGATACCACCGGCAACGGAAAGCTGTCCGCTGCCGCCGAAGATCACCGACACATCATCGCCAACGATAGCTCCTGTATCGGAAGCAAGCGTGTTCTCTGCATCAGCCGCCAGAGTAATATTTGCCACACCGCCGTCGCCGACCTGAAGTGCTACGTCCGCACTATCGATGTTCACACCCGTGAGAGTGATGTTTGCGGTTATTCCTTCCTTGACTGCTATCGTATCGTTTGCAGGCGTGTTCTTGTCAAAGTTCTCGATGCTCAGCGGCTTGTCGCTGATAACAGTAACAGTGCCTGCCTCGAAAATATAATCCTCATTCAGCCTGCCGCCTGTCACCTTGAGTTCGGGACTTCTGAATGTCTTTGTGCTGTTGTCAAAATAATATGGTGTATCTGTATCATCTATCGTCACCACATATTCGTCTGCGGGAAGATATACATACAGATCGGGATCATCCATGCTGTGACGCTGAGGAACATATTCTACGCCATCGATGAGTACCGTTCCCTCGTCGTCGTTGTCGATGACCAGAAGATATACGAAATTCTCCAGCTTGTTTGCAGGAACTACCGCAGAGCTTCCGCCGATAGCATATGTACCACTGCCGCCTGCCGTTGCTTTGACAGAGCCGCCGTCAATGGTGATCTTCTGTACGGCTGCGGTCGTTCCGCCGCCTATGCCTGCCGCCGAGCCGCTGCCCGCAGCAGTAACAGAGGAACTGCTGATGACGATATCAGAAACAGCACCTGACACGGAGCCGATACCCGCACCGCCGTCAGCACCGTTCGCCTCGACTTCAGATCCGCTTATAGTTATTTTAGACACCGTTCCATCTGTACCGCCGATGCCTGCTCCACCGTAGGAGCCGCCGCTTGCCTTGACAGTAGTATCCTTGATCGTGATATTATGAGCACTCTCGCCGCCGATGCCGCATATGCCGCCCTGTGCGATCAGTTTTCCGCCGCCAGTAATAATGAGCGTGCCATTCTCGCCCTCTTTTTCAAGAGCCGCATATTCACCGGAAGCCTTAAGTGTATTCGTTGTACCGTTTTTCAGTGTGACAGTGACGTTGCCTGCTGCTGTATTTTCAACGATCTGAAGAGCCGCAGAGCCTGTCGCTTCGATATTGATGCCATCAAGCGTAATATCTGCCGAAACACCGTCAGCCACAACGATAATATTGTCTGTCGCTGTGGTTGGATCGGCATTTGCAATGTTCATTGCCTTGTCAGTAAGTATCGTCAGCACGCCTGTATCAGCAGGATAAATGAAATCTGTTCCATGTCTGAGACCTTCGCCTGTTATAACGAACTCCGTACCGGGCTGCGTCCATTCGCCGCTTTCGGGATTGAAGAAATAATCTGTTTCAACACCGCCCACCGTGATGGTGTGTTCGTCGGGAGTGAGGTACAGGTACAGCTTTGTATCGCCGGGGTGCTGTGAGGGAGTGAACACTGCACCATCGACCTTGACTTCGCTGTTTGTGGGATTGGGTACCACCAGAAGATGTACCTCTCTGCCGTCGCTGTAAAGAGGTGCGACCGCAACGCCGTTCTTATATTCCTGATTGTTAAGTTTGGAAAGACCGCCGCCGATGCCGGGGCAGGTATACGATGTCTGCTGGGGAGTATATGTATTGCTCTTTGCGAGTACCGTTCCGCCTGTGATCACGATGTTCTCGGCAGTGGAATTATATCCGCCGCCGATGCTCGCACCGCCTGAGCTGTCCGCAGTGACCGCACCGCCGCTGATGGTGATGTTCTTGCCGTGGCCGCCGTAGCCTCCGCCAAGACCTGCCGCAAAAGTGCCGCCCTTGACGTCGATCAAACCGCCGCTGATCTCGATGTCAGATGCTGTTTCGCCATCCTTACCGCCGATGCCCGCAGCATACATACCGCCGACAGCCTTCAGCTCACCACTGCCGGTGATGGTAAGCTTACCGCTGCCATCCTTCTGAACAGCCGCACAGCTCTCGCCTGCCACGAGCGTATTGAGCGAGCCTTCGGCAAGCGTGACAGTAACATCACCGTTGCCTGAAATGATCAGTGCACCCTTCTGTGAATGGGAAGCGTTATTTATCGTAACGCCGTCAAGTATTATATTCGCACCGGCTGAGCCTGCGATATCGATACGGTCCGTCGTGGACGACGACGTACTGATGGTAAGCTCCTCCTGTGTCAGTATCGTAAGAACACCGGAAGCGTATTCGTAATCCGTTCCTTCAACGCCTCCCGTAACAGTGAACGCACCCGTTTCAGCCCCTGCGGTAACGCACAGACCAAACAGCATCACTGTCGCAGCAAAAGCAAGCCCGGTATATATCTTTCCGAGCAGTCTTCTTCCGCTTTGAATAAAAGATCTTTCCATATTGTCCTCCCTGAATGAGAAAATGCCATCCGCAGGACCTGCGGAATACTAAACGTCACGGCAAGCACAATTACCCACCATAAATATTATAGTATATACATTATTATAACATAACAGAGAGTAAAAATCAAGTATAATACTGCACTTACGCACATATTTTTCGCAGGATTATCCCTCCATTTTTCGGCATGATATGGCTGTTTGCGAGTGTGTATTACAATCCGTAATACCACATTTATCCAAACAACACCCATCTCATGCACGACAAAAACGAGTGGATCTCACTCTTTTTCTTTCTTAGTAAAGTTTATTTCATGCATATTTTCTTTCGTTTTGTTTCGTTTTATATCTCCAAAGCAAATGCCACCGCAATGTCGTCCAGAAGCCGCAAAAATCCTGCCCTCGGGTCTGTGATCTCCGAGGGCAGGTCTTACAGTGCATCCATTACTGTGCCGATCATACGAAAAGCCTTTGCCGCTGTCATTCGTCTGAAGCTCTTGCGTCTGCCCAGCGAATTCACCGCTACAAAAGCAAGACCTCCCGTTACGACACCTGCAACAGCCGCCTTTACCATACATTCCTGTTTGTTCGTCATGCTATCAGCTCCTTTTCGGAAATATCATCTGCAGCACTAGTCGGATATATTCGAGGTAAAAATTACACCGTTCGATGATCAGATAAAAATAATAAAAGGGCTTGAAAAACAAACTGGAATATGATAAAATGTGTATAAGCATGCCGGAGCAGACAAAGAGGTGATGAGATGGAGCTTAATATAGTTCTTGCACAGCCCCAGATACCACAGAATACAGGCAATATCGCCCGTACCTGTGCAGTTACGGGGGCACGTCTGCACATCATCCGTCCTATGGGTTTCACCCCCACGGACAAGCACCTGAAACGTGCGGGTCTGGATTACTGGCACTATCTGGACATCACATATTACGACAGCTTTGAGGATTTCTTCGCACGCAACGACGGTGAGTATTATTATTTCACCACAAAGGCACAGCGGACCTACTCGGATGTGAGCTACCCCGACAAGTGTTACCTGTTCTTCGGCAGAGAGGACGCGGGGCTTCCCGAGGAACTTCTGTTCAGGAACAAGGAACGCTGCGTCAGGATACCGATGCGTTCCACGCTGCGAAGTCTGAACCTGTCGAACAGTGTCGCCATAGGCGTGTACGAAGCTCTGAGGCAGTGGGATTTCCCCGAACTCCAGAATTTCGGCAGATTGAGAGATTTTGACTGGAACAACGCTGAACAACAGCAAACACCGGTTGGTATGAATATTGAAAGGAAAATACTATGAACGAACACGTAAGAATCATCACTGACAGCGGCTGCGATATCTCCGCAGAGATGGAGGAACAGTACAAGGATCTCCTTGTGATCCTTCCCTTCGAGGTCGCCATCAACGGCAAGAGCTACACAGACCGCAAGGATCTTGAGATAAATGATTTCTACAAAATACTCAAGGACAACGAGGAGATACCCAAGCACTCCCAGATCACCGCACTGCGTTTCGAAGAAACATACCGCGAGCTTTATGCACAGGGAGTAAGAGAGATAATCGTTGACGTTATCACCGCAGCAGGCTCACAGACCTACTCCAGTGCAGTCATGGCAAAGGAAAACGTGAAAGAAAAGTGCCCCGAGCTGAAGATATACACCATTGACAGCCAGAACTACACCCTCGGCTACGGTTACCCCATCACAGAGGCATGCCGCAAGCTGCAGGAGGGTCAGCCCGTCAAGAGCGTTGTCGCTTATCTGGAGGACTGGGCAAAGCACATCGAGGCATTCATTATCGGCTTCGATCTGCGTCACATGAAGAAGTCCGGCAGAATCACCGCTGCTGCATCCTTCCTCGGCGAGCTGATGGGGCTGAAGCCTATCATCACTCTGTTCGGCGAAAAGACAGAGGTCGTGAAGAAGGCGCGAGGTGAAAAGGCTGCCATCGATGCGGCAGTTGAATATATCGTCTCCAGAATGACCCCCGAAACCCCCTGGCAGGTGATCACCACGACACGTCCCGAGCAGGAAAAGGAATTCATCGAAAAGATGACAAAGCGTGTCGGCTACGGCCCTTCCATGATCGAGCCTTGCGGCGTTGTCGTTTCCTGCAACGCAGGTCCCGATATGATAGGTGTTCTCGTAAGAGGTCCCGAAAGAAACTAAATCCGATAACAACAGCCTCCGTTTCACACGGAGGCTGTTCGTATTATGCAGGTATATCTTACCACGCGGTGAGGTCTTCTGTCTGCCTGAGCAGGTCACGCAGCAGGCAGATGCCTGTTGTGCCCTTGGACAGTTCCTTTTCGGCGTCCCCAACAGAAAACCATTGTGCCGTTTCGACCTCCTTTTCGGATAGTCTGAACGGAGCTTTCCTGACCCTCACGGCAAATCCCAGCATGAGATTATCGTTCTTCTCGTAATAATAGCTGCCGACATAACG
The DNA here is from genome assembly GCA_045606085.1 of Oscillospiraceae bacterium. Taxonomy (GTDB): domain Bacteria; phylum Bacillota; class Clostridia; order Oscillospirales; family Ruminococcaceae; genus CAG-115. Next base: position 46,293 of record JAZURJ010000009.1, read on the forward strand.
TACACTGAGGACATCAAGACCTATCTCCTCACCTATCTCGCGGACAACGGTATTCTCCGCTGTTTCTCCATGTGAGATAAAGCCCGCTACGCACACAAAACGTGTTGTGGCATAGGTCTGGCGTATCAGTGCTATCTCGTTATCCTCGTTTATCGCAAGACATATCACGCAAGGATAAGAAAACGGGAACCACGGACGTTTGCAGCCTTCACAATACGGGACGATGCCTTCGTCGCCTATCTGACGTCCGCCCAGCTTTTCTCCGCACACGGGACAATGGATGAAATCCATGCTATCACCTCTCCGACAGTATATTTTCTGTATTTCGCAGATATAATTATACATTACAGAAACTGTTATGTCAAATTCAATAAATATACAGCTTAGTATCTGTTAATTTTTTCTCAAAAAACACTTGAAAATTTCACTGAAATATAGTACAATATATTTTGTAGGCGGCAACGCCATATCCCTGTTTAATATTTCATTACGAAAGGAAATAAAAACAATGAGCAAGCTTAACAAGAAACATGTAGAAGACCTCGCAGTCAAGGGCAAGAAGGTTCTCGTAAGAGTTGACTTCAATGTTCCCATGAAGGAAGGTAAGATCACAAACGATAACAGAATCGTTGCAGCTCTCCCCACCATCAACAAGCTGGTAGAGAACGGTGCAAAGATCGTTCTGTGCTCTCACCTGGGCAAGCCGAAGAACGGTCCCGAGGACAAGTTCTCCCTGAAGGCTGCTGCTGACAGACTCGCTGAGCTCGTTAACACAAAGGTTACTTTCGCTAAGGACGATACAGTAGTAGGCGACAACGCCAAGGCAGCTGTTGCAGCTATGAACGACGGTGAGATCGTTGTTCTTGAGAACACACGTTTCCGTGGTGCAGAAGAGACCAAGAACGGTGAGGAGTTCGCTAAGGAACTCGGTGCACTGGTTGACGGCGAATTCTTCGTAATGGATGCTTTCGGCTCTGCTCACAGAGCACACGCTTCCACAGCAGGCGTAACAAAGTTCGTTAAGGAGTCCGCAGTAGGCTACCTGATGAACAAGGAGATCGACTTCCTCGGCAACGCAGTTGAGGATCCCGTTCGTCCCTTCGTTGCAATCCTCGGCGGTGCTAAGGTTGCTGACAAGCTGAACGTTATCTCCAACCTGCTCGAAAAGTGCGATACACTCATCATCGGCGGCGGTATGGCTTACACCTTCCTGAAGGCTAAGGGCTATGAGGTTGGTACTTCTCTCGTGGACGATGAGAAGATCGACTACTGCAAGGAGATGATCGCTAAGGCTGAGAAGAACGGCAAGAAGCTGCTCCTGCCTATCGATACAACTATCACAAAGAACTTCCCCGATCCTATCGACGCAGCTGTTGAGGTCACAGTTGTTGATTCCCACAAGATCCCTGCTGATATGATGGGTCTGGACATCGGTACAAAGACAATGGAGCTGTTTGCTAACGAGGCAAAGGCTGCTAAGACAGTTGTATGGAACGGTCCTATGGGCGTATTTGAGAATCCCATCCTCGCAAAGGGTACTATCGCAGTAGCTAAGGGTCTTGCAGAGGCTGACGCTACAACGATCATCGGCGGCGGCGACTCCGCAGCAGCTGTTGTACAGCTCGGCTACGCTGACAAGATGAGCCACATCTCCACAGGCGGCGGTGCTTCTCTCGAGTATCTCGAGGGCAAGGTACTTCCCGGCATCGACGTGATCCAGGATAAGTAATCACCCAAATTCAAGAACCGATAGGGCAGAGCGATCTGCCCTATTGTTTGAGGTAAACAATGGACATCATTAACCGGAATATCGCCCGCATAAGCGAGTGCGACTGCGAAAAACTCACCGTTGAACGCAGCAGGCTCTGCTGCGGCGTTGAAGAATGTACACTGGCAGGCTCGGCATTTGTAAGGACGCAGCTTAAAGGCTGCGGCTTTGTCGAGGACGACATCCGCGGTGCGGGGTTCACACAGTGTGATCTCAGCGGCACAGGCATCGAAAGATGCGACCTTTCAGGCTCCGCAATAGTAAACTGCAGACTGGACGGAATGACGATAGACGGCATAGATGTTCAGGAAATGATGGATTTCTATAAAAATAATCATAAGGAGAATACAACAATGAATAAGGCAACAAGAAAAGCAATAATCGCAGGCAACTGGAAGATGAACAAGACACGTCCCGAAGCTAAGGCTCTGCTGGAGGAGCTCAAGGGCATGGTAGCTGACATCAAGACAGTTGAGATCGTAGCCTGCGTTCCTTTCACAAACCTCGAGACAGCTCTGGCTGCTACCGAGGGCACAAACATCAAGATCGGTGCTGAGAACTGCCACTTCGAGAAGAGCGGTGCATTCACAGGCGAGATCTCCGCTGACATGCTGGCTGAGATGGGCGTTGAGTACGTAGTTCTCGGTCACTCTGAGCGTCGT
>JAZURJ010000010.1:0-6058 GCA_045606085.1 Oscillospiraceae bacterium
CCGCAATGTGCAGTACACAAAACGGGGGCTTATGCTTGGATTTGGGGGTGTCTGATCTAAGATCAAACTCTGGACTTAACCTTTGCAGCCTTACCAACTCTGTCTCTGAGGTAGTACAGCTTAGCTCTGCGAACCTTACCGTGTCTGATTACCTCAACCTTTTCAACAGTCGGAGAGTGCAGAGGGAATACTCTCTCTACGCCACAGCCGTGTGCTACACGTCTAACTGTGAATGTCTCGTTTACGCCGCCGTGCTTCTTAGCGATAACTGTACCCTCGAAGATCTGGATACGGAACTTATCGCCTTCCTTGATCTTTACGCCAACCTTTACCAGGTCGCCGACCTCGATCACGGGGGCATCTGCCTTCATGCTGCTCTGTTCGATGATTTTTAATGCGTCCATTTTTTCCTCCTAGACGTTTCGGATATTCTTAAGACCGACCTGCTCGAGCGATATACGCCAAGGGATTTACCTTGATCCCAGCGGACTACCCGTATTAATGTTTGGTGCAAGCACCTCGCATTAACTCACATTGGTGCACCGTTTTTCGCAAAAGGGCATACCAACGGATACTAAATGCTTTTCTATTATAACACTTTTGGATCAAAAAATCAAGTAGTTTTTTGCGATATTTTTGACAAAATTACCTAAAAACTAAGATTTGTTATGTACAAATCGTCAAACCCATCAAGGATGTCGGCAGAAACATCTGTTGCATCGCTGATAAGACGCTCCACAGCGTACATCATGTCCTCCTCGGAAAGGCAGTTTATCACGCCCTGCTCAGCCGAATAAGGACTGCTGTGTGCAATGTCAGCAAGCGTTTGTGGAACTATGCCGATCTGAGCAAGACGCTGAACTCCATTGCAGGCGGTGACATCACCCGTGAAATATACATCCTTCGGTGCGGAATATCTGCGAAGAAAGCACTCGATCGCCGCTGTTGCTTTCGCTTTATCGGACTGTACCGCACGAACATCACGCTGAACGATACAGTAATCCTCTCCGATGTATAGCTGGTCACGGTCTGTCATGATACCATCCTCGTCAACGATGCCACGCTCCAGCATCATGCAGACACCGTCCAGTGCGGCTGAGGCAGATATTCCGCAGCTTTCCTCATCTCCGACAACATAGTAGCAGATAATACCGCCTTCATCACGGTAAAGCTCATCGATTGCACCGAATTCATAAGGAATTCCATCTGTAAGTGCCGAAGCATCGAACGAACCCATCAACGTCATGGAGGCGATCTCCAGCCTGCCCTGTGTGTAGTAGGCGAGGTTCAATTTATTGCCGAACTCTGCGATAAATGTACCTTCTTCCATCGGGACTGTAGCAAGCATAGCTGCAAAACGCCCGTCTGCATACGCACTGACGAACGGCATAACGCGAATATCCACATCGGGACGGAGAAACATATCCGTAGGCGAAAGTTCCTCTTCGATGGCAAGGGATATCTGCATCGGTGCACATATTCCTATTCCTGTAACGGCTGATGAGGGCACAGAATACTCCCTCATTGCCATGAATATATGCTTTGCAAGCTCTGTCGGTGCGTTCTCTGCTGTAATCCCTGCATTGACCACCGCCGTGCGGGCGATACGTCTTGACAGCGAACGATCGTAGAATACGATTCTGATGCAGGACGGCGTCACATCGCAGGCGATAACGACATCCATGCTGTATTCGCTTCTTATCTTATCATGGTGAGTATATACCGAGTTCATGTTAACTCCTTTATGATATTAAAATAACACCTATAAGTATAGCATATTTCTCCTGTAAAAGCAAATGTAATAAATTTTCCGAAATATATTGAAATCCGCCGTCAGATTTGATATAATAATGTAGAATAAAAAATGAAGGGTGATAAGCTTGAATCAGAAATTCAATCATCTCGTCGATACGGAGGACTATTCCGTACATCAGTGGAACGCTATGATACGTCTTGCACAGGATATCATGCGACGTCCTGAAAGCTACGCCGAAAAATGCAAGGGCAAGATAATGGCCACACTGTTCTATGAGCCATCCACACGAACACAGATGAGCTTCCAAACCGCAATGATACGTCTTGGCGGCAGCATCATCGGCTTCGACAACCCGGGTAACTCTTCCGTTGCCAAAGGCGAAAACCTCAAGGATACTATTAAGATAGTCAGCAACTATGCCGATATCCTCGTAATGCGTCATTCTCAGGAAGGCTCTGCAAAGGCTGCTGCACTCAATGCCGAGTGCCCTGTCATCAACGCAGGCGACGGAGGACATCTGCATCCCACTCAGACACTGACAGACCTCCTGACGCTGCAGACCGAGATCGGCAGACTGGACAACCTTACCGTGGGTCTTTGTGGTGACCTCAGAAACGGCAGAACGGTACACTCGCTGCTGAAAACGCTTTCCTGCTACCCTAACAACAAATTCGTGCTGATCTCCACTCCTCATCTTGCTCTTCCCTCCTATATCAAGGATATCCTCGTTGCAAGGGGCTGCGAATTCCGTGAAGTGGCAACGATCGATGAAGCTATACCCGAGCTTGATATGCTGTACATGACACGTATTCAGCGTGAGCGTTTTGACAGTGCGGAAGAATACGAAAAGCAGAAGGGTGTATATCGCCTTACAAAGGAAAAGATGACACTTGCAAAGAGCGATATGATAGTAATGCATCCCCTGCCCCGAGTTGACGAGATCGATGTGGAGGTCGATGACGACCCCAGAGCAAAGTATTTCGCACAGGCAAACTACGGAATGTATGTCCGCATGGCTCTGATACTTTCAACTCTCAACAATGAGCTTCGTCCGAACGCACTTCTTTCAGGTGAGATTCACAAGGATGTCCGCTGCCACAACCCCAAATGCGTGACGCAGACAGAGCTTTATCTGCCCAACAGCTTCCGCACATATGGTGATATCCTCATCTGCGAATACTGCGATGAAAGAACTCTGATGAAGTAACTCACACTATCCGATATAGCAAAAAACCGCGCTTTTGCACGGTTTTTTCATTTGTTGCTATTGTGTAAATGCTCACTCAACTTCAACTATGCCGTCTTTCTTCACAGTGATGGTCATGCCATCCTTGACATAATTCAGGAACTCGTCACCAAGCATATCGATAACAGGCATGGATACACCGTCCACCCAGACATCAGCAAGCACAGCACCTGCTGCCGCAAGGGAATCGATATGACCGGAGAACAGGAGGCAGGCGGGATTCTTCTCCATCGCACAAGCACAATACAGCACAAGACCACCTGTTGTGGAGCCGATGGTCTGAGGCAGGCACAGTGCCTTGTTTATCAGCGGCTTGCCGTGAAGGTCCTTGTTGTTCTGATCGCCGCACTTCACTTCTTTATCTCCGAACTGCAGTGCCATCTGCAGGGACGCAAGCGTATTGAAGCCTTCGGTTGTAACAACCGCATGTGCAGTCACTTCGCCCGGCGTAATAACTCTACCTTGAAACTGTCTCATTATTTCTTACCTCCTGTGATGATGTGGAGAATCTCAGCGTCTGTATAGTATCTGGCACTGGTATATGTACGCAGCTTATTGGAAGATGTGATAACAGGCATCTTCTTACACAGAGGATTGTTCATATACATGAGCGGACAGATATAGGATGTGATAACGCCTGTTGCCTTCAATCTTGCAGCATAATCGGTCTTTTCAAATGCCTCGAGCACTCCGGGTGCGGCGGTAAACACAGTGGGAACAGTGACTTTCTTTACATTATTCTGCTTAAGCTCTGTTTCCAGCTTTTCAGTCCAGTCCTTGAGCTGCTGGAGAGAAAGGTGCGGACATCCAACAAAGCACAGCTTAGGCTTTGCATCAGGATTCTTCCAGATAACGGGATAGTTCTTCTGTACTCTCTCAAGCTCTGCGTCATCGATAATGTATTCTCTTGCACCCTCTGCGATAAGGCTCTCGCCCTGCTCAACAGCCTCGGGGGTAAGACCCGCGATGTGATACAGACCAACTGCTCCGTTGGATGCGGTAGCAGCACCAAAATCCTTGAGGTAAGCACAGGATGCATCGTCAAGTTCATTTCCAAGCCACTTATCAAGTCCGATAACATAGGGGACGTCTTCCATGACCTTCATGCCGATAGCGGAGCCGAGAAGCTGTGCTTCCGGCTTTTTTGTGGTGTTTATCTTAACTACCCATGTGGCTTTTCTGCCCTCGTCAGTGAGAAGTCCGAAATACGGAACATAGCCAACGATGGAACCCATGATATCGATGATACCGGAGTTACGGTTGCAGCGTGCACCCAGCACGGAATTTGCATATACTACGGCACTGGATTCTGCCCACGAGAGGATATCGCCCTTCTTAGGCTTGTTGCCGACCTCATCCATATAGCAGGTACAGGAGAATGCATCCTTATCCATCAGACCGAGCTTTTCGAGCTGTCCCTCGTAGAAATCCTGCTTTGTATACATAAACTTGTTGAACACAAAATTCTGCAGGAAATTGGCAGGAACGTTCTTGTCCAGAGGTCGAGGGTCAACAGAGAACTTCTGTCCGGATGCAACATCAGCGTCCAGGAGCTGCTGCATCAGATCATACACGGGTGCCATTACCTTCAGACCGAACGAAGTAACCAGATGATTATACTCCGAGGTAATGGGTACCAGTTTTTCTGCCTCGAATGCATCTCCGTACATGACCATGGTCTTCATGACCTTTGCAAGGGTCTCACCCTTCTCGCCATCAAGGATGGCCTGCTGTTCTTTTGTCAATATCATTTTTATTCTCCTTATCGCTCATCAGAGTTTCATACAGATATCCCACGCGCCCCAGATAACAGTGCGGAGGTTTCCTACGCTTGCCGCGTCACCTATCACATGAACATTCCTTCCCTTGGATACCACGGGAGCAGGATTGTATCCCACGGACAATATAACCGAATCTGCGGTCACATCAAATGTGCTGCCGTCCTTGCCCTTCAGTACAACATGTCCGTCACAAATCTCTACAAGAGAAGTTTCAAGATGCACAGGAACTTTGTTGGTCTTGAAGAAATCACGCAGATAGCTTGTGTTGGCAAGGCAGATGCCCTTTGTTGTAATAAGATCATCCTGCATCTCAACGATAACAGGCTTTCTGCCGTTCAGATAGAGGTCATATGCGATCTCGCAGCCTGTAAGTCCGCCGCCGATAACAACAACATTCTCGCCGACTTCCTTTTTGCCGAGGAGGTAATCAACAGCCTCTACTGCAGTTTCAGCACCCTTTACAGGTATCTTCTTTGCGACAGCACCTGTTGCAACAATGATCTCATCAGCATCAAGGGACTTGATATCAGTAATCTCGGTATTCATTTTTACGGTGATCGGGTGTCTGGACACCTCACGGATATACCATGCAATAAGAGCCTTATCCTTTTCCTTGAACGACGGAGCTGCCGCTGCGATGAACACGCCGCCCAGCTTGTCGCTCTTTTCGTACAGTGTTACGGTATGACCACGCTTTGCACAGAGGATGGCTGCTTCCATACCACCGATACCACCGCCGATTATTGCGATCTTCTTTGCCTTTTTAGCAGGCTCGATATGATATTTTTTGGACTGCATGGTAAGCGGGTTGAGTGCACAACGGGAAAGACCCATCGTATCGGTGAGGTCCTGAGTATTAGCATGACCCTTGGAGGATGAGAAGTTGAAGCATCCGCTGTGGCAGCAGATACAAGGCTTGATATCCTCCACCCTGTCATCTATCATCTTTGTTACCCACTCGGGATCAACAAGGAACTGACGTGCAACACCGACAGCGTCTATTCTGCCGTCTGCTACTGCCTGTGCACCGACCTCCATATCCATTCTGCCTGCACATACAACCGGAATGTCAACGAACTTCTTTATGTGTGCAACATCCTCAAGGTTGCAGTTTTCGGGCATATACATCGGAGGATGTGCCCAGTACCAGGAATCATATGTTCCGTTATCGGCGTTGAGCATATCGTAGCCAGCATCCTGAAGGTACTTTGCAGCCTTTTCGGATTCCTCCATGCCACGTCCGACTTCAACGTAGTCCTCGCCCGGCATTGCACC
>JAZURJ010000011.1:0-27019 GCA_045606085.1 Oscillospiraceae bacterium
CCGACTTACTCCCGCATGGGCAGCCGTTGCTGTTCTGTTTATTGCCGCTTGCTTTGTTTCCATTGCTATGGGAACAAGTGTCGGTACAATCACACTGATCACCCCCATTGCGGTTGCTGTTTCTTCCGTTTCAGGCATTTCCCTTCCCCTTTGCATCGGATCAGTTATGGGCGGTGCAATGTTTGGCGACAACTTGTCTTTTATTTCCGATACCACCATCGCAGCCTGCAACGGTCAGGGCTGCTACATGAAGGATAAATTCCGTGAGAACTTCCGCATCGCACTTCCGCCTGCTATACTTACGCTGATACTTGTGGTCGTGTTTTCTGTCGACCCTGATAACGCAGAGGTCATCATGCACGAGTACGACCTGCTCCAGATAGTGCCGTACATCCTCGTGCTTATCGGCGGCATCATCGGAATCAACGTATTCGTGGTGCTGCTTATCGGCATCGTTTCGGGTGCTGTCATCGTGCTTGCCACGGGAGCTTCCACTGCCGTTTCCCTCGTTGCGGACATCGGCTCGGGCGTTTCGGGAATGTTCGAAACGGCGATGGTCGCAGTGCTTGTTGCAGGTCTGTGTGAGCTGATACGTGAGCACGGCGGCTTTGATTCGCTGCTGTATCTTGCACGCAAGCTGTTCCGCAGCAAAAAGAGCGGACAGCTCGGAATAGGTCTGCTGGTGGGCATGATGGACATCGCCACCGCCAACAACACCGTTGCGATAGTAATGGCGAACCCCATCGCAAAGGAGATGGCGTCCACCTACGGCATCACCCCGAGAAAGACCGCCTCCATCCTCGATACCTTCTCCTGCATCTTCCAGGGAATACTCCCGTACGGTGCACAGATGCTGGTTGCGATATCCGCCGCGGCGTCCCTCGGACACACAGTTTCTGCCTATGAGATCATACCGTATCTTTTCTATCCTTATCTTCTTCTCGTAAGCTCGCTTATCTATATCTATCTCATCCCCGAGAGAAAGCCGAAGGCTGAAAAGACCGCATAAAACGATACTGCCCGTGAATCTCACGGGCAGCTTCTGTTTATTTCAGCTTCAGACCATCCTTGAATGCGTTTCCGACCTTCGCTCCAAGCTCCAGATACTCATGGTTCATCGGGTCGTAGGTGATGGGACGCAGCTTGTGCGGGTCTATCTTTCCGTTCTCGCCGAGCACGCTCTCGTCTGCACTTACGTTCACGATGCGGCCGAAAAGGTGACAGCTCTCCTCGTCGTAGCTGATAAGCTCGCACTCAAGTGCCATCGGCAGCTCCTCGATTACGGGAGCGTCCACACGGCTGCTCCTGAAGGTATGCAGACCACATCTCTCCAGCTTGTCGGGAACATCGTTTGCGGAAACTATGCCCACATAGTCACATTCCGTCATGTGAGCCGCATCCGCCATGCTGACGGTGAAAGCCTTTCGTGCCATGATGTTCTTCGTGGTCTTGTGTGACGGGTCCAGACAGATGAATATCTGGTCCTCCTCGCCGATGCCGCCCCATGCGGCGTTCATGGCGTCGGGCGTGCCGTCCTCACCGTATGTTGCGATGATAAAAACAGGCATTGGATAAAGCAGAGCCTTTGCTCCGAAGTCCTTTCTCATATCGTACCTCCTGAGATGAGTTTAAGTCTTGTTTGATGTTGTGGAAAGATGCTTCGGCAGGCTTCCCACAACGATAAGGTCCTTGTCGTTGTCGAAGAAGAAATATATCCTGATAAGATGCGGAGCGGTGTTTCCGATCTTGAGGTGCATATCCAGCGGCTGCTCCTTCGAGAACCTGCTCTCCATGCGGTATTTCACCTTGTATGCGGTCGGCGTCATGTTGATGCTTCCCGTGCCTGTGGGAGCAACAACGAACGGCCTGTCATACTTGTCCGAGCTTCGGTTCTTCGCCTCGTCCTCGGATATCTTTCCCGTGTAGAAATCGTAGTATTCCGTTGCGAGGTATTCCAGAGCATCGCACAGCAGCCTCATATCGATATCCTGCACGGGTACATCGCAGATAAGGTCACACGCACGCTCATGGAATATCATGCGTCCCCTGAATTTCTTCTCGACCCACTCGGGCACTTCCTGCGGAGTTGCGGGTCTTTCGTCAAGGGAGAGCAGGTACTGCAGCTTCATTTCCGTGCCCCTGATGCGTTTTTCACATTCCGCTTCAGTGTCCTTTATGCTCTGACGCATCGCTGCGATCTGTTCATCTTTTTTCTCGATGATCTCCTCAAGGCGTGCTGTCTTTTCCTTGTGGAGCCTGTTCTTGTCCTTTTCCAGCCTCAGCTTTTCCTCGTACTCCTGCAGCAGCAGGGAAATATGCTTTTCGTTCTCCGTGACGAGAGCCGCAATGGAATTGGTGGAGCGGATGATCTGTTCCTGCTGATGCAGTCTTGCGGCAGGCGAGAACAGCACACGTCCGTATTTCATCGGCTTATTCAGCGGATACCGCTGGATGAAGTTGTAGACCTCCTGCTGCAGCTCGTCCGCACGGTCGCGGTACACGCTGTACGGATATGCGGTGACGGTGCCGCCCATCTTCTTCGGCTCGATCAGGAACACGTCGCCGCCCGAGATATCCTCGGCACACACAAGCTTTTTCAGATCATCCAGTCTGTCGTGTGCCACGATGAAATAGTGACCGTAGCCCATGGCGTCATGAGCGTTCTGTGCGATGTCGTAGGGGAGGAACGGCTCGGCTGCGGCGTGTGCTTCCTCTGCCTGCGGCGGTTCGGGCAGCACAGGGTTTTCGGGGACGCTCTCGGGAGCCGCCTCCCACACATCCTCGTCGTTTTTCGAGAACTGCAGCTTCTTTATGCCCTCGTCACCGCCGCCGCTGAGGAACCTGTGGCAGATGGTGTAGTACTTGCGGTCGGGCGTGAAGCTTACAGCAGCAGGGAACTGCTCGTTTTTCTCGGCTTCTTTTGCCGCCATGGTGAACAGTGCGACGGGCATAAGCCGTCCGTCGTCGTCGATGAAATCACGCAGATAACGCATCTTCGCAGGTGTATCCAGTATGTCGGCGTGCTCAATGAGCGTTCTGTGCTGGTCAAGACCCAGCATAGGGTGACGTACGATGTCCTTGACAAGACCCAGACGATATACGCTGCTCTTATGGGTGATGTGAGCATGATCCGAAACTATCGTGTTGAAGCCGCACTCCACTACGCCCTCCGTCAGCCTGAAGCCGATGTTCGTCGTGAATATACGGCCCGGCACGGCAGGATGGCTGCCAAGGCCGAGGTCAGGCTCAACAAGCTGCAGCGACCATGACATCAGCTCGGGTATGTACACGACGTCCAGCACATATCCGTGGTCCAGCCTGATGGATGTCAGCATATCAAGCGAGAAATCCTCGTAATTCTCGGGCATGGGCATATCAAGCTCCTTCGGGAACTCAAGCTCAGAGAATTTCCTGCGTATCCATTTTATCGCAATAAGTATAGCCAGCCTGAACGCCGTTTCGGGCGGAGTTCTGCGGTTGGCGATAGTCGCATAAAGCTGATACGAGGGGTAGATGACGTTCTTTACCAGACGGAGCGGTGCCTGATTTCTGTTCATATCGTACCTCCGTTATTTGATGATTCTATTATACGTCAAACCTACTTTGATGTCAATATATGTCGGAATATCTGCCGCCGCCGTGAACAGGGATGATATTAAATGCAACAACTCTGAAATTTCAGGTCATTGAATGACGCCCTGAAACGTTGTATAATTAAAGAAAAAACAACGGAGGTCAATATGAAGCAATATAAAAGGTCATTTTTCATGCCGCTTCTTGCAGCGTCCGTGCTGCTTGCGGGCTGTGCGGGAAATGATACCGTATCCGAAAGCACACTGCCCGCCGCAGATACCGCAGAGGCAGTGCAGCAGGTAACAGCCGAGGCAGCTGCCGAAACACAGGAGGTCATCGAGGAGGAACCCTATATGCAGCAGTTTGAGAACATCATCGCCGAGCTTATCCCCGACGGTCTTGAAACACAGCGTGAGGGCGTGACTTATCCCGAGTTCACACGTTACTCCTATTTCTCGAACACCGCAGGCAGGGAAACGAACGTGAACGTGCTTCTGCCCGCAGATTACTCCGAGGACAAGGAATACCCCGTGCTGTACATCCTCCACGGATTTTACGACAGCGAGCAGTGGATGGCACGTCCCGTGGTGAACCTCTCCACCATCTACAACAACCTTCTCGCGGACGGTGAGGTGGAGGAGATGATCATCGTTGCTCCCTATATCTTCTGCGACAAGAATATGCAGTTCTGCACAGGCATGGACCTTGCAAACTGCCTTGCCTACGATAATTTCATCAACGATCTTACCACCGATCTCATGCCCTATATCGAGAGCACCTTCTCCGTAGCAAAGGGCAGGGAGAATACCGCCATCACAGGCTTCTCCATGGGCGGCAGGGAATCGCTGTTCATCGGCTTCCGACATCCCGAGCTTTTCGGTTATATCGGTGCCGTGTGTCCCGCTCCCGGACTTGTGGAGATACCCAATTCGGGAATGCACCCCGGTCAGATGACGAGCGAGGAGATGGTGTTCACGGAAAACGAGCCGTACATCGTGTTCGTAAGCTCCTCAAAGGCTGACGGAGTTGTAGGCTCCAACCCTGACGATTACCGCAGGATAATGACAGAAAACGGCGTGCCTTATCTCTCCCACGTAATGCAGAACACCGCTCACGATCACACAAGCGTAAAGCCTCACCTTTATAATTACATGAAGATGCTCTTCAAGTGATACCGATAAAAAAGCACCGCCCTTGTGAAAGCAGGGGCGGTACTTCTGTGTGCGGATATAAACGACGTCTGCCCCCGTCGCTGACAGGGGCAGAAGCCAATAGTGAGGAAGATCTCTTTCATGAGTAAAGAGCGGGAATCTCGTCAAGGGTGATAGCCATCTCGTCATTGTAGACGTTGTTGAGTACCTTCACGCTGTTGCCTGTGATGTGATCCGTATGCCATACCATGAACCATGACCACATCGCACCGTCCTTCTGGAACATCGGCATTCTCGGAACCTTGCCGCACTCGTGGAAAGCCATGGGCTTGCCCGTTTCGAGGGCGGACAGCTTGTTCCATGCACGCAGGTGTGTGGAGTTGTCGTAGGTGTCCGAGCCGATGATGTCGCAGTATTCGTTGCCGGGGTACCAGTTATCCTTTACCTCGCCAGAGTAACCCAGCACCCAGATGAGGTTCGTCAGACCAAAGTCGTTCGTGTAGCGGTCGTACATCATCTGCCAGAGCTTTATGAAGTCCTCGGCACCGCCCTTGCCCCACCAGAACCACTGTCCGTCGAACTCGTGGAAAGGTCGCCACAGAACAGGCACGCCTGCGTCACGCAGCTCCTGCAGAGCCACGGCGGCTCTGTCCCAGCTTGCCATCATGGCGTTGTATTCATCGGTGCCCTCGGTGAGCAGCTTGTCGAAATCGGGATTGTCATCCTTTGATTCCTGATAGCCGCTGCCGTTTACGCCCGTATGCCAGCAGATAGTCACGATGCCGCCCTTTTCATGCCATTCGATGGAACGCTGCACAACACCGTCGAAATCATTGTTCATAAAGTCAAGACCACGCATCGCAGGGTATTTTCCCGTGTTCTCAAAGATGTAGTCCATCTCGTAGTCGGGGGAGCCCATCCAGGTGGATTCCTGCTGACCTGTTATCATATAAGTGCCGTACATATCGTTGATGTAGTCGTAGAGCTTCTTTGCGTTAGCGTCTGCGTTGGGGTTCGAAAGCTGATAGCGGCTGACATAGTCATCGATGACCGCTTCGCTCTCAATGCTCTCCGTTGCCGCATCCGAGGTTTCCTGCACCACGACGGAGCTGTCCTGTATCTCCGTTTCTGATGAGGTATTTCCGCCGCAGCCGCAGGCTGTGGTGATGAGCACCGAAAGTGCACACACGAATGATATTATCTTCTGCATTTTTTCCTCCTTATCCGAACATCTTGGGAAGTCCGTTGTACATTACGTTGAGCACGGTGTTCTGATCGTGGCCGCCGTTCTGATACAGGCAGTGATAGAAGTTGCCGTCGCTGAAATTGTCACAGAGTACGAACGTGTCCGTAAGCTCTGCCATTGCATTGACCTGTGGTTCAAGATTAGGCTTTGCCATGTCGCTTCCTCCGCAGCCCGTGTAGATGTAGAAGTCATCTGCGGTGAAGCCGCTGTCCTTTACAGCCTGTGCGAGATGCTGTGCCGTTTCTGTGGGACGACTTCCGCCCGCTGTTCCGCCCAGTGCCCAGCAGTCACCGCTGACAGGCAGATAATAAGCGATGGAATCCAGCCTGTTTTCAAAGGTCGCCCAGGTGGTCACTGCACCCATAGAAAATCCTCCGAAAGCCCTGTGCCTGCGTGACGCCCTGATGCCCTCGGGAGTTACATCCTCAGCGTAGGTGTGGTATTTCGTTTCAAACACGGGGATGATATCGTTCATCAGTTCGTGGTGGAAGTTCAGGCAATTCTGCGTGTCGTCCGAACGGTACTGTGTGTAGTAGGACACGAAGCAGACTATCGCAGGCTCCATTTCTCCGTCAGCTATCATCTTGTCGAACAGGCGTGAGAAATAGCTTTCCTTACCCTCGCCCTTGAGGAACCACTCGGGCGAATCACTGCCGCCGTGCATGAAGTACATGACGTTATAGCGGGTTTCGGTGTCGCTGTCATCGTAGCCTGCAGGGAGATACACCAGTGCATATTTTTCGTACACCGTATCACCGCCGCCCACATTGTCACGGGTCTCGTAGGTAAACTTCACGACGCTGCCACGCTGTATAGTGTCGTCGTCATCAAGGAACGAACGGTCCAGTGCCTTGTACTCATTGTCGGGGTATATCCTCTCGGGTATGATCTCCATAGCTTCCTCCGTTGCCGCAGCTTCTGTCGTGACCGCTGCTGATGTTGTGCCTGCCGCTTCAGCGGTAAGCTGTGTCGTGTCGTCAGATGTGCTGTTGTCCGAGCAGCCGGTCATCAGGATGATACCTGCCAGTGCTGCGGAAAGTAACTTCTTGTTCATTGTGACCTCCTCCTCGGCGGTCACTGCACTGACCGCACTCGTCGTCTGTGTTGATTATAGCTCATATCCGCATGGTATTCAATCGTGTTTTCTGCCAGGAATATGACTTTTCGTATCAGATTTGACTTAAATCCTGCTGAAATGATATAAAACACTAGCTTTTCGTGCCTGGTGCTGTTGAC
Organism: Oscillospiraceae bacterium; assembly: GCA_045606085.1. Classification (GTDB taxonomy): domain Bacteria; phylum Bacillota; class Clostridia; order Oscillospirales; family Ruminococcaceae; genus CAG-115. Next base: position 7,207 of record JAZURJ010000011.1, read on the forward strand.
ATCCACTGCAAAAGGTGCTATCATATCCATGAGGTGATGAAGATGTCACGAGGCAGGATAGCGGTACTAATTCCCGAGGTATACGACACTCTCGACAAGGAGTTCCTGACAGGCGTGCAGACCACCGCCGCACAGCTCGGACTTGATACCCTCGTGTTCACGAGCGTGTCCTCCGAAGCGACGGACGGCTACATCTGCGGCGAGAATAATATATACGAGCTTCCGTTTCTGACGAAGCTTGACGGCATCATAATGGCGGCGAACAGATTCCGCAGCGAATCCCTACGCCGCAGAGTGCTGGAGCAGCTCAGGAGCAGCGGCATACCCTGCGTTGCCGTTGAGCATGAATACGAAGGCATAACGGGCGTTTTCCTTGACCAGAGCAGCAGTATCCACAGCGTGACGGAGCATCTTATAAAGGAGCACGGTCTGCGTGATATCCTCTGCCTGACAGGTCCTGAGAACAACCGTGAAGCACTTGAGCGTGCACAGGGCTATGAGCGTGCCATGAATCAGTATGCTCTTTCGGATAATATCCGCATCGTGTACGGTGATTTCTGGCGTAATTCCGCAATCAAGCTGATGGACGATATACTTGTAGGCAGGTTACGCCGCCCCGAGGCGATAGTCTGCACCAACGACATCATGGCGATAACGCTGTGTCAGGAGCTTCCGAGGTACGGCGTAAGGGTCCCCGAGGACATAGCCGTCACAGGCTACGATGGCAGCGTCTATACGCTCATAACACGCCCTGCCGTTACCACCGTCTGCGGCGGCGACAACGCCCTCGGCAGGCTTGCGGTAAAGGCTCTTGCGGAAAAGCTGGGTCTTTCCTGCGACACAGGGGAGAACAGGGTGTATCTGCGGACCTGCGGAAGCTGCGGATGCTTCGATATCGGCAAGGAGAAGGAAGTGCTCCTGCGGCAGACGGAAAAGCTGCTGCACAGGCAGCTTGAACGCAAGAATTTCATCTTCACGAACTACATCGCAAGGATGTCCGACTGCGAGAGCATCCCGAAATTCACCTCGGTGCTGGACAGCCTCAGATACGTCATGTCCGAGTGCAGCTCCATGAGCATCTGTCTTTGCGAGGACTGGCGTGTCGAGATGCCCGAATACCGCAGGCACGGCTATTCCGAACGCATGGAGCTTATATATTCCGAGAACCAGCCGGGACAGCTCATGTTCCCGCTCAGAACGCTGCTGCCGCAGCTTGAGCATCCGCACGAGCCGCAGTTCTGGGTGTTCAGCAGCCTGCACTACACCGACAGGGTGATCGGCTACATCGCCACCTCCTACGACACCCCCGAGCAGTTTGCCGTGGACGAGCATTACATCGGCTGGTGCGACGCCGTTGCCAACGGTCTTGACATCGTGATAAAAAAGAGCAACACCGAATACATCTGGCAGAAGCTTGAGGAGAAGAATATGTCGGATATGCACACGGGACTTCTCAGCCGCCGCGGCTTTCTTGCGAAGATATCCGAGGGCGACAGTGTGCTGCTGATGTCATTTCCGCAGGGCTGCGGAGATATGCAGTATTTTGTCAGCATAACCTCGGCAGTGATACGTTCGGAAAGGAGCGAGGTGCCTGCCGTGTACCTCGGCGAACGTGTATTCGCCATAGCACTTCGTGACGAGAGCGGTCAGCAGCTTGCGTCCGATATCTGCCGTTCGCTCACGGATGTCGGCATCTACATCACCGTGAACGAGCTTTCTCTGCTGAGCTTCAGGGCAGGCGTCACAGCAGACGAGCAGCTTACGCAGATGTACTCATCCCTCACCGAAAAGAACGTCCCACGCAGCAGCGAAGCGTATTCCGATATCTTCACGGAGCTTCGCAGGGAGATGCGTTACTCGCCTCAAGGCGACTGGAGCATCAACACCGCAGCGGCAAGGTCAGGCATGAGCGGCAGCCACTTCCAGAGGCTGTACAAGAAGTTTTTCGGAGTCTCCTTCAACGAGGAGCTGATCTCCTTCAGGCTTGACAGAGCAAAATACCTGCTTGTGAACACCTCGCTGCCGATACAGCAGGTTGCGGAGGATTGCGGCTACACCTGCTGTGCACACTTCATGCGTCAGTTCCGTGACCGTGTGGGAGTGAGTGCAGGCAGTTACAGAAAGGCGGAGAAGAATGGATAAGGAACCGATACTTACGATAGATGTCACCACATACGATGCGTACACCACCGAGGGCAGCAGTGCGACAGTCGTGATGATACCGTTCAGTGCAACGGCTTCGGGCTGTTTTACGGGAAGCACCGTCGCAGACGGTGTAGACACACAGTACATCACCCCCGACAGCTTTTCGCTCTCTGCGAGATATATGCTGCAGGGCATGGATGTAAGCGGCAGCCCGTGCAGGCTTTTCATCGAGAACAACGGCAGCAGCATGGATGACTGTCATCCCAGGGTAATAACGGACAGCGAAACGCTGAAGTACCTTGAAACGATGCCGCTTTCGGCACGGGTCGAGGGCAGGGAAGGCGGCGTCATCGTCAGGATATATCCTGCTGAATAAAACACTGCGGTCAGGCGAAAACCTGACCGCTTTGTGTATTTACTTTGCGTATCTCAGCCACACCGAGCCATCGCCCATGGGATTTGTACCGATGAGCCTGAAGCCGCACATGGATGCGTCCGAAAACAGCGGCTTGTCGTCCTTGTCGGCGATGAGCGGAGCCACAACGATACTGAGCGTATCAACCGCCCCTGCACGCAGGAAAGCACCGTTTATGATGCTTCCGCCCTCAAGCAGCAGCTTCTTTATGCCGAACAGGGAATACAGCTTCCTGAGAGCCGCCGCGATGTCGATATCATCCCTGCCTGCGAAGATGTAGGAAACTCCGATGCTCCTGTAATATGCCAGCATCTCCTTCGGAGCGTTCTCCGTCAGCACCTCGATGACGTGGCAGTCGTCGTAGCCTGTGTCATCGTCACGGATGATGCCGTCCTGCCAGCCGACGTTTGCGTTTCTGTCAAAGGACACCGCATAGTATCCGTGTCTGCGTGCGATGTAGTCCTCCGCAGTGATATCCGAGCCGTCATATGCCGTGAGATCGGGTCTGAAGCCGTTCGTGAAGCTGCTTTCCATCGTGATGCGTCCGCAGGCGAATGCGTCGCCCTTCAGCATGCGGTTTATCTCGTAGTAGCTCTCACACGCCTTTTCGCCCTCGCTGCTTCCGAGAAATCCGCCCGTCACCCTGCCGTCGATGCTCTGCACCATGTGGCAGATGACCACGGGACGTAAACCGTTTTTTTCGATGTGTCGTGCTGCGTAGGAGCAGCTTGCTGTGACCTCGCCGCCACGCATATTAATCTCATTTATTGCGAGCTGCACGAGCCTTGCGGCGATGCCCTTGCCCTGCATGCTCTCGTCAACGAAGGTGTGGTCTATCTCAAACACGCCGTTCTCCTTTTCGGAGAAAGTCACCTCACCGACCGTTCTGCCGCTGTCGTCAATACAGCTTATCCTGCCGTATTCTGTCTGAAACTGCATGGTATATCTCTCCTTGTGTTTGGTGTCATTTCTTATTATACACCTTTTTTCCGCAATAATCAATCGTTCATCTTGCGTTGAAAGAGGTTATGTGGTATACTTGTTATAGATGATATTAAAGGAGGAGAACCATGCTTATTTCGGTAGTCATCCCCGCACACAATGAGGAAAAATACATAGGCAGATGCCTGAGATCGATAAGATCGGCGGCTGCGGAGATCTCCGACGAAGTGGAGATCATCGTTGTCGCCAACAGATGCACCGACAGGACGGCGGTCATCGCAGAGCGTAACGGTGCAAGGGTGCTGGAGAACAGCGACAGATGCATCAGCAGCATACGAAATGCCGGCGTGCGTGCATCCTCGGGCAAGGTGGTGGTCACCATTGACGCAGACAGCCTCATGCACAGGACCGCCCTTGCCGAGATAAAGGAGCTTCTCCGCTCGGGCAGATACATCGGCGGTGGAGCAATACCTATGTTCGACCGTATGTCCCTCGGTATTGCGGCTTCGGGAGCGTTCGTGGCTCTCAATCTGCTGCCCGTCATGATAAAGAGCGGCGGCTTCATCTCTGCGACGATGTTCTGGTTCAGGAGAAAGGATTTCGACAGGATAGGCGGCTTTGACGAGAGCCTTGTGAGCCTTGAGGATGCGGATTTCGCAAAGCGTCTGAAGGCACTCGGCAAAAGTTGCGGCAGGAAGTACGGCACACTAAAGCGTGGCGTCGTCATCACATCCAGCCGCAAGTTTGACGAATTCGGTGACTGGTATCTGCTGAAGAACCACAAGCTGACAAAGAGGATATTCACGGGCAGGGACAGACAGGCAGCGGACGAGTTTTATTACGATGTCCGTTGACATCAGGAGAATAACATGACGAAAAGCAAAAGAATAAGAAAGATAATAACAGGAATCATCATCGCACTGCTTGCGGCAGTGGTGCTGTTTTTCCTCGGTACGTTCATCTTCCACAGCGTAAAGACCGCAGAGGAAACAGCGTTGCTGAAGGAAAAGGGCTATTACGGTCCAGTTTCGGTGGGTGAGTATTCGCTGAATGTGGCGAAATTCGGCAATGAAAACGGCAGACATACCATCGTCGGACTGGCAGGACTTGGCATGGGAGATTATTCCGTCGCCGCACGGCAGATGACCTCCTGCCTCGAGGAGGATAACTATGTCGTGTTCGTGGACCGTGCAGGCTATGGCTTCAGCGATGATACTGACAATGAAATGACGCTGGAATATATCGTGGAGGACTACCGCAAAGCACTGACAAATGCAGGCATACAGCCGCCCTACGTGCTGATGCCGCACTCCATCGGCGGAGCGTATGCAAACTACTGGTGCAGCAACTATCCCGAGGAGATAGAGGCTATCGTGTTCGTGGACGGCTCACAGCTTTCTGCTGATGCCTTTTCCGAAGAACCCGAAAGCACGGTGGGCATGGGCGACAGACTGCTCCAGTTCCTCGCAAAATGCGGCCTCAGCAGGTATGTCCTGCGTGAATATCACTATCATTACCCCGATAATTATTCCGAGGAGGAGCAGTACCTCGGCGATGCACTGATGTATCTGACGCTTGATTCCATCGCAAACGTATCGGAGGACTACCTTCTTGAACAGAACGCTCAGGACGCATTCAACGGCATCGTCACCAACGATATCCCTAAGCTGTACATCTGTGCGAGCTGGGGAATTCAGACAAAGGAAGATATCATCGAAACGAACAGCTGGATAAACCGTCAGATAGAGATAAATGATCTTGATTTTGAGCAGAGGGCACTTGATTACGACGATGAAACGGTAAGCGAGATACTGGAAAACTACGAAGAAGCAAGACAGAACATCATTTACCCCTATGCGGAGAAGATGGGCAACTGCGAGGTAGTGTGCCTTGCGGGAGATCACATGATATATGAGCAGAAACCGCAGGAGTGCGGAGCCATCGTCAAGGCTTTTGTTGACAGATTGTAAAAATAACGAAAGAGTGATAAGATGCAGGACAGATATGCACAGATAAAGGCAGGAATACTGGAGCTTGCAAGGGCTGACGAGGGAATAAAGGCGGTCGTTGCGATAGGCTCTTCCACAAGGAGCGAGGTCAGTGCAGACGAATACTCGGATCTCGACCTGATAATTGCTGTTGATGACACGGAAAAGTGGCTGTACGGCGACATTCCCGAAAAACTCGGGGATATGAAGATATCCTTCGTGGAGCCGACGCTTGGCGGCGGCAGGGAACGCAGAGTTCTCTACAACGGCTCCCTTGACGTGGATATGATCATCTTCACGCCCGGACAGCTTACCGCAGCCGCACGAGAGGGCGTTGCAGGCTGGGTATGCAACAGGGGCTATACCGTCCTGTACGACAGGATGGGCATAGATGAAATGCTGAACGAATACGTCGTCCGTGAGGTGAAGTACCAAGAGCTTTCCGAGGACGAGTATATAAACCTCGTGAACGATTTCTGCTTCCACATCGTGTGGGCGGCTAAAAAGATACTCCGCGGCGAGCTGTGGACAGCGAAGATGTGCATCGACGCATACCTCAAGAACCACCTGCTGAAGATGCTTGAGATGTACACCGTGAACAAGTATGCAAGGGACGTCTGGCATGACGGAAGATTTCTGGACCGCTGGGCAGACGACAGCATAAGCGGCTCTTTGCCGAAGTGCTTTGCCCGTTACGACAGGGCGGATATGATATCAGCACTGGCGGAAACAAAAGAACTGTTCTCACGCACCGCAAGGGAAGTGGCGGAGCTTAAAGGCTATGCTTATCCCGACGCGGCTGTAAGCTACGCAGACGAGCTGTTTGAGGAGTATTTTGGCTGAACAGACAGCGTAAAGGATAACTATAAATGAGCCTGATACAGGAGCGGTATCACGGATACGGTAATTGCATATGAAGAGGGAGCATGATGCTCCCTCTGCTGTTATCTGTATTTTCTCTGTCGATCGGTTTGGGGATGCATTTCATTGACAAATCAGGTCATATATGCTATAATTAAAACAGATGATGTGCAACGCCTGTTGCGGAATAACGATTCTGATTACAGGTGACCCCGAAGGGGATGCTTCAGAAATTCGTCGGTCAGGATATCCCCTCGGATATGATAAAAACAGTGTTTGCTGAAACTTTTTCCTGAAAAATCCAGACTTCCGAATAAGACACACAGAACAAAAGAGGGTGACAATATGAATTTCAAAGCGTACAGATACATAGCTAAAATGAGGATACAGACCATGATGGCGTACCGTGTGGACACATGGACGTTCATGATAATGCAGTGCCTTATGATGGTTGCGGTGGGCTTTTTCTGGCGTGCCGTTTACGGAGATACCGAGGCATCACACGGCGTCACAGGCGATATGATGATAACCTACACGGTGGTGTCCATGCTCATGAATTCGCTGTACTATATGGGCGTTGAGGACAAGATAGCGGACGCTGTAAAATCGGGCAGTATCGCAACTGATATGATAAAGCCGATAAACCTGTTCTCCATGTACTTTGCGGAGGATATGGGCAATATCGTGTTCAATCTGGTATTCAGCACTATCCCGATGTTTATCGTGGCACTGGTGATATTCGGTCTGCCTGTGCCTGCATCGGGACTGCATTTTCTGCTGTTCTTTGTAAGCTTCGTGCTTGGCTACGGAATAAACTGGCTGTTCTCGGCGGTGTTTGCAATGCTGTCCTTTACGGCGATCGATTTAGGACCTGTGTTCTCGATAAAATATCATTTCGTGAATATGCTTTCGGGTGCGATGATACCGCTGTGGTTCTTCCCAGAATGGCTTAGGAATGCGATGTACTGCCTGCCGTTCGTGTATATGTATCAGGAGCCGCTCAGCATCTACATCGGAAAATACACGCCTGCGGAATGTCTTATAAAGCTCGGTATCCAGCTTGCATGGCTTATCGGACTTGCGGTGATATTCATGTTTGCGCAGAAGCGTGCAACGAGCCGTGTACTGGTTCAGGGAGGCTGATATGATGAAAAAATTTAAGCATTATATGTCAGTTGCGGCACTTTCCTTCAGGCTGTCGTTTCAGACCTGTATGGAATATCCTGCCGCATTTATCGGCTGGCTGATATCAAATCCCATACAGTTTCTTGTGGGATTTTCCACGATAAAATTCGTTGTCGAGGAGTTCGAAACCCTCGCCGACTGGAATTTCAAGGAGCTTGCGTTCCTTTACGGAATGTCGGTGCTTACTCATGGACTATCTGTAATATTCTTCACGAAAACGTGGTTCATGGGCTGGGAGATAATCCACGGCGAGCTTGACAGAATGAGGCTCCGCCCGATGAATACGCTGTTTCAGTATCTTGCGGCAGACCTTAATTTCTACGGCATCACCGACCTTATCCCGGGAATCATCCTGTTCGTCTACGGCTGTATCTCGGTGGATTTCCAGTGGACGTTCTCGAATACGATATGCATGATTAGCGCTATTATCGGCGGAACGCTCCTGCGAGGTGCGATATATCTCGCATTCGGCTCGACCACGTTCTGGACGAAAAGTCCGCTCCACGTTTCGGGCTTTTTCCAGGAGCTGTTCAACCGCACGAATATGTATCCGCTGTCGATGTACCCGAGGGGAGTGCAGTTCGTATTTACATTCATCATGCCGATGAGCTGGGTGGCATTCTACCCCGCTTCGGAGTTTATGGGAAAGAACTCTATGCTGACCCTGCCGTATGGTATGGCGTTTATAACACTGGGACTTGGCGTTGTGCTGTTCGTTGTTGCCTGCAAAATATTCAACGCAGGCTTTGCGCAGTACGAAAGCGCAGGCTCGTAATTGAAAGGAAGGTATTCAATGCCTGTTATAGAAGTTAAGAATTTAAGCAAAAGGTTTAAGACAGTCAAAAAGCAAAAGGGCTTAAAGGGCGCTGTGAAAGGCCTTTTCAAGCCAGAAAGAAAGATAGTGACCGCAGTTGACGACGTAAGCTTTTCCATTGAGCAGGGCGAGATAGTCGGCTACATAGGCCCGAACGGCGCTGGAAAAAGCACCACGGTAAAAATGATGTCTGGAATACTCCGCCCCACCTCGGGAGAGATACTCATCAACGGTATCTCGCCCGTAAAGGACAGAAAAGCGGTAGTAAAGCACCTCGGCGTTGTATTCGGACAGAGGACACAGCTCTACTGGGATTTAAGGCTCGGCGAGAGCTTCGAGCTGCTCAAGCGTATCTACGATGTCCCCGATGATGTCTACAACGAAAATATGAAGATGATGGATGAGATACTCGACCTTAAAAGCATAGTCGATACTCCTGTCCGTCAGCTTTCACTTGGTCAGCGCATGAGGGGCGACCTTGCGGCGGCAATGCTCCATTCACCCGATATCCTGTTCCTTGACGAGCCGACCATCGGTCTTGACGTGGACGCAAAGCACGCTATCAGAAAGTTCATAAAACAGATAAACGAGACACGAAAGACAACGATAATCCTCACCACTCACGACCTCGGAGATATACAGGAGCTTTGCAAGCGTATCATCATAATCAACAAGGGCGTAGTCATCGAGGACGGCTCCCTTGACGAGATAGCAGACCGCATCGCACCCTACCGTCAGCTTGTGATAGATTTTTACTCCGAGCAGAACATCACTCACCCCAAGGCTGAGATAATAAAGACCGAGGGTGCAAGGACGGTCTACCGCTTTATGAAGAGCGACGTCACCGCCGCAAAGCTCATCGAGGATATAGGCAAGCAGGCGAAGATAAAGGATATCCGGCTTGAGGAGGCGAATATCGACGATATCATCCGTGTAGCATACGGCGGTACAACAGACGATACAGCGGAGATAAAGTCTGAAAGCTGACGATAACGATGTCTTCTGATAAAGATAAGCCGCACCTCATCAGGGGTGCGGCTTTTGATCGTATGTTTTTTCTGCTGTCACAGATTCAGATTCTGACGAAGCACCGCACCGCCCTTTTCGATGGATGCTGTACCTGTTCTGCATATCTCGAGTATCTCGTAATCTCTCATCAGCGAAATGAAGTCATCCATTTTTTCGCTGTTTCCTATGACACGCAGAACGATGGAATCACGCGAATAGTCGATGGTCTCAGCCTTGAATGCCTGTGCCGCAGACTGGATGTCGCTCCTTGTGGCAGGGTCGTTCTTCATCTTTATAAGCATAAGCTCGCAGCTCAGGGAGTTTTCTCTTGTAAGCTCCTTGATAGAGCATACGTCAGGCAGCTTGTATAGCTGATTTATAAGCTGCTGTTTGTTCTCCTCCTCGCCGTCGAAGCTGAATGTGATACGTGAGTATTCCGCCGCCTCGGTCTCGCTTGCGGTGATGGTGCTTATATTGAACTGCCGTCTGCGGAACATACTTGTGAGCCTGTTCAGAACACCGAACTGATTGCGGACAAGCACCGCCAGTGTATATCTTATCATTCCGGCACCTCCAGTTTTGTGATTATATCGTCCATGCTGCCACCCGGCGGAAGCATAGGCAGAACGAACTCATCCTTGTCTATCCTGCAGTCTATGACATACGGGCCGTTTACGCTGAACGCTCTTTCCAGAGCCTTATCAAGCTCCTCGGGAGTATCGACAGCCTCTCCGTCTGCACTGAATGCTCGTGCAAGGGCAGGGAAGTCGGTCTTTCTGTTAAGCACGCTGTTAGAATAGTGCTTGTCGTAGAACAGCGTCTGCCACTGCCTTACCATGCCCAGTACGCCGTTATTCATTATCATGATGACGATCGGGATGTTGTAGGTCGCAGCAGTTGCAAGCTCATTAAGGCACATACCGAAGCTGCCGTCGCCTGTGACGAGTACACTTCTCTCGCCCGTACCGTATGCCGCACCGACAGCCGCACCAAGTCCGAAGCCCATCGTGCCGAGTCCGCCGCTTGAAACGAAGCGTCGCGGTGTTCTGAACACAAGGTTCTGTGCCGACCACATCTGGTGCTGTCCAACATCTGTGCACACGGCTGTGTTTTCGCCAAGATGCTTGTTCAGTGTGAGGATAGCTTTTCGTGGGGTAAGCCCCTCACGGTTATCGAGATATTCGTTCTCCTCATGCCTGAATCTGCTGACCAGTTCAGTCCATGCAGGCTTTGAGCTTTCCTTTATCATCGGCAGCAGCTTCTGGAGCGTCAGCTTTACATCGCCCCTCAGACCACAGGCAGCATTGACGGTCTTTGAAAGCTCCGAGCCGTCTGTATCGATGTGTACTATTTTGGCGTTTGTTGCGAACTTCGCACGGTTGCCCGTTACACGGTCGTTGAAACGCACTCCGAGAGCGATGATGAGATCGGCATTGTGCATCGCCATAGAGGATGCGTAATGTCCGTGCATACCCTGCATACCGAGAAAACGCGGATGGTCGGTGGGGATAGCCGAAAGTCCCATCAGCGAGCATCCGATAGGTGCATCTGTCATATCTGCAAGGGCGAGCATCTCCTCCTGTGCCGCTGCGGCGATAAGACCGCCGCCGAAATAGATGAACGGACGCTCTGCGGAGTTGATATATTCCGCAGCTTCTTCTATGCGTATGTCCTTTGCAGCCTTTGGCTCATCCTTTTCAGAGGGCAGCATTGGCTCATATTCACATTTTGCTGTCTGAACATCCTTCGGAACGTCTATCAGCACAGGACCGGGTCTGCCCGACTTCGCCAGCCTGAACGCATCACGGATGGTATCAGCAAGCTGTTCCACAGAGCCTACGAAATAATTGTGCTTAGTGATGGGGAGCGTTACACCTGTGATGTCTATCTCCTGAAAGCTGTCCGAGCCTATCTGCGTAGTGGGGACATTTCCGCAGATGGCAACGAGGGGGATGGAATCAAGGTACGCTGTTGCAATACCGGTCACGAGGTTTGTCGCACCGGGACCGGATGTTGAGATGACCACGCCCACTTTTCCTGTTGTCCTTGCGTAACCGTCAGCCGCGTGAGCAGCACCCTGTTCGTGGGCAGTGAGGATGTGGTTTATTTTGTCCTGATGGGTGTACAGGCTGTCGTAAACGTTCAGAATCTGTCCGCCCGGGTAACCGAAGACGGTATCACAGCCCTGTTCGATAAGGGTCTTTACAAGTATATCCGAACCCGAAAGTATCATGTCCGCTCCTCCGTTTCAGCAACCACCTCGACCTCGACCAGTGCACCCTTAGGCAGCTCCTTAACAGCCACGCAGGAGCGTGCAGGCTTCTCGGTGAAGTACTGTGCATACACCTCGTTGAACGCCGCAAAATCCGCAATGTCGCTCAGAAAGCATACGGTCTTTACGGCACTTTTCAGTGAGCTTCCCGCAGCATTTAATACAGCTTCGAGGTTCTTGCATACACGGTGGGTCTGCTCTGTGATGTTCTCTCCTGTAAGAACACCAGTTTCGGGGTCGAGCGGTATCTGTCCCGAGGTAAATACAAGACCTCCCGCAACAACTGCCTGTGAATACGGTCCGATAGCCTTGGGTGCGTTATTTGTTTCAACTTTTCTGCTCATGATATATCTTCCTTTCCTTTTATACGATCTTGAAGCCTTCCTTGCGGAGGGTCTTTGTTATCAGCCTTACATGGTCAAAATCCCTTGTTTCCATCTCGATACGCAGGAAACAGCCGTTTATGCTCTCGGTGTTGCCCTTTTCGTAGTGGACGCCTGTGACGTTTCCGCCGCAGTCCGCAATGATACGGGATATCTCCTTGAGCTGACCGGGCTTGTCGATAAGCTCGATAAGCAGGCTCGAAGAGCGTCCCGAATTCTTAAGTCCGCGGTCGACCACACGTGAGAGGCTTGTGATATCTATGTTGCCTCCCGATACGACCGCCGCCACACGTTTGCCCTTCAGGTCGAATTTATCAAACATGACAGCCGCAACAGCAACTGCACCTGCACCCTCAGCGATCATCTTCTGTTTTTCCATAAGTGCGAGTATAGCACTAGCTACCTCGTCGTCTGAAACGAGTGCTATATCATCCACATATTCCTTTACAAGTGCGTAGGTGTTTTCACCCGGCTTCTTTACTGCGATACCGTCCGCAAATGTAGATACAGATGGAAGTGCTTCAATTCCCTCGTTCTTGATCGAATTGAACATACTTGGCGCACCCGCCGCCTGAACACCATAGACCTTTACAGACGGACGTATCTGCTTTACTGTGTAAGCGATGCCCGAGATAAGACCTCCACCGCCGATGGGAACTACGATAGCGTCGATGTCGTCCAGTTCGTTCAGTATTTCAAGAGCGATAGTGCCCTGACCTGCGATGACATTTTCGTCGTCAAAGGGATGTACAAAGGTATAGCCCTTGCTGTCACGAAGCTCAAGTGCTCTCTGATATGCGTCGTCATAACAGCCCTCAACAAGACAAACATCTGCACCAAATCCCTTCGTAGCTTCGACCTTTGAGATAGGCGCACTGTCAGGCAGACAGATGAGTGATCTGATGCCATTCTTGGTTGCCGCAAGGGCAACGCCCTGTGCGTGGTTTCCTGCGGAGCAGGCGATAACGCCGCGTTCCTTTTCTTCGTCAGACAGCATAGCTATCTTGTACGCTGAGCCTCTGACCTTGAACGAGCCTGTGATCTGCAGGTTTTCGGGCTTGAGATACAGCTCGCATTCGGGAGCGATACCATACGCCCTCACCACATTCGTTTCACGGATGATGCTCTTCAGCACCGTCTGTGCGTTAAATACTTTGTCGAGAGATAACATTGTTCATTCCGCCTTTCTGTGGGCAACGCCCTGTTAAGTTTATGCTTCAAGGCGAAAATAAAAACCCGCCTCAAAGCTTCTGTTGCTTTGAGACGGGTGTGATCATACACTCGCGGTACCACTCAAATTGCGGATACGATGATCCGCCACCTTATCGAGGTCAGACAACCTCTATGCACTTACGCAGCATACTCGGGAAACGCCTACTGGGTGTAAACCTTTGGGGCTTCCGGCTCGGAAGGGATAAGAAATCAGCAGTCCTTTACCGGGATCTCACCATCCCCGGCTCTCTGGGAAATTCGTTGCAGCTTCCGTCTTCGTCAACGCCTTTGAACTTATTCGGTTTTTTGTATTTTACCACTGTAAATCGATGATGTCAATATGTTTTTTGCGATTTTGTTGAATTTTGATAAAATTATATTGGTACACTGCTTTAAATTGTTAAATTAAACAAAATCAATAATAAAGAAAATGGTAAGCACTATAATATTACCTCTAACCGGGCGGTTTGTGCAGTATAATGAGCAAAGGAGAACCAAGCGGATGAAGCGGCGGACGGTCGAGCGGCTCAACGAAATCTACACATAAAAGTAACGGGAGTGGATTAGGGCGATGACCATATAGAAGTTTTCAAAAATAATACTGGTTATTGACTATCGCTATATTCGGAGATTATGGCAAGAATTCTAAAAACTCCTGCCGCACCTATTGTTACGACCGCACTCATACCGCTTATCCCCGGTGGCTCACTTTATTACACAATGTCTTCGGCATTTGAGAGTGATTTCACAGTTCTTGTTCAGACGAGTAAAACAAAGGTAAAATCGTATATTTTTCAATCCCTGTTACTTTACATTCAAAAGTAACAGGGATTTTGCATCCCAATGAAAATTTGACACAGATTTTACAAAACTCCTCTTCTTGACTTTACATTAGAGAGGTATAATTCAAATGCAAACAAAAACTAAAAACAAATTTACATCTGAAAGGACTTGTAATTATGAAAAAGATCATCAGTATTTTAACAGCGGCACTTGTTATGTGCAGCACACTCGCAGGCTGTTCCTCTGAAAAGGAAGCAGTAGCAACAGACGGCTCGACCTCTATGGAAAAGGTTATCGGCGTTCTCGGAGAGACCTTTGAGCTGGACACAGGAATTACAGTTACATACAACCCCACAGGCTCAGGCTCTGGCATCAAGGCAGTAGCCGCAGGAACCTGTGATATCGGACTTTCCAGCCGTGACTTAAAGGACGAGGAAAAGGCGCAGGGCCTTACAGCAACAGTTCTTGCTTATGACGGTATCGCAATTATCGTAAACCCCGAAAACCCCATTTCTGACCTTGATGTTGAAACTATCGCCAAGATCTACACAGGCGAGATCGCAAACTGGAGCGAGATCGGCGGCAGTGACAGCGAGATCGTACTTATCGGACGTGAGGCAGGTAGCGGCACCCGTGACGGCTTTGAGTCTATCACAGGCACAGAGGATAACTGCAAGTACCGTCAGGAGCTTACCTCCACAGGCGACGTTATCACAACTGTTGCAGGCAATCCTGCGGCTATCGGCTATGCTTCGGTAGCGTCTGTAAAGGACAGCGTCAAGATGCTGACAGTGGACGGCGTTGCTCCCACAGAAGAAACCATCAAGGACGGCAGTTATATCGTTCAGCGTCCGTTCGTACTTGTAACAAAGGCTGATACAGAGCTTTCAGAGAGCACACAGAAGTTCTTCGACTACATTACATTTGAAAACGCAAGAGAAGCAATTTCCTCCGCTGGTGTTGTGGCAGCTAATTAAGAATACATCGAACGGCGATGCGGCGGAACTCTGCCGCATACAGCCATATACGGAGCGAACTTATGAAGAAAAACAAAATGATTGAAAGAGCCATTCACGGCGTATTTCTGATACTCGGACTGCTGACGGTCGGCTGTGTATTGCTCATCACGATATATCTCGTAATTTCGGGTATACCTGCAATAGCGGAGATAGGACTTTTTGACTTCCTTTTCGGTACAGAGTGGGCGTCAACCGCCGCAGAGCCAAGCTACGGCATACTCCCCTTTATCCTGACAAGCGTTTACGGCACAGCCGGAGCAATTCTGATAGGTGTTCCCATAGGATTTTTTGCGGCTGTGTATCTGTCGAAAATGGCTAACCCAAAGGTAAAAGCCTTTATGGAGGGTGCAGTAAGCCTGCTTGCAGGTATTCCGTCGGTCGTATACGGTTTAGTGGGTATGCTGGTGCTTGTGCCTGCTGTGCGTGAGATATTTGATATCCCCGACGGTGCAAGCTTGTTTTCAGCGATCATCGTTCTTGCGATCATGATCTTTCTCTCTATTATCAAAGTGTCTATGACCGCCCTTGAAGCTGTTCCGAAAGAATATGAGGATGCTTCTCTCGCTCTCGGTGCAACTCCTGTTGAAACCTATTTCAGAGTATCCGTACCTGCGGCAAAAAGCGGAATTGCGGCGGCTGGGGTGGTTGGTGTGGGACGTGCGATAGGCGAGGCTATGGCGGTCATGATGGTGTCGGGAAATGTTCCTAATATGCCGTCGCTTTTCCAGAGTGTTCGTTTTCTCACGACCGCTGTTGCAAGTGAAATGTCCTATTCAAGCGGACTTCAGCAGCAGGCATTATTCTCGATAGCACTTGTGCTGTTCCTTTTTATAATGCTTATAAACGCAACACTTAACTTTTTCTTGAAAAAGGAGAAAGACTGATGCTTAGTAAAAAAAGAAAAGCCTATATTGGCGGAATGAAAGCCGCTATGTATATTTCCACTGGACTTACTGCGTCGCTTGTCATATTCCTTGTGGTGTATGTATTCATCAAGGGAATACCGCATATCTCGTGGGAGCTTTTGTCAACAAAACCCAGCTACATAAGCGGACGAATAGGTATTTTGCCCGATATTTTAAATACGCTTTATATCGTTCTTGCAACGCTTATATTCGTTATTCCGTTAGGCGTTGGTGCGGCAATTTATCTTACCGAATACGCAAAAAACAAAAGGCTTGTCGGTATTATCGAATACGCGGCGGAAACGCTTTCGGGTATTCCGTCTATAATTTACGGACTTGTGGGAATGCTGTTTTTCTGCCAGTTTTTAGGATTCAAGACATCGCTTTTAGCAGGTTCATTAACGCTGGTTATTATGAATCTGCCTACCGTAATGCGTACTACTCAGGAGAGCCTTAAAACAGTTCCGCAAAGCTATCGTGACGGTGCATTCGGACTTGGTGCAGGTAAGTGGAGAGTAATAAGAACTGTCGTACTTCCCGGCTGTGTTGACGGAGTTATCACAGGCTGTATCCTGTCCATAGGGCGAATTTTAGGCGAGTCTGCGGCACTCCTTTTCACAGCAGGCTTTGCCCACGCCCTGAACGGGATATTCGAGGGACTTACATCCCCCGGTGCCTCTCTTACCGTTGCACTTTACGTTTATGCAAAGGAACAAGGCGAGTTCGGAGTTGCCTTTGCGATAGCGGCGATACTTATGATATTAACGCTTCTGATAAATTTTTCTGCAACCCTTGTCAGCAGATATTTTGCCAAAAAGCGTGAGCTATGACCGAAAGGAAAGATACAATGAGCGATATAATGACAGCCAAAGACCTGAATTTGTGGTACGACAAAACTCAGGCACTAAAAAACGTAAGCATTACCATCCCCGAAAAGAGCATAACAGCATTTATCGGACCGTCAGGCTGTGGAAAGTCCACTTTTCTCAAGACTTTGAACCGTATGAATGATCTTATCCCCTCGGTCAGGATAACAGGTGAAGTCCGCTACAACGGACAGAACATCTATGACAGCAGTGTTGATGTAAACGAGCTTCGCCGTGAGATCGGTATGGTGTTCCAGAAGCCTAATCCTTTCCCTATGAGCATTTACGACAACATTGCCTACGGTCCTCGTACCCACGGTATCAAATCAAAGGTAAAGCTTGATGAAATTGTAGAGCAATCTCTTCGTGATGCTGCGATATGGGACGAGGTAAAGGACAGACTTAAGAAAAATGCCCTCGGAATGTCGGGCGGTCAGCAGCAGAGATTGTGCATTGCAAGGGCACTTGCCGTAAAGCCGAAGATCCTCCTCATGGACGTGCCTACCTCTGCACTTGACCCTATCTCAACATCGAGAATCGAGGAGCTTGCAATCCAGCTGAAAAAGAGTTATACTATTGTCATAGTGACTCACAATATGCAGCAGGCAGTCCGAATCTCCGACAACACGGCATTCTTTTTACTGGGTGAACTTATCGAATACGGCGAAACGGAAAAGCTGTTTTCACAGCCCGTTGATAAGCGAACAGAAGACTATATTACAGGAAGGTTTGGATGATGAGAAGCAGATTTGATGAGCAGCTAAATATACTTAACACTGAAATGATAGAGATGGGCGCACTCTGCGAGGAGGCTATCGCTCTTGCCTCAAAGGCGCTTACTACGGGAGATGTCTCGCTTGCTGAAAACGTTTCGTCAATTTCAGCAGACATCGACCATAAGGAGCGTGACATAGAATCACGCTGCATGAAATTACTTTTACAGCAGCAGCCTGTTGCAAGGGATTTAAGGCAGATCTCCGCTGCACTTAAAATGATAACCGATATGGAGCGTATCGGCGACCAGGCGGAGGACATCGCGGAGATAATCACCTATCTTGAGGGCAGGACAGCCGAGGAAACGGTGCATATCCGTGATATGGCGGCTGAAACTATCTCAATGGTAACAGACAGCGTTGACGCCTATGTTAAAAAGGACATCGAGCTTGCAAAGACGGTCATCGTTCACGATGATAAGGTCGATGAGTATTTCGACAGGATCAAGGGCAGTCTTATTAAAATGGTCGCGGAAACCCCTGAAAACGGCGAATATGCTCTTGATCTGCTTATGATAGCAAAGTATTTCGAGCGTATCGGCGACCACGCGACAAACATAGCCGAGTGGGTGATCTTTTCCGTAACAGGCGAACACAAAAACTCATAAAGGAGTTGATCTTATGATATGGTGCGTTGAGGACGATGCAAGTATCCGTGATATAGAGGTCTACGCCCTGCAGTCAACAGGGCTTGAAGCAAAGGGCTTTGAGGACGGCGACAGCTTTCTGGCTGCGTTGAAAACCGAGCTTCCTGACCTTGTAATTCTTGATGTGATGCTCCCCGGAACTGACGGTATCGAGGTGCTTAAAACTCTCAAAAGCACAGCAGAATATGTGGATATTCCAGTTATTATGGCTACCGCAAAGGGTGCAGAATTTGACAAGGTGCAGGGGCTCGACCTCGGTGCAGACGATTACCTTGTAAAGCCTTTCGGAATGATGGAGATGATCTCGAGAGTAAAGGCGGTCATGCGTCGTTGCAAGCCCAAAACAGTGAGCCGCATTTTACAGGCAGACGGACTTTCCCTTAATCTTGACGAGCGTACCGTGACTATAAACGGCGAAAAGGTTTCTCTTACCTACAAGGAGTTTGAACTGCTTTCGCTTTTTATGAAAAATGCAGGGCTTGTCTTTTCTAGGGATACTCTCTATAACGAGATATGGGGAGCTGATTTTGTTGGCGAAACAAGAACAGTTGATATGCACATCAGAACACTTCGTCAGAAGCTGGGTGAATACGGAGAAATGATCGAGACTGTACGCCACGTTGGTTACAAATTCGGAGGCAGCTATGACAAGTAAGATCTTTCGTTCTATTTTTGCAACCTCGCTTGTTGTGCTTCTGGCAACTCTTGTAATTATAACAAGCTTTCTATACGACTATTTCACAAATATCCAGATAGATCAGCTTAAAGATCAGCTTTCCATCGCCTCTGTGGGAACAGAGCAGTCGGGTGAAGAATATCTTAAAGAACTGAAATCGGATAACTTCCGTCTGACATGGGTAGACAGCGACGGAACGGTGCTTTTCGACTCACAGGCTGACAAAGCTGTAATGGATAATCACCTTGAACGTGAAGAAATTACAGAAGCCTTTGAAACAGGAAAAGGCAGCAGCTCACGTTATTCCGCTACCCTTACCGAAAAAACGCATTATGAGGCTGTATTGCTATCCGATGGAACTGTGCTTCGTATTTCGGTAAATCGTGCAAGCGGACTTGTCCTGCTTTTAGGAATGATGACTCCTGTGATAATCGTTGTCATCGTCGCGGTGATAATTTCAGCTGTGCTTGCACATAAGATGTCAAAAAGGATAATTGAGCCACTGAATAAGCTTGACCTTGATAATCCGACAGAGAATGACGCTTATGAGGAGATAGCCCCATTGCTTCGCCGTATCCACAAGCAGAATATGAAGATCGAGCGTAAGGCGGCAGAGCTTAACCGCAGAAAAGACGAGTTTGAGCTTATCACAAAGAATATGCGTGAGGGACTCTTGCTGCTTGATAAAAGCAGAAATATTCTGACTATAAATTCTGCGGCAATGACGATTTTCGGTACAGATGAAAATTGCATTGGCAATGAATTTCTGACGATAAACCGCAGACACGAAATAACCTCTGCGATAGAAAAGGCTCTTACAGACGGACATGCTGAAATTCGTGTAAGTCTTAACGAAAAGGAATATCAGTTTGACATCAGCCGTATCGAAACGGACGGAGAAACAGTCGGTGCAGTTATC
>JAZURJ010000012.1:0-39142 GCA_045606085.1 Oscillospiraceae bacterium
CGATTCCGATAAGTACTATATGTGCTCCAACACATTCGGTTACATGATCCCCAAGGGTGCAAAGAACGTAAAGGGTGCTGTCGACTTCATCTACTGCAACCGCCTGTTCGAGACCGACCAGAACATCATCGACCAGCTCAGAAACGACCACGTCGCTCCCGCTACCATCACCTACACAACAGGTAAGTACGAGGGCATGCAGAAGTGGAGAATCACATGGGATGCTGATTGCTACGACCTCTGGAGAGAGATGTGCGACGCTGCCAACTTCACATTCATCATGGATGATATGTACGGCTTCGGCGACGAGCTCTCCACTCCTCTGACAGACGCTATGTACAACTCCACATTCGGTGAGGAGTCCTGGACACAGCTCAGTGCTGAGATCGTTCCCGTTATCGATTCTATCATCAGCGAATACAAGTAATATCAGACAACAAAAAGCTGCATCGCAAGGTGCAGCTTTTTGATATCTGATCGCATAACAATACCGCCCCTTTCACCAAGGGGCGGTTATCATTTCAATTACTTCTTGCGGATGATGAACTCCACCTTGCCGAAGGTGTACTGCAGACATACTGACAGACCCTTTGCAAGAGTGATGGTAGCGTTGCTCTCAGCAAACTGAGGTGTGAGATCAAGCTCAATGTTCTTCTTGTTGGACATATTGACTGCAAACAAACCGTTCTGCAGATTGAGGAACTCACCTACGCAAGCCTCAACGAACTCGTCGACCTCCTCGAACAGACCTGCCTCGGTGATATCATCGATATCCTCGTTGGTATCCACCGCATAGCGTGAGCCGATGTTGATGAAGCCTGCATCGTCACTGCCGATAGCGGTGTAGTAACCGAAGCCTTCACCCATAAGATCCTGAGAACACAGATGATCGCATGTGATCTCGATATCCTTGCGGCAGCCTGCAAGAACGAAGTCATCGCCGATAAAGCGGATAGCGTTCTTTGTAAGCAGCATGATATAATCAACATAGAAATCTCTGTTCTCGTCATCAGCGAGATCAAAAATAGTAACGATGTCCTTTGCGAGAGCAGCATCGTCAGGCTCGTCACCTGCGAAAGCGGCATTAGCCTTGTACTCAGCAAGGGCATCCTCGAACTGCTTGTTGGTTATGTAGCCTGCATCGATTAGAGCCTGACCAAGCACGATGTTAGCTGTCTTCTGTCTGGAGAGCAGCTCGCCCACCTGAGCCTCTGTCAGGAAGCCCATATCAACAGCAATATCACCGATACGCTTGTCGACGTGCATCTGCTCCTCATGTACAGCCTCTACCTGCTCAGCGGTCATGTAACCCGCATCGATAGCAAGAGCACCCAGCTTTACGCGTGTGTTGTTCTTAGCTTCAAGAGCGACCGCAAGCTGTTCACCTGTGATGATGTTCTTGTTTAAAAGAAAATGTCCGAATAACTGTGTAAACATTACTATTGTCCTTTCCTTCCGGTATTAGCCTTCTGTGATCTTTGCAAGTACCTTGTTGACATCCTCATCCTTTACAGGCTTCTGCAGGAAATCATACGCACCTGCCTTGATAGCACTTACAAGGTGGCTCTGTGTACCGATGGTGGACGCCATAACTACCTTGGCATCAGGATCGAACTCCCTGATCTCTACCAGCGCATCCAGTCCGGTCTTAACGGGCATTACGATATCCATAAATACCACATCGGGCTTGATGGTCTTATATGTTTCAACGGCCTGTACGCCATCCTTTGCTTCAAAAAGAAGAGTGATACCTGCCTTCTTCAGCACCTCTGTCAGCTTCTTTCTGACAAGTATGGAATCGTCACAGATCAGTACCTTTAGCTCTGAAATATTCATTTTGCTTTGTTCCTTTCATATCAGGCATAACGCCAGTAATAAATCGTACAACTATATTATACTATATCATGCCATAAATTACAAGTCATTTTGAGCATTTTCGTATATTTATGAGAACACAAATGCAATTTCATGTGCAAATTGCACAAATTCTCCCCTCCTATTACAGAGGGGAGAAGAATTATCAAGCCTTGATCTCAGTGCCTGCAGGGAGCATCTCGTATCTTGCGAACTCAGATGTGAACTCGCCGAGACCCTGTGTTATCTGACGGAGCACCAGTGCAAAGTCGACCATCTCAGCCTCAGGAGCCTCTGCAAGCAGCTCGGTCATGCCGCCGCCTACGGAGTTCATACCAAGTACGCTGCCGCGACGCTTGGAAAGTACGCTCATGATATCGCCCTGCTTGTCATCGGGAACGAGGATGGTAAGGCTGTTCAGCGGTTCGAGAAGATAAGGCTGAGCCTCCTTCATACAATCCTTGAACGCCATGGAAGCGGCGGTCTTGAACGCCATTTCGGAGCTGTCAACAGGATGGTAGGAACCGTCGATAAGAGTAGCCTTCAGGCGAACTACGGGGAAGCCACCGATAGTACCGTGCTCTGCAGCCTCCTGCAGACCCTTCTCAACTGCGGGGTGGAAGTTCTTGGGTACGGAACCGCCGAATATCTTCTCTTCGAAGATGAGCTCATCGCCCTCGTGGGGAGCAAACTCGATCTTAACGTGACCGTACTGACCGTGACCACCGGACTGCTTCTTGTACTTGCTCTCGATGGTAACGGGCTTGCGGATAGCCTCACGGTAAGCGATCTTAGGAGCAGACAGTGCCACTTCCATGCCGAACTTTGCCTTGAGCTTGGCAGCAGCTACATCCAGATGCTGTTCACCCAGACCGCCGATGATACGCTCATGTGTTTCGTGGTTATGTACATATTCAAGTGTCTTGTCTTCCTCAAGCAGACGGCGGATAGCAGTAGAGAGCTTACCCTCGTCACCGTTGCCCTTGAGTGTAACTGCCATGTAATAGCAGGGCTTGGGGAAGGTTATGGGTGCAAGTGCCTTTACATCGGATGCATCGCAAAGAGTATCACTTGTGTTTGCATCCAGCTTTGTAACTGCTACGATGTCGCCTGCAAATGCTTCTGCGATCTCTTCCTGCTTCTTACCGCACAGGGATACCAGCTTACCGAACTTAACAGTCTCGCCTGTTGTAGCGTTAACTACCTCAGACTTGCCGTTGATGGAGCCCTGAACTACCTTCAGGCAGCTGATCTTACCTACAAACGGATCGGCGATGGTCTTGAAAACAAATGCCTTAAGAGGCTTGGTGTCATCATACTCAACGATCTCACCATCGGCTTCCTCAAGGCTTCTCTCCAGAGGAGAAGGAAGCATGGAAACAACAGCATCCAGCAGCATATCTACACCGGAAAGAGTGTCATTCGCACAGCATACGACAGGTGTGATTGCACCGCTTGCGATACCGTCATGGATACCCTTTACAAGCTCTTCCTGAGTGAACTCCTCACCCTCAAAGAACTTCTCCATGAACTCCTCATTGGTCTCTGCAACAGCCTCAGCCATCGCTGCACGCAGACCTGCGATACGGTTCTCGGATGCAGGGATCTCCACCTCGGTGGGAACGCCGTTCTTGTCGTACTTGTAAGCCTTCATGGTGAGCAGGTTCATGTACGCCTCAACGGGACCGTGCTTGTCGTAAGGAACTACGATGGGACAGATGGAAGGACCGAAAGCGATCTTGAGATCTGTATGTACCTTGTAGAAATCGGAATTTTCAACCTCCATGCAGGTAACTGCGATCATTCTCGCCTTGTTCTGCTTGCAGGCGAGGTTGTACGCCTTGATGGTACCGGGGCAAACACTGTCCTTGCCGTTAACTGTGATGATGACAGATTCAGCAGCACGTACGCCCTCATACATTCCGCCCACGAAATCAAACTGTCCGGGAGCGTCGATAACGTTTATCTTTGTATCCTTCCAGACTGCGTTTACAACTGCAGAATTGATGGATATCTTTCTTTTGATCTCCTCAGCATCAAAGTCGCATACGGTATTACCGTCAGCTGTGTTGCCCATCCTGTCGGTCAGACCGCACTTGAACAGCATTGCTTCTGCAAGGGCTGTCTTACCGCTTTCACCGTGTCCGGCGAGGACAACGTTTCTGATACTGTCAGCTTTGAATGTTTTCATGGGGTAACCTCCGAACAATTTATTTTTTTGACGTGCCGAATGGAACGCCATAAGAATTAACCAATTACTCAGATTGTATATAATAACTAAAATACCAATCCCTTTGGAAAATGTCTTGTGTATATTATATAGTAAATTTACATAAATTGCAACTATTTTTGTGAGGTTTTTTTGACATTGAGTGTACAAATGTTAAAGTTGCTTTTGTGCAATTTACACAAAGAACATTTTTCGAAAAACGCTTGAATATAGCAATATAATAGTATATAATATATAATAGGAAATAATGAATACCAAAGGAGATACCATGAGCGGACAATACCACGAATTCGGCATAATGCCGTCAGCTCCCGTAGCGGGGCAAAGATACGACGAATACGAACCGCACAAGTACCGCGACATCATCACCATCCACGATGATGACCTGCTGACGATAGGATACGGCTGTGATATAGAGTTCTTCTGGCACACGACCGATATCAGTGGAATGGGGCTTGCCGCTTACGGCGTCACCCTGATCTCCCCCGATGCTGCACGGCAGCTTGTCGGAATACTTCCCGCAGACGAAAGATTCACTGAACTTGGCGGTCTGCTGATAAAAGCGATATCTCAGGAACAATATGTAATACATTTCGGAATTTAAGGAGGACACCATGACCAACGAAAGCAAAACACTGTATATCCCCCTGTACGGAAAGGCTATGATGAGCCGCGAAGGCTTTTTCGAGGATAAGATAGCAGAAGAGATAGTGGAAAGCTGCGGCTATGATTTCGAGGATGTGGACAAATCCCGAAAGCTGGCTGTGTTCCTCGCCATGAGAGCAAAGCAGTATGACGAGATGGCAGAGAAGTTCATCGAAAAGTGTCCCGACTGTATCGTGCTGCACCTGGGCTGCGGTCTTGACAGCCGCTGCGACCGTGTCAAGCTTCGTGCACAGAAATGGTACGACATCGACTTCCCCGAGGTCATCGGGCTTCGCAGAAAGTACTTCACCGAAAACGATCTCTACCGCATGATCTCCTCCTCAGTCACTGATTTCAACTGGCTGGATGAGATAGCTTACAACGGCGAGAACGTACTGGTCATCGCAGAGGGACTTTCCATGTACCTCACTCTCGACGAAATGGTAAGACTCATGACGGAATTCGGCAAACGCTTCAGCAAGACCGCTTTCCTGTTCGATGCCTACTCCACCATCGCAGCGAAGATGTCCAAATTAAAGAATCCCATCAACAAGATGGATGCACAGATATACTTCTCCATGAGCGACCCGGCTGCTCTTGAATACCGTGTACGCAACGCAAAATGCGTCATCAATAAGAGCATTATCCAGAAACGCTATATCGACAGGCTGAGCGGTGCCATGAAGGCTCGCTTCACGTTTATGGGCGGTTTCGGCTCAGGATTTTACCGCATCTACGGCTTCCGCATCACAGGAGCAAAGAAGTAATGCGTGTACTTGTGGTGTATTGCCATCCCAGCCGCAGCAGCTTTACCCACGAG
Organism: Oscillospiraceae bacterium; assembly: GCA_045606085.1. Classification (GTDB taxonomy): domain Bacteria; phylum Bacillota; class Clostridia; order Oscillospirales; family Ruminococcaceae; genus CAG-115. The sequence goes on from JAZURJ010000012.1 coordinate 5,550, forward strand.
GTAAAGGAGCGTTTCTGCGGCGGGCTGCGTGATGCAGGGCACGAGATAGTCATGTCCGATCTGTACGGGATGGATTTCAGAACAGATATGAGCGAAGAAGAGTTTCTGCGTGAAACATATTACCGCAGCGATCTTCCCCTGCCCGAGGACGTAATAGCCGAGCAGAAGAAGATAGAGAGCTGTGACGGTATCGCATTTATCTATCCCGTATTCTGGACAGAGGCACCCGCAAAGCTGGTGGGCTGGTTCGACAGAGTATGGACAGCAGGCTATGCTTACGCTGATTGTAACATGAAGATACTGGACAAAGCACTTTTCATCGCCGCTGCGGGAAAAACGCTGCAAAGTCTTGACGAAACAGGCAACAGGACCGCCATGGAAACTGTTATGCTTGGCGACAGGATAAATCAGCGTGCGAAAGAAAAGCGGATGGTATTTCTGGACGGAATATCCCACTACGATGAGGAGCTGCTGCAAAGGATGAAGCCGCAGCACCTTGATACAGCTTACAGGCTGGGGCTGGAATTCTGAGGATGATATGGATTTTCTGAAGGAACTGAATATGATGCGTGAGAACTATTCACGCAGACCACCGAAAAATGAGACGCTCCCGATGCCCGTCTGGATGAAGCCCGAGGATGGGCTGTACTCCATCTATACCGAGAAAGAGGAGCTGCTGTTCACGGGTCAGATATACTATGCATATGTGGTGCAGGCGAATAACATGCTGTTCAGCTTCTTTCCGCATGACGACCTGCCTGCAAGCATCATATATTCTGCGGAAGATGCGGTGATGAAGAACCCGATGCTGCTGGAACGCATGGGAAAATACCTCTATCATTTCAAGGATAACGAGGAGCATCCCGACAGCCGCTTCGGCGATATAATCGGTGTTATCCGCGATGAGTATGACCGCTCATCGTTCAAATTCAGACCGCTGTGTGCCGAGGAGCTGGGCGAGATGTATTTTACCAGCATCATGGTATTCAGAAAGCATCTGCCACGCGGCACACTGAAGGGCGGTATTCTGCCTGTTATCGCCGCCCCCGAGAGATGCTCTTCAGTGATGATACTCCCCAGACGCTACTGGACAAAGGCGTTCAGAAAGGCGTGGCTCACGCATTTCAGCGATACATAACAAAGGAGAAAGCAACTTGAACATTTTTACCTGCCCTGTCTGCGGAGAAAAGCTGGGACTTGACAATGCTCCCCTGCTGCATTTTGAGGGGAACAGTGCAAGATGCCCGAAGAACCACAGCTTCGATATTGCTGCAAAGGGATATCTCAACCTGCTGCTGTCGCAGCACAAGAATGTAAAGGACCCCGGCGACAGCAAGGAGATGGTTGCGGCAAGGCGTGATCTTCTTGGAAGCGGTGCATATCAGCCGCTGCTGGACAAGCTGTGCGAAGTCGCAAAGGAGCTGTGCGGAGATATCCCTGCCCCTGTGATCGCTGACTGCGGCTGCGGAGAATGCTGGTATACCGCAGGCATCCACGACGCTCTCAGAGAAAACGGCTGCACACCTGCAGTTTTCGGCGTGGATATATCCAAAAACGCACTGGCTGCGGCAAAGCCAAGGCTGAGGGACCGCAATATCTCCACGGCGGTGGCGAGCGTTTTCAGGCTCCCGATAAAGAGCGGCTGTGCAGATATGGCAACCGTCATATTCGCACCGTTCATGACGGAGGAGCTGCGACGTATCGTGAAAGACGGCGGATATATAATCACCGCTATTCCCACCGAGCGTCACCTGTACGGGCTGAAAGCCGTGCTTTACGACGAGGTACGTCTGAACGAAGTCAAGCCGTATGAGATAGAGGGGCTTGAATACCTCGGTGCTCAGGATGTTGACTTCACGCTGGAGCTGACCTCTCAGGACATGCTGAACGATCTGTTCATGATGACGCCGTATTACTACAAGACATCTCCCCGCGACAGCAACAGGATATATTCATATTTCGGAACGAACGAACATTTTTCTACGGAATGTGCATTCCGTATACTGAAGTACAAAGTAAGGAAGTGATACCATGATCATACTGCCGGCACAGGTCACAGAGGCGATCGGTGTGCTTGAAAATGCAGGCTACGACGCGTATGTGGTAGGCAGCTGCGTGCGTGAGCTGCTGATGGGCAACGCTCCGCAGGATTTCGATATCGTCACCAACGCTGAGATAAACGACATTCTGTTTGCTTTCAGGGATTACCGCATCTCAGACGAGGGTATACAGCGTGGCGAGATACTCGTCACCGTTGTCGGAATGATCATCAGCATCTCTCCCTACCGTCGTGAGGTCATCGGCAACCGTGTTATATATGCACAGGATCTCGAAACAGATCTTTCCCGACGCGGCTTCACTATGGACGCAATGGCATATTCCACAAAGGACGGACTTATCGACCTGTACGGCGGAAAAGGCTGCCTTACGGGCGACGAAAAGCGTGTTGTCGCTATCGGCGAGAACATCACACGTACCACCAAGGAAAACGGAAAGCCTGTTACCGAAACATACTATGATATGTCACGCAGCTTTACAAACGAGCCATCCCGTATACTTCGTGCCATCCGCTACTGTGCGGAGCGTGAATTCGTCATTGACGCTGACACGAGAGCGGCAATGCGTCAGAACGTGAGCTGCTTTGAATATGCGGATGCAAAAAAGGTATTTTCCGAGCTGCAGCGTATAGTTATGGGAAAGTACGCAACAAAGGTGCTGACGGAATATGCAGATATCCTGATGCATGCGATTCCTGAAATAGAGCCATGCGTGGGCTTCGACCAACGCACACCTTATCATGATTTCCCCGTGTGGGAGCATATCGCACGCTCCGTAGGCTTTGCCGTGCCTGTTCCCGCAATACGCTTTGCGATGTTCTTCCACGACATAGGAAAGCCCGACTGCTGTTATATCGACAGCAAGGGGCAGGGACATTTCAAGGGTCACGGAGAGCGTGGCAGGCTCCTTGCCGAGGGAATAATGCGGCGAATGGAATTTGACCGCAGCCTTGCCGACGAGATAAGCTGGCTGGTATATCACCACGATGTCAAGATACCTGAGGACAGAAAGGCACTGAAGGAGCTTATCAGAAAGCTGGGGCCCGAGGATCTCAGAAACCTCCTGCAATGCGAGATCGCAGACAACCGTGCCAAAAAGCAGAACACAGAAACAGCGGACGTCACAAGGCTGAGGAACAGCCTTGCCGCCCTTAACGAGATAATCTCCACAGGCGAATGTTATGATATATCTCAGCTTGCTGTGACGAAGCGTGAGCTGCTGGACCGCCGTCTGGTCACCACCGACAAGGAAGCAGAGGAGCTTATCAACGTGCTGTTTGAGATAGTTCTGGACAAGCCCTCATTCAACAACAAGCTGATGCTGATAGATATGGCACAGCGTTCAAAGCAGAAAGCGGAGGAGCTAACCGCCGCACGTGAAGCTGCACTGCGTGAAAAGCTGGCACAAAGGGACAGGACAAAGGAGCCTGTATTCTCCAGAAAGAAGAAAAAGAAGCTGATATAACGAAGAAAGACCCGAGAATCTCGGGTCTTTTGGTTTTATGTGGTGCTTCCGAAGCCGCCGTTTCTGACGCCATCAGCGTCGTCGTCAAGGGTGATGCCGTATTCAACGAAGATACCCTGTGCAAAGCCTGTTCCTGCAGGTATCTCGATGGTCTTTCCCTCGTTGGTATCGTTGGTTATCTTGATGAAGATATGTCCCTCGTTGTCGGAATTGTAATAATCGCTGTCGATGATGCCGACAGTGTTGTTGAGCTGCAGGCGGAACTTGAAACCAAGTCCGCTTCTGGGATACAGCTTCAGCACCCAGCCCTCATCTATCCACGCTCTTATGCCCGTTGCGATCTTTGCTGTCTCGCCCGGCTTCAGAGTGATATCGCAGGGGGCATAGAAATCATAGCCTGCAGAGCCGCTGGTCGCCCTTTTCGGCAGCTTTATGCTCTCGTATACAGACGCTGCATCTTCCCTCTCAAAGCCCTCGCAGAACTGCTGAAGGCTCACCTTTTCAAATCTTGCTATCCTTTTCATTTACTTCTCCTTTATGCCCAGAGTACAATCTTTCCATGCTCCAGCGTTTCCTTTACATCAATGACACGCTGGTTGGAGCTGCCTTTCCAGTGCAGCTTCGCATCAAACAGGTTCTTTTCAAACCTGCCGTCCACCAGTACGTCTGCCAGAGATACCACCTCAAGTCCGCTGATATCCTCCCAGTTGTAACCTGTGTACAGCCATATCGTCTTTTCAGGGTGCAGCTCACGTACTTTTCTCGCAAGGCGTGTGATCTCATCCCTGTTTCGGGGATGAAGAGGGTCACCGCCGCTGAAGGTTATGCCGCTTATGTGATCTGCAGAGAGCTTGTCAAACAGCTCCTGCTCTGCCGCCTCGTCAAAGGGGATGCCGCCGTCGATATCCCATGTTATAGGGTTGTGGCAGCCTTCGCAGCGATGAGGGCAGCCGGCGACCCACAGCACGGTGCGAAGTCCGTCGCCGTTGAGCATATCGTCTGTTGTTATGTTATGATAACGCATAATGTCTCCTTAATAGTATGTAGATTTATATGAGAATGCGACTAATATCGTGCTGACGAAAAGAGCACCGTTTGAGATCAGAAGGCCGATGAAAAAGAGAGGAGCACCGACATACGACACGGTCGATCCCAGCGTGCCGATATCCACAGCATCACCCATGAAGAGCGTAACGACAAACGCCGCCGCTCCCAGTACTGTTGCCACAAGCATCGCCCATTTGTTTCCTCTGCCGAGCAGCATCGTCATACCGATGACCGCCGCACACAGGAAAAGCAGGATATACACGGGAAGCAAAGGTATATGAAATTCTGTATCTCCATAGGAATCGCTGATAAAGGGAAGTGCTATACATCCGACAAGCACCTGCAACGCATAACACAACCATCCGATACCAAACGGCTTGGTAGTCTTTTTCAGCATGAAAACACCTACTGCAATAAAGCTGTATGCGGTGATTATCAGGAGATTTGCAATGATATCAAAAACGATATCAGAGGTAAACTCCGTTTCCCATACGGCAAGCAATATAGTAAAAACATACACCAATATGCTGCGTATCACGACCAGAACGCCCATCACCGCAGAGTAGATGATGCCGAGTATCATAAGCGGTATGCGAAAGCCATCACGATGGGAATATGTTATTTCGTTAAACACAGATGTCCTCCTTAGCATTTTTCATAGAATGTGCAAGGAAGAAAGGCGGTGCATAGACAACAAGATCCGATACCAGCGTGATGATCACAGAAGCTATCATCGGAATGAGGTTAAATAAAGTCAATCCCGTCGGCAGGAAGAAGATTATATACTGTATCGCATTGATGACCACCACATACAAAAATGCTCCCGTGCTGAGATACATCAGTATCCGCTTATCCCTCAGCCTGCCACGCTCGTACATAAGAAACACGACACCGATGGCAAGCCACGCGAACGTAGTCACAACATTGTTCACTACACCGAGGATGTTCACATCCTGCCTCATACCATCACCAACGCCTAGCACCTTGACATAATTCATATAGGTAGTCGCAAGCTTGCTGAACTCTGCCAGAACGGGATACATCACCCACGCCCAGCCGATATGCTTAAGCGTTCTGTGGGACACGACAGTGCCGTAAAGCTCATACACCGCATGAGCCGTAAGCAACAGCGATACCGCAGCCATAAGAATGATGGCTGTTCTTACTTCATCGGAAACTGAATCTTCAAATGCTCCTAACACCCCGAGCAGTGCAGATCCGAACACTGTAAACAAACCCGTGACCAGCGATAAAGCCGAGCATACTATCGCAGCTATCCTGCCGCCCGACTTCTTCTCTACAAACAACCGTCCCTTTTTCATATCACATACTCTTCCTGTCCTTGATCTCCGCCATCTTCGCGGAATTGAGTCTTGTATCTCCCTTCACGCGGGAATAAGAGAGATATCCGTTCATACGGTCGATCTTGGTGAGGTTTGAACTGCCGCACTTGGGGCAGACATCCATCTCAAGCTGCTGATGTCCGCAGTCGTCGCAGTAGGCAAGGGAGAGATTTACACCCTCGTAGAAGCCCATCTTCATGGCACGGCGGACAAGCGTCTTCACTGCTTCCTTGTTATAATCGATGGGATAACGAACGTACTGTATCTTGCCGCCGTTGAACAGATCCCAGAAACGCTTTTCCTTGTCCTGCTTCTCGATGGGGGAGATATCCTCCGCAACATGGCAGTGGAAGCTGTTGGATACGTATTCACGGTCGGATACATTCTCGATGATACCGTACTTCTTGCGGAACTGCTGTATCTGAAGTCCGCAGAGGTTTTCAGCGGGCGTACCGTAGATGGCATAGAGGTTGCCGTCCTCCTTCTTGAACTCCAGGATACGCTTGTTGATATATTCCATGGTCTTGATGGAGAACTCGCCGCCCTCGGCAATGGACTTGCCTGTGGCTATCTGCTCAAGCTCGTTGAGTGCAGTGATACCAAAGGATGCTGTGGCATACTTCAGCAAGGGCTTTATCTTATCGTGGATGCCGAGATGGCCGCCGAGGAAGCCGCCCTCGCAGTAAGCAAGAGGATTTGTGCTTGCCTTCAGCTCACCAAGATATGCATAGGTGCGGATGTGCAGCTTTCTTATCAGATTGAGATAGTAATCCAGCACCTCGAAGAAATCCTTGCTCTCCTGCTGTGCCTTCGCATATATCATGGGAAGATGCAGCGATACCGCACCGATGTTGAAGCGTCCTACGAATACAGGCTTGTCGTTTTCGTCCGCAGGCTCTGCACCGCCTCTCTCAAACCATGGGGAAAGGAATGCACGGCAGCCCATGGGGCTTATGATACGACCATATTTCTTATAGATGGACGCCACATAGCCCTCACCCGTGAGCGACAGCCAGTCAGGATACATTGCCTTCTGGGAGCACTCGATGCCTGCCTCGAAAACATCCTCCAGCTCACAGCCGGGACCATGGAGGTTTTCATCGTACAGGAATACTATCTTCGGGAAGAGTACGGGCTTCTTGCAGGTCTTCTTGCCCTGACCCTTGCGGCGTACCTCCAGCATGATGATGCTTGCCATCTTCGCAAACTTGCTCCTGCCTGTGCCTGCGGTCATGGTGATGAAGGGGTAGTCGCCGCGGCTGGAGGAAACGGAATTGAACTTGTACTCCCAGCCCTGGAAGCCTTGTTCGAAATCCACCCGCACATCCGCCATAGCCTCACGGTCAGCCACCTCATCGGTGCAGCCGAGGGACTTGTAGCGGTCAAACTGCTTCTGGTATGTCTTTTCAGCGTAGGGAGCAAGCAGCTCGTCAACACTTGCCACGGTAAATCCACCGTACTGCTGGCTGGCAGCCGAAAGCGTGATATCACCGATGACATCGAATGCAACTGCAAGCGTCTTAGGCTCGTTGTACCAGAGGTTGCCCATCTCGAAGCCGCCCTCCATGACATTCTTCATATCAAAAAGACAGCAATTCATGGTATCGCGGCGGGCACTCATGTCGTGCACATAGATATATCCGTCACGGCACGCCTGAAGCTCTTCAGTAGTCATAAAGAATTTCTGGTACAGCTCCTTGTTGAGCTGGTTGAAGATAAGGCTGCGTTTGGTGGATACAAGTGCACTGTCGGTATTGGAATTCTCCTTGTCGCCGATGTACATGATGGACTGGCTCTTCTTGTACACCTCGTCCAGCATATGCACGAAATCCTGCTTGTAGTTGCGGTAGTCCTTGTAGCTCTTTGCTACCTCGGGACGTGTTGCCTCCAGAGCGCCCTCTACGATGTTGTGCATCTGTGCGATGGATATCTCCTCAACGCCAAGGTTTTCTGCCTTTTCAGTGACATAATGGCAGATGTAGTCGATCTCCTCATCGGTGAACCTGTACATCACACGTGTAGCGGACTTATTGATTGCGTCCACTACCTTCTGTACGTTGAACTCCTCCTTGGTATTGTCCTTTTTAACGACCTTTATCATATATCTCAAGCCTTTCTGTAATCAATATATTGTGGTGTACTTAATATAATAACACACAACATTGTGTTTGTCAATATAATACGCACAAAAATCTGCACGGAACCGAAAGCACGATTCCGTGCAGAAAGATTATGGATGTGATTCCACAGAAATATACACACCGGTGGCAAACGCCATGATTTTGCACAGCAAAACCGAAGCCTGCAAGACGACCGCTCTGCAGCAATTTAGCAGCAATCCCAGTTATACAATACTCTGGTGAAATCAAGGGACGCAAGGTCCTCGGCACTGATAAAGAAATTACCTACGCCGCAATCGCCCCACATGATCTCATCCGCACCGCTGCCCTCGCTGTCAAGCTGGAACAGCAGGATATCGCACTTAGAAGCCTCCTCGCCGAATTCACGGGGATCGCTCTGTGTGAAGTAGGGGTAACCGCCGATAGCTGTGCCGCCGTTGTTTCTGGTTTCATACAGCAGGTCGCACAGGTCCTTGTCGTGGTGGTAGATGCAGTTCTGGTCAGCAGTTCCGAATACGGATTCGTATGTCTTTCCGAACACTCTGTTGTAAGCAGCCAGCACCGCCTTGTCAAAGCGATAGTCGCTGGTGATTATGGGCTGCATTTCCGGCTCGGACGCAATCAGCCTGAACTCACCGCTGAAGGGGAATGCACAGTCGTCCATATCAAAGGATGGCATGTCCTTCGCAGAACACAGCTCCCTTTCATCCTCGATGATGTTGCCGTGATAGATGATACGGAAACCGTTCTGATCGAAGCCGTTCTCGAAGTTCATGCCGATGAGGTCATCACCGTCACACCCTGCGTAGAACTGCAGGATACCGCCCATGGGGAAACCTTCAAGATGGGGAAGCTGCTCGAAATTGAGCTGTGCAAGAAATCTCAGCGGCTTGCCGTGATATTCACCTGTGTTCACAACGGGGTACTCATAGCCCTTGGGTAGATAGGGGATACCGCCCAGCTTGCTGTCGAACACGGTAGTGCTTTCTCTTACAGGCTTCAGACTGATACGCTGTCTTGCTCTGACCGAATTATCCAGCTCCTGCAGCACCTTTGCCACTCGTGCTTTCACTTCATCGGTAACATCGCCTGCCTCGCCCGGCTTGTAGCCCTCGGGCAGACCGTAAAGCTCGTTGCTGTTATCCTCGAACAGCTCTGCGATCTTGCCTGCGTCATCATTGTTCTTCTTACCGAAAAGCTTAGTAAATAATCCCATGACACCCTCCTGTAAACAAAAAACCTTGAACGGCACAACAGCTCCGCAAAAGCGAAGTAAAAGTGTTCTCCCCGTTCAAGGTCTTCAGACGGTATTTCCGTCTTGTTTCTGTATCTGTATAATTACTTTGTGCCGAACAGTCTGTCGCCGCCATCGCCGATGCCGGGGATGATGTACAGATCGTCGTTAAGTCCCTCGTCAATAGCACCTGTGATGATCTCAACATCGGGATGAGCCTGCTGAAGTGCGTTGATACCGTCAGGACAAGTGAGCACGCACATGAACTTCACGTTCTTTGCTCCTGCCTTCTTTACGATATCGACTGTCTTGATGGCAGAAACGCCTGTTGCCAGCATCAGATCAAGGATGATGACCTCACGGTTTGCGATATCGAAGGGCAGCTTGCAGTAATACTCAGCAGCGGAATTGCTGTTTGCCTTGTCACGATAGATGCCTACGTGACCTACCTTAGCTGCGGGAACAAGTGCCAGAGCACCGTCCACCATACCAAGACCCGCTCTCATAATGGGCACGAAAGCAACCTTTCTGCCGCTGATGATCTTAGCATTCGCAACTGCGAGAGGTGTCTGGATCTGAACTTCCTTCAGGGGAAGATCGCGTGTAGCCTCATAGCAGATGAACATAGATATCTCGGATACCAGCTCTCTGAACTCCTTGGAGCCTGTATTCTTATCACGCAGCAGAGAGATCTTGTGCTGCACAAGGGGATGATCGCAAACATGTACGTTATTCATAATTATTTTTCCTCCAGTTTCATGATCTTTTCAACTCGTCTTGCGTGTCTGCCGCCCTCGAATTCTGTTTCAAGGAAGACATCGACAAGCTCACAGGCAAGGCCTGTTCCTATAACACGCCCGCCTAAGCAAAGGACGTTTGCGTCGTTGTGAAGTCTTGTGTACATTGCAGAATACCAGTCGCCGCAAAGTGCAGCACGGATACCTTTTATCTTGTTTGCGGAGATGGAGATACCAACGCCTGTACCACAGACAAGTATCGCCTTTTCGCAGGCACCCGAAGTTACCTTCAGGCAGGTAGCCTCCGCTATATCTGGATAATCTACGCTTTCGCCATTACAGCCGCAATCGATGAATTCAATGCCCTTTTCCTCAAGATGCTTGATGAGGGCACATTTCAGTTCATATCCTGCGTGATCGGAACCAATCGCTATCATGTAAGATCCTCTTTCAATCAAATTTTAATTATATCAAAAGCGTCTTCCGCAGAAGCAGCTTTATCAATTCCTGTTCATTCTTTTCTTGCAGCACCGCAGCTTGTGCAGAATTTCGCTGTGCTTTCAAGTACAAAACCGCATTCCTCGCAGATATACGGGATTCCCTCAGGCTCGGACAGCTCCTCGACGTTTATCTTGTCAGCAAGCATATCCGCCGCTGCCATGACAGTGGGAATATTCATGCCGTTGATGGTCACATCGGGAATATTCTGCTCCTCACGGCGTTCCTGATACTCCATCATCCTCGCACCGCCACGCATGAATTTGTTGACGGCTTTGTACATCAGCTTGTTGAACGGCTTCGGGAAGAGTATCCATAAAAGCAGGAACAGCGGAAATGCTCCGAAAAACACAAGTATCAGCAGTTTAGGGAAAAGCTGACCTCTCGCACTGCCGTCCTCGGTGACCCAGACGCCGCCCGAGAAAAACACCAGCCAGACTGCCCCGGCAACGAACGCCAGCAGAAACAGTACAGCAAACGCCTTAACAAAAAAATCCTTCATATCATACCAACGCATCAACTGCAATAACAGTATTATCTTAAATATATAAATATTATACTATATTTTCATTGATAGGTCAATAGCTTTTTTGAATTTATTGTGTTGTCACAGATAAAAAAGCCGCATATGTTGTGTAGATGCAGCAAAAGAGGACCGAACATATGTACGGTCCTCAGGATCATTGCAACTATGTCGTTTCGTTCTTCTCCCTCTCCAGCCTTTCGCGTTCTGCCTGAGGAAGTCTGAGATAGCTTGGCATGAGTGCCGCGGCATCGATTGTATCTTTGCCCTCTGCAGCAAGGCAAACGCCCAGACCACGCTGATATCTCAACGCAAGCGGTGCAAGCGTGAAGCTCTGCTCCGTTGCTTTGTGGAGTATCTCCGCTCCGTCACCTGCAAGGATGACGTTTTCGTCCAGCTTTTTCAGCTCCTCATACAGATCGACTGCCTTTATCGCCCTGTCCTCACACAGCCTTGTGATGACGCCGCCCTCGCTTCTGAAAAGTGCGTTGTACACCTGACCGCAGCGTGCATCCATAGCACAGCAGATGATGCCGTCCGTGCCGACAAAGTTGTATGCGATGGCTTCCAGTGTGGAAATGCTGACGCACCTCTTCCCTGCACCCATCGCCATGCCCTTGACGCTCGCAATACCGATACGAAGTCCCGTAAATGAGCCGGGACCTGCTGTCACTGCGATAACGTCCACATCGGAAAGCGACACCTCAGAGCACCTCAGCATATCCTCCACCATGGGAAGGAGCGTCTGGGAATGGGTGTGCTTTGTATTCAGGAACTGCTCCGCTATCACTTTGCCGCTGTCGTATAACGCACAGCCTGCCGTGATGGCGGATGAATCTATGCCTAAAATCATTATTTGCCTCCGTTACAGCCGTGAAGCTGTTTCAATAGCTATCATAAGGATACGCTCACGCATATCGTCGGGCATTTTGCCGAGAATACGGCTGTCCCACGCTTCTCCGTCAAGACAATCCGCTGCATACAGGAACTGATACGCCTCAATGCCTCTGAACTGTGCCGCTGCCATTACCGAGGCACACTCCATCTCGACCACAGAGCAGCCCTCGCTCTTACGCTTAGCCATGTTGTCCTGCGTTTCACGATAGATCGCATCGGTCGTCCAGGTCTTTGTCTTAATATAGGGCACGGAAAGTCCGTCGAATATCACTGCAAGTCTGTCGGCGGATCTGACCTCGATGAAATCGGAGGGCGGAGCATAGTGATAGCTCGTTCCCTCGTCACGGTAAGCCGCCGTGGGCACCAGCAGATGCCCTGCTGTTATGGCCTTGTCCAGCGAACCGCAGGAGCCGAAATACAGCACCTTTTTCGCACCCATGGCGGTGATCTCCTCAAGAAGACCTGCTGTCGCCGCACCGCCGATACAGCTTCGGAAAAAGCCTATCGTCTTTCCGTTATGCTCGAAGCTGTATATCGGGATGCCGTCACCTGCGTACAGATAGCCGACAACCGTTGCAGCCTTCGTTTCCGCCAGCAAAGCTACAAAATCCTCACTGAACACCGAAATAACAGTTTCGGGGATCGCAGGGTTTGGCTGTATCATATCCCGTGGGGAGAGTATCTCCGCACTTTTGCCGTCAAAGGTGCCGATTATGCTCATAAGTCCTCCTGTCAGTCGAAATACTTTCCGCTCACAGTTATCTTTCTGCCTGTTTCGGACAGCTTTTCTATGCATACGGTGATGACCTCGCCAAGCTCCTCTTTCAGCTCTGCGATGTTTTCGCTCCACTCGGCGGCGATGATGCCGTCACGGTCAAGGTAATCGAAAAAGCCGATGGCGTAGAGGTCATCGTAGCTGTCGATGCGGTAAAGATCGAAATGGAACAGCGGCAGATCTCCGCTGTACTCGTTGACGAGTGCAAAGGTGGGACTCGTGACCTCGTCATCCACATTCAGAAACTTTGCAATTCCCTTGGTGAAGTGGGTCTTTCCTGCACCCATGTCGCCCTCGTAAAGTATGATATCGCCTGCGGAAAGCTTTGCTGCGACCTCAGCCGCCGCAGCAAGCGTTTCCTCGACGGAATTTGTTATAAACTCTTTCATATCAGAACAGGCCGCTGATGGTGCCGTCCTCTGCCACGTCGATGTTGTTTGCGGCAGGGACCTTGGGCAGACCGGGCATGGTCATGATATCGCCGGTGTACACAACAACAAAGCCTGCACCGTTGGAAACACGTGCATCGCTCACGGTGATGTTGAAGTTTGCGGGATGACCCAGCTTTGCGGGATCGTCGGAGAGAGAATACTGTGTCTTTGCACAGCATACAGGCACTCTGTCAAGACCGTGGTTCTCGATCTCCTTGATAGCCTTTTCCGCTGCTGCGGTGTAGGTAACGCCGTCTGCACGGTAGATCTCTCTTGCGATGATGTCCAGCTTCTCCTTGATGGTGAGCTTTTCGTCGTACAGGGGCTTGAAGTTGCTCTGCTCGTTCTCGATGGTGTCAACAACAGCGTTTGCAAGCTCAACAGCACCCTCGCCGCCCTTAAGGAATACATCGGAGAATGCGACCCTGACTCCCTTGTCCTCGCAATACTTGCGTACTGCAGCGATCTCAGCCTCGCTGTCGGTGTAGAAATGGTTGATAGCAACAACTACGGGCACACCGTACTTCTTCATGTTCTCGATGTGCACACCAAGGTTTACGATACCCTTGTTCAGAGCCTCAACGTTCTCTGTGGTGAGATCGGGCTTTGCTACGCCGCCGTTGTACTTCAGTGCACGGATGGTAGCTACGAGAACTACGCAATCAGGCTTCAGACCTGCAAAACGGCACTTGATATCAAAGAACTTCTCTGCACCGAGATCGGAGCCGAAGCCTGCCTCTGTGATGGTGTAGTCAGCAAGCTTCATAGCAAGCTTTGTTGCTCTGACGGAATTACAGCCGTGAGCGATGTTGGCGAAAGGACCGCCGTGGATGATGGCAGGATTGTTCTCCAGTGTCTGAACGAGGTTGGGGTTGATGGCTTCCTTCAGCAGAGCAGTCATCGCACCGACTGCCTTAAGATCACGTGCGTAAACAGGCTCGCCGTTGTACTTGTACGCAACGAGGATGTTTCCAAGACGCTCCTTGAGGTCACTCAGGTCGCTTGCAAGGCAGAGGATAGCCATGATCTCGGATGCAACGGTGATCTGGAAGTGATCCTCTCTGGGAACGCCGTTCACCTTGCCGCCCATGCCTACAACACAGTTTCTGAGTGCTCTGTCGTTCATATCAAGACAACGCTTGAACAGGATACGTCTTACATCGATCTGAAGCTCGTTACCCTGCTGGATATGGTTGTCCATCATAGCAGCGAGCAGGTTGTTTGCTGCTGTGATAGCGTGCATATCGCCTGTGAAGTGCAGGTTGATGTCCTCCATGGGAACGACCTGTGCATATCCGCCGCCTGCGGCACCGCCCTTAACACCGAAAACGGGACCAAGGGAAGGCTCACGCAAAGCAAGGCATGCCTTCTTGCCGATCTTATTCATACCCTCTGCAAGACCCACGGATGTTGTTGTCTTGCCCTCGCCTGCGGGGGTAGGGTTGATAGCTGTTACAAGGATGAGCTTGCCGTCAGCGTTGTCCTTAACTCTGTCGATAAGCTGCTGGGAAAGCTTAGCCTTGTAGTGACCGTAAGGCTCCAGCTCATCTTCTGTGACGTTAAGCTTTGCAGCAACGTCCCTGATCTTCATCATTTTTGCCTGCTGTGCGATCTCGATATCTGTCAGCATAGTTTTTGTCCTCCGATATTAGAATTAGATCATATTTTTACGGGTCATACCCGTGATGTTCATCAAAACAGACTGAGCTGCGAAATATCCTTGCCCGAAACGCTGCCCGCCGAAGGGATGGTCTTGATGCGGAAATCCTCCGGCTTTTTGAGGTCGCTGTTTTCGAGGAGATATGCTCCTGTAAGCTCCGCCTTTGTAAGACGCATTACCTGAACGCCCTGTGTGTTCTTGGTGGTCTTGGCAAGCACCAGTGCGGAATTGAACACAAGCACCTTGCCTGCGGAGGATTTCAGCACGAAATCCTCCTCGCCGTCGATAACGAACATTCCGATGACCTCAGAGAGATCGGAATATGCGTTCTGCAGCTTCTTACGCTTGGTCTTTGTTTCAAAGGAACTGAGCGGTATCTTCGCACACTTGCCGTTCCTGAAGAAGATGACGAGCTGCTCCTTATATTCCTCCGTTACCGCCATGAAGGTGATGCTCTCACCATCTTCAAGTCCCAGCTTTGCGGGCACGTAATCGCCCATAACGCTTGCCTTGGTTTCGTCAAAATCGGCACAGCGGCTCTTGTAGCACTGGAACTTGTCCGTGAAGAACAGCAGCTCGGAATTGCTGGATACCTCACGCTGATAGATTATCTCGTCGCCCTCCTTCAGCTTCTGCTGATTGCTCATGCGGAGCGACTGCGGCGTGATCTTCTTGAAATAGCCTTCCTTTGTGAAGAAGATGTTCACGGGATACGCCTTGGGCTTTTCTTCCTCGATATCTGCAGCTTCCTCTGCAACGTCGTACAGGAACATCGTGCGTCTTGGCTGTCCGTATTTCTTGATGATGTCACGCAGCTCCTCGATGATGATACGGCTTATCTTACGCATATCATTGAGGATGCCTTCCATCTCCTCGATCTCCTTTGCGAGATCGTCTGTCTCCTGTGTACGCTTGAGGATGTACTCGCGGTTGATGTGACGCAGCTTGATCTCTGCAACGTATTCAGCCTGCACCTCGTCGATGCCGAAACCGATCATCAGGTTCGGTACTACCTCGGATTCCTCCTCAGTCTCACGGATGATCCTGATGGCATAATCGATGTCAAGCAGTATCTTTTTAAGACCCAGCAGCAGGTGCAGCTTCTCCTTCTTCTTCTGGAGATCGAAGTAAACACGTCTGCGGACACAGTTGCGGCGGAATTCAATCCACTCGGAAAGCATCTCATACACGCCCATAACTCTGGGAGTGCCTGCGATAAGTACGTTGAAGTTGCAGTTGAAGTTATCCTGCAGAGGTGTCAGCTTGAACAGCTTCTGCATGACTGTATCGGGGTCATAGCCCTTCTTCAGATCAAACGCAAGTCGCAGACCGGAAAGGTCAGTCTCGTCACGCACATCGGATATCTCACGCAGCTTGCCGTCCTTGACAAGCTCCACCACCTTGTCGATGATGGCTTCCACTGTGGTGGAGGGCGGGATCTGTGTCACCTCGATGCAGCGGGATTCCTTATCGTAATTATATACGGCACGCACCTTTATCGCACCCTGTCCGGAACGGTAGACCTTCTCCATCTCCGCTTCGTCATATACGATATATCCGCCGCCGGGGAAATCAGGTCCTTTCAGCGTGGTGAGTGCATTGTGATCGGGGTCCTTCATCATGGCGATGGTGGTCTCGCATACCTCGGCGAGGTTGAACGAGCAGATGTTGCTCGCCATGGATACCGCCAGACCGAAGTTGGAATTCACCAGTACAGACGGGAAACGCACAGGGAACAGAGAAGGCTCCATCATGGTGTTGTCGTAGTTAGGCACCATGTCCACTGCGTCCTTGTCTATCTCGGCGAAAAGCTCTGCGGAAATGCCCTCCAGCTTCGCTTCGGTGTATCGTGCTGCGGCATACGCCATGTCACGGGAATACGCCTTACCGAAGTTGCCCTTGCTGTCAACATACGGGTGCAGCAGGGCTTCGTTGCCTCGTGCAAGTCTGACCATCGTTTCGTAGATGGCAGCGTCGCCGTGGGGGTTTAATCTCATTGTCTGACCGACGATGTTTGCGGACTTTGTCCTCGCACCTGTCAGCAGACCCATCTTGTACATCGTATAAAGCAGCTTTCTGTGGGAAGGCTTGAAGCCGTCGATCTCAGGCAGAGCACGGGACACGATGACGCTCATCGCATAGGGCATATAGTTCTCTTCCAGAGTGCTTACTATATCCTTGTCAACAACGGTACCGCTGCCCTCGATATATGCATCGTTGTGCTGCTTCTTAGGCGGCTGCTTTTTGGGTGTTGATTTCTTCATTCTATACCTTTCACATGCGGCATATCACCGCATTCACAGTTTTGTTACGAAATATCAGCGGCGTCCAGATATCTGTTGCCGTGTTCCTTGATGAACTCCTTACGTCCCTCGAGATCGTTGCCCAGAAGAACATCGAACATCCATCTCGTCTTTTCCATATCAGTAGGACTTACCTTGATAAGACGGCGTGTTTCGGGGTTCATCGTAGTGAGCGACATCATATCGGGATCGTTCTCACCAAGACCTTTTGAACGCTGGATAGTGAACTTCTTATCACCGATCATATCCATTATCTTCATCTTTTCCGGCTCGGTGTATGCAAAGTATGTCTTGTCCTTGGTGTTGATCTCATACAGGGGCGATTCTGCGATGAAAACGTAGCCCTTTTCGATGAGCGTGGGACAAAGCTCCTGTATCATGGTGAGTATCAGTGTTCTTACCTGGAAGCCGTCCACGTCGGCATCGGTACAGATGACGATCTTGCTCCAGCGGAGATTGTCAAGATTGAATGTGGAGAGGTTCTTGTTTGCCTTGGTCTTTACCTCCACGCCACAGCCCAGTACCTTAATAAGGTTGGTGATGATCTCGCTCTTGAATATCTTTTCATGGCTTGCCTTAAGACAGTTGAGTATCTTACCTCTTACGGGGATGACCGCCTGGAATTCGGCGTCGCGGGCGAGCTTTACAGAGCCTAACGCAGAGTCACCCTCCACGATGTATACCTCACGGCGGCTCTTGTCCTTTGAGCGGCAGTCAACGAATTTATCGATGCGGTTGGTAAGATCGATGGTGCCTGTCAGCTTCTGCAGGGTGGACTGGCGTATCTTGTCCGCATTCTCACGGGAACGCTTGTTTATCAGCACCTGCGTTGCTATCTTCACAGCCTCATCGGGATTTTCAAGGAAGTACACCTCAAGCTGATGCTTCAGCCAGTCGGTCATGGCGTCGTTGATGAAACTGTTGGTGACCGCCTTCTTGGTCTGATTCTCATAGCTTGCCTGTGTGGAGAAGTTGGAGGAAATGAATACCAGACAGTCCTCAACATCTTCCCACTTGATGGATTTCTCACCCTTGTTGTACTTGTTGTTGGTCTTTAAATAACCGTCTATCTGGGAGAGGAAAGCCTTGTTCAGAGCCTTCTGCGGGCTGCCTCCGTGCTCAAGCCAGGAGGAGTTGTGGTAATGCTCGATGAAGCTTACTTCCTTGCTGAATACGAACGCAACGTTCATCTTCAGCTTGTACTCGTCCTTGTCCTCACGGTCCTTACCCTGACGCTGTGCGTTCCAGCTCTGAGGCGTGGTCATGGACTTTTCGCCTACTATCTCGGAAAGATAATCGGAGATGCCGTTCTCATAGCAGAAGCGTTCCTCGGAGATGTTGCCCTCCTCATCCTCGGAGCGGAGCAGGAACTCGATGCCGCCGTTTACGACCGCCTGTCTGCGGAGCATATCCTGCAGGAATTCCGTGCCGATGTTGATATCGGTGAACACCTCAAGATCCGGCTTCCAGTGTATCCTTGTGCCAGTGGAGCCGTCGCCCTTGCTCTTTTTAAAGCCACGCTCATCATCAGTGACATTGAAGCCCTTTTCAAAGCGGAGGCTGTACTTCCATGTGCCATTGCAGCTGGTGACATCCATGAACTCGGATGCAAACTGCGTAGCACACAGACCCAGACCATTCAGACCCAGTGCATAGGAATAGTTTCCTGCATCGTTATTATTGTTGTATTTACCGCCTGCGTAAAGCGTGCAGAAAGCAAGCTCCCAGTTGTACTTGTCCTCTGCCTTGTTGAAGTCGATGGGGATACCACGGCCGTGATCCTCTACGGTAACGGACTTATCGGCGTGCAGGGTGATGGTAATGAGCTTACCGTAGCCCTCACGGGCCTCGTCAATGGAGTTTGAAATAATCTCAAACACCGAATGACGGCAGCCCTCAACGCTGTCCGAACCAAAGATAACTCCGGGACGCAGTCGTACCTGGTCAGGTCCCTTCAGCGATACGAGATCGTTGTAATTTGATTCCTTTGCCATTTATTCACCTACATTTTTCGAGTTTTTTCCAGTAACAATGAACATAAATGCCCATATTAAGCTATTTTAAAGTATACCACATATTGACGAAAAATGCAAGAGCCGCCACAACTTTTTCGGTTGCGGCGGCGTAAACCCAAGAACAATTCAGCTCATATAGATATCATGAACGGCTGCGGAAGATATCCCAGAGCAACAAGCATACAGTATACAAACAAAAGCAGTGCAGCGGTGCCTCCGACTACGGCAAGTACCTTGCATACCTTCCTTCTCTTAGGCGTAGCAGGGTTTATCATGCATATCGAAAACGCTGTGATATCCAGTATCATAAACGACGGGAAAATAACAAACAACCATCCCACAGTGAATGAGAACGATAAAAGCACAGGCATAAACACCAGAGCTATTCCCGAGACCAGACCGATCACCTTTACTTCCTTGCTCATGGGAAGGCGTGTTCTTTCCTTTCTCGGCTCATCAGCGTAATACATAACGCACTCCTTTCGCAGATAACATTGACGTGTCTGTCTGAAACAATTATAACACATAACTCCAAAAAATGCAAGAGCCGCCGCAACTTTTCCGGTCGCGGCGGCATGGAATATTCAGATCACAATAGCAGTTATGATTTGGTCTTATCGGCAGTCCTTACTTGGTGGGGTCGATAAACTCGCGGTAATCCCAGAGATACTGCACGCCCGACCAGAGCGTCAGCACAGCACAGGATATCATCAGGATATCGCTGATAAGCTGCACAGGGAAGCCCTCGCCTATCCAGCCGAAGCCAAGGATGATGTGCATCAGAAGCACTACAACGATGGCTGCCATCGTAACAGCAGTCTTTACCTTGCCAAGCCAGCCGGCGGCAATGACCACCTTCTTCTCGCTGCCCGCTGCGATAAGACGCACGCCCGAAACAGCGAACTCACGCACGAGGATGACTACAACTATCCATGCGTATGTCATCTTAAGCTCTACCATGCAGACGAGTGCCGCAGTAACGAGTATCTTGTCCGCAAGAGGATCAAGAAACTTGCCGAAATCGGTTATCATGTTGTACTTGCGTGCGATCTTTCCGTCAAACAGGTCAGTGATGCTTGCAACGGCGAACACCACCAGTGCCCAGAGATAATTCATAGGGATGGCGTCAACCATCATGAACACCACAAAAAGCGGCACCAGAAGCACACGCATGAGAGTGAGTTTGTTTGCTAAATTCATATTGCTTCTCCAATCAGATTATTATCGATAACATCAAATATCCTGATGCTGATGAAATCTCCGATCTTCAGACCCATTTCCCTGGGTGCGGAGAAGTATATCATTCCATCTATCTCGGGAGCGAACATCGCACTTCTGCCGAAGTACAGACCGCCCTCTGCCAGATACTTGTCGTAGCCCTCAACGACTACCTCCACCTCAGTGTCGATCATACCGTCATACAGCTCTGCAACACGGGTGTCCTGCTGCTCCTCAAGGATGTCCTTGCGGTGCTCACGGACGTTTTCATCCACCATGTCGGGATAGCTTGCCGCGGGCGTGCCCTCCTCCTCGGAGTATGCAAAGCAGCCCATACGTTCAAAACGCATATCCTCGGCGAATTCGCCCAGTGCATTGAACTGCTCCTCGCTCTCGCCGGGGAAGCCTGTAATAAAGGTGGTTCTGAGTGTGATACCGGGAATCTCACGGCGAAGCTTTGCCACCAGCTCACGCAGCGACTTTTCATCGCCCCTGCGGTTCATCTTTTTCAGGATGGCTCCATCGCAGTGCTGCATCGGGATATCAAGATACTTCACGATCTTGTCCTGACGCTTCATGCAGTCGATAAGCTCGTCCGTGATACGCTCAGGATAGCAGTACAGCAGCCTTATCCACTTGAGGTCAGCTATCTCGCACAGCTTGTCCAGAAGCTCGGGCAGAGCCAGCTTTCCGTACAGATCAAGTCCGTAACGTGTGGTATCCTGTGCAATGACGATAAGCTCCTTCACGCCGTCGGATGCAAGCAGCTTTGCCTCCTCGACGATATCCTCGATCTTACGGCTCCTGAAGCGGCCTCTTATCTGAGGGATGGCACAGTATGTGCAGCAGTTGTCGCAGCCATCTGCAACACGAAGATATGCATAATGCGGCAGTGTGGAGATGATACGCCTGCCCTCCATAGAGTGAGCCTCCTTCTCGCCGAAAACATACACCTGCTCGCCGTTGTCTACCTGCTGCAGGATATCGCCAATCCTGCCGTAATCGGAGATGCCGACAACCGCATCGACCTCGGGGAATTCCTCCACGAACTGCTCACGGTAACGCTCAGAAAGGCATCCCGTGACCACGATGTGTTTTATAGTGCCCTCGTTCTTGAGGTCGATCAGCTCCATTATCCAGTTTATCGCCTCTTCCTTTGCACTCTGGATAAAACCGCAGGTGTTCACCAGCACGATATCCGCCATACCCGGCTCCTGCACGAATGCAAATCCCTTATCTGCGATCTTCGCCATCATCTGCTCTGCGTCAACCTGATTTTTGGCACATCCCAGAGAAACTATCGCAACCTTTGTGATCTTATCGCCCATTTAATCAAAATCCTCGTTTTCTTCGTCATCCTCGTATTCGGCGTCCTCCAGCAGCTTTTCGATGCAGCGTTTCACCGAATTGTAATCATAGCCACGCCTAGCCATCGCCGCTATGGTGCGGCGGCGGTCGTCGGGGTCGGCTATCCTGTTGTAATATTTCCGCTCCAGCAGCTCGGTTATTTCCTCGGAAATGTCATCCTCGGAATACTCCGCCAGAACATTCTCCACAAGCTGTGCGGAAAGTCCCCTGTGCAGCATCTCATATTTTGCCTTGCGGATGCCCCATCGTTTGGAGCGGATGAGATATTCAGCAAGCTTCGGGGCGTATTCCTCATCGTTGACATAGCCGTACTCACGCATTGCGTCAGCCGCTTCGCGGGAAGTATCCTCGTCATAGCTGCGACGCAGCTTGTCGTACAGCTCCTTGTAGCAATACTGTCTGGTGCCGAGAAGATACAGTGCACGCTTCTTCGCCTTGCGGCGTGTATCAGCCTGCTGTATCTGGGCAAGTCTGTCGCCCGAAAGCTCGCCACCCTTATGCAGCAGAAACTCCGAAACAACTGCTGAATTGACGAAATACGTCATATCATCGTCCAGCACCAGCTTGTATGTATCGCCCTTATATACCGAAAGCTCGGTTATTATCATTATTCAAGATCCTCGGGAGAGAACTCTGCGTAGTCATCGTCATCGGATGCAGGCTTTGCTGCTGCCTTCTTGGGTGCTGCAGGCTCATCCTTCTCCTCAGGTGCGGAATTGAGATCGGTGTTCTTTGCAAAGATATCACGGATCTTCTTCTCCACCTCATCGCATACAATGGGGTTCTCGATCAGGTACTGCTTCACCTTGTCACGGCCCTGTCCGATCTTCATATCATCGTAGCTGAACCAGGAGCCGCTCTTCTTGATGACATCGAACTCAACTGCGGTATCAACGATCTCGCCCATCTTGGAAACGCCCTCACCGTACAGGATATCAAACTCTGCTGTCTTGAAGGGAGGTGCGACCTTGTTCTTTACTACCTTGCACTTTGTGCGGTTACCGATGATATCTGCGCCCTCCTTGATAGGCTCGCCGCGGCGTACCTCGATGCGGACAGAGGAATAGAACTTAAGTGCACGGCCGCCGGGAGTGGTCTCGGGGTTACCGTACATAACGCCGATCTTCTCGCGAATCTGGTTGATGAAGATAGCCACACAGTTAGACTTGTTGATGACGGATGTGAGCTTTCTGAGAGCCTGCGACATAAGTCTTGCCTGCACGCCCACATGAGCGTCGCCCATGTCGCCGTCGATCTCGGCACGGGTGGTCATAGCCGCAACGGAGTCCAGTACGATGATATCGATAGCACCCGAACGCACCAGTGTTTCGATGATCTCCAGTGCCTGCTCACCTGTGTCGGGCTGGGATACCAGCAGATTGTCTATATCAACGCCCAGCTTCTTTGCATATACGGGATCCAGTGCGTGCTCAACATCGATGAACGCCGCTGTACCGCCGATCTTCTGTGCCTCTGCAACTGCCTGCAGGGAGATGGTGGTCTTACCGGAAGACTCTGTGCCATAGATCTCGATGATACGGCCTCTGGGAAGTCCGCCGATGCCCAGTGCGAGGTCCAGCATCAGGGAGCCTGTGCTGATGCTCTCAATATCCATGTGACGGTTCTCACCCATGAACATGATGGCACCTGCACCGTAGTTCTTTTCGATCTGTGCCATCGCCGTCTTGAGTGCCTTCTTCTTCTCCTCGGGGTCAACCAGCTTCACAACGGGAGCCACTGCACCCTTCTTCTTATCCATTGCCATGATCTTTATCCTCCATTTTAGTTATTATATACGGTTACCATAGACCACACGATAAATGCCGCAGCGGTCTTTTATACAGTCAGCGGAAAGTCCGTTCTCACGGAATATCCGCATAACATCCTCTTCCTGGCCCATGCCTATCTCCACAGCGAAAAGTCCGCCTTCCGACAGCCTGTGCACCCACAGTGCAACGATGCGTCGGTAGAAATCCAGACCGTCCTCGCCGCCGAAAAGTGCCATTTCAGGCTCATGGGTGACCTCTGTTTCAAGCTCACACATATCCTGTGCAGTGAGATAAGGGGGATTTGAAACTATCACATCGTACATCGGTGCTTCGTTCAGGGTAGCTTCGGAAAGCACGTCAGCCTGTATCGCCCGAACACTGCTCTGCACGCTGTTAAGTCCGATGTTTTCAGTGAGATACGCAAATGCCTTATCGGAAAGCTCATAGCTGTCCACTGCGAGTGCCCCCTCTTTCGCAAGTGCGATGCCGATGCATCCGCTTCCCGCACAGAGGTCCGCACAGCGGCTTCCCGTCAGCTTACGGTCAAGTACCAGCTCCACAAGCGTTTCAGTATCCTGACGGGGTATCAGCACACCTTCGCCGACCTTGAACGGCAGACCGTAAAACTCCCACTCGCCAAGGATATATTGCAGCGGCTCACCCGAAACACACCGTTCCACCAACGCCTCAAAAGCTGCCGCCAGTCCGGCTGATACCTCCTGATGCGGGTCGGTAAGGAGCTTCAGCTTATCCGCTCCCGTCGCCATCTGCAAAAGACATTCAGTCTCAAAGCGTGCGTTGTCATTGCCGCTTTGCGTCAGCCTGTCACGACCGCTGCGATACAGCCCTGAAAGCGTCACCATCTGTCGTCCTCGCCTTCCTTTGGAAGCACGGGCTTCATGGCTGCTATCGCTATCTCGATCTGCTTGTCGTCAGGCTCGCAGGTAGTAAGACGCTGCATCCACAGACCCGGAGCGGACATTATCTTTGTGAAGATATTGCTGTGACGTCCCGCAATGCGGATAAGCTCGTATGCGATGCCGACCACCACAGGCAGCAGCAGGAGCTTGATGCCCACTCTCGCAAGTGTCGCAAGCAGTGTTATCTCGATTCCCCACCATGTCGCGGGGTCTATCGGGATGATGGTGTATACAAGGATGCTCACCAGCAGCGAAAGGATTATGAAACTAGTGCCGCATCTGGGGTGAAATCTGGTATGCTTCTTCACATTCTCCACGGTGAGCTCCTCACCGGCTTCATAGCAGGCGATGGTCTTGTGCTCTGCACCGTGGTATTCGTATGTGCGGCGGATATCCTTCATGCGTGCCACCACTGCCATGTACGCCACGAACAGTATCATACGCAGGATACCCTCAAACGTGGACTGCCACACGGAGATGTCAGTTTCCACCACAGTTTCGATGAGATCGTATATCAGCGACGGCACGAATGCAAACATAAACACCGCAAACGCAACGCCGATGACCATTGCTATCGCCATGATAACGCCCATCAGCTTGTCGCCCAGCTTATCCTCGAGCCACTGCTCGAACTTCGTGAGCTCCTCCTCGCCGTCATCGTCCAGCATGCCGCTCTTTTCGGCGGACTTCATCATGTACTTGTAGCCCTCTGTCATAGATGTGACAAAATTGATGCTTCCGCGGATGAACGGGGTCTTGTTGTACCATCTGTTAGGCTTCAGGTCCCACTCCTCCACATCGATTCCGCCATCCTTCATGCGGACAGCCATCGCAGCTTTGGATACGCCCTTCATCATGATGCCCTCGATGAGTGCCTGACCGCCTATCTTCGTCATCTTGCAGCATTTCTCGTTCTTATTGCTCATTGTCGTTCCTTTCCCGCTTCTGTATCAGCGGCAGTGTTATCGTCACCGTTGTTCCCACGTTCAGCTCACTCTGTATATCTAGGGAGCCGCCATGCATGGATATGATCTCATCCGCCACGGCAAGTCCGATGCCTGAACCACGGCGGGTGCTGTTAGCCTTGTAGAATTTCGCCTTGACCTTCGGAAGATCTGCGGCAGCAATACCGCAGCCCGTGTCAGATACGCTGATGTGCAGCACATCCTCGTTCTTCTCAACGTTGATCGTGATGACCGCACCCTCGTCGGAATACTTTATCGCATTGTCAATAACGTTGATAAACACCTGACGCAGCCTGTTCTTGTCGCCGTACACCATGCAGAAGAATTCAGGCTCAGTGTAGCTGATGGTCTTCTTTTCCTTGCCCGCCTTGTCGTAGTAGATGAGCAGGGCGTCGTCAAGCTCTGCGATTATGTCGGTATTCGCCATCTGCAGCGTGAACCTGCCGTTCTGGATGCGTGAGAAGTCAAGAAGCTCCTCCACCATGCCCTCCAGACGTTCAGTTTCACTCGTGATCACCTTCATACCCTTGCTGAACGTTGCTTCATCGTAACCGTGGGCGAGGGTCTCGCTCCAGCCCTTGATGGCAGTCAGCGGCGTTCTCAGCTCATGAGATACCGAGGAGATGAAGTCGTTCTTGATCGCCTCCGAGTTCTCAAGCTCATCCGCCATGTAGTTGAATACCTTTGAAAGGTCGCCGATCTCATCATTGTTCTTTATTGCGATACGCTCTGAAAAATCACCCTTGGCAAGCTTCTGGGCTGTGCCGCTTATCTCCACCAGCGGTACGCAGATGGACTTTACGAAATACATACCCGTCGCTACGACAAGCAGTATGACCGCCGCACTTACCACCAGTACCACTACCATTATCTTTGCAAGCTGGTCATCTATAACGCTCAGCGATGTCACAAAACGCAGTGCCTTGAAGGTCGTGCTTGGCTGGGGGATCGTCACCGTCACCGCAAGCACCTTTTCCCCGCCGTCATTACCGATGAACACACCAAGTCCGTCCTCGGAGCTGAGTGCCTGATCGTAGTCGGGCATATTGTAGCTGCTGTCGGGAGAAAATCCGCTGGAGGACAGCGTCACCTGACCGCTTCCGTTGATGGACATCAACTCCATCTGGTCCTTCTTCTCGAAGTTCTCGATGACCTCACGTACCTCGCTGGAATAATTCACGGCAAGGTCCTCATACAGCCTTGCAAGGACCGTCGCAGTGGCGTTCGCCTCGGACACCACATAGTTCTCCGCAGAGCCGTAGTAAAACTGCCTTGTGAAATAGTAGATACACAGATTTGCGACTATCAGCAACGCACCCACGACGCTGAGCGTATTCACCATCCAACGCCATGCGATGGAGCCTCTCGGCGAACTTCCGCCATGCTGAGGCAGCAGCGTTCTTGTTACAGTTTCGTCCATATCAGCCGTTCCACTTGTAGCCGAAGCCCCAGATCGTCTGGATATACTTCGGGTTGGAGGGGTCCTCCTCTATCTTCATACGCAGACGTCTGATATTGACATCCACCACCTTGTCATCGCCATAGTAAGCATCGCCCCAGATGTGACGGAGTATCGTCTTTCTGTCAAGAGCAGCGCCCTTGTTCTTCAGCAGGTATTCCATGATGTGATACTCCACCTGCGTAAGCTCGATAGGCTCGCCGTCCTTGCTGACGGTGCGGCTCTGATAATCCAGAAGGAACGGTCCGGAAACGATGTTCTTTACCTCCTCCTGTCGCACGTGGTTCACATTGACACGGCGATAGATCGCATCCACGCGTGCAACAAGCTCCGAGGGTGAAAACGGCTTTGTAACATAATCGTCCGCACCTATCATCAGGCAGTTGACCTTGTCCATCTCCTGACTTTTTGCAGAGAGCATGATTATGCCTATCTCCGAGCTTTGCTCCCTTATCCAGCGGCACAGTGCAAATCCGTCCATGCCGGGCATCATGATATCAAGCAGCGCCACATCGAAATCGCCCTCCTGCTGACGATATACCGCAACAGCCTCCTCGCCGCTTGCGACATCAACCACATCATAACCCGAGCGTCTGAGATTGATCACGACAAAGTCGCGGATCGCTTCTTCATCTTCACATACAAGTATACGTTTCATATCCTGTCCTTTCATCACAGTAAAATAAAGCTGTCCTGAAGCTCACTCATGCTGAGTGCCAGCTTTCCCGCAGTCTCTCCGTCAGTCTGGTAGCAGTAGTACAGGCTGTCGGCGTTCGCTCCGATGAGCGTCATTCCCGTGGCAGCCTTCTGTGCTTCCCTGTCACCCTTGTCAACTATGCGGATACGCATAAGCTCGTTCTCATCATTTACCTCAAGTCCCGTTTCCGCATCATATCCTATAAAGATTATCTCGTTCTCCAGCAGATCGGGAACGGCAGTAACTATGCCGAACCATCGGTTGGGGAACAGCAGTGCAAACTTGAATTTACTGCTGTAATATCCGTAATGCTCCTGAGTTATGGTGTGAGCCTTTACGTTATGCCACTGTACCGCACAGAGCTGCTCGTTCTTCGGCAGTGTTTCGTAGCCGGGGAGCGGCATCATGCTCGGCAGCTCCTTGTATCCGTCTCGATCGATGTCAAGACTGGTAAGATCAGCAGTGTAATTGTTGGCAAAACGGCTGATACCGCTGCTGTCGGGACAGATCAGATGTCCGCTGAAGCAGTAGATCACATCTGTGCTGTACTGACCCTGTCCTCTGGAATAATCTATATACAGTGCAGGCAGACCTTCATCCACCATGCCTGTGCTTACATTGAGTATCTCGTTATGCGTGCCCTGAAGCACCGCCTGGCTGAGCTTCTTGAGCGACGCCCCGCTTCTGCCGAACATCATCGCAAAGGTCGCACCGGTCGTCTTGTCAGGCACGACAGTGATAAGCTCGTTGTGACCGTCGCGGTTGAGATCCTCTACCTCAAGGCAGGAATAGAAAGAGCTGTACAATTCGTTCACGACGCCGTCGTAATAGTTGAATACGCTGAACGCCTTTTCAGTCTGGTTTAGCATCGTATAGCGGATGATGATATCATTGAAGCTGCCCTCGCCGATACTGGTGAAGCTGATGCTCTCCACCTCACTGCCCATGCAGGCAACATCATACACCGCCTGCCATCTTCCGCTGTACTGGTCAAGCACCTTCATACGCAGACCCGCTTCACCCGTCAGCACGGAATCGGACGCGTAAAACACCAGAGCCTCATCCGTAGGCTCGTTATCGATGTTCCTCACGACGAATGCGGAGCGGTGATCGCCGCTCTTCGGATATTTCAGGCTGATACCGCTTCCTGTGCTGCTTATCAGAGCCTGATATATTTCATTCTGCTGCTCGTCAAGCTTTGGCGGCACCAGCAGATTTTCCACCGAAACACCGATGGAACAGCCCGTCAGCATCATAGCTGCCAGCAATACGGTAATAGCTTTAAAAATCTTCACTTTTTTCTCCTGTTGAAACAAGATATAGTTACACTTATTATCATTATAGCACAAATATAGGAATAATGAAAGACCTTTTTAAAAATTTTAACTGATTTTCATATTTTCCTTCCGCTTGCATTTTGCGTGGAAATATGATAATATGGGTACATAACATATACGGAAACGGGGTGCATCAGAATGAACGATATGTGGCTGCGTTATTTCACCGACGACGACAGCTTCCCCTTCTTCATACAGTACGGCGGTCATGAGGATAGTATGGAGCTGCATGGTCACATGGACTTTTCAGAGCTTGTCATCGTGCTGGACGGCTCGGCTGAGCACGTTGTGGAGAACGAACGCTTCACAGTCCGCAAAGGAGATGTGTTCGTAATGGGCAGCGATATCCGTCACGGATATGATAATGCTGTGAACTTCCGCATCTGCAATATAATGTTCCGTCCCGATGCACTTCTGAACGGAGATCATGACATCAAGCAGCACGCAGGCTTTCATGCTCTCTTCCTGCTGGAGGCTCACCTGAACGACGCCCAGGGCTTCAGCAGCAGACTTAAGCTCACCCCTGCGGATTTCTCGGAGCTGGAAAAGCTGCTGGATATCACTGTGGAGGAATACAGCTCCTCGCGTCCCGGCAAGAAAAGCATGCTGCTGTCATATTTCATGCAGATCGTGGTGCAGCTATCAAGGCTGTACGATGCTCCCGCAAAGCCGCGCGAGATAAGCGGAATGGCAGAGGCTGCCGCATTCATGGAAAACCACTACACGGAGGACATCTCCATCGAACAGGTGCTGGAGATATCACATTATTCGCAGCGGCATTTCATAAGGCTGTTCTCCGCTGCATACAACACCACGCCACAGAAGTATCTGATGAACATCAGGATACGCCGTGCCAGCATGCTCCTGAAAGACACGGCACTCCCGATAACCGAGATAGCACTGCGTTGCGGCTTCAGCGATTCCAACTACTTCAGCCGTGCATTCAAAAAGATGAACGGAGTTACTCCTTCGCAATACAGGAACACGGGCGAATAAACACAAAAGGACGGAAGATATCCGTCCTTTTTCTGCATTACAGACCTCTGCTTCTGAGGTCGCTCACAAGCTGCACATAGAACTCTCGCACATCGAAGCCTTCCACGTTGCGGCGGTTGAGATCGATCATGTCACCGTGGGATATACCGTTGGACGCTCCTGTCGTCAGCAGCGTGTAACGCTCGCCCCAGGCAAACGCCTTCTCGCTGGCAAGACCATCGTTGGGACCGTCATGCTGCTTCACGATACCGTAGGAGAAGTTGAGCGGAAACTGTCCGTCCCTAGCACGCTTGAGGACAGAGCCGACGCTCTGGCAGAAGATGCCCTCGGGTGCATCGCCTATCTCCTCGTTGAGTGCCTCGCACGCCTGTGCGGTAAGGTCGCCCACCGCCGTGAGGAAATCGGGCGATTTATCGCCAAGCCTTTTCAGCGTGGCATTGTATGTATCAGCAACGCCGTTCTTTATGTCTTCGGATATGGTGCCGAGAAGATGATCTGCAAACAGACAGCCCCTGTGCGGCGTGTTTATCGTCGTAAGCGATGCTACATAGGGTGCACTGCCCATCTTTGCGATGGCATAGCGGCAGTCAAGTCCGCCCTTTGAGTGTGCGATGATGTTCACCTTTTCACAGCCGCTCTGTCTGACTATCTCCTCGATACGACGACTGAGCTCCTCGCCGCTGTCCTTTACGGATGTCGCAGATTCGTGGTTACCGTAATAGATGACCGCACCGTTACGTTCCAGTGCGGCAGGTACTCTGCCCCAGTAGTTGAATTTTGCGGAATCTCTGAAGAACACACCGTGCACCATGAGTATCGGATATTTCGTCCTGCATATCTGCTTCGGGTGTCTTTCGATATCTGTCTGCTCCTTTTCACTCTCGAACAGGACCTCGTTCCAGGTGGAACGGATGATGCCCGCAAGTGCGATGAGATTGACGATGGGGATCATGCCGCATATCGCTCCGATGACACGCTGTTTTATTCCAAGCTGCACAGACGTAAGATACACGCTGATGATACCGTTCCAGAACACCACTGCCTCAAATCCGATGCAGTACAGCGAGCTCCAGAGCAGGGCTATCCAGCTGCCGTCAGCAACTATCGCATTCACCAGAAGTATTATGTGGAACAGCAGTGACGCCACTGCGGAAAACACGAAGGAAAGCAGCGTAACAACGCCGTGACAGCATACCCTCAGCCGCTTCGATCTGTGCCTTATTACGAAAAAACCTGCGATACCGTTCACCAAAAGGAACAACGGAATCGCAACCAGAAGCAGCCACGGAGCATCCTTTATCAGGATGTAGCTGTTTGCTACGATGCTTATAACGACTGAATACAGCACGACCGCTGTGATCATCAGCTTCTTCACGCTCATCACCTCAGATTTCACTTGTTTTTTATATAATACCACATCGCAGTGGATTTTTCAAGCACGAAACAGCTCCCGTTCCTATGGAACGGGAGCTGCGAAAATCAATTCTTGCCGAACAGACCGCCGATCTTGTCAGCGATGCCGCCGAACTTATCACCGAGATCGTCCAGGTTGATCTTAGCCTTAACGCCGTCGATGATATCATTGATCTTGTCGTCGGGCAGGTCAACGCCGAGAACGCCCTCAACAGCCTTGATAGGGTCTGCCTTGAACTTAGCTGCGAAGTCCTTGTCGCTCTTAACCTTCTCAACGAGCTCTTCGATCTTTGCCTTGATATCCATGATACTCATCCTTTCTGTTTTCAGGTGAGTATATTATAGCACATCCTGCGTGTTTTTGCAAGAGTTCGTTAGCGTTTTCAACTGTTATATCCTGCTGATGACAAACTTATCCTGCATGATGAGCCACGCAGGTACGTAGCAGCGGTTCACCGTCCACCAGCTTACTCCCGCAAGCGAATATTCACGCACAAGATCCAGCTTCGAAGCGATGGAACGGGGATCATCGAACCAGACCACATGGCTCATGCCGTCGGGGGCTGTGTAATAGAAATACGGCGTCTGTGCTTCCTCATCAAACAGTATCTCCGCTCCGTACTGCAACGCAAGCTCCAGTGCCTCGGTCAGGCCTACGCTGCGTGCCGCCGTGCCTCTTGTATAGGGCAGCGTCCAGTCATAGCCGTAGTTCGGCATACTCATAAGCAGCTTTTCGGGCGGAATCGCTGTCACCGCGTAATCCAGTACCCTGCGTATCTCGTTCTTCGGTGATACGGCGAGTGGCGGTCCGTAGGTGTAGCCCCACTCATAAGTCATGATGATGACGTAATCCGCTATCTGACCCTGCGTTTCATAATCGTGGGCCTCGTACAGCAATCCCTGCTGGTCTGCGGATATCTTCGGTGCAAGTGCCACGGTAAGGATATAGCCGCTCTCATGCAGACGCTCTGCAAGCTGACGCAGGAATTCGTTGTATCTCTCCCTGTCATCGGGAGAGATATACTCCATATCCATGTTTACACCGTAGTAGCTTTTGTTCTTCACTTCACGCAGGATGCCGTCAATAAGCTTTGCACTGAGCGTCGGATCGTTCAGCACCGCAGAGAGATTCTCGGTATTGAAGCCGCCGTCGTAGAGGTTGGTCACTACCATCAGCGGCATTACTCCCGAACGCAGCGAGCGGTACAGCAGATCCTCATCCTGCGGTGCGACGAGATCGGCTTCAGGCGTCAGAGTGTAGCTGAAGGGGCTGAGGAATGTCAGAAACGGCAGCACGCAGTTCAGTGCATTTGCCGTTATGGACGGATATGCATAGCCGTTCACTACTGCGGGATACGGCTCCTGCTGCTCACCGACGGGTATCCTGACTATCTGTCCCGCCTGTATGTTCAGCGGATTTAGCTCGGGATTTGCGGCAAGCATCTCCTCCAGCGGCACGCCGTATTCCTGTGATATCGAAAACAGTGTCTGCCCCTCACGGACGACATAACGTATCTCGTCCGACATGATGAGCAGGCTCTGCCCCACTGCAAGCTTTGACGGCTCACGCAGACCGTTGTCCGCCGCTATCCTCAGCGGCGATATACCAAACCTTCTGGCGATGCTGTTGAGGCTGTCGCCGCTCTCCACTGTATAAATGACCATAAGTACCTCCTGAAAAAGCTATGTGCGTTGTTCTATTGTATGCAGGAAAAAGAATTTTGTTACTTTACTTTTCCGCACAGTTGTGATACAATGAATGTATCACAACCCGGAAAGAAGGCATACACATGAAGATAGCAGTTACTTATGACGACGGTCAGATATTCCAGCACTTCGGTCACACTGAGCTGTTCAAGTTCTACAACATCGAGGACGGAAAGATAATCAGCACCACAGTAATGCCGACGCTCGGCAGCGGTCACGGTGCTCTGGCAGGCTTCCTCGCTTCCATGGGCGTGGATACGCTGATATGCGGCGGCATCGGCGGCGGAGCAAAGGTTGCTCTCTCGCAGGCGGGCATCACGCTCTTCGGCGGTGTTACAGGCTCTGCGGATGAGGCTGTGCAGGCTCTGCTGGAAGGAAAGCTCGGCTATGACCCCGAGGTAAAATGCGACCACCACGGCGAGGGTCACTCCCACGGAGATGGTCACACCTGCGGCGAGCACGGCTGCGGAAATCACACCTGCCACTGAAAACTGCATAAATCAAAACCACCAGTTGAACTGGTGGTTTGCTCTCGCCCTTCAAGGGCGTATTACCGGCTTGTGCCTGAAGGCACACTGAAAGTCTGGCAACCGCATCTCATTCTCTAGCAGCCGCTCAAGCGGCTGTTATTTTTTGCTT
>JAZURJ010000013.1:0-3868 GCA_045606085.1 Oscillospiraceae bacterium
CAGTATGTATTGGAAGCTCCTGTCATATTAAAGGCTCACGTCAGGTTGTAGAACAGCTTCAGGACTTGATTGCAGAACATAAACTTGGAGATAAAGTAGATTTAGGCGGTACTTTCTGTATGGGCGAATGCCAGCAGGGTGTCTGCGTTACCATCGGAGAGGAGTTCTTCTCCGTAACTCCCGAGACCGTTACGGACTTCTTCGAAAACGAGGTAAAGACCAGATTATGATGATAATACAGGTCTGCGTAGGCAGCTCCTGTCACCTGAAAGGCTCTGCGGAAATCGTGGAGCTTTTTCAGAAAGCGATAGAGGAGCATTGCCTTGAGGATGAAGTGACTCTTGCAGGCAGCTTCTGTATAGGAAAGTGTAACCGTATCGGAGTAACTGTTCAGATCGACGACGAGATCCATACAGGCGTCACCCGTGAGAGCTTTAAAGAGTTTTTCAGCGAAAATGTACTTAAACGGATAAGCGGCGAAGGGAAATAACAGTTATGGCAAATTGTCTTACATTAAAGAAATCCAACTGTAAAAATTGTTACAAGTGTATCAGGCACTGTCCCGTAAAGGCAATCCGCTTTTCGGGTAATCAGGCGCATATCATAGGAAACGAATGTATACTCTGCGGTCAGTGCTTTGTTGTCTGTCCCCAAAATGCAAAGGAGATAACCAGCGAGGTTGAGAAGGTCAAGGTGCTGCTTCAGGGTGGTTCTCCAGTTATAGTCAGCCTTGCACCGTCCTTTGCCGCAAACTATGACGGAGTTGGTATAGCTTCAATGCGTGACGCCATGCAGAAGCTCGGTTTCTACGACGTAGAGGAGACCGCAATAGGTGCCACTATCGTAAAGAACGAGTATGAGCGTATGCTTAAAGAGGATGACAGGGATATCGTGATATCCTCCTGCTGTCACTCCATCAATCTGCTTATACAGAAATACTATCCCACAGAGCTTAAATATCTTGCTGATGTGGTTTCTCCCATGCAGGCACACTGTATGGATATCAAGCAAAGATATCCTACCGCAAAGACTGTCTTTGTAGGTCCCTGCGTTGCGAAAAAGGATGAGGCAGAATATTACGGAGAGGCTGTTGACGCTGTTCTAACCTTTGAGGAGCTTACCGAGTGGATGGAAGCCGAGCATATACAGCTTAGATCTGAGACGGATGTCACTGCTGAGAGTCGCACACGCTTTTTTCCCACAACCGGTGGTATACTGAAGTCGATGGAGCAGGAAACAGGCTACACCTACATCGCAGTTGACGGTATAGAAAACTGTATGTCAGCTCTTGAGGATATCAAAAGCGGTAAGATACACAAGTGCTTTATCGAGATGTCAGCCTGCGTTGGAAGCTGTATCGGCGGCCCTGTTATGGAGAAATATCACCGTGCGCCCATCAAGGATTATCTGGCGATAGCAAACTATGCAGGCGCAAAGGATTTCGATGTGGTACAGCCTGAATCTGTAAAGCTGAAAAAGAATTTCAGCTTTATCGAGCATAGACTTCCCCAGCCTACCGAAACAGAGATATGCAGTATTCTGCGCCAGATGGGTAAAGTAAAACCGTCAGACGAGCTGAATTGCGGATCCTGTGGATATAACACCTGCCGTGATAAGGCGATAGCTATCTGTCAGGGCAAGGCGGAGATCTCAATGTGTCTGCCATATCTTAAGGATAAGGCGGAAAGCTTCTCTGATACAATCGTTAAGAATACTCCCAACGGACTTATCGTTCTTAATGAGAGCTACGAAGTTCAGCAGATAAACGAGGCCGCCCGCAAGATAATGAATATCCGCTCGGCTTCGGATATTCTGGGTGATCAGGTTGTGCGCATACTTGACCCATCTGCATTTATGAGCGTTATGCAGACAGGAAGGGATATCCGTGACCAGCGTGTATATCTCGCCGAGTACAACCGCTATGTTGAGCAGACAATAGTTCACGACAAGGATTCTCGTATGCTTATCGGAATAATGCGTGATGTTACCGATGAGGAAAAGGAACGTGAAAAGAAAGAGAACATCAGCCGTCAGACGATCGAGGTCGCTGATAAGGTCGTTGACAAGCAGATGCGCATCGTTCAGGAGATAGCTTCTCTGCTCGGCGAAACTGCTGCCGAAACTAAGATAGCCCTGGCAAAGCTAAAGGAGTCGATAACTGATGAATAATCTGTGCGCCGATATCGGCTATAAAAGCATAAACCATTACGGCGAGGAGCTGTGCGGCGATCATGTGGATATCGTAGACGGAAACGACGGCTCTACCGTTATA
Source organism: Oscillospiraceae bacterium (assembly GCA_045606085.1). Lineage (GTDB taxonomy): Bacteria > Bacillota > Clostridia > Oscillospirales > Ruminococcaceae > CAG-115. The sequence continues at coordinate 2,273 of JAZURJ010000013.1, forward strand.
GTCCTTGCCGACGGTCTTGGAAGCGGAGTTAAAGCAAGCATCCTGTCTACCCTCACTTCAAAAATTATTTCTACGATGATGGCTGAGGGTATTTCTATCGAGGAGTGCGTTGCCACTATTGCTGCGACCCTTCCTGTGTGTTCGTTAAGAGGTGTGGCATACTCCACTTTTACGATAATACATCTGCTTAACAATGAGGCAGCGGAAATAATCCAGTATGATAATCCTCATGTTATTGTTATAAGGGATGAAAAGAACTTTGATTATCCCAAAACCGAAATGAATATCGGCGGGAAAAAGATATACAAGTCCACTATAAAGCTGCGTGAAAATGATATGTTTGTTGCGATGAGTGATGGATGTCCTCACGCAGGAATAGGTATTGCATACAACTTTGGCTGGAAGCGGGAAGAAATAATCGATTTTATTGAGGTGCTTGCGCCTGTCGGATATACAGCAAAGACATTGTCCACCATGCTCGTGGACGAGTGCAACAAGTTATATGGCAACCGCCCCGGCGATGACGCTACCGCCTGCATCGTTAAGATACGCAAGAGGGAGCCGATGAATATGCTGTTCGGGCCGCCTTCTAACCGCAGCGACTGCGATAGGATGATGTCGCTCTTTTTCTCAAAGGAGGGCAAGCATATCATCTGTGGAGGAACTACCTCCTCTATCGCAGCAAAGTATCTCGGAAAGCCATTAAAGGCAAGCCTTAACTTTGAGCGTTCTGATGTTCCGCCGATAGCTGAGCTTGAGGGCGTTGACCTTGTGACGGAGGGCGTTATCACCGTTAACAAGGTGCTGGAATACGCAAAGGATTATCTTGATAAGAATGAGCTTTATGAGCAATGGAACTTCAAGCGTGACGGAGCCTCTCTTATTAGCAGGCTTCTGTTTGAAGAGGCAACGGATATAAATTTCTATGTGGGCAGGGCAATAAATCCTGCGCACCAGAATCCCGATCTGCCGATTAATTTCAGTATAAAAATGAACCTTGTTGAGGAGCTTTCCGCTTGCTTAAGGCAAATGGGCAAGCGCATAAAGGTAAGCTATTTTTAGGGGGAATACCAATGAGAAAATTCGACACAAAGGTGCAGCATCTGAAGTACAAGGTGCTGCGTGAGGTTGCAAGACTTGCATGGAACGATACTCTTCTTGAAAATGTGCTGGAGATACCAAAGACTATCGTCCCGGGAAAGACCTCGACCATGCGCTGCTGTGTATATAAGGAAAGGGCTATCCTTTCCGAGCGAGTAAAGATCGCAATGGGTGGCAACAAGGATAACCCAAATGTGATAGAGGTACTTGATATAGCCTGTGACGAATGTCCTGCGGCAGGCTACGAGGTAACAGATTCCTGTCGCGGCTGCCTTGCACATCGCTGTGAGGATGTCTGCAAAAGAGGTGCTATCTCATTTGACCACAATCATGTGGCACATATTGATAAATCAAAGTGTGTCGAGTGCGGACAGTGTGCAAAGGTATGCCCCTACTCCGCTATTGTAAACCGCAAGCGTCCGTGTCAGATAGCCTGCAAGGTAAAGGCTATCTCAATAAACGAGGAAAATGCAGCCTCTATCGACAATGAAAAGT
>JAZURJ010000014.1:0-4339 GCA_045606085.1 Oscillospiraceae bacterium
GGAGCCTTCGACAGAGGAGCCTTCGACAGAAGAGCCTTCAACAGAGGAGCCTACGACGGAGGAGCCTTCGACAGAGGAGCCTACGACAGAGGAGCCTTCGACAGAAGAGCCTTCGACAGAAGAGCCTACGACAGAGGAGCCTACGACAGAGGAGCCTTCAACAGAAGAGCCTTCGACAGAAGAGCCTTCGACGGAAGAACCTTCGACGGAGGAGCCTACGACAGAAGAGCCTTCGACAGAGGAGCCTACGACAGAAGAGCCTTCGACAGAAGAGCCTACGACAGAGGAGCCTTCGACAGAAGAGCCTTCGACAGAGGAGCCTTCGACAGAGGAGCCTTCGACGGAAGAACCTTCGACAGGGGAGCCTGACGACACAGGCGAAGTAAACGAAACAAATGATACAGGCGAGACCGGTGATACCAATGAGCCTGCGGATACAGGAGAAACTGACGAGTCTGCAGATACAGGCGAAACGGAAGACCCCGTACCCCCTGCGGATACAGGCGAAACAGGAGAGCCTGACGGACCTACACCCACTCCCACGCCTACTCCCACGCCCACTCCTACTCCCACGCCCACTCCTACGCCTACACCCACACCCACTCCTACACCTACGCCTACGCCCACGCCCACTCCCACGCCCACTCCTACTCCCACACCTACTCCTACTCCCACACCGCCTTCTCCACCTGTGACACCTGAGCCTCCTGTGCTTCCTGCTGATACAGAGGAAACAGAAGAGCCTGACGACAGCACAGAAGAAGTGCCTGTGGATACAGCTGAGGACGAGCCTGAGCCTCCCGTATATACTGAAGAGACCGACCGTCCCGTAACGGATGACGAGGTAATCGCAGAGGATACGGATGATACGACAGAGGAGATTCCCGGCGGTGATGATGAGCACATCCAGCCTGACGTGTCCAACGACCCCGAGGACGATGATGATGCTCTCAATCCCGATACCGACGGACGCAACGCAGCTCCCATCGTTATCGCAGTGCTTGCTGCTGCAGGTGCAGCCGCTTCTGTGAGAAGACGCAGAAAGGCAGAAGAATAAAAAGCTGACCGGATCGCTCTGAATGAGCGGTCCGGTCTTTTGCTTAGTATGTGTGGGGAAGCCGACGGTATTCGGTGGGGCTGTATCCTGTGCTGCTTCTGAAACAGCGGCTGAAATACAGCATATCCTGATAGCCCAGCCTTGCGGCTATCTCGCCCACGGTAAGCAGCGTGGAACGCAGCAGACGGCACGCTTCGTTCATGCGTAGGGCGGTGTGGTACTGCTGCATGGTCATCCCCTTTTCTTTCCTGAATACGGCGGCGAGGTGCTTGTAGCTGAGATAGAACGCACTGCTCACCGCATCGGCGGAAAACGGCGTGCTGATGTTTTCGGCGAGATATCTGCATACCCTGTCCGACAGCGATAACTGCTGCGGCTGTGTGCAGCCCGACAGTGCGATGCGGCTGAGAAGCGAGAAGAGCCGCTGATTGAGATGCCAGCGTTTCATCGGGTCGTCCGAGTGGAAGAGCTGTATCAGCCCGATGATGTCACGCTCGGTCCCGCTGCCCTGAAGCCCTGTGATGTACTTCGGCAGAGCAAGCGTGCTTGTAAGCGGCGAATACTGCGGTATGGGGGAGCTGTCGGGAGCGAAGGCGGGGTAGTCCTGCTGCGGCAGCGTGAAATGTGCGAAATACCACTTTGTTCCGCGGGGTATCTGCTGTCTGCCGAAGTGACGCACGCCGCTTTTCAGAAACAGCAGTCCGCCTGCACCTACGCAGTAGTCCGTGCCGTCCTCCGTTACATATATCCTGCCCTCGGTGACGTATATCAGCACGTGAAAATCCGCCACACGGTCTGCGTGGAAGAAAGGCTCGGCAGCGGCAAGATGGTCGCAGCCGCACAGCACGGGCATATCACAGCTTGATAAGATGATGCGGTTCACGATTATCCTCCATATAATTCTGATTATATTCCATTTATTTTAGCTTGTAATAAGATTATAATACATACAAGATGATAAGTCAAGAAAGGAACGCACATCATGAAGATACAGCAGCAGATAGCATCGGGCAGATACATTTCGGGCGGATTTATCAACCGCTGGCAGAAGCTCATCAAGGATACTGTGATACCCTATCAGTATGAGGTACTCAACGACAGGGCAGAGGGCGTGGAAAAGAGCCATGTAGTGGCGAATTTCATCAATGCTGCCAAAGCCCTGCGTGGCGAGGACACAGGCGACGGATTTTACGGCATGGTATTTCAGGACAGCGACGCCGCCAAGTGGCTGGAGGCCGCTGCGTTCTCGCTGATATCCTACCCCGATGAGCAGCTCGAAAAGACCGCGGACGAGCTTATCGACATCATCGCAGAAGCTCAGGATGAGGACGGATATCTGAACACATACTTCACCGTAAAGGACAGGGAAAAACGCTGGACCAACCTGCTGGAGGGTCATGAGCTGTACTGTGCGGGACATATGATGGAGGCTGCCTGTGCGTATTACGAAGCCACGGGCAAGGACAAGCTGCTGAAGGTGATGGAGCGTAATGCGGAGCATATCTACGACCTGTTCATCACAAGGAAGCAGGAGGGCTATCCCGGTCACCCCGAGGTGGAGCTGGCACTGATGAAGATGTACCGCCTGACGGGCAACAGCCATTGTCTGGAGCTTGCGGAGCATTTCGTGAACGTGCGTGGCGTGGATACGGAATTCTACCGCAGGGAGAGATCGAAGCGTGACTGGACGGTCTGGGGCAACAACGCCGGGGATAACTACTACCAGCAGAGCTTTGCACCGCTGAGAGAGCAGAATGACGCGGTCGGTCATGCAGTGCGTGCTGTGTATCTCTACACGGGTGCTGCGGATGTTGCGGCGGAAAAGGGCGACACGGAGCTTATGGCTGCCTGCCGCAGGCTGTGGGAGAGCATCACGGAAAGACGTATGTACATCACGGGCGGCATCGGCTCATCCCTTAACGGAGAGGCGTTCACCGTGGATTACGACCTGCCGAACGACACCGCCTACAACGAGACCTGTGCATCCATAGGTCTTATGTTCTTTGCGTCACGTATGCTGGAGGCTGATGTTGACGGTGAATACGCCGATGTCATGGAGCGTGCTTTCTACAACACCGTGCTGGCAGGAGTACAGCTTGACGGCACGAAATTCTTTTACTGCAATCCGCTGGAGATAGTTCCGGGAATATCGGGCAACGCATCCACGCACTGGCACACGAAAACTCAGCGACCCGGCTGGCACGCCTGTGCCTGCTGTCCCCCCAATACCGCAAGGCTGATATCCTCCATCGGCAAGTATGCCTACGGCGAGAGCGACAGCACCTGCTACTGTCATCTGTATGCGGATGGCACGGTCACCTTCGGCAACGGCGTGAAGCTGACCTGCTCCACGGAATATCCCTACGGCTTCACTGTGGATTACCGTGTCGCAGAGGGAAGCGGCAGGCTGGCGGTACGTATACCTGCGTGGAGCGTGAAGTACAGCCTTACGAAGAACGGAGCGGCTGTGGAAGCGGCTCCCGAAAAGGGCTATATCTATGTGGATATCACGGCGGGGGACGAGCTTGTCCTCACGCTGGACGATACGCCGCGTTACGTCTACGCAAGCACAAAGATCCCCGAGCTTACGGGCTGTACTGCTGTCACAAGAGGACCGCTGGTGTACTGCTTTGAGGGCAGGGACAACGGCGATGTCCTGCCGGTATCACTGAAGCGTGGAGGAACGCTCACGGTATCCGATACCCGTGATGAGGAGCTTGACGGTGCTGTGAAGATCACCGCAGAGGCGTACAGGAGCGAGGATATCGGCGGTCTGTACAGCTTTGCACAGCCGAAGGATACACCCTTTGAAGCGGTGGCGATACCCTACTATACCTGGGGCAACCGCGGAGAAAATCAGATGCGTGTCTGGATGACGGAAAAGACATAACACAAAAGCCGCTCGGTCATAAAGAAGTATAACCCGTGAAGAGATCTTTCACGGGTTATTTTAATATCTCACAGATAAATTGGGATTTGACACTCCGTCAAACTGAAATTTTCATCACTCTTGTTATTCTAATGTAATACCAAACTTCCCTAGCATAATTTCCACTAAGAATACTTTTTAATAATTCTATCAATTCTTAACAAGTTATATCTCTGCAACATACAGCTATACCCATTCAATAGAAACACAAAAATAGCAAAACCTACCTTAAGCATGCTTACCGGAGCTTCCAACAAGAATATTATCAACAAAATGAGCCCTATAACTGTTCCCGAAATATGAATATTAAAGTTCTTCCTAAACTGTCCCTTTAAAAAGATAATATCTTCCTT
>JAZURJ010000015.1:0-15734 GCA_045606085.1 Oscillospiraceae bacterium
ATCTGGAGAACGCTTTGGACAAGGGATGGTACTTCGACCGCAAGGCTGCCATGCGAGCAATCGGATTCATAGAGAAACTCAAACATACGAAGGGCAAATGGGCTGGACAAAGATTCAAGTTGGAGCCTTGGCAACAGTTCATCCTCTGGAACATCTTTGGATGGATGAAGGCTGACGGCACTCGCAGATTCCGTTATGTCTATGTTGAGATTGCCCGAAAGAATGGCAAGACTGCACTGTCGGCAGGCATAGGTCTATACATGCTCTTTGCAGATGGTGAGGCAAGACCGGAGGTCTATTCTGCAGCCACCGTCAAGGATCAAGCGAGGATATGCTTCTCTGATGCTGTGGAGATCGTCAAAAAGACAGATCTGAAGAACTACCTGTCACCCTATCGCAACTCCATCGTATATGAACTCAAGGGAGGCACAATGAAGCCCCTGTCATCTGACTACGGCACACATGACGGTCTCAACCCATCGTGCGGTATCATTGATGAGTTCCATGCCCACAAGGACTCCGGAATGTTCGATGTCATCAAGTCAGCATTCGGTGCAAGAAGGCAGCCTCTCATGTTTATAATTACAACTGCCGGATTCAATAAGAACGGAGCCTGCTATGCCTATCGCAGCAATGTCATCAAGGTGCTGCAGGGCATCAATGAGGATGACTCTCTCTTCGGAATCATCTACACCCTTGACAGCAAGGAGGAATGGGACAACCCAAAGATGTGGATCAAGTCCAACCCCAATCTTGGAGTCTCTGTGTTTCCGGAATATCTCTCGGATCAAGTTAACGATGCCAAGAACAGACCGGAGGCCGTCCGCAATGTGATGACCAAGAATGTAAACCTCTGGGTGGATGCAGAAAAGACATGGATTCTTGATGATATGTGGCAGAAATGCATCGGTACAACTGACCGAGAATCACTACGAGGATGCCAGTGCTGGGGCGGTCTTGATCTGTCCAATGTATCTGACATCACAGCCTTTGTGCTGCTCTTCCATGAAAACGACCACTTCCAGTTGCTTCCATTCTTCTGGATTCCGGAAGAGAAGATGCTGGAGAAGATCCGCAAGGAGAACATTAACTATGACAAATGGGTGCAGCAGGGCTATGTGAAAGTGACTGCTGGGAATATTCTTGATTATGACTTTGTCAAGGCTGACATCCTGCAGATCGTTGAAGAGTTCGACTTGCAGTCCACAGCATACGACCGATGGAACGCATCCCAGACCATCATTGACCTGCAGAACGAGGGCATGGAGTGCAGTCCGTTCGGGCAGGGATATGGGTCTATGGGAGCACCGACCAAAGAGTTCGAGAAGATCGTGCTAACGCAGAAACTCGAACACTTCGGAAACCCTGTGTTGCGATGGATGATAGCATCCACTGTGGTCAAGACAGATCCTGCCGGAAACATCAAGCCGGACAAGGAGAAGTCAGTCCAGAAGATTGATGGAATTGTAGCCTCCATCATGGCTCTCGGAGAATGGATGACAGCTCAATCTGAAGAAGACAACAACCCTTACAACCAGAGAGGAATGCTCTCACTTTGATCATGCCACTACGAAAATGCACCAGCCTTGAGATAAAGCTCCGGCAGGAGATAGAGGCAGAACTATCTGCTATCATTCCACTCAGCGAGAAAGCACGTCACCTGCTCTATGAGGATGGATTTCTCATATATTTCAATGCTATGAAAGACCTGTATCCGTCAGCACACATAGCATACGAGTCGCTGGAGAGTTTCTATGAGACCATCTTCGGTAGACGGAGATACTCCGACTACGATTCGTTCCGGAATGTCCTTCTGAAGAGAAACAGAAAATCCAGACTGTAAACTCGGTTTACAAAAGAATCCCCGCACGAAGGGTATGTTTGCCACCGATAAACCATAAATGGAAATAACGGTGTCAAGACTTCTCAACCTCATCTCTTCTATTCATAACCTTGCTTCATCTTTCAGTCGTGGCGAGAAGCGTATGACATCTTCGGAGTTCGAGTCCGCTGTCAACCAGACGCTTCTCGCTGACACCGTTTCTGATAACACCAAGGCTGTCTATGTCTCCGAGGAAGGCTCCCTTGCCATATCAGCAGTATGGGCATGTGTTAGGATTCTATCCGAGACCGTAGGTACTCTGCCGATCCACCTGTATAAACGCACCAGCAATGGAAGAGAGAAAGCCAAAGGACACCCTTGCAGTCTGTTGCTACAGAAGCCTAACTCCTATCTCACACGATTCGCATTGATGCACCATTTGATGATCTGCTGCACGCTCTGGGGTAACGGGTATGCACGCATCTATCGGGACAAGTTCTTCAGACCTGTACGACTGCAACTCCTGCATCCATACGACATTGAGCCGATCCTCACTTATGATGATGAACTGTTCTACAGGGACAAGACCGGACTGTTCATCCCATGCTACGACATAATCCACCTCAAAGGAATATCCACTGACGGCTACAAGGGAAAGAGCCCGATTGCAGTTCATCGTGACAACCTGTCTCTGTCCGTATCCGCACAGAGATATGGAGAAAAGTTCTTCAATCAAGGCGGTAACATGTCGGGAGTGTTCAAATATCCGTCAACCCTCAAGCCGGAAGCATACAAGCGACTCAAGAATGATCTCATCGCCCAAAGTACCGGACTTCACAACGCACATACACCTCTGCTTCTGGAAGGAGGAATGACCTACGAAAGGATCTCGATCCCTCCGGAAGATGCACAGTTCATTGCAACCCGAAAATTCCAGAAGACAGAGATAGCAACCATCTACGGAGTACCTCCGCATATGATTGCAGACCTCGAAAGAGCAACGAACAACAACATCGAACATCAAGGTATGGAGTTCGTCCAATACTGCCTCCTGCCTTATCTGGTGCGTCTGGAAGAGGAATTCAACCGCAAGCTACTGCGTGAGGATGAGTTCGAGGATTATTACTTCCTCTTCGGACTGAACGGACTCCTGCGTGGAGATGCTAAGACCCGAAGCGAATACTACAAGAACATGAATCTCATCGGTGCTATGAGTGCCAACGAGATCCGCACTCTGGAAGACATGAACTCTTACGATGGTGGCGACACCTATTTCGTGCAGGCAAACATGCAGACCATTGAGAATGCTGTACTGCAACCGGTACAAGAGCCCGTTCCGGTCGCTGAGAATAATGACACAAATGAAGACGACAATGAAAAAGACTGACACACCGGAAATACGATGCAGCCAGAGTGAACTTCGGGCAGCACAGGAAGGACGCACCATTACAGGCTATGCTGCCAAGTTCAACAGCTGGAGCGATCCCATCATGGGATGGTTTAAGGAGAAGATCGACAGCAGAGCATTCGAAGGCACTGATATGAGCGATGTGGTCATGTGCTTCAACCATAGCATTGACAACATACTCGCACGCTCCAGCAGCGGTACTCTCAAGCTATCCATTGACGAGATCGGATTGCGGTTTGAATTCGAAGTGCCGAACACCACTGCAGGAAACGATATGCTGGAGCTGGTACGCAGAGGCGACATTTCCAAGTGCTCCTTCAAGTTCAGAGTGGACTCCGATGAGTGGCGGTATGCAGACAAGGAAAACGGGCTCGAATTCGATGAACGCACAATCCTTCATATCTCCAAGTTGCATGATGTCTCGCTTGTGGTACATCCTGCATATAAGGACACCGAAGCCAGCATCCGTGAGCTGGAAGAACGCAAAGCCGATCATTTCAAGAACATCTCGGATGATGGATGTGTCGAATCCGAGAGCAGGAAAAGGACAGTCGAACTATTACACCTTAAAAACCGATAATATTATGGGTAAACTCAAACAACTGAAAGAAAAAAGAGCCTCGATCTTCAGTCAGATTGATGAGCTCCGAAAGGCTGCTGACGGTCGTGCCATGACAGCTGAAGAGCAGCAGAGGTGGAACACCCTCATGACCGAGTACAACAATGCTGACAGTGCTGTGGAGGCAGAGGAACGATTCCTGCAGATCCAGCAGAGACAGACTGAGCAGCAGACCGAGAATCATGGAAACGCCAGCGGTGAGCAGAGGGCTGCGGAATACCGCAATGCCTTTGCCGACTACCTCATTAACGGTACATCCATGACTCCGGAAAGCAGAACAATCCTCGAAAGAGCTGCCATCACCGGACTCACCGGAGGAGTGATCATACCGCAGACTCTTGCCAACTCCATTGAAATAGCACTCAAGAGCTATGGCGGTATGTTCGAGGCTGGCCATATCATCACCACTTCCAATGGAGGCGACCTCATCCTCCCTACAATCAACGACACTACTGCTAAAGCTACAATCGTGGCAGAATACGAACAGAGCAGCAAGCGTGCTCCTTCATTCGGCAGTGTGACACTCAAGGCGTACACCTACCGTACCCCTATCATCCCTGTGTCACAGGAACTCCTGCAGGACAGTGCATTCAATCTGGACTCACTTCTGAGCGGACTCCTTGCCGAGAGCTTCGGACGTGGTGTCAATGAGCACCTCACGACCGGATCTGGCAACGGACAGCCTAAAGGTATCGTTACCGCAGCAAAAGACAGCGGTGTGTCGGCTGCAGCTGCTGCAATCACTTTCGACAACCTGCTTGACCTCATGAAAAGTGTGGATTCTGCATATGCACGCACCGGAAAGTTCATGTTCAACCGCAACACTCTCTTTGAGCTGGCAAAGCTCAAAGACCAGAACGGTCGCTATATCTGGCAGGACGGCACAATCTCCGGACAGCCTTCGACCATCTTCAGCAAGCCGTACATCATCAATGATGACATGGCTGACATAGGAGCCGGAAACACATCCCTCCTCTTCGGTGATCTCAACAAGTACAAGATCCGCATGGTCAAGTCATTCAAGGTCATCAGGCTCAACGAACTCCTTGCAGAGTACCTCTCAATCGGTCTCTTTGGATTCGCACGAGTGGACGGAACACTCCTCGATGCCGGAACTAATCCTATCAAGAAACTCGTTCACGCGAAAGCATAGTCATCATGGAGTTACCGATATCAGTAGAGACGGCAAGAATGCACCTGCGTGTGGGTGATGACACTTCTCTGGATGGGATGATCGCCCAATACCTCGAAATGGCTGTGGGCATTGCTTCCGATTATACCAACAGAGATGTGGCTTCATACACCGAAGAGACGCTCCCGCCTGCGATAAAGGCTGCCGTCCTGCTGATATTGGGAACTCTCTTTGACAACGAAAGCGATGCCCTTGTGGGTCGCAGCGTGAGCCAATTGCCTTTGACTGCCGAGAAACTCCTCCTGCCTTGGAGGGTACACCCTTATTCCGAAACCGATGTTTGACAGATACATTGAAATATTCAGATACAAGGAGTCCAGAGATGACTATAACGACCGGACACAGGAACTCCAGCACGTGGCGACATGCTATGCACAGAAAACGGAAGCCGGAGGTCGAGAAAACCTCTATGCAGCACGCATCGTGCATGAGAACGAGATCGTCTACACGATCCGCCATCGGGAGGGCATTGCTGCCGGAATGGTCATCGATGACAAAGATACCCTCATGAAGATTGTATCTGTTCATGAGGAAGGAAGAAGATGGAGGCTGCATCTCAAGGCAGTGAAAAGTGATGCTCAAGATCAAGGTTGACGGATATCGGGAAGCCAAGGCAATCCTTGATCAGCTACCCAACAACATGCAGAAAAGAATGCTGCTGGTCGCTCTGAGGTCTTCACTCAGACCGATGCTCTCATCCGCACGCAACAAAGTGCCGATCCGAAGCGGAAGGCTCAAGAAACAGCTCCGCATCGTGAGATTCAAGGACAGACGTGCCCCTAAAAGCGAAGTTGATGTGGCTCTCAAGCATGTGTTCGAAAAGTACAGCAAGAAAGGAACGATCAATGAGTATTACGGAAAGTTCATACATGAAGGTACGAAAGACCCTCGAACTCCAAGAAAGGAAGGTCGTATTCTGGCATTCAAGGGAGATGACGGGCAGATGGTCTTCACAAGAGCAGTGAAGGGTCTGAAGGCAAAGCCATATCTCGAAGAAGCCTACCGAGAGAACTCGGAAAGAGTGATAAAGGATTTCGGAGATGAACTCGCAACAGCAGTCGAGAAATTCGTAAACAAGAACTTCAAATAACAATGACAGACTATCGGATACAACTGATCAAGACAGTGGAGGATGCTGTGCCGGAACTTCGGGACAAGATCCAAGCTGGTGCAGTGGATGCAGGAACGCCAGCACCCTTTGCCACATTCTCAACTCCGGAAGAGAAGCCGATACGCACCAAGAACGGAATTGTCGGATACGACATAATCTTCGAGGTGGTGGTCTACGACAAAAGGGTATCGGGAGCAGAGCAACTGCGACACAAGGTACTGGCTGCTCTTGAAGGACTGCAGATTGAAAACAAACGATGCTGGTACAAGTCATATACCACCGATTACTATCCGGAATATGACCTGCATTCTGCTGTACTCACATTCAGAATAATCTAACAATCAACAAATAACATCATGGCAAGCGAAAGAAAAGTCATACAGGGTGAGGACATCATCATCGTCATTGACGGGAAGCCTACCCTACACGCAACCACGCACTCTCTCAAGGTGGATCTGGAGCTCAAGGAACTACGCACCAAGAACACCAACGGGAAAGAGAAATGTGCCGGAGATATCAGCTGGTCGGCTGATGGAGACGGCCTCGTAGTCATAGATCCGGAAATCACTGAACACCTCACAGCAGAGGAAGTGCTGGATCTCGTACTCTCAAAGACTGAAGTGGAGGTAATGCTCAAAGCTCCATTGCAGGGACTCACAAAGAACTACAAGGGAAAGGGATTTGTCACATCATTCTCCCTCTCCACTCCTGCCGGAGACAACTCTACTTACAACTATTCTATAACAGGCAGTGGCGACCTTGCTGCTGCGACTAAGGCTTAAAGAACATGGCAGAGATAACCATCAACGGAAAAACATATCCGATCCACTTCGGACTGCGTGCCATCAACGAGCATGCAAAGAACACAAAGTTCTCATTCGAGCAGATGACTACCTCTGGAGATGCCCTCGCATCGCTGGACGACATCGTGGGGCTCATACATACCGGACTCAACGAGGGTGCTCGCAAAGCAGGAATCGAAGAGAGACTCACCATCACCGAGGTCTGGGACATGTGCGAGGAAGATCCGAAGGCAATCCTCGTAGCAGCGGACATCTTCCAGCAGAGCATCAATGTCTGCTTGGAGAAACTCGGAGAGTCGGTTGAAAAAAACTGATCCAGCCCGACAGTGACCCTCGTCAGAGACTCACCTACGAGAGACTCTACTCCATCGCTGTCGGGCAGATGGGGATAAGGCCATGCGACTTCGAAGACATGACCTTTGCACAGTACTGCTGGGCTGTATACGGATGGTCACAGCAGCAGATCCAAAGGCAGAGGCAGGAATGGGAACGAGCCAGATGGCAGACTTGGATTCTGACCAGCATCCAGCTTGAAAAGAAAGACAGGAAGCCGATGGACGAGATGTTCCCTCTGCCTTGGGACAAAGACTCATGTCCACAGCAGCCAGCGGATTTGTCTCTCGAAGAGAGAAGACGCAGAGCCACAGAAATGCTTAATAAATCAGAACAATGAGACACCTCTTTACTTTTGCCATATTCTTCTTTGCGGTAGCCTCCTGCTCACCGTTGCGTAAAGTACAGCAGACACAGCATCGTCAGACGGAGCTGTCTGACTCACTGCTTACGCATCTGGTGAGGGAGGAGGTGTCCCGTTCTCTGCAGAACTTCAGACAGGTCGAAGTGGAGTTTTTCCCTCCTCCGGACACCACCCTTCCTGCACCGGAATCTTTCACGCCTGCTGAAGAATCTTTCAAAACCCCTGCTCCAGTGCAGCCTGTCAAGCGAATTGTGGTGACGAGTCTTTCAACGCAGACTGAAAATCTTTCAAACACTGACAGCACAGCCACACTCATTCATGAAGAAGCCATACAAGAAGATACCGAAACCAAGACGAGTGAGAAGCCCTCCGAAGGACTGCACTGGTTTCGAGGAGTGATCATCCTGCTGGGCATGATCCTGCTGCTAATAATCATCATTAAAATTCGAATCTGAAATGTCCAAACTCAAAACACCCATATCCTACTACGGAGGTAAGCAGACAATGCTCAAGCATATCCTCCCACTCATTCCAAAACACACCCTCTATACTGAAGCATTCTGCGGTGGATGTGCCGTCCTCTTTGCCAAGGAGCCAGCAGACTGCGAGGTGATAAACGATGTGAACACCGAACTCGTAAACTTCTATCGCATCGCCAAGACTGACTATCCGGCACTCAAGGCAGAGATCGAGACCACCCTGCATAGCCGTGAGATCCACGCACATGCAAAGCATATCAACCAGCACCCTTCATTCTTCACTCCCATCCAGAGGGCATGGGCTCTGTGGGTATGCTCAAAGCTGGGCTTTGCCTCAATGCTGGACGGGACATTCGGATATGACCGTAACGGCACGACCACCCTCAAGATGAAGAATGCCAAGGATGCATTCACACAGGAGCTCTGCGACCGACTGTCAAATGTCACTGTGGAGTGCGAGAATGGAATCAACCTCATACGCAGGTACGACTGCGAGGGAGCGTTCCACTTCGTCGATCCTCCGTATGTCGGCTCCGACTGCGGACACTACAATGGAACATTCAACGAGGAAGATTTCTCTGAACTTCTGGAAACGCTCTCTGAGGTAAAGGGCAAGTTCATGCTCACAATGTTTCCGCATCCGAAGATAGAAGCGTATGTGCAGTCGCATGGCTGGATAATCCACCGGATCGAACGCACGATCACCGCATCCAAGACATCTCGCAGGAGACAGGAAGAGTGGATCGTGACCAACTACTAAATGCTTGAATATAAGTGCATTATTCTATGCAGATAAAGTCGAATTAACTTGCGTGTTCCAAATAATGTAGCGTACTTAGCACTACAATAAAGAAGCAAGATAAACCCTTAAAACTGAATAGATTATGACACGCAAAGAGACCCTTTTGAAAGAAGTCTACGCCCTCCGCAACCTTATCGCAGAAGTGAAGGGAAAGGAGCAGGAAGACCTTGAGGCACTTGTTCACACTTGGAAGTTCAAGGAAGAGGCAAAACGCTGGAAAGAATACGAGCTCAAGATCAGAATTGAGCAGATGGAAGAACTCCTGCAAATTGCTAAAAGGGATGCAGCCATCAAAAATGCTGCTGAGGACTACTACTTGACTCCGGAAGGTGCTTCTGCAAAGGCTGAGACAGAAGCAGCGATGAAGCGTACCGAAGCCTTGTTCGAAGAGACAAAGGAGCAGGTCATCAGCGACATCAAGGCTGAACTTCAGAAGCATCTCGGAAGCGATTGGAGCATCACAAGGCTCACAGACAGCTACATGGAAATCGGAGTCCTCAATCCCGAAAAGGAGAATGATCTGATCTTCGGACAGACTGCAGAAATCTACTACGAGAGACGCAACTACAAGGGTTGCGAACGCTTCGAGATTAACTTCGGCTCCTGCGGTAGTCACGAGCTCCTGCCACAGCAGACTGCCGGATCATTTGCCAGCTTCTTCATCGGAATCGGAAAACTCCACGCAGACACGTCATTCCTCGCATGGCTCAAGGATATCGCCTTCGGATATGCAGATCGTTGCAAGGAACTCAGAGACGAGTACAACAGTCTGAATGAAAGGCTCGAAAACCCACTAAATATCTAAGCCATGATGTACGACCTTATGATAGAACAGTGGAAGGATGACAAATTCGGCTACGAACAAGAGAGAGACAGGCTTCTCAATGCTGGCCAATTCGGAGAGCCCATCAGAATCCTAAACACCAAGATTGACATGTGCAGACAGTTCATTCAGTTCCTCAAAAGATGCGAAAAGCAGGAGATGGAACTTCTTAAAGAATCGGAGGAATAGACATGGATTTCAAACTTCAGAACTTAAGGGATACGGCATATAATCGGCAGGTCTGCGAAGATGCTGTTGAGAAGTACGGCAAGAGGCACTTCAGCTGGAAGATAAAGGACAACGGCATCTGGATCTCGATCAAGGATATGGCCATCGATGAATACAGGAACTTTTTACATTATTTGAAATAGGATATGAGTACAAGAGCAACGAAGGAATCTCCCTACAAGGTAGGTCAGCAGATTCACATCAATCATCTGCAGGGCGAGGACAACCGCTACGATGGCAGAGAAGGAATCATCATGAAGATTGACGGCATCGGCCAGCTGCATGGCACATGGGGCAGTCTGGCGATCATTCCGGAACAGGATGACTTCTATATAATGGATGCTAAAAAATAACAGTTGCAGACATGAGCATTTAAAGAGTCCTGCTCCTTCACAGGGGTAGGACTCCAGTTCATTTATTTATTGTTCCAATCAAAAGTGCAAATGAGTTGAGTTACTCGCCCCATTTACTATTACCGCCACACATGGTGCTTACAACATCAAGGCACAGCACAAGAAAAATGATGACTCCGAACATAACTCAGTTGATTTTGATTAATGCTGCAAAGTAAGTGACAGGTTGTGCCAAAGTGGAACACATCCAAAATCTCGTGTGAAAATTTCTTGAATTAGTCGCAAAAGTTTGTGGAAATCAAAAAAGTCCGTATATTTGTGGCGTAGTAATACAATGTTTAGCCGAAAGGCTATATTAGGAAAACGAATTAGGTATTCAGCCCCACTACTGAATGCCTTTTTCTGTTCTTAGAAGGACACTAAAGCCGAGGGATGTACTCTCATGTAACCCGAGTTTGTTTCCACTTTTCCTAATAAACGGGATAACGTTGTCCCAATATATTGTATTACTATGAAACAAAAACTTGCTGTCACAGTGAGATTTCAAGTTGAAGTCGACACTGCCAAGATTGTCAAGGTCAAGTCGCACAAGCGGGTTGTCAATGGCAAAACAGTCAAGGTGCGTTCTCACTATCGTGTTATTGGGGGATAACTCAGTAGTCGAGTAGCACCGACCGCTTCCTTGCGGTGATCCACTTCCCCTCGGTGTTCATAACAGAGACAATGCCATAACGGTGTTGTCTCTGTCTCGTTTGAGAAATTTCCAGACTGTAAACCCTGTTTACAACTGAATCCAGACCGCAACTATACCTTTACCGCAAAGGAAAGGAAATGGCGACATTCGGTCTGAAATATTATGCTGAGTTACGCAGCAAGTACAAGAACATCATCTGGAGAGTGGAGATTGCTGAAAGAGGATACTCCGGATCATCCGAGATGATGACCTTTGCCGGAAACTCACCTCTGCAGATCACTTGGGAGAAGCGTGGAGATGACTTCACCGCACCCGTCAAGGCTTCGGAAGCAAGCATAAAGATCATGTGCTTCGAGAACTTCCACTACCTTTCGCTCTTTACCTCGGACGCACGAAAGTTCAGAGTGTCCATATTCAGAGGAGGCGTTCTCTATTGGAGAGGATTTATCACCGCTGACCTCTATTCAGAATCCTTTACTGCTCCGCCATATGAGGTCACAATCAAGGCTGTTGACGGCTTTAACCTGCTGTCCGGATACATATTCAAAGACCTCATGAATATCGGCACAAAAGGCAGAAAAACCCTCTGGGAACTGCTATCAAAGTGCATAGACTTGCTGGAGTTGGACATGACCGTTTCCGATTGGCTTGACATCTTTGCGGAAGGAATGAACGAGACCACCTCGCCACTCAAACAGACCTGCATTGACCTTGAACGCCTATACTTTGTGTACGAGAATCCCACCTACAGAGATGTACTCGAACTCTGTCTGCTTCCCTTTGCTGCACAGATATTTCAATCCAATGGAGCACTACACATCCGCAGAGCTGTCGCCTTATATGAAACCTCTCGCCCGTCCACATTCTTCCAGATCGGAGGAGAGTATCCGAGCGGATATGTCACAGTCGATGAGGACAAGACTATCCTCGCTGCCGACCAGAACTCACTCATAGTGACGACTTCGGCCAGAGAGGTAATGGACGAGATGTGGAACGGCAATCTGAATGTCTTAGGAGAAAGCATCCTCGATATCGCTCCGGCTCTCCGTCATATATCCGTAAATATCAAGAACAAGGAACTCGGAGATCTTATCGGCCAGATGGGATATTACAACCCAGCGAAATGGAATGACACTAATGAGCTGCTGGCATTCAACCTCGACATACCAAACCTCCAGATGAGCGGAGATGACGATCACATGAACATTATCCTCTCCACATCCGGATGCTCAGTAAAGCGATGCAGTTATGCACTCACTTGGGAATTCAATATCTCAACCTACTACCAGACATGGACTGCAGGATCATATTCCAGACCGACACAGAACTATGCAATAAGTGTCTATTATGGGATCAAGGTCGTAGGCACTTCAGAGACATATTACCTCACTGAATCCGGAGATTGGTCTGACACAGAGACCAACCTCGTGACCGAGGTCAAGACCGGAGATGCCCAGACCATGAAGATAGACATCAATGGCATCCCCTGTGACGGAACATGGCACTTTTACATTGTCCAGACTCTCAAGGGGAAGGTAACCAGTTATATCAACCGAGGACAAAGGGTCACTTCCGGATATATGCAGAGAGTAACCTTTTCCAAGATGACTCTACGGATTGATGCCGGAGAGTTGTATGAGGACGGACTGTCTGAGGAAATTCTCATTAATGCTGCCAACAATACAGATCTGAGCATCAGCCTCCCTATCAGTGACATTCCGGACATTCCAAACGACCACCTGCTATACTCACTGTATTACCTGTACACTGACGGAACTCCGACAAGGCTGTGGCACACCAGAGGACGCAGCGACCATGAGACACTCATCGGCCATCTGGTCATGCAGGCTCTGCGATTCATGCAGCTCCCAAGCAGGAGAATAACCGGAGACATCTTCACAAAACTGCATGTGGATCTGAATACGGTCATAAAGGACGGGATATTTACCAAGACCGGATACCTCGTTAATTCCATCGAACTGAATGCCCTTGACGACACATATAACAGCGAGCTGGTGGAAATGCCTCGGCTGTTTGAGACAGACACACCTGCAGCTGGAGACGACTGCATATGCGTAGCTACATTCGACTTCTCGGTCAAGAAGGTCATCCGGTGCATGAACTACATTCTTATACAGACCACCTCTAACCGGATCATCCTCTTTGACTCCATCTCAAGAACACTCCGAGAGGTATTTTCGTCATCCTCCTCATTCAATCTATTCTCTGCAGACAACGGATTCATCGTGGAACAGAACGGCACGTTCCGGTATATGGATCACAGAGGAATAATCCAGAGAACTCTCACTACAGACGATTATGATACGGGACTCTATAATGGCTGGGCTACATTCATGGATGGATACTTTGTACTTCTGTACAAGACTGCCAGAGTAGGAGCAAACTACACTGCCCCATATGTCTATCTTACAAGGCCAGAAATAAATACCTCCGGCAGTTACAGCAGGACGGGCACTGCAACCTACGACAGTAAGTCATACGCTGCCCTCAACGGAACTGCCCAATCTGTATGCAGAGGCGAGAATGCCATTGTGATCAATCTCACCAACGGTGAAAGTCACATATGCGATACCAGACTCTACCGGATTGGAGGACACGACCTCGTGGGAGAGTCAATGGAAACGATCTCTGTGTCTGACCACTACCTCATTGCCAATGCCTACGATGACAAGATCCTTCTCTTTGAAAGGACTTCCATTGAGGAATTCACACAGCTGGATGTGCTTGGAGAATACGCCACTCTTTGCGACCACAACCTGTCTATGGTGGCACGTTACTATGAAGAGGTCGCAGTCTATGACATCCACTCCGGAACGACAACATATGTAAAGAACATCCACCGGACTGATGAGGATGTTCATGGACTGTACATCATCTACGGAGACCTGTATATCGTCAGAGGTGGAGCGATCTATAAATACATCAAACAATCATAACCTATGGAAACAATCAGCATCATCCTAAACTTCATCCTTGCCAGCGGTCTGCTGGGTACACTTATATTCTTCAAAAGCAAGAAACGCAAGGAAGCAGCAGAAGCGGACTCCGCAGAGATCAAGAACACCGAGCAGGTGGTCGCCATTCAGTCCGAACAGATCACCCGTCTGGACGGCAGGGTCGAGAAACTCGAAGCCAAAGTCGACAAGCTGGAGATAATCATAGAGCACAAGGATGTCGAGATCAATCAAGGCAGACGGATTATCCGGCAGGCATATAAATGCAAGACTCCTCCGGAGGAATGTCCCGTACTGCTGCTTCAGAAGGAACTAAACCAGAAAAAAGACAAGAGTCATGACAAACGCCACTAAACTACTCCCACGAGGGCTGCGGAACTGCAATCCATGCAATATCCGGATATCCAAGACAAAGTACCTTGGAGAGATCGTCCCGTCTCAAGACAGAGCGTTCAAGCAGTTCGAATCAATGGATTGGGGATATCGGGCGGTATTTGTCCTGCTGCACCATTACTACCACAAAAGAGGACTCAAGACCATCCGGCAGATCATAAGCCGATATGCTCCCCCTGTGGAGAACAGTACGGAGAGTTATATCTGTACAGTCGCAGCTGCCGTTGATCTGTCTCCGGACGACATCGTGCCATTCGAAGATCGGGAGACAATGATCCTCATTGTAAGTGCAATGTCAAAAGTCGAAAATGGAACTCCTGCCGTCATCACTGATGTAATAGCCGGATGGGAGCTGTTCCAGAAACATAAACCTTAATGAATCATGTCCAGAAGAATTGCAGATCTGCTGATAAAGATCGGTGCTGACTCGTATGAGTTCCAGCAGAAAGCCAAGGAGGTGGAGAAAGGTCTCGCTGGGTTGGAGAAGAAGCTCACCAATGTGGGCAAGACTCTCTCCATGAAGTTGACGGCTCCTCTGATGGCTCTTGGCGGGGCTTCACTTGCCCTTGCTGACACCCAGCTCAAGGCTGAAGCAAAAGTTCAGCAGGCAATAAAATCTACAAGCGGAGCTGCAAGGCTAAACTTCCAGCAGTTAAAAGACTTTGCATCCGAACTGCAGGGAAAGACTCTGTTCGGAGATGAGGCTATACTCAATAACGCCACTGCACAGCTGCTTACCTTTACCAATATTGCAGGAGAAAACTTCAAAAGGACACAGACAGTCGCACTTGATCTGGCCACCGTCCTTGACGGAGATCTCAAGTCAGCATCAATTCAGTTAGGTAAAGCACTCAATGACCCTGTAAAGAACCTGTCTGCCCTGTCTCGTTCCGGAATACAATTCAGCGAACAACAGAAAGAAGTGATCAACCACCTTGCCAAGACAAACCGCCTTGCTGAAGCACAAAGTGTCATTCTGGATGAACTGGAACGACAGTATGGAGGGCAAGCACAGCAGGCAGCAAAAGTAGGACTTGGGGCAGCACAACAACTCAAGAATGCTTGGGGAGATCTGATGGAGAAAATCGGGAATGTAATGCTCCCTCTGGTAGATCAGCTGTCAAAGGCACTGATGAAGGTCGTAATTGCCATGCAGAACATGAATCCCGTAGCACTGAAGATAACAGTTGCAGTAGCCGGACTTGCTGCTGCAGTCGGACCGCTGTCACTTGCCCTTGGCGGAGTCATGAAGATCCTTCCGATGTTGTCAATGGGATTCACTGCGATACTTTCTCCTGTCGGTCTTGTCGTTTCTGCGATACTCGCTCTCGGAGC
>JAZURJ010000016.1:0-38550 GCA_045606085.1 Oscillospiraceae bacterium
CATGGCTACGATCCGACTTCTTAACGTACCGATATAGCTGTCCCAGAAGCTCAGACCTTCCGAGTTTACGGATTCAATTATTGCATCATCAATCTGATTGATAATTGATGCGGCAAGTTCTTTGTTCTGCGATGTAAAATCGTTTCGATTGGCTATATACGATTCGTATGTGACACCTTGTGCAAGATTAAGAGAATTGGTGAAATCATCATACTCTTGCTGAGTTATCTTGCCATATTCTAGCTGCGTACTTGCCTTCGCTCGCAGATCATCATAATATCGATTGAGATTGTTCTGAGCTTCATCAATCTCTGCAAGATATTCGGTGGCATAAGTCTGAAGCTCTTGCAACTGTCTGATAGCTTCTTCCTGATTGCCGCCAAGATCCATGCCATTGATGGTGGCTGCGGTCTGCTCATAGTTGTATAGATTTTCGGACTTGTCAGCAGAAAGAGCATTGATATAAGCAAGCTCGCTCTGGAGAGTAGCAAGTTCTTCCGAAGATAAAGAGCCACCTTCGCTGACATTACCAAGCAGTTCATCAACAACTGCCTGTGATTCATCAAGAGAGCCTGTATATTTGTTCTTAAACGTATCGAGAACATTAGATATCGTAGCGATATCCACACCAAGTTCTTTTGCTACATCACTGGCAGCGAGTTTGAATGCGTCAAATACTGCTGTATAACGGACAGTGAAGTCCTCTTCGAGAGAGCTAACAAGGCTATTGAAAGGCTCTCTCATAGCTGCTGCTTCCTCGGGTGTAAGAGTGCCGTTTTCTCTTAAAGAGTATCCATACAGATCAACTTCTGCTCTTGCCATGGATATGTCTGATGCTATGTCATTCAGCTGATCAGCAGTAGCATTAATTTCCTGAGCGAAAGCATAGCTTTGAGCTGTGCTAGCTTGCAATGCTTCGGTATATTCTTCAAGAGATGGCAGTCCGTTTTCGAACAGCAATCCGTCCGCATATTCTTTTCTTGCCGCATTAACTGCTTTGTTATTTGCCCATACTGCTGCTGTTATAGCAGCTAACACAGCTACCGTTCCAGCTCCAACAGCGAGGAAGCCTGTTGCAGAAGCAGATAATCCGGTGAGGGATGTCATGAACGTAGACAGCTTCGCACCCTTTGCTGCGAAGCTTGTTGTGACTATTGCACTTCCGACTTTCGCCAGACCCTTTGCAGCCAGCAGACCACCTGAATGCAGAGCGAGATATGTAACCTGCAGGCCCTTAAGAGCGAGAGCCGCACCACCGATTTTAAGCGTCAAATCTGCAGTGCTTATTATGGTATCCTCGTTCTCTGTAGCCCAACGTTGGGCTCTCATCATAGACTCTGTGAATTCGTCAGAGAGATTTCGAACATAAGGCAGTGTCATATCGCCAAGAGTAACACCGAGGTTTTTTGCGGAGTTTGCTGCAAGGTCAAGATGGCTTTGTGTGGTAGAATATCTCTGTTCCGCCTCTTTGGTAAGAGCGTTATTTTCATCCCAAGCCTTGTTTGCGAGAGCAACAGCCTCATTCAGAAGACCGTCCGATGACGCCATAGACAAGATGGCATTGGAAAGACGTACTTCCTTGATTTCCATCTCTTCGAGGATCTGAATTGCACCCTTACCGTTGCGTTCAACATCATTCAGTCCCTGCGTAAATGCCGATACAGCAGCGAGGCTGTCCTGCTTGTAAAGAGCAGAGAATGCTTCGGTGGTCATTCCTGCTACCGTCGCATACTGCTCCATATTGCCTGTCGCATCGGCAACGGCAAATGACTTGAGGAATTTCGACATTGCCGAGCCGCCCGCTTCGGCTTCGATACCGAGCGAGGAAAGAGTAGCAGCTACGCCCATGATCTGTGCTTCAGTCAAGCCTGTCAGCTCACCAGTCGCAGCAAGTCTGGTACCCATTGAGACAATGTCTGCCTCTGTGGTAGCCATATTGTTACCTAGTGAAACGATAACAGAGCCGAGTCTGCTGAATTCGCCCTGATCCATCTTTGTGACATTTGCAAACTTGGCAAGTTCGCTGGCTGCTTCTTCGGATGCAAGGTTGGTAGATTCTCCGAGGTCGATCATCGTCTTGGAGAATGACAGGATGTTTTCAGTCTGAATGCCGAGCTGACCAGCAGCTTCAGCAACAGCAGCAATCTCATTGGCAGAAGCGATAACATCTGTTTGCGAAAGCTCAATAATGCCTTCTCTGATCTCAGCAAGCTGTTCGGGAGTGGCATCGACAGTTTTGATTACGCCTGCAAAAGCACTCTCAAAATCGATTGCCTGTTTTGAAGTAGCACCGTATACCGCACCGATGGCAGCAGTATAAGCTCCTGCCATTGTTCCGAGTTCAGATGTTGCATCTTTGAGCTTGGCGTTGTTTGCGTCGAGAGCATCCGTCAGTTCCTGAATATTCTGCTTGCTCTTTCCGAGCTGCTCATATTTCTTACGAAGCTGATCAGTGGAATTGCTTAGGTTATCTGTATCAACACCAGCAGCCTCAAGGGTATCACTCATATCACGGAGTTTGCGTTCCTGCTCACCGATGGTATCACTGAGTGTCTGAATCTGCCTTTCGTTCCGTTCCATCTGATGACGGAGCTGTTCGGAGGGATTGGTGGTATTTTGCATGGCCTCCTGGAGTTCCTGATGCTGCTTCTGCAGTTTCTCCAAACGCTCCTGATTGCTTTTCAATGCTGTTTCCTGTCGCTTAAATGCATTGATATCATTAAGCGTAGAATTGACATTCTTCATCGCTGTCTGCAGCGATTTCATTTCACTGGACGCATTTCGAAAGCTGTTGGTAAAGTCCTTGCCGAGTGCACCGTTCAGCTTGAACATCATTTCATACTCTCGTCTTGCACTCATTTCCTCACCTCGCATTATAGAAAAGCCGCTCTACCAGTGCAGAGCGGCTTGTTTATTTCTCTTTCTTGATCTCATCGGCTACCTCATTTGCTGATTTTATCCATTCTGTAAGTTCACGATGAGATAAATTCCAGTAAAACTCGACACTTGTATTAGTAAAGCGTGCGAGCTTTATACATTGGTTTCTGTACCACTGGACGAGGCTGTATCGTTGCCCAGTCCACGCAGAATAAAATTTCTAGCCTTGATCTTCACTTTCAGAGCGTCAGTGAAGGGCAGATTTTCGACAACGCTGTGATGAACACCTGCTGCCTTTGCTACTACCTTGAAAAGATAGGAGGATGTCATCTCAGGTATCATCTGGAGCGATTCTCCGGAAGAAAGTATCTCTTCTTCTATCTGCTCCATGTCCTTGCCACGAAGCGAGCCGAAGTCAAGATCGAGATGAGTGTATGTCTTGCCTTCCCATGTGAAAGGCTGTGTGAGCTTGTATGTGATACCATTATCCTCAATAGTGGGAATAGTATCTTCTGTGTTAGCTTCTGCTACGATGATCTTTTCGTCTTTCATAATATTTGTACTCCTTTAAACAATCAAGCCCGCCCCTGTGGACGGGCTTGTAATTCTGTTGTAGTTATTATCAGGCTAAGCCGAGATTTCTGCGGACAGGCTCAAGATAGTCAACGCCATCTACAAAGAAGATGTAGTTCATGGGATCAATCTCAATAACCTTTTCTCCGTCGAGATACTGAGCGAAGTATGTCACTGTAAATTCCGAAGCGGTGTCGCTCTTGGAGTAGTTTGCACGCTTACCCATATCAAGGTTGATAGGTGTAGCCTTAACGACGATCTTCTCGGCGAGGTCCTTAGCACCAGTTACTGTGTCACGCTCCTGAATGCTGGAACGGATATCGAGCTGATGCTCTACGGGGGTGAACAGCTTAACTGCATCCTTTGTAGGATTGCGGAAGTTGATCGTCATCTTCATAGCTTCGATGTGACCCTTGATGATCGCATCGTACTGACCTGCTACGCCTGCACCCTCCATAGTTTCGGTGAGCTGCTTGATATTGGGCATTGTTACATCCGCAATGCCGTAATAGTCAACGCTGTTCTCATAGATGCGGGTAGCTGTGATAAGCTCAGAAAACTTAGGCATTGTTTATACCTCCTTACGCTGCCAGAGCCGACATGATATACTCTACGTCGTACTCCAGTGTGAATTCCATCTCCTGAGCAGGAGAGGGCGGTGTGATGAAGATATGGAACTTCATCTTGCCAGCCATCAGATCGGTGGTTGTGTTCTCATCGGCATTGAATTCCACTCTGCCGCCGAGGATATGCTCTGCTGTACGCAGACCGTTCAGCCAGATGTTGATACCGTCGAGAACGCTGTCGATCAGACGACGTGTCATCTTGCTGTCGATCTTCTTCCAGTATGTAAGAATGATCGTCTGCATAACGAAGCCGAACATTCTGTTTACAGGAATGAAGTAATCCTTGACATCAGCAGAGTTGGGGTAGCAAGCGGTAGTGTTGCCCCATGCCACGAATTCACCGCCATTATTGATGGCGGTTACGATACCCTTGCTGTTGAGAGTGTTAGCCTCAGCAAGCTCAAGGATAACCTCGGTACCGTCTGCGAGGACAGTGCTGTCAGCCTGCAGCTTCTTGTTAGAAGGAGACTCTGAAGGAATACCACCGTTGTCATTGTCAACCGTAGCCATAAGAGCCGCAAGCTGAACAGACATATGGTACTTTACGCCGCCAAGGGAGACCATAGGCCAGCATACGATCTGATTTGTTCCCGAGATATTGTTGTCAGACTTCCACTGGAACACATCGCTGTACTTGGTGATGGTGGAGCAGTCTGCATCGATCAGAGCCTTACCCTTGAACAGACCGTTGATGCTTTCTGCCTTTGCAGCCATAACAGCAGCTACGCCAGATTTGTGAGAATGTCCGGGAGCGATGATCAGTTCAGGAACAATACCATACTTGGGATATACAGAGCTTACAAGCTCAAGACCTGTCTTGGCTCCGCTGGTGGGATCGATACCGCCGATGATGTCCTCGTCTGTGATGGTGCTTACATCAGCCTTGCTGTATGCAATAGATACTCTGTTCTCGGTAATCGCACCACCGTCGATTGCCTCAACGATAAGGCTGCCGTCAGCGTAGAATACCTCGTAATCGGTACCCTTTACATACTGAGTGCTTGTGTCGCTGACGGAGGACACGACAACAGTGTCGATGATAGCTGTATCAGGAAGCTTGACCTGCTTGTCTGTCAGCGGATACTCAGCCGCTGCTACTTCGGTCTTGTGCTTCGAGGGGTCGAATACGTTGACGAAGATAACAGGGCCTACGCCATACAGCGAATAGTGACACTTCATTACCTCGCAAAGAGTGAAGGTATCGAAGTCATCGGAATAGCCGAGCTGAGCGACTGCTTCCTTGTAATTCTGTGCGTAGATGACCTTGTTGACGCCGCCTTCGCCCATATAGACAGGTGCGGTGCCAATGGCAAAGGTAATACCTACAGCAACAGCGGCAGGAGTTGACAGCGATGTAGCCGCTTCGTTGCCCTTAATGCCGTGATAAAAAGCCATTACTTATTTACCTCCATTTCGTTGATTGCAGCCTGATAAGCTGCGTATAAGGCGTTGCCGCCCTTTCTCAGCTTTTCCTGTGCTGCTCCGAGCTGAGCAACAGGAATGAAAAGCTTGCGTGCGGAAGGTACTCGTGTGAAGATGTCGCCGAACTTATCGTCAAGTGCGGTACCCTTCATAAATACTCTGCCGTTCACAAGCTCCGTTCTGCCTATGGAAGGACCGATATACACCACCGTTGTGTCGGTGGTTTTGACGGTCACGGGCGGTGTTTCGAGAATTACCGCCTTTTCTGTAGTTGTTGTAGGCTCGGAAACAGCAACATCGGATACAGCTTCAGTGCCGTCAAGCACATCTGCTGTTAATCTTTTTGCCATGCGAATTCCTCCTCATTGTAACCGCCCATCACGTCGGGATAGATGGGCGGCATTTCGAATGTCATGATCATTTCGCCGAAGAAATAGGGAACAGGAGGAGCAGGATCTACTACCCACTCAATGTCTTTGCCCAAATGAAAAGCTCCGCCTATTGTTCTGCGTTTCAGCAGTCCCAGACGAAGCCTTGTTATCACATTCAGAACATCGAGCTTACCTTCGCTCATGTCGTCAGAGTACACCGCTGCGACAATACGAATACTGCAGGTGCTGTATTCGTCCTCGCCGGGAGACTGTTCATCCTTGCCTGTAAGCACCTGAATGAGGATATACGGAATGCACCTTTCATCATCGTTCTTTTTCGGGAGATCCATCAGAAAAACGGTGGGTGCTCTGTATTTCTTCTCGTCAGGATGCTTAGGGTCGGGACGTTCTCTGAGCAAGAGATCAGCAGTACGCTGTTCTGCAAACTCTTTAAGAGCATTGAGAAGGTCAACAGGCGTTCCGCCTGTATTCGGGGTAATTATCATATTCCTATTCCTCTCAGAATTCTGTCGATTTCATGATCAAGTCGCTTCTCGAATGTTTCTGCCGCTTTTTCGCTCATATGATCCAGCACATCGGCATTGTATACCATGTGAGCGGCAGAGGGACCATAAAGCTGTTCGGATGTATTACGTCTTGGGGTTGCTCTCTCGAACACGGCATCGCCGTATCTTCCGAGATTGGCACGGTATGCATGCCTCAGCGTTTCCTCGGCTCCTTTAAAAACGCTCACTTTCATGCGGCGTACGGAGCTTCGTTCGTGTGAGCGATAAGAACTGACCTTGAAATTTACCAGAGGAATAACGTATCCTCTGAATTCCAGAGTTGCACCGACCGCACTTTTGTTTGCTCGGTACAGCTTGGTCTTAACTTCATCATAGAAGTCAGTTCTCTTGATGGTGTATATCTGCTTTACAGCGTTCCAAGCTTCTGATCGGGCAGTAGTCAAGGCTCTGTTTGCAGCATTGGCAAGAGCAGCGTTTACTTTGCTGCCGCCCATCTCGGATAGCAGCGTCCGTATTTCGTCAATACGATCCTCGGATATGCTGATCAATCCTTCGCTCATTCGTCGTAATCCTCCAGTTCAAGGGTGATTATTCCCATCTTGCAGTGTGAGCTTGTTATCCGATATTCTCTGAAATACGGATATCCCGCTCTTTCTATATCTTCGATCTTGATATAAGTGTTCTGCTCAGGAATAATACCCTGCATATCTTCCACCGATATATGAGCGACGGCATTCACGCTATGAATACCCTGAATGTGATCTTCAGGCATATAGCCGTTCTGCTT
Source organism: Oscillospiraceae bacterium (assembly GCA_045606085.1). GTDB lineage: Bacteria > Bacillota > Clostridia > Oscillospirales > Ruminococcaceae > CAG-115. The sequence continues at coordinate 7,184 of JAZURJ010000016.1, forward strand.
CCGCCTGTTGAGTACCACGGGTATCTTCTCGTAGGTTATGTCGTCGTAGCATACATCAAGGTTATCGGCGAATTCCGAGGGGGTGAGGAAAACACTCTTAGAATCCGCCATTACCATTTCTTTGAATCCCATTATTCGGGGTCTGCGGCACTGAGATCCAGCTCGCCGCCATCAGATGATACGCCAAGGTACTCGTCGATCGCTGCAACCATCTCCGCCTTTGTCGTTCCTGCAGGGAAAGTCATCCCGTCGCAGTATGTCTTGGCGATCGAGCGAAGCTCATTAACGTTGGTGTCAACGTTGTACTGGGGAATGGTGTCCTCCGCACCATCGTCAGAATCGCCCTCTGCGGAGCTTGTAGGCGTTGTAGGGTTGTTACTAGGGTCAAGGTTGGAAACGCCCTGTGCGGGGCTGTCTACCGCCTCTCCGACGATAACAGCAAATCCCTCGTCAACGAGTTCCTGAGCCTTTATATCATCCAGCGCAAACGGCTCACTCTGGCGGTTCTTTACTTCGATACTGCCATGTTTGTTGTGGCCGTATGCGCCGGAAATGATCTTAACCATCTTCATAATGCTTTGCTCCTTTCGTTAAGCCTTAACCTACGACGTTTGCTGCGTAGATGTAAGGGCAGTAGTTGTGAGGTGCTGCGAGAGGTCTTGTGGACAGACGAAGCATACGCAGATCCTCTTCATTCTTTACGATAAGCTTGGGAACACGCTTATCGGCGAAATCCATGTACTGATCGGAGCCGTAAGGCATCTGTGTGATCTTACCGTACATCATATGACCACAGCCGGGAGCGGTAACCATAGCAGATGTTTCGGGGAAATAGTTCTGCTCCGTATCGTTTTCATCCGTATATGTTTCGCTTACATCCCACAGGGTAAGTTCAACACCGCTGAAGTTGATACGACCCATGCGAACAACGCCGGGATATTCGGTCTTCTGATTGATCTCGCCTGTGATAATGCCCGAATTCTTGTCGAGCAGCTTGACGATCTTCTCGTTTTCAAGAATTGCATCAGCTACCTGGCTACCAAGAAGCAGGTCGGCAGCGGGAAGACCTCTACGCTGCAGAAGCTTGCACATCGTTCTTACGTCTCCCATGATGTTGCCGTCAGCGGCATTCCACTTCTTGTCGACCCTGTATGTATGATCGGAAGTGTCGTCGTAGAAGCGAACAGTGCGAAGGTCGCCCTTGGTGTCGTTGTCGATATACTCCTGCATATCACAACCATTGTTGATCATCGTCTGAACAGCCATCCATTCCTCACGGCGTACGATTCTCTCGTTCATCTCGTTGAAATCCTTAAGCTGAAGTCTTGTTGCTCTCTCGGCGGGCTTGCTGCCGGGATAGAGTGCTTCACCGAAGCCTCTCTTAGTGAGCTCGTCAACAGTAAGAGAACGAGTTACGCTGATCTTAGCAGGCTGGTACTCGTGGATAGCATAGCCCTGTCTCTCCATAGCAATGCCGCCGCTTCTGGGAGCTACAAAGGCTGCCATCTTACGGTCGCCCTTCTTGTACTCAGTCAGTACCTTGTCTGACATGAAGATGTCCTCATCGTTGGTAGGGAAATAACGATCACGGAAGAATGTCTGGACAGGAACGATCTCCTCAGTGACCGCCATCAGATGATATGTGTCTAAGAAATCAAGAGTTAAAGGCATAATGGTTTACCTCCTATCAGATTGTTGCAGCAGCCTTGAGGATAATGCTGTACTTACGCAGATTATCAAGGTCTGTGCCAGTAATAGTGTAGCCGTCCGAAACGGTCACCTTGTTGCTGTTGAAGCAGCCCGCAGTGTAAACAGTTGTGGGTACATCCTCGGTTGTACCCACTTCAATGTCATCACACAGGATGCAATCGGGTGTGAGTGTTTCGCCCTCGGCGGCCTCTGTACCGATAACAACGAGCTTTCCGTCAGCAGAACTCTTAGCAAGCAGTGTGCCACGGACGAGAACAGTTGCAGCAGCAAACTTGCGGATTATACCGCCGCCTACCTGTACTTCGGGTGTCGGACCGATGATGAGATTATCATACTCCATCTCGCCGAGCTTCTTAGAGAGTGAAGTTGCCATATTACTTATCCTCCTTCTTCAGTGCTGCCTTGATATCCGCACGAGCGGCAGCCATTTTTTCCTCTTCGGTCTGAGGCTTTGTTTCCTCAGGTGCGTTGGGAGCAGCATTGACTTTCGCTGCAGCTTCTGCATCCTCCTTAGCGGATGCCATAAAAGCATTGCCCTTCTCTGCCTGCTTGAGTGCAGCCTGATAAGCCATATCAGCGGCGGAGCAGGGCTTGTCGCCGTACTTGGCAGCCTTAACAGTTTCGTCATCATAGAGTGCTGCAATAGCATCTATCTCCGACAGTCTCTTCCTTTCGGCTGCAACAGCCTGAGCCACATCGTTGTTATCAGACTTCATAGAAGCCTTGACATCCGCTTCGACCTGAGCTGCGAGTTCGGCGTTCTCCTTGCGGAGTTCTTCGAGATTTGTTGCCATAGTGGGGTTTCCTCCTTCTTCGTTTCCGCCGTTGTTCGGCGTTGTTTTTATAGCATCCTCTGTTGTGGCAGAGGCTGTTATCGGGATCTGTTCGGGAACGGTTATGCCTCTAGGCATTCTGAAGGCATGACCGTTTGCATAGATGATCGTTCTGTCAGCACTGGCAGATATCGACATTGTGTTCTCGCCTTCGATAAGCTCGTCAGCAAAGCCCTTTTCAACGGCTTCCTTACCGATCATATATGTCTCCTTTGACATGAGGTGAGAAATCTCTGTGTCGCTCAGTCCTGTTTTGCGGCTGTATATTGATATCTGAGCTTTATCCCATGCATCAAGCATCTTTGCCTGTTCTCTGAGCTGATCTGCGTTATAGCCACCAAAGCAGGAGCCCCAGCATTTGTGTACCATGATGATGCTGGAGGGATGAAGCTTGACAGTATCGCAGGCGGACATAATAAGCGAGCCTGCAGACATGGCCACGGCATCGACGATACACACAAGCTCCTTGCCGCTGTCGGCGAGGTCTCTCAGTTTGTTGTGTATCAGCAGACCAACTCCGGCATCGCCACCAAGCGAATTGAGATGTATAGTGATCTTGCTGCAGTGTTCGATCTCTTTAAGGTCTGCTAAGAATTCGTCCTGAATAATGTACTCGCCGTCAATAGGCTTGCCAGTCCACCAGTCCATTGGCTGCTTTTCTACTACATCACCATACATTGTGATCTCAGCGCTGAGATCATCAAGAAAAGCCATGGCGTAGCATGGCTTCGTGATGTTATTCGGGGTCTGTTTCGGGGTCAGTGTCTTGCTTTTCGCCATTACTGTTTCCTCCAATCTGTTTCATTGTTGCTTTTTCACGGGCGAGTATCTGAGCGTTCTCCTCCCAGTCACCGCCGTAGTTCTCTCTTGTAACCTGCTCATTGGTCTTCCAACCGTTCTTTACAGCTGTTTCATTCGCATCTGCTTCCTTCTTGGGATCCAGATGTGTCTGAGCAGGACCTTCCCATCTTGCACCGCTCCATGCAGCACGGATGAGAGGATTGTCAAAGAATCCGGGAGCCTTAATTCTGCCGATCGCAACAGCTTCCGCAAGCCATATTTCATAGGTGGGCTGACAAAAGTCTGTTACAAACCATGAGCGACGCATCTTAAACGCTTCCCACGCTTCTTCAAGTGCACCCTTGGCAGCACTGTAAGAACTGTTGAATTCCTTTGTTAGAACATCATAAGGCAACTCAATACCAGCTCCGCAGAGGCGGCATATTGCCTTAACAAAGTTGTCAAAGCCTGCAGTCGGCACATTAGGATTGCCGAGGGTTACACTTTCGCCGGGATTGAGATGATTGATCTGTCCAGGTCCCATCTCATATTCGTTCTCGTCTACACTGATATCATCAGTGTCGCTTTCTCCCTCAATGCCGTCTCCGACTTCATTCAACGGAAAATCTGTCGGGTCGCTATCCGTAGTGATCCAAGCCGTAAGGTAAGACTGTACCAGTGCAGCAACAAGCTCAGCTTCAGTGTAACGCCTGAGCTGAAGCAATGGCTCAATGATCGGTGCCAGGAACGTTACGCCTCTGTACTGGTCGGGACGTTCCGCTTCCATAAGATGAAGGATATTCGGAAGTCCTGTTTTCTGGCCGTATGCTTCGATCCTTACCCATTCAGTATCTGCATATATTGCCTGATTGGGATAAGTAGAGCTTATGTGGTATGCGGTTATCTGTCCCTGTGCATTGACCTCAACGCCATCGTGAATCAGATTTCCGTTAGTCTTGTTTTTACCCTCGATGTGATTAAGAACATGACCTTTGTCGTGTGGGGTGCGGATGCGGTCAGCCTCAATGATATGTAGCCTTAACGTATACGGATTGAGGGGAGTAGCATCGTAACGCTTAATAAGAGCGAACGTATCACCCGACATCAGCCATGACTTCATTGCAAGCTGCTGGATCTCGTAAAAATTGTTGAGTCCGAGGGCATCACAGCTACGCTTGTTCTCGCACCATAACTTCCATTCGGCTTCGGTTTTCTGCTGCCACTCCTTAGCAGCCTCATCCGAGATACCGAGAATGTTATGATTGATGGTGCTTTTCATGTGCAGTCCCGGACCGACTACCTTTGTACGGTTTGTGTTGACAGCAGCAGAAGCAACAGGGGAAGCCATATAAAGCATTCGCCCACGCTGTCTGAGCGTGCTGTTGTTAAAGTCGATATCTTCAATGGGAGATCCGCTGCTGGCAGTAAAGCCTTTCAAGGAGCGCTTGGTAAGGCTTGCACCAGCTTCGCTGTAACCCTTTGCAAAAGGCTGTTTTATCCTAATGACTTTTACTTTTGTACGCACTCAAATCCTCCTTCGTGTTAAACTAAACGGCTGCAAGGTGGAAAAGGAGCAATCCACCATACAGCCGTAGCACAGCTCCGAGCAAGAGCTTGTACCCATACTAAAAATCTCTCGGCACTACGCCGACAGCTTTGCGAGCCTTTCTGCCCTTCATGATGGCACCATATACAGCTCGCTTCTTGATAGCATCGTCAAGTTCGTGAGATATCGTATCGATGTCGTATCTCGTCAGTGTCCTGTCATCAATCGTGTAGGACTTCACGCCGCCGTCCACAAGCTTCAGCTTAGCTTCCATAAGCTTAGCGACAAGCTTATCATAATACTCATACAAGACCTTGGCTTCGCTCTTGGTCATGGTAACACCTCCTACCACTCATCATAGAATTTATTTCCACTCCGCTTCGCTTTCTTCTTAGGGCGAGGTTTAGCAGACGGAGCATCATTGGTTGTATTATCAGACGGAACAGCCGCCTTAAGTCGCTTTGCAAGAAGGTCATAATCGGGATTGAGAGCCTTCGCTGCTGCATTGGCGTAGTTTCGGCAGTCAAGGGCTTCGTTCCTTTCGTGTCCTGGTATCTTGACCCAACGCCACGGATTTTTCAGCTTGGTATCGTAGATGAGCTTCTCGGAGAGCAGTCCCTTGAAATATTCAGAGCCGTAATCATCTCGCATAGGAAAGTGACAGTATTTACGTCCCGGGGTTTGCACTCGGATATTATCGAATATTATCTGCTTTCCAGCATCTACGCCGATCTCGTAAGTCCAGCATTGCCCGATGATCTTGCCCTTGATAACGATGTTTCTTTTCTTCGGGGGAGAAGTATAGGGAATATCTCTGCCTCCTCGACCCTTGATAGCGAATACCTTCTTGGCGAAACGCTCGGCACAACGTTGACGGACCTCCTGAGTGAAGTGTCCGCCCTCATCAACGAACGTAATAGATATCCTGAGCCTTACGCCGTTCTCGAATGAATATCGATGGTCTATGATCTCGTCAAGAGCATCCCACACTTCATCGGTATCAGGTCGTCCTAGGATAACGCCCTTACGGATAGCCCATGTTTCGCCGAAGTGTCCGTGACCTACCACTTCATATTCAAGACGATCATCCTGTGTATCAACGCCGCAGGTCAGCAGCAAGACACCATCAGGCAGCTCGGCACTGTATTCCTCTCGGCGTGACATCACGCTTTCCTCATCATCAAGGTCGCCACGATCTTCCCATAGTAAGCCGAAACGGGTGTTGTATACTACCTGCATCTTCTTACTGTCTCCAATAGCCTTGAGATACAGAAGTATCGTAGATTTCCATGGAGCCCAAGGAGAAGCCCATGAGGACAGCCAGTATGAACGTGTACCATGTTGCTTATACGCCTCAGGATTGTCTGCTACCCATTTGGAGGGCTGAGCCTTCATCTGAGCTTCGGTGGATATGCAGCCGCAGGAAGGGCAGATGTAATACAGGTCTGTGATCTCGTAGGTCTTTTTACCCTTGACTTCAGTCACATTCTTCTCGAAACGGATATCTTCAAATCTGATTTCGTTGTATTCGCCACAATGCGGGCATTGCGTTGTCCACCGTTCCATTGTGCCGTCACCATAGGATTGCTCGATGGCACTCGCCCCCTTAATGGTCGGGGTCGATACCTCGACAGCCTTTGAATTGTAGAACGTGATCTGACGTGCGGTAGCCAGTTCCCAAGGGTCGCCCTCGTCGCCAGCGGATGTCGCCCATCTGTCACGCTCATCTCCGAATAGGTATCTGATCGGCTTAGATGCCAGTGCATGAGCTTCAGTAGAGCCGCTCATCGTCAGTATTCCGCCGGGATAGCTTTTCTGCAAGATGGTGTTCTCTGAGTCTCGGCTCTTACGTTCCGCTACCTTTGCTTTCAGGCATTTGGTGTCCCTTATCATGGGGGCGATACGGAGCTTTGAATACTCCTTGGCATCTATGGTAGTAGGTTGAATGAACAGTATCGAGCCAGGGTCTTGGTCGATGATATAGCCTATCATGTTGTTTATACATTCGGACTTTCCGACCTGCGATGAAGCTACGACTACAATGTGCTTTACAAGGGGGTCATTGAATGAGTCCATTATCTCTTTGAGGTATGGCGTTCTGCTCGTTCTCCACTGTCCTACCTCTGCAGAGCTTTCCTGCGACAGCCTGCGTTTTTTGTCAGCCCACTCCGATACAGTCAGCCTTTCGGGCGGCTTGATACCTGCGATAGCCTTAGCAATGGCAGCATTCAAGCGTTTATCTCTGTCAATCTGAGACTGCCTTTCCTGTTCGGCGGCGGGTGCCTTGTCCTTAGCCATCGTCCTCTGAGCTAATGTCGATGGGATCCTTATTCAAGCGACTTCTCACACGCTCCTCATACTTCTTGCTGTCGTATTTGTACATAGACAATTCGTCCATCAGCTTGTATGTTTCCTTGTCTATTGCAGCAGATATCTCGGCAGGATCGGATATAGCTGCGAGGTCGTGTGCAAGTCTGCCTCCCAATGACATAAGCCCTGCTCTTATCGTATATATCAAATCTTCGGTCATCGCTGCCACATCTTCGGAACGGTGCATCTTGCCCTGAAGTTCCTCTGCGTTGAGCTTGGCTACAATAGCCTTTGATGCCTTGATGCTGGTGTCTGCTTTCATCCGCTGCTTTTCAAGCTTTTCTGTCTCTTGGCTATCCTTGCTTTTCTGTTCTGCCTTATCTTCCATTGACTTTATGTAAGCCTTGATGGAAGCCGTAACATCGTACAGAGAGCCATGAGGTGTCTGTGTCTTATTAAGAATGCCCTGTGATGTAAGCTGTCCTATCCACTGATTGGACTTGCCTGTCATAGCACATATATCAGCGGTTTTGACATAAATCGGAGTGCCAGCCTGCAAAATGTAGGCTTTTCCATCGTCAATAGTACCGATTATCTGCTTTTTTGCCATGCTTGGCACTCCTTTCTATGCAAGATTTCAATTAAAGTCCACCAAAAAACGCTCCACTAACTAAGCGTTTGTGGGGGTCGGCGGACCCGCACCTAAAAAAATAGGCTGTCACAGTACCTTTTTGGAGGGTGATTCACCCTCACATCTTGGTAATGAGTTCAGCCTTGCTGTATGTCTTCGTCGTCTTCGTCATCATAAGAAGGAAGTCGTCTTTGGAGAAGTCCGAGAGTCGGAATACTTCCTCAGGCTTCATGCCGAGCTGCTTGCCGATCTCCTCAACGGACTTGCCATCATCAAGCAGTCGCTTTACGATAGCTTTCATAGGCTCGAGGAGATGTGTACCTCTGGCACGGTTATGAGTGACGGTGCCGTAAATGTCCTCGGACTGGTCTTTGTGCTGCACGATTACGACAGGGACCTTACCGCCGAGTATGGATAGTAACGGCTCCTCGCCCGATACAGTCCATCGGTGGAAGCCGTCAATGATCGTATAGTCAGGACGTACCACTATGGGGAGCGTCCATCCGTTGGTGAGTATGGATTGTGTCAGCAGCTTGAGATTTTCACGGCTTACCTTGTTGGGGTTGTAGTCGTTAGGTCTGAGCTGTGTTCTGTCCACCCATTGAAGCGAGCCTAAGGGAGCAAAGATGTCTACATCAGCCATTATCAGTTCACCCCCTTGCGGAAGTGCTTGCAGTGTTCTGCATAGGCACAGAATACATCCTGATAGATGGCTCGTAATGTTCTGAGCTTGGGATCGCCTGCGAGCAAGCCGTCATACATCTTGCGGTAGTCTCTGGGTCGAGCCAGTCCGTCAACCTTGATAAGTGCACGTCTGTACTGATCGGCCACATGCTTCTGATGGTCTGTATGGAAATACTTGCTTGGGTGCTGTATCAGCATTTCTATCAATGCTGCCTTGTGGTCTTTCTGTTCCTCGCCCTTTTCCATCCGCTTACGGTTTCGTGTGGAGCGTCCGAACATCTCGCTGTCCCAGTAGAGAGCGGCAAGGTATGCATTCGGCTCTCGTCTGATGACCCGTTCCATGAGGTCAGGGTAGTATTCGTTCATCCGCACGAGGCATGAAGCAGTGTCTGAGGAGAAGAATTGTGACACTCGGAGCTGACCTTTGCCTACTCCTGCCTGCCACATGTATATATAAATGCTTGGAATATCGATGTGCTGATCTCTGAGGTAGAGCCATACATCCGATGTTTTCCAGTCGTAGATCGGGAATATCTGTCTGTTTCCTGTGATGCCCTTGGCTCCCATGTTCAGAGCTGACATATACTGCAGCCGCTGTATGGATTCAGCAGCACGAACGCCTGTCAGCATTATTCCGTTCTTGGTTACTCTGGGGAGAAACATTTGATATGTATCTTCACGAGCCTTCAGTAGTGGGTGAGAGCGGATAGCGAATGTGGGCGGTTTTCTCACCCACACATCGCTTTTCCGACTATCCCAGCAGATAAAGGACTCATCAGCAGTAAGCTGATTGAAGCAGTTGAAGTGTCTTACCTCAAGGCAATACCAATCAAATGCCGCTCCTGCAAGCAGAAATTTCTTCCGCCACGTCTTTACGGTTTCCTCAATGCAGGGGAATATAGCCTCCTCATCAATGAATATCACCGTAAGCTGAGCCGCATTGATCTCGCCTGAGGTAATGAGGGAATAGACAACGTGTGCCAGACACAGGCTGTCTTTGCCACCTGAAAAGGACATATATACAGGCAGACCGTTGGCGAATACATTCTTGATCCGCTTCCTTGCCGCTGTGATTATATCCATATCAGACCTGATTCGCTTTACAGCCATATCTTGTCACCACACGTCGGACAGATAACATACTTTCTGTCGGGCGTTACCTCTCTGCCTTCGTTACCGACATTATTGTCGGGAACATTGGCGGATGTGGGGACGGGTGCAGCGGCAGGAGTAGGCTGCTGTGCTGAAAGGTCAGGCTCCTCATAAGGGACGTTCGCTCTGCGAATGGTTTCGGCTTCTTCTTCGTCGATAGAGCCGTATTCAGAGAGCATTCCGCTTACTTCCTCGTCAGTCATGATAAGGGAGTTGAGGAAATCCTCGCTGTAGCCGGGGATATCGAAGTCGCCGTCCAGTTCCGAGATGAACTGATCGAACATTGCTATGTCATCGGTACCGAGATTGAATATACGGTTATCCGACATCATGAGCTTTTTCTTGTCGTTGGGGGAAAGGTCTGTCCTGCGATCGCAGTAGGCGTATTCGTAGCCCAGCTCTGAAAGAGCCATATACAGACCATTGCCGATCAGAATTTCATTGTTCTCGTCAATGACGATAGCCTTTGTCTGTCCGAACTTCTCAACAGAGCGTTTGTATTCTCTGATCTGCTCGGGCGGATGCATTCTGACATTCTTTTCAGCAGGCTTAAGCTCCGAGAGCTTCAATTTGATGATCTTCATGCTTTGTCACCTCCTTTCTCAAGGAAGTGCCTTGCACTTTCGATCTTCTCTGCAGCAGCGGTGACTATCGAGGGGTCTATGTCGTAGATCTCCTGCCATCCGTTCTCAACACTGTCCGTCCACTGTCTGGCTGGCCATGGATGAGTGCCGCAGGTATATCCGTTCTTCCATCCGTATATCGGGGGAAGGGGGATTTTGTTGTAGTGTATATATGCAAGGATGTGTTCGTGTTTCCAGTCCGCAAGAGGACTGTATCGTGTAACACCCTTGCTGTCGGTGTAGATATTGCTGCCCTTGCCTGTGTAGTTGCCATCTGCATGGCGACGACCAAGGAGCAGGATGTCAAGCTCATGGTCCTTGAAATAGATCCTCTGAGCTTTATGCTGCACAATAGAAAACCATCGACCTGTCTTTGTGCTGTCCTGCGGAAAAAGCATTCCTTCGTGCTTTGCAAGCCAGTCCAAGTCCAGACCGATGTTGATGATATTGCAGCCAGTAGGCTTGTATTTCGCTATCCACGCCATGAAAGCAGGGTATTCGAGGTTGCACACGCCTATCATGCTATCGTTGATTGCAGAGCGTTTACAAAGCTCTCCGAGGACGATGCTGTCCTTGCCTCCGCTCCATGCATAGGCTGCTTTCTTGTCTCCGACAGTTTCCTTGATCTCTGCGACGGTCTGAGCGGCAAGCTCGTCTATCTCTTCACGACTGACAAGCTCCTCAATGTGTTCCATAGCTTCGAGCCATGCATCATTGCTGATACGCTGTTTCTTTCCGAGTGCTGTCATCGAGCCGCCTCCTTTCGTGATAAGAGGAGTGCGACAATACCGCTGAGTAGCACCGTAGCAAGAGAGCCGATAGTCTTGTATATTGCAAGGTTGAAGATATTGCCTACTGCGAATATAGGCAGACCCACGCACAAGGCTGTTACAATGCCGTAGAAAACGCCGTTTGCACTGAGCTTCTTACCAAGCAGTGTCATTACCGTAGGCAGGAGCGTGGATGCTCTCAGGGTACCGTAGAACAGGAACAGGTGAGTTACTGTGAGTCCGGGAATGTTTGCTATGATGATGCTTATAAGCAGCAGAGCAAGCATCACACGGCGGGATGTCTTGATGTTGTCTGCCTTGCCGCTCTTCCAGTCGGTAGTCATGGATGCTGCTGCACAAAGGTTACTGTCTACTGTGGAAAGCAGACCCGAAAGCACCATGAACAGAAAAGGAACGATCACCCATGCCGGGAGAATGGATGTAATGAATTCCATGTTCACCATGCCGGGATCGGCAGCTATGAAGCTGTTGCCTGCAGCGGCAAATCCTACTAAGCTCATGGAGAGGGGAACGAGTGCGAAGATCAGAGCACCAATAAAGAATGCCTTGCCTATGCTCTCCTTGCGAATGGAGAATACACGCTGCCAGAAGCACTGGTCTCCGAAAGGTCCTGATATAAGACCGATAGCGGTTGGCAGTCCGAAACCAAGGAATACAGCAAGTCCCGATTCAGAGAACAGGGAAGTGAATTCGCCTGTGATCGAGCCGAAACCTGCAGCGAGATTATCAATGCCGCCTGTCTGAGATACAGTCCAAGGAATGATAAGTGCACAGCCTATCAGAATAATACCAAGCTGCACGACATCTGTTGTTATGGAAGCCTTTACGCCCGAGAAACGGGAATAAGAATATGCGATAACAGCCAGTATAATTGTCACGCACCAGAACGGTATGCCTGTCAGAGCCGAGAGCATCTTACCGCCAGCAAGCAACTGTACCGCCGTAGAGAGGACGGACAATGCTCCGAGCTGGAATGTGTACACACCGCTGACCTTTCGGGAATTATAGGTCTTTTCCATGTACCCTGTCAGCGTAATGCCATCAGGATACTCGGCACGCATTTTCTTAGCGAAGGGAATAAAAAGAATAAGGCACAACACGTTCGGCACGAGAAACCAGAAGATCCCGGGGAAGCCGCTTGTGTATGCCTTTTCTGCTGAAACAAAGAGAGCTGGAGCCCATATCCATGTAGCAGCTATGCTCATGGCGGCGGTGAATGTTCCGATGCGGCGATCAGCCACATGGAAGCTCTCTGCACTGGTCGATTTTCTTGTGAATATCAGTGTCGCTCCGATCATCAGAGCAGCGTACACGATAAGCACAATGATTCCTGTCATTAGATTTTCCTCCTTTTTAATTCGTTGTCGTGACAGTTCTGTTGGCGATTCAGAAGTCCTCGACAAGACCGCCAAGGAGTGAGGAAAGCGGTCTGAAGTCCTCCTTTCTATGAAAATACCGCCCGTGCAGAAGCACGGACGGCTCACTTGATTAGGATTTCACGCTATCATTATAGCACATGTCTTCGGAACATTTGGAACAAGTTTTATTTTTTTCTGATTCCTTCAGGAAACGGTAGCACATCTGCTTGACGCTGCCCTCGGTATTGTTGCCACCCAGTTTGTCTGCGACCTTATCCCACTTCATAAGATCGACAAATCGGTATAGAAGAATAAGTCTGAGGAGTTCATCATCAACAACTGCTGTTTTTATAAACGCCTCAAGCCTGATCTTTTCAAGCTCGAATTGTGCCTTTTCCTCCTCAAGGGCTTCGACAGCAGCAGCTATCGCTATGTTAAGTTCTTCGGTTGAATTCCTAGGCGTGGGATTACGAGGAGTTCCGCTTGTATCAAACTGAGGACTCTTATACAGACTTGATTTCATCTGGCTTATCCGTTCCTCGTTCCTGGCTATCAGCTTTTTCTTGTAGTATAAGCTGCTGAGTTCCTTTAGTGTCATATTTGTCCCCCTTACAGCAGACCCTTGTCTGTTGCATATTTGATGATCTTAGCCGTGGTTGCTGCACGTACTCCCGGGCATTCATTTTTGGCAAAGCCATCTATGAGCTTCTTTACGCCGTCATTGCCGCTCGCCTGAGCTGCCTTGAATGCACCGACAAGCTGAGCATCGGTCATCTTACGCAGGCGGCAAGCCTCCTTATGTACGGCTCTCTCTTCCTCGGTGCCTTTGGTGTTCTTGCTCATATCTTGTACATCCTCCTTGGTTTGTTTCAGTAGCTGTTCCGCAGTGGAACAGAACATGGTTGTATTCCATCCTGTTGGTGGTTTCTCGCCGTCTTTGCATCGTACATAGGTTACGCAGGTATCGCAGTCGGTACCGCCTAATTCACAGCCAAGAGCATTACGCCAATGTATGCATTGGTGTTTCTGAAAGCAGTCTGCAAGAGCAGCCTTATTATTGCGGACCTCTCTTTTGTTTGTTGTAGGGTTGAGCAGCATTTCATACTTTCCTCGACATGAACTGCCGCTGCGATTCAGCTTTTTCCCGATAGCATCCCAATCATACCCCGTTGCTCTGAGCTGTAGCAGCTTCTTGACCTCCTCATCGCTCCATGGTTTGCTCTCTCTTCTCAATGGACGGTACGGAGTGTTGATATCGTGCATTCTCCTTTTAACGGCTCCTTCAGATCGTCCGAGGATATGTGCGATCTCGTCAAGATGATAACGATATGTTTTCAGCATATCTATAAGCTGTTGATCTTCCGCTGTTGTCCATGGTATGGTTTTCTTTTGGTTGGCGTACGAGGCTTTACGGGCTTCGGCTACCCAGTCTGGCTCTTTGCCGAGAGCCAATGGCGGTATAGCGTAGAAGTCTATCATCTCTCTATGCCGCTCAGCCCACTTCCAGAAATCCTCGATATAGACCACCTTACACACCTTAGTGTCAAGTTTCTTATGCTTAAGTGGGAAACCGTTACGTACCCATCTTTCGGTAGTGTATGAGTAACTGCCGCTTTTGCCAATGGCGTGATAAAACTGATTGATCGTGACATACTCGCCGCTGTTCAAAAATGGACCTAGTTTCAGGCGATGCCTCATTACCATTATCGCATTCTTGGAACGTCCGAGATGTTGCATGATCGCAGTCATAGACTTCACGCCCCATGCTTCTCTCAGGTAATCCTTCTCCTCAGGAGTCCAGTTCCTCGCTTTTCCCATATCGGCATCATGTCATTCCTTTCTGATATGCTGCAATAGCATGCCGTAATGTGGTGCGTCCGATCACGCCCTTTGTATTGCGTGCTGTAATGATAAGCTCCGTAGCCTCACAGAAGGCACGGACACGATTTTCCGCTGCTTCTGAACGTCGCTCCAGTTCCTTGATAGCCTCTGGATCATGCAGCCATGCAGCCCTTGTTTCGGGATTCCTCAGCTCCTGATCCAGACTTTCGATGATCGTTCTGTCACGGCTCACATAGGTGCTGGGTTTATTTTCAGTACGTCGTAATCTGTATATGGAGCTTTCTTCTGCAGCCACATACTTGCCGTAGGTGAGTCCTGCTTTTGCGGCAGCGGCGGCAGTATTGCCGAGAGGAGTATCATACTTCTTTCGACGTCTTCGCATTTTGGTTTCTGTTGTCATGGTTATGCTCCTTTTTGGGGGTAAACTTACTGTTTGTCATTCGCTTACCCAACGGCTCTTGATAACGGCAAGAGACCGCATCTTGAAATGTATCTTATGAGTTCATCAACGATGGCTGGTACGCTGTGTGTGGTGCAGTCTATTACTGTACTCTCAAGCTTCAGGTGCTCTCTGCCATCCTCATAAACAAGATCATACTTGGTTATGCCGTAGGCTTTGCATATCGGACCGATAGCAGCGATCGCATCGTTTCTCCTCTTGATCCATTCGAAGTGTTCATTATAGGACATCGGTATCTCCTTCCTTTTCAGTCGTTAAAAGCAGCTTCGGCATCCTCTTTTGTGAGAAATACGGTTTTGCCAATGTCGGAATCAGCAAAAATCATATAATCATCTGTGCCATCATTGCCACAGCGAAATACTATGAAGTCTTTGTGGACTTTGATTTCCTTAACACAAAATGAGTAAGCATTATGATTCCATACCGTACCGCCTATCTTAACAGGTGATACGATCACACCGTTGTCGAGAAGGTAATCCGCAACAAGTTCCTGTCTCGAAGGTATCTTGTCGGCATCATCCTTGCTGCTGAAGTGGTGGTGTTCCTTTACGAAGTCATGAATGGACTTGTGAACTTTCTCGCCTGCGATTTTGCCACCCTCATTCAAGAGGGAAATAAGTCTTTCTCTGTCGGTCATTTTGCTGTCCTTTCTCCGTATGCCTGTCTGAATAAACGCTTAAAATACTTCATTCGGATTCTCGCCTTTTTTGCGTGCTTGTAATAGTGCCACCACTTGGGGTTAATGAAATCCGTTGTCTATCCGCTCGTATGTATAACCGACTACTTGAAATCGGGTTGCTGCTTTTCTTTTATTTTGCATTGTCCGTTCCTGTTCCAAGCAGCATATTATTGGATTTGAGCATATCAAAAAGGGTTTCATCCTTCTTGGTGATCATCATAGGTAAAAACAACTGCTCCATGGAAGCCTGTTCTGTTTCGATGAGAGCGACCTGAGCAGTGATCCAGTCCTTAATATTTCGCCAGGCGATACGTTCCGCCTGCAGTTCATCACACTTGATGCGATCCTTAGCCATCACTGATGAAACGCCAGCTGACTTCGGCTCAAGGCGGAAGCCCTGCAGAGCACCAAAACACTCGAGACAGAATGTGACAGAGGTAACCTTACCGTTATCGCCATATTCAAGCATTATCTTTCTTGCACCATGAATAGCAAGGATCTCCTGGATCTCTCCCACAGTCTGAGCTGCGGATATTTTGGTGGTATAATTCTTGATCGCCATACTCACTTCTCCTTGATCGGCTCGTAGTTCTCGCACCAGCAACCCCTTGTCATTTCGTCACAAGTTTCGTCTGCTTTGCAGCGACCATCTGCAGTCTTTTCAGGACAGATTACATTTGAGTTCTCACAGTATCCGTCTGCCATGACAGACTCGCATGTGTGGTAATAGGACTTGCATTTATAGCAATAAGTATCTTGCCACCATTGTTTGATCTCATCATAGTCGAATTCATCCGCACCTGTATCATCGATGAAGTCAGTAAGTATACTCTTGCACTTCTGATGAAGCTTTCTGGTGAACAGTTCGCCCTCATATTTGCCGACTTCTCTCGAATACTGTTCGCCAATATGTATCACTCCTCCGCACATCTCGCACGTATGATCTTTCTTGGCAACGGGAAATGTTTCATTGTAGAATTCCATCATGTCCTAGTCCTTTCGTCGTGTATGTTTCCGATAACCTCAAGCTTGCCGATCGTGGCGACCTTATAGAGCGGATCAATTCTCTTCGCATCAGCACGGAGCCAGAAGCAGCCTCTGTCCCTGACGACTACGCCGACCAGTGTCTGACCGCAGGCTGTGTATCTGCATTTGTCGTTCTCGAATACCCTTGTGCCGTTCGTGTCGATCATATCGGCAAACATACATACAGTTTCGGGCTTGATCGGCGTAGCTCCCATGGAATGAGATATATGCGTGCCTCTGATGAGATCGCCATATATCCACTTATTCTTATCAATAGTCTGTGCCTTGAAATAATTTGAGTAGGGTGATGCTGTCATGTCTTTACCTCCCAATCGAATGCCTGTCCGCACCACTTGCAGTGGGGAATAGGTAATTTTCCGTGACTTCTTTCGTATTTATCTACGAATTTCATGCAGTTGGGGCATGTCCATAAAGCACCGCTGTCGCTTCTCTTAGGTGCTTTTGGTGTCAGTATAAGCAGAGCCTGCATACCCTCTGCTACTGCCTTAAGTGCTGGCAGCACGCCACGAAGAAGATACTTTTCCAAGTCGTTGTATGCCAGCTGTAACGTCAATTTCTTATCTTCTTTGATTGTCATATGATCTCTCCTCAGAATAAGGTTATCTGTTCTCCCTCTTCCTGTTCCAGTGTGCCGTAGTCATTTTTCCCTCTGGGATTATAAGGCTTTCCAGTATCGACATCCCCGAGAGTGGAAAGGACAAAATCAGGGCAGTCAGTAACACGATCTACTCGGTTAAGTACCTTATCCCGGGCATTGCAGTAATAAGCATCTCCTGCGATACAGTAAGCACAGTAGCGGCAGTATTTCTTGCCGAGTTCCTCCTTGTGGCCTTCCTCTTGAACATTGGCAGCAGGAGCAGGCTGATCTTCGGGGAGCTTAGGCGAGTATTGATGAAGAACATTATCCATCAGCCTGCTCACTCGCCTTGTCGTCCACACGTCACTGAAATACATCGGTGTAAACCATAGGTCGTCATCAGGAGGAGCAAATAGCGGATCATAGTTGAATGGGTTGAGGAGACTGTCGCCGACTTTGATTACTGCAGCGATGCCAAGCAGAGAGAGTTGTATGTAGCACATCAGAGCTGTCGTCTGTGACAGATCCTGAGCTATTACAAGTACATGATCCTGATAACATAATGGCGATTCTGCTTTTTTCAAAGCTTCATACACGGCGTTGGTACCTGCGATAAGCGTAGCACCACCGCCACAAGCACAATCATTCATGGTTATGTAGCCTTTTTCTTCGATTTCAGCTACACAGTCAGATGCTGTCATTGAAGCCATTGCCTTACATACATGGTAGGGAGTGAAGAACTGTCCCGTCCAGTGATTACCGAGTTCCAGTTCCATGTACAGCTGACCTAAATAGTCCTGTTCTCGGTTTTCTTCAAATGCTTTTGTGACAAGGCAAGACAACTGTACGAACTTCTGAAGCTCATCCTGAGAATATTTGCTGATCGTTTCGTTGTACATTTTCGCCCTGTTGTCACGAGGATCCAGCTGCTGAGATAATGCCAATGCGAATACAGTAACGAAGTCAGACCACAGTTCCCATGTCTGAAATCTGCTGGACATGCTCTGAAGCACCTTTGCAAATTCGCTGCCTTTTCCTGAATAATGCTTTGCCATCGATACCTCCTACCAGTCCATTGCAGCATTGAGAGCTTCTTGCTGCTGATCTTGAGATAAGCGTGTATATATCATTGTTGTGTTTAATCCGCTGTGTCCCATCAGATCGGCAAGAAGTGCTATGTTGTTATTGCGCTTAAGGAATTCCACTGCAAACAAGTGGCGCAACCCATGAACGTGCATTACTTCTTTGGGAATGTTATATTTTTTTGCACATGCTTTAAGTACACTGTCAATACCCCGAGTAGTAATTGGCTCGCCACTACGGGCTACGCATAGACTATCTTCGGGAGATAGATTTTTGTAATATTCCGACACTTCATCGATGAGTGATTTCGGAAACATGATCCTTCGTACCTTGCCTTTTGTCCAAAGATCTTTATAACCTCTGTCGAGATCTGCTTTTGTGAATTTCCTGAATTCAGAGACTCTGGCTCCTGTTTTGGCTATAAGCATAAACCAAACAGCGTGCTTTTCCTTGCCGTCTTTTCGCAGTCTGTCGATCAGATAGTTAAACTGATCGATGCTTATGACATTCTGCACATAAGTACGCTTCTGTTCAGGAATACGCTTAATTCCTAGAGATACGTTCTTGTAATTGAAGAATGCTTCCAAAGCACTGATACGAAGATTTACTGTCTTTGCACTGTTCTTTTCCAATAGATGGTTTTTGAAATCAATAGCGGCCTTTTTGGTGAGCATACCACCGTTAAATTTGTAGTAAGCTTGAATTGTGTATATATAAGATTCGATGGTGCTGTCGCTTAACTCACGTTCTATGAGGAAGTCTCTGAATCCTTCGATGTCATCTTTCTTTTTGGCCACGCTATCACCTCCTATGTAACAAACTTCTTGTGAGAGGATGCAAGGTTGTTTTCACTTGTCTGTGCATATATCTGAGTTGTTGTCAGCTGTTCGTGACCGAGCATTTTCGATACCTGTTCGATAGGCATTCCTCTATTAAGTGCAAGCGTTGCAGTAGTTCTGCGAAATCTGTGAGGATGGCATTTGGCTATGCCGAGTTGCTCTCCCATCTTGCGGATACCGGACTCGATACCGCCAGTGGTCATTCTCTCGCTGATATTGCCTGCTAAGCTCTCGCCTATAACGAGTGCAGGATAATCATCCGTTCTTGAATTAAGCCAGTTATTTACTGCGAGGATAGCTCTAGCATTTAAATAAACATAGCGATCTTTGTTGCCTTTACCATGAACAATGATTCGATCTCCATTAATATCATCACGATTCATGGCTACCAGTTCGCTTACTCTACAGCCTGTACTTGCAAGAATTTCAATGATAGCAGACCATTTTAAAGGGCTTCGCTTGTCAGCTGCTTTGGCCCTCAGTTGCTCAAGCTCAAGCTCTGTAAAAGGCGTTTTTACCTTTTTCTCCTCTCTTACGCTTTTTACTTTCAGAGTGGGATTCTTGGCCATGATATCATTGTCTTGTGCCCATCCGTAAAATGATCTCAATACTCTGATCTCATTGTTCTGTGTGGAAGGCTGAATTTTATCAACAACTTTGCGTTCTGCAAGATATGCTTTTATATGATCAGATGTAACACATCGTAAAGGTGTGTTTATCCGTTCCATAAAGAACAGCATACGGTTTTTGTAATAATCTATCGAGCGTTGTGCCAATCCCTCGATAACCTTTGATACAAGGAATTGTTTTATCAGTTCCTCAGAATCATCGCCGACATCTGTACTTAATGCGGTTTCTGCCTTGGTGATTGTATAATCCTTGCTTGCTACACGAAAAATGTCAAGAATCAGAGCTGTCTCCTGAGCCGGGAAACGGCTCAGAAGCAACTGCTGAAAATCTTCATTCATTCCCATGATGTCACTCCTCTACATTCGCCATGCCGCATATTATCAATGCGGCAATGACGAAAATTACTATCCAGCGCATCAGATGACCTTACCGCCGTGCTTGTAGGGGCGTGTGGTGTTGTACTGGTGCTTTTCTTTCAGGATAGCCTCGATGTCGATACCGTAATGACCGCACATATCGAGGATACGGATGATGACGTCAGCCAGTTCAGAGGGGATGCCCTCAGGCTTTCCGTCCTCCTGATGATAGGTCTCGGTAGGCTCGTGACCCTTGCGGTACTGTTCCAGAGCCTCAGACAGTTCAGAGTGACAGAGTGCGATCAGTTCGCCGAACGTCCGCTGCGGCTCATCCCACCAGCCATGATCCACAGCGTTCTTATGTACAAGCTCTACAAAGCTGTTGAGCTTGATGCACGGCTCAGTAGGGATGGCGTTCATATCGATTACGATGCCGATGCAGAACAACTCGCCTGCTGAGTACAACTCGAACTCGGCATGGGGAAGATCAGTCTTGTAAGACCAATCACAACCCCTTTCCTTGTCATACCATACTGCAGTAATGAGACAATCATCTTCACTCCTCTTGAAGCTACAAGCTCTGTCAAATTTATTACTGATATACACGCTGCCGCCTTTATAACAGTCGATTTCATCCTCAATTGCTCCTCTGATCTCGCAGATATCGTCTGAAAGTCCGAAGATTATGACGTAGCCGAGTTCTTTTGCTTCCTCGATATGTTCGGGCAAGATGCACTGTGATCCGTACTCTCTTTTGTTAAGACGAGCAGCAAATTCCTGTATTGTCATTTATTTTCCTCCTGTTTATCCAGTTCTTTATTTATGAGTTTGACAATTCCCTTGAATGTTGTCATTCGGGAATGCTTGAAAGAGAATGTGATAGTGGTTTCATCGCTGAAAGCCTTTCTTCCCTCAACGGTGCACATTTTACCGTCAAAAGAAATGGATTTAAAGCGTGTACCGTAAGAGTCTTTTGATCTCCAGAAGGCTTTACACACCTTTTCGTAGGTTTTGTATTCCAAGCCCTCAAGGATCTCATAACCAAGCATCTTTTTGTCGATGCAGTGGAAGGTCTCATTGTAGTAGTTACAAAGCCTATCGCTGCCGATCTCTCGGATGACTACACATTCCTTCCTGATCTCATGAACATATCCGACGATATATTCATTGGGTACACTAGTAGTCGCAGTTGTTACAAGGTCACCGACATGTATTGGCTTCATTTCATAAAGATACTCATGGTTGAATAACGCATGCTTATACATGCGATTTATCAGCAACAGCAGAATACGCTCCTTATCTCGCACGGCTGATCCTCCTGTTCACTTTGCGGGAAGCGTTTGCTATCTTGCGGCGACGCTTCTTGTGCTTGAATGCCTTTGCTCCGATGGAGCGGTAGTAATCGACACTGTTGTTGTAGTTTTCCTCGGGAGCGGTGTTGTAGGAATAAGACATAGGTTCAAACATTATAATTTCCTCCTGTTTTTAGGTCTGTATTTTTCACAAGTAGTTTCTGGCTTCTTGCGTTCGCCGCAAGAGCTTCCGAATTGGCATTTGCCGCAGTTCTTCGGTGGCGGCAGGGGTTTATTGTTTTCCTTATCGTAGAGTATCTTCTCGAAAGGAGTCAGGTCTTGCATTTCATCATTGGCAGCTGTATCGTCAATAAATGCTACTCCATCTGGTTTCTTAATAAAATCCCGAAGATAGTAGTATCTGCTGCCCATGCTGTACGCTTCGTGCAGAGCTCCACATATTTCATCGTTGACCGCTGTGCAAAAGCCACCGCAAGGAAGGCAGTTGCCGTTTTTGTGCCGCATCGGGCAGCCATAACGGCTGGCGACATTACTTATCATGTGTACCTCCCAGCATCGGTATATCCTCCCACGGAATACCGATATAGTCAAGCACTCTGCCCCAACCGTATTTCTGACCTGTGCTATCGGTGCAACACTCATACATCCAGAAGTACCACTCTTCGGGAGACCGTTCTCTTAATCGATCAAAGCGGTGAGGACGTTCTTCAATGTGCAGACCGAAGCCGCACATAGAACAGCCTGTCCTTTGGGCAAGTGTAGTGTAGAGCAGTCCATTTTCATCACGTTCTATGGTGCCATATATCTCAGGAATAGGGACGTTGAGATCAAGTGCCAGCTGAAGTATATCCTGACGGTTGAATGTAGCGAAGGGGCATGAACGTATTGTAACCTTACCGTAATAATTGCATCCGTTTTTGATAAGTCCCATCTCTCGCTGTCCACCCTCTGATGCCATGAGTCCGAGGAAAGGAACACTATTGTTTTCTTTAGCCCAATCATCAGCAGGCTTTTCTTTCATGTAGTAGCAGCAACGACTTGATACCTTGAATTCGGGCGGTATGCCAAATTCGAGATCGGGACGATGTTCTGCATAGTTACCGCCGAACAGCTTTATCCACTTTTCGGGAAGCTTGATTTTTTCAGAATGACCAAAGTGTCCCTGCTCTCCCATGTCCCCAGTCATAATTGCGTGAATGAATGTCTGTTTAGGGCTGTTGGGAGTTAGCAGATAGTTGATCTTGTTAGCTTTTTCTTTGCTTACAATAGGGAAACCTAGTTCGTTAAGCACTTGAACTTTGCTTTTGTATGGCTTGATGATGTGTGTAATACCGATGCCCTTATGCACTTGCTGTATAGATTTATCTTCAAGTGAAGATATGCTTACGCTCGTGATGTCAGGATCGACATATTCCCGGAGGAACAGGAGCAGCGTAATGCTGTCCAGTCCTCCCACGGAAACATGAACATTTTTGTCGTACTCGTTGCGTGCTTTATGGTAGAATTCCCTTGCTCTTATCTTAGCAAGCTCGACTTTCTGTACATAAGGCAGAGCTTGCAGACGTTCGAATGACTTTCTGTCCATTTGGTCACCTCTTCTTTGGCTGCAGGAACGATCCCTTAAAGCTCCATAATATGACGATATACAGCAGCCCCATCAGAAATGCAACGGCATAAGGAACATAAGTCCTGATGGACTGCCAGTCGTTTGCTGGCTTAGTCTTCGGTTTCTTCGTCCTCATCCTCGTCGTATTCCTCCTCGTCTTCGTAATCATCAGGCTCAGGCTTGATGAACAGGTCGCTTGTGCCGTCACGGAGAGCCTCTTCATCGTCCGATAAGTAGTAGCCGAGGCCTTCGAGCAGTGCATAGCAGTTATCAAGCTGCTCGTTCTTGCAATACTGACCGTTCCACGAACTGTGATATGACTTCTGAGCATTGTCACCATAGAACGAATACAGTAAGAAGATCAGACCCAGTTCGGGATTAAGCTCTGCAAATTCTATGATAAGATTCTTGTCATCACTGCCCTCAGCACCTACAAGTCTCATGAGTGTATCCCAATTCGGCGTGGAATAATAGGCTCTTCTTACCATGTGGCTTACAAGGCTCTTGGATGCTATCGGAACATATCCCTTGACCTTGCTGTTCTTAAGCCCCTTGAGAAAGTTGATCCGGAGCTCATACATTCTGGCTGCGGCTTCTCCAAGGAGACGTATACTCTCCTTTTTTGCAGCTTCTTTTCGAGCTTCTTCAGGATTCACTTTATCGTCCTTTTGAGTGATCTCAGTGTATATGTAGCAGCAACCTCCCGAAAAGCTGTAGTAATACTGGGTATCGGCCTGTATCTTTTCGTCAAGCTTCTCAATATCGCTTTCGGTGCTGACGCCTGTAACATATCTGTAGCTCTGATAGAAGTCCTTAACCTTGCTGTCTATCTTTGTCATGCCACGGGCAGTTACTTCCTTAGTCAGATAGTCTACTCTTTCTTTTCGCTTCTGATCATCCAGTGCTTTGCGAAGATTGTAGTCATAGTTATTCGTGCCGATATAATCAAGCAGTTCATTTCTTGCTTTGACATCCGTAAGCTGATTGAGCTTATCGAGATCTCCGAGAGATATCTGTCGTTCAGATGCAGCCTTGAGCTTTGTCTGATCCAGTTCCATGAGGCTGACACGGCGGCGGACGGTAGTCTTTGAGAAGCCTGTCTTTTCTGCGACATCGTCCATTGTGCTGCCAAGATCCAGCAGCATCTGAAAGCCCTGTGCCTGCTCGTAGATGGTCAGCTCATTACGCTGCATATTCTCCAGAAGCATTAACTGCACCTGCTCGGCGTGGCTCATAATGGGTGCAACATAGCAAGGTACCTTTGTCAGCCCTGCGAGCTTTGCCGCTGCACATCTTCTATGTCCGATGATGATCGTATAGCCTTCCTTGGCAGGAATAACGGTCAAGTTCTGAAGTATGCCCTTTTCCTTAATGCTGTCGGCAAGCTCGGTAAGGTCGCCGAGATCCTCTCGGGGGTTGTCCGGGTGCGGATGCAGCAGCTCGATGGGGAGATATTCGATAAGCTTTTCGTCGTACTCGTCGAAAAATTCTGCCTCTCTCGACTGTCTGATCTCCTCCTGATCGGGGATAACGTACTCTCCAAACGAATTGTTGCGGTAAAAATCGCAGTCCAGCTCATGCATTTCGTACTCGCAGGATTTACGTTCGCAGGTGTCATTAAGCGGACATCTGCTGTTGATTGATTTCTTCTTACTCATTGTTTGCTCCTTTCGCCTTTCGGCATCAATGATTGTTGTTAGGGAGTTCACCGATCATGATGATCTCCATTCTCGGCTTGTCCGAGTAGAATTTCCGCACCTGTGCATCCACGATACACTTGTCATCGGAGTAAGCTATGCCGTTGAGAGCATCGGCCACCACTTTGAAAAGGTTATCAACATCAGGCTTCTTGGCAGGTCTTATCTTTCCCTCGAGCATGAGCTGCCGTTTCTTCTTTGAAGTGTCTTTGGGGATGCCAAGATACGCAATTATCCGCATATCTATGTAGGTGTCTGCGGGGAAGCGGGAATATCCGCACTGTGCCTTGTATGACCAACCAATCAGTTTTTCGTACTGTTTGGTATTTTCGGGTGTGCGAGGCTTTGGGCAGTTTGGGTTAAATCGAGGACGAAGCTTGCTTTTTGGCTCGCCATCCACTGTGAACTTGATCTTCATGAGTTGTCACCTCTGTACTTCGCCATAACATCTTCCATTACACCGTCCATGTCAATGCTGCAAGCAGAGGGTGCGGTTTCAGGCTGCGGTGTAGGATTATCTTCCTTGATCCAGCCAACGATAACGTTGTACATGCTGATGGTGTCGATACGCCTGCCTTTTTTCTGGCACCAAGCTCTGTACTTGTTCTCATAGGCCTTGATGATCTGAGAGCCATATGTCTTGATAAGACTTTCTTTTAGGGAAGAAGTCGAAGACGGCGGTACTTCTTCTTCAGTCTTAATATCTAAGTCTATATCTAAACTCTTATCTTCTTCCTCTTCTTCTATGTTACAATTTGTTACATCAGCGTTACATTGTAACGGTAGAAACTTGCTTGCACGATGCTTGCGAACACGCTCAGCACTTGATGATTCCTGCCCCATGAGGCATTGTACCTCATGCAGAAATATGGTCTGATCGTCCAGTATTTCTACGAGTTCAAGCTCCTGAAACAGCTTCAAAGCACTGCGTACAACGTCGATATTGGTGTTGGTGATGGTGGCGAGCATTTTCTCGTTGTAGGGTATGGTATCGGAGAAGCGGAGGTTGCCCTTGTGGGCAACACTCTCGCACAGCAGCTTGATATAGAACAGAACGTATTCCTTGCCGTTGTCCATATCCTCTATGATCTTGATGTCATGTCGCTTGAAAAAGTCCTTTTTCAGCTTCAGCCAGTAGAATTTTTTGTCTGCCAATTACATCACCTCAGAACGGATAGTCGTCATCATCAACAGGCACTGGCTCGGCAGGGGCGGTATACCCTGCATCGGGAGGCTGTGACGGAGCAGCGGGGGCAGTGTCGCCCTTGTCGGTGACGAACTTAATGATGTCGACGATGACTTCGGTAACATATTTCTTGCCGTCTTTGCCGTCATAAGAGCGTTTCTGTAATCTGCCCTCAACGTAAATTGGCTTGCCCTGAGTGAAATGCAGGTGGACAAACTGAGCGTTATTATTCCATGCAACACAGTCTATGAACTCTACTTTATTGTTGCCGTCCTGTGTCGTGTAACCGCTGGCAATGGTGAACTGCGATACGTTTGCTCCACTGGGCGTTGTAGCTAACTTGGGATCTCTGACGAGCCTACCCGCAAGTATAACCTTATTCAGATTCAGGCTCACTCTTGGTTTCCTCCTTGTTCTGGGTATTAGCTACTGCCTTGGCTGCGTTATTCGCTATCTCCTCTGCCTCTTTCCTCTTGCGGAATTCAGCCTCTTTGTGCTTGCGTTCTTCATACTCGGTATCGCTTGAGTAGAGAACGTCTAAATATTCCCATGTGGAATACTTGTCTTTTCTGTTGAGAACTCTCTTGGTAAGCTCTGCAAGCTGCTCGCTGCGAATGAGTGACTTGTACTCTGCAATGGGGATATTCACCGTTTCAGGTGCCTTGAGGATAATACTTTCTGTTGTTGATGTGCAGTTGATCATATGTTACTCCTTTTCCGTGGGTGCATTCGCCCACAATGATTTGATCTGAGCTATCTGCTCCGGGGTATCGGTAGGTATACCAAGCTGCTGACAGTCCTGTACAAGGCAGTCGATCAGTCGGGACATCTGCCGAACATTGTAACGGCTAGAGCCGTAATAGCACCGTATTGTGACCTTTTCGCCATCCTGCGAGTAATCCACTTGCTCCGTCACCCAGCCCGTGCCGAGCATTTCCCACGCTCTCTGAAGCGTTGTAGCATTGCCAAGCTCCATATTCGGGAAATCCTTGTATACTCCCACTGTTCGGATGGCCTCTTTGTACACGTCTTCTTTTGTGTAGATGGGACCGTCCTCAGACATCCGCTCAGCGATCTTATTGCAGAGTGTCCAGCAATAAGCGTTCGCATCATTGCTTCGGTGCTTGTAGTGCTTTCGGATGTCTATGCTTATGTCGCAGTCCTTGAGGCGGTCAAACTCCTCTCGGAAGTCGGCTTCTACGGTGAGTGTGATGATCTGCTCACCGTTTCTGCCGAATGTGAGGTCTCTGAGCTTGCCTGTCATTCATCCTCCTTGTGGCAGTGCAGATATTCATATCTGCCAGTAGGTCCGATGTTACGATAGATGAAGTCGTCGCACTTCTTCTTGGATAGATGTGTGCGAAGCACACGCCGCTCGTAGACAAACTCGCCGTTCTCCTCTTTCTGTCTGATCTTCTCCTGGATCTCCTCGTCAACGTAGTTGGCTTCAATGAGATATAGGTCGTAGTTCAGAGCAGTAATGCCGTTGAGGTTATTCGTATCTGTGGCGTAGATGACCTTGCCGATAGGGAAGTGTATCTTATAGCCACAGTTGGGGACGTCGTGTGTAAGGTGGAATTGAACGATATTGCAGATGCCGTAATTGTAGTAGGTGTTGAAGCTGAGAACATCGATATTTGTCTTAGCTACTCCGCATTCGATCAGGGAATTCACAAGCCACGGGCCACAGGCAAAGCGGAGCATGGGTCGCTCCCTTGCCAGCATCCTTATACAGGTCTTGTGGAAGTGGTCTGAGTGGATATGCGTAAGCAGTACGAGCTTCAGATCACGGTAGTACGGCTCCAGTGCCTTGAAGTTCACGCCGCAGTCTACAAGTACAGCCTTGTTGATGACTACGGCATTACCTTCAGAGCCTGTCGAGATGATTGTGTACGGTATCATATCTTGCTAAGGTCGAGCTTTTCGACGACATCAGTTCCATCGGGCGTGATGGTCGTTCCCGGAGGAATGAGGCTGTAATCATCATCCGCAGCGGTGAAGTTGCCGTCAGTGTCAAAGGATACAGCCTTGCTGTCCTTATCGAACACGGTCTGAAGCTCAGTTGACATTACGCCCCAACGGCTGATGAGCTGACGGAGCATGGTCTTTTTCGCCATCTCGTCAAAGTTTTTGTACCAGAATGATGAGTATTTCCACATCTCATTGTCGGGTACCTCGCCACGCTCGATACGCTGATGTGCGGCCAGTGAGTAGGCGGGGGAGTATGTGTCAGCGTGCTTCTGCATCTTCTGCTTGCTCCAGTAGATGATCTTGCGGAAGCCGTTCAGATACTCGAAGAATGCCATATAGCCGATAACAGGAAGCTGCTCTCTGTCGTCATCGTCCTCTACGAAGTTGAAGCGAGGCTTGCCAGTGTTGGGATCCTTGCCGAGATATTCGCCCTCTCTGATCTCCATGACATCGAGGTCCTTGTAGTAGCCGCTGCGTAAAGCAAGCTGTATGTAGCCCTTATATCCGAGAACAAACTGGGCTTTCTTGATGGTGAGAGCTGTCTTGGTAGGTTTTCCATTATCATCAACCTGATATATGATCTTGCCGTTGGCATCCCTCTGCTTGACATCAAAGGGGACAAGGTAGAACTGTCCGAGCTGCGGAGAGGGTGAAAGGTTAAGGCTCTCGCCCAGGAGTGCACCTGCGAGAATAGAGCCGCTCTCGCACTCCTGTAAGACACCGTTGACGGCAACTGCGGAAGTTATCGAAGCGATAAACCTCTTGGCTCTCTGAGGGTCTGAGAGCGTGTTGTGAATGAGACTCTGGTACTTCTCTGTGGTGATCGCTACGGAGAACTTCTGCTTACTGCTGCTCATACTGGTAGCCTCCTTCCTCAAGGAAAGACTTCAGAGCCTTGATCTCGTCCATTCTTCCCTTAACGGTGAATGTGACCTCATACAGCTTAGGAGCGGTTGCCGCTTCAAGAGCTTCATCTGTGGTAATGCCTGCGGCAGCACAAGCAGCGGATACGGCTTCCACATCGTCCTCGGTAATAGCCGTGCCTATGGGAGCGGAGACAGCCTCAGCCACTTCCTCAACCTTTTCCACCGCCTTATTCTGCTCGGCTTCTCTTGCTCTCTTGGCTTCAAGTCGCTGCTGCTCCTCTTCCATAGCTTTGTGACGGTCAATGACGAGCTTGATGGCCTGTGCTACGTTCAGAGACTTCTTGTACTCCACAAGTATCTCTGCACTATGCTCCTGTGTGTCGATCAGAGCCAGTTCATCACATAACTTGTCAATGAACGTCTTGATGGTGGTATGGATGCTCTTGCGGCTTGTGCTGAGCGTGATCGACACGCCTGTTTTATCGAGAGTAAGGAAATCGATGTTCTTTGAAGCACAATACTCGTTAAAGTACGCCTCTGCATCGTCTCTCTTCTGAGCTTTCAGACCGTTTTCGACTTCTGCAATCTTAGCCGCAAGCTCTTCATCACAAGGCTTGTAGATGTTCGTCACGCATTCCTTATAGATCTCCTCGAACTCCTCATAAGGGGAGAGGATAGCTTTCTTTGCTTCTTTGCGTTTTTCCTCCAGTGCCTTGAATATCTTGGTAAGTGCCGCACGTCTCTTCTTGACTGTCTGAAGCGTTTCCTCGGTGCATGCGAGCGACCGTGCATCTCTTACCTCTGCCTCGAAATGCTCCTTGATAACAAGAAGCTGCTCCTGAATAACAGGGAGCTGGGTAACGACGATCAGACTGTCGGTGTTGTCCGATGTCGCTTCGAGGATCTCTGCAGTGAGCTTCTCACGCTCTTCTGCAGACAAATCCTCTGCCATGATGAATTCTGCCATGTCTTATACTTCCTTTCCTGCTGTTGATGTTATATCAGTCCATACTCTGGGAGAGATGGTCATGATCTTATATCCGGTAGCCTCAAGCTCTGTGGAGCGGTCATAACTGCTCACATCCTGAGCGTACCTTGTTACGGCGTTTCCGAGACCGTACAGCGACAGGTCGCCGCCCTCTATAAGGTGTCCGAGAATGCCGTCCTGCTCGTGCTGAGCTATGCCAACGTGCTTTGCGGTAAGCTCAATCACCTTGGGTACTGTGCGAGCCTCAATCTTGGCTCCCATAGCCTCTCTCATCTGCTCAACGATGCGGGAGAATACTGCCATCTCTGCGGCGGCTCTTACAGCATCCTGCAGCTTCATAAGGAACGCCTTGTCGTCCTGTTCGATGGTCTCATCACGGTAGATTGTCATGTCAGCATCCATTTCGTTGGCCTTACCAATATGGTACTTGCGGACTGAATTGTCCTGAGCTATCATGCCATTAGTGCATACAAGACGGTATATCAGAGGACTGACGCTTACGCTTCCGTGTCCTACTTCGGAATTACTGATAACAAGACCTGCCTGCACCACATCGCCCTTGCGGACCTCTGTTGTAAGGCGAGGATTGATGACCTTGAGATACATCTTATTGTCGGTGACCTCGCAGCTCTCCACTCTCGTATCGGTCATCTGCTGGATGAGGGGAAGAACAGCCTCGGCTACCTGCACGTTATCGATACGGCGATAGCGATTGGAGAGGAAAGCTCTCATATTGCCGTCAAGGGTACGCACCATACGCTGATCATCGTTAGCGGAATGAAGCCAATGATTGACGTTGTGAGCCAGCAGATCGGGCGTTGACATCATCTTCTCGTAATACTTATAGGGTATTTCTGTATATGCACTCAGCTGATGGTGTGCTGTATCGGTGATGCCGAAAGTTCCGCTGATACCCTCTGCGACAAAGCGTGTGCCGCTTGCATCGGGTACCATGTTGATTACCTTTGTGTTTACAAGGTAATCAACCTTGGCATTGTTCTGCCTCTGAAGCTCAATAGCAAGCTCCTGTAATGTTCTGCCTTGCTTCATTAGTCTTCTCCTTTCTTGAGATGAACAGCGTAAATCTTTGCAGGCTTGCCTGTATCCCAATCTGTATACGGTGCGTTGACCTTTATAGTGCCAGTGATCTTGAATCCACGCTCTTCAAGCATGCCGAGAACCTTTGTTAAACCGCTGAAAGTGCTGGAGATTGTGAACTCTGCTATGCTATGTTCAGCAAAAAAATCCACCATTGTATCAATGTCGTTATCCCAGATAACTTCATTGAAATCAAGAAGATCGTTTTTGCAATCACAACTGCTTCGGTAGGCTCCGAACAGGGTGCCGTTGGGTTTGAGTTCCTTGTACTCCATTTCGCCGTTGAGTACCTTGTCGTATTCGGGAATAGTAATCATGTTATGCTCCTTTTATCTTCCTGCTCGGTGCAGGGTATTAACCTTTCGTAATATGCCGCTGTGTTTGCCTCAACCTCGTCGTCCTCAGGGTAGTGGACTGCTCTGCTCGCCCAGTCCTTGAAGCAAGTCGGACACATATACCAGTTCAGAACGGGGACAAGATATCCCCTTAATGCTGCTTTGCCGCAGCGGTCGCAGATACCCAAGCCGCCCCACAGAGCAGTTTCCGCAGCCGAGATATCGTAGTAGATCAGACCGTTATCGAGCCGATGTTTTATCATGGTGTAACTCCTTTCTGAGCTGAACGAGCTTTTCGTGAAGCCACCAGACGATACCTGCGTAGAGTGCAGCCATGAATAAATCCACCCATCCGAAGTCGTAAGTATAGATTCCA
>JAZURJ010000017.1:0-3999 GCA_045606085.1 Oscillospiraceae bacterium
CACATGGCTATGCACCCTGCGGAGAAAAGTGGGATATGCGTTGGGTGGTGTTCGACGGGCATGCCTGTAATGGTATGCTTAAGGATTTCGGAATAAACAAACCTATGGTAATAAGGTCGTCAGAAAACAGTAGTATGCTTAAACTTTACGATAAAATGTTTGTTGCACTGAAAACGGACAAAATCTGTGGAAATTATACATGTGCAGGGCTGGTATATCAGTATCTTATGGGTTTCAGAAGTATAATGATATCGGGTCAGCTTCAGAACGGAACAGATAAAAGCAGCATACTGATGCCGGCTTTGAATTATATTGATGATAACTACAGAAATGATCTGCCTGTATCTGCACTTGCGCATATATCAGGAGTATCGCAGCAGTATCTTTGCAGGATATTCAAGCAGACAATGAATCTGCGCCCGAGCGAATATATCGTATACCGCCGCCTTATGGAGGCAAAGCGTCTTCTTGCTGAGACCGAGTTGTCTGTAGCTGATGTTGCAGAGCAGTCAGGTTTTTCTGATACAGGATACTTCTGCACAGTATTCCGCAAATATGAAAGCATTACGCCAACCGAATACAGGCGACTTTACAAAAGCTGAAACATATAAAGGAGATTATTATGAGTATTACAACACTTTTCTGTGATAACTGGGAGTTTGTGAAAACTCCGTTTGGTACAGAATATTCTGATGCGCTTTCCTGGAAACGTACAGATATCCCGCACGACTGGCTTATCCACAACACAAAAGCCCTTTACGAAACTTCAACAGGCTGGTACAGAAGAAAGTTTGATCACACTCCCGATGATAATATAATCGCCCTGCGTTTCGAGGGTGTATACATGGATACAAAGGTGTATGTCAACAACAAGCTGGCAGGTGAATGGAAGTACGGCTACTCCACATTCGAGATAGTGATATCCCATCTGCTGCAAGAGGGCGAAAACCTGATAGCAGTCAAGGTGGATCATCATGAGCCGAATACAAGATGGTACTCAGGCGCAGGTATATTCCGTCCTGTTTATCTGAAGTCATACCCCAAAACAAGGATCGTGCCTGACGGGATCTACATCAGTGCCGATATGTACGGGGATATGACGATCACTACCGAGGTCGAGCGTCCTGAGTGTACAGCGTTGAACGGGATTTCACTTCGTCATACTGTTCTTCTGGACGGAAACGAGGTTGCTCAGATCGAAAGATCTTGCCGTGCCTGCGATAAAAGCTGCATTGATAGATCAGTGTTCCGTGATGGCTGTGCATATTCTCTGAATGATGACCGTATGAAGATAGAAAAGCCTCTGCTGTGGAGTGTCGACGCAACTGTGCTGTATACACTCAGGACAGAACTGATGCAGGATGGCATGGTGATAGATTGTGAAGAAACACGTTTTGGCTTTAGAAAAGCAGAGTTTACTGCCGATAAAGGCTTTTTCCTGAACGATAATCATGTTAAGCTGCATGGTGCTTGTGAGCATCACGATCTCGGATGCCTCGGTGCGGCGGTGAATAGAACCGCACTCAGACGTAAGCTTGAAAAGCTGAGGGAGATAGGCATAAATGCTATCCGCACCAGTCACAATATGCCCGCAGTTGAGCTGATGGAGCTTGCGGATGAAATGGGTTTCCTTATTCTCTCTGAAGCTTTTGATATGTGGGAGGTCGCAAAGACCACATACGATTATGCCCGCTTCTTCGATGAGTGGGTAGACAGGGATATCGCTTCATGGGTGCGTCGTGACAGGAACCATCCCTCGCTCATTGGTTGGAGCATCGGCAATGAGATCCCCGAAGTGTGCACCAGTGAAAGAGCACAGGAAGTGACCGCAATGCTTCTGAACAGAGTACGCCGACATGATAACAGATGCAACGGATATGTCACCATGGGCTGCAACTATATGCAGACCGAAAACGGCCAGAAGTGCACGGATATCCTGAAGCTTGCAGGCTATAACTATGCAGAGCGTCTTTATGAGCAGCATCATGCCGAGCATCCCGATTGGATGATATACGGCAGCGAGACCGCTTCGGTCATCCAGAGCCGAGGCATATACCATTTCCCGCTGTCCACCTTTGTTATGGCGGATGACGACGAGCAGTGTTCCTCTCTCGGAAACTGTGCAACAGGCTGGGGTGCAAAGACTACTGAAGCATGCATCATTCCCGACAGGGATGCGGAATTCTGTGCGGGTCAGTTCATCTGGACAGGATTTGACTATATCGGCGAGCCGACTCCTTATTCCACAAAGAACAGCTATTTTGGACAGTATGATACTGCAGGCTTTGCAAAAGACAGTGCTTATGTTTTCCGTGCCGAATGGACAGACTACAAGCAGTCGCCGTTCGTGCATATTTTCCCGTACTGGGATTTCAATGATGGCGAGGATATCGATGTGCGAGTTACTACAAACGCACCTCATGTAAAGCTGTTCTTCAATGGAAACGAGATAGGCTCAAAGAATATTGATCACAATCATGGCAAGGAGCTTACACTCGACACCATACTTAAATACGAAAAAGGCGAGCTGCTTGCTATCGCTTACGATGAAAACGGAAATGAGATCGCAAGGGATGTGAAGCGTTCCTTCGGTGATACAGCAGAGATAAGGCTTGCACCCGACAAGACAGAGCTTTCTGCCGATGGCACGGATCTTATCTTTGTGGATATCTCGGCTTATGACAAGGATGGCGAATTCGTAGCAAACGCAAACGACAGAGTGTTTGTTGAGGTGAAGGGTGCAGGCAGACTTATCGGTCTTGACAACGGCGATTCTACCGATTTCGAGCAGTATAAGGGAACATCACGCAGGCTGTTTTCAGGCAAGCTGCTTGCAGTTGTTGCGGCAAAGCTGGATGCGGGAGATATAACCCTGCGTGCAGCTACATCAAGAGGAATTGAAAGCACAGTATCTTTAAGGGCGGTTGCAGCCGATAATATCAGCGGCGTTTCTGCTGTTGAGGAGAACGCTCCGAGAGAATACGACTGCACAGCAGGGGAGAAGGATATCCCCGTAAGAAAGATCGCACTTTACGGCGAAAACAAGAGATTCACTTCGGAATGCAGTGAGCTTACTTTCCGCACGGAAGTATTCCCGTCCGATTCTACATATAAGGATGAGATAGAGTATCGCATTACAACTGTAATGGGCATAACCTCGAACCTTGCAGAGATAGTTTCTGTGGAAAATGGGAATGTAACTGTCCGCTGTAAGGGCGATGGTGAATTCTGGCTGCGTGCATTATGCAAAAACGGCACGGATAAATATCATATCATTTCTGCGATAAGGCTTTGCGGAGAAGGTCTCGGCGACGCTTTTATTGATCCGTACAGTATCGTGAAGGGCGGCCTTCGTTCCGTTGAAAGCGGCAATATCGGCAACGGCTTCCAGAGAGGTGCGAAATTTGCAGGCGGCGACAGCTGGATGGGCTTTGAGAATGTGGATTTCGGAGAAGTTGGAAGCGATACTATAACACTCCCTGCATTTGCATACGGAGCGGTCAATATAAAGGTGTATGACGGCATCCCTGACAAGGGTGGCGGGCTTATAGGCGATTTCGTGTACGAACAGAAGGCTGTATGGCTGACTTACTCTCCGCAGACCTTCAAGCTGAATAAAAGGCTCAGGGGCGTGCATACGATATGCCTTGCTTCGCAAAACGGCTTTGATATTGAAGGCTTTGTGTTTGAAAAGCTTGCAAAGGAATTTGCCGAACTCAATGCGGCGGACTGTGACAAAATATATGGCGACAGCTTTACCGTAAACGATACGGATGTAACAGGCATAGGAAACAACGTCGTACTGGATTTCGGTAAGTTTGATTTCACAAATGAGCAGCCTGCTGCTATTGCAATAACAGGCAGATCGAAACTGCCGCTCAATACGATCAACATTGACTGCAAGGGAGATACCGAAAAACGTATCATAATCAATTTTGAAGGCTCGGAGGAATATACAGAACGCATATTTAAGATCGAAAAGATCATCGGTATGTGCAG
>JAZURJ010000018.1:0-6322 GCA_045606085.1 Oscillospiraceae bacterium
TCGTTGCAAAGGACAAGAGCGAGGCGGTATTCACGTTCGTGCAGGTGCTGGGACGTCCCAACTACCGCAGCCGCCGTGTACAGCTCAAGGGACTTGACCCCGAAAAGAAATACAGAAGCAGCGAAACGGGCGAGGTGCACAGAGGGGCAGCCCTGGTGAACTGCGGCATCAACGTGATGCTCCACGGAGATTTCTCCTCCAAGGTCATCCATTTCACAGAAGAATAACACAGTACGAAAGCCCGTGGAACGCTCCACGGGCTTTTTGTCTGCAATGAATGGAATTACCGCCCGCGGGATACTCAGGCGGGAATGAACGGAAATTATAGAAGATGAATGGTTATCAAAGTCATATTGCCTTGCGGCATTTCTATAAATATCACCGCCCGAGAGTTTTTCGGGCGGTGAGTGTTTGATTAGTTATATTGGAGAGGTCTTTACGTTAGACCTGTCGTGTGGACAGTGTTAAGGTTTCTGATCAAAAAACGTTTTTAAAGGTAACGTCATAACCTCCAAAAGAATGACTATTATACCATACCTCATTGAAAGTCACTGTTCCAACCTTGTAACCGTTGATTTTAACATCCATAGCTTTGCCTGCCATATTCGTGGGGATATTAAGGGTAATTGTACCGGTGGTTACAGCACCGTCTTCCCAGTTATCCCAATCACTGAACTTAACATTTGTAATCTTCTTACTATTATTAAAGCCATTCTTAAAGTCGCCAACGTTCACCACGAAGTCGGGTAAAATGCAAGCACTATAACCCTCAATCTTGTAATCGATTGTAAGTTCCATCAATTTACCAATACCAGGCGTACCACCAATTGCTCTTACACGAGTCATATCAAAGTAGCGGAATACCTGGTTGGAGCCAACACCTACACGTACCGTATTCCTACCACCCATCCTCACTTCAAGAGGCAGATAGTCGCTGTCCTTAACATCACATCCCTTTTGACGCTTACGAGGAATAAAATCCAGACGAAGCTTATTCAGATCCTCCTCTATACTATCACAACCAGCTTTTGTAGCAAGATTAGCTGTGGTATTAATGTTGAGAACGGCATTGCCCTCATTCAGCCAATCAATATTACCGAAGTTGATATTGTCCAGACGACTACCATCGTACGCACCATCATCAAGCTGAGACAGAGAAATGGTAGGTACCTTGGAATAGTCGTAAGTGGAAATGAGATCACCAACGTTGACGTCTTTTGCACTTACGCTTACCATTGTTGTTGCCAGGGTTGCTGCTGCCATTGCTACGGCTGCGATCTTCTTGAATGTGTTCATAGTTTTTTCCTCCATTTAAATAAATAATAATTTCCGTTACCGCTTTTTGCGGCCTCCTGCGAACTTGTCGTTCGCTGTAACTATATCTTAACCGAAAGACCACTTGTTTTCAAGTATCATCCGACGAAATGTATATATATATATATATAAGATGCCGTATTTGAGGATAAGATGCCGAAATAGCCGACGAAATACACATGGCAACTTGTCGCCGCAAGTTGCCGCCAAGATAAAATGACAAGTTGCTCACATATATTTATTAATATAAAAAGGGCGTTTCCCGAGATCAGACAGGAAACGCCCCCTAAGTATACTATTTAGTTTCTGCAGGCGGTCAGATAACTTCCTCCTGCCTGCCCTGTTCCTTATACATCATATCCTGCCGCCTTTCAAGCAGCTCGGAAATGACCGCACATTTTTCCGTTATCAGCTCGTCACTGTCATCGGGATGCATACGGCAGATGGCATGAAGTATCTCATTCTCAAGCGGTCGTATATCCGCACGCTTTGTCGGCTCGCAGAAGCGTGCCTGCTCATACAGCATCTCGGTGAACTCGCAGCAGCCGCGTTCAAGGGTCGCACGGCTGATGGTGTCCAGCATCTCCGTCAGCTGCCGTGTGAAATATGTACCGTCATCGTCGCTCTCGGGCGGAGGGTTGTCCCTCTTTCGCAGAAGTACGGCGATCACCGCCGCAGCAGCGGACAGCACCGCCAGAACGGCTATTACTATTATAAATATATCAGGCATATCACAAAGTCCTCTCCGCTGTCACGAAACGAAGGAACGTCCTTGCTCCCAGCTTCGCATACCATCTGTCGATGTGCGTATAATGGATGAACACCCTGTCACAGCCGACGTTCTTCAGGTGCTCCGACGCAAGTGCCACCATGTGAAGTCCGAGACCCTTCTCACGGAACTTCGGCACTGTGCCCACACAGCCTACGCTGCCGATACGCTTTCCGTCAGACAGCAGACAGCGGACATCCTCGTCCACGATGCAGAACGACGCTATCTCTTCTCCCACAAGGCATACATAGAACATCCCATCCTCGTTGAAATACTGTACCCAGTCGTCGTCCACCTCAGCGACCGCACTGCGGAGCTTGCCGATGCTGCCGCTGTAAAAGCAGAACTGTGCGTCTGCGGGTGCTTCGTACTGCGGCACGTTGAAGTCCGCAAGTTCCAGCGACATTTCATTATAGGTGACATCACCGAGAGAGTAACCGTGCTTACGGAAGAAGTCCGCACCCGACAGAGCCGCTCCGGGGAACATATTTCCCGACAGCACTGACTTACCGCCGTTCTTCGATATATGCTCCTCGCACTGCTTCAGCAGAGATGCTCCGTGTCCCTTGTGCTGATGCTCGGGAGCAACGCAGAGAAGCTCTATACGGCCGCCTCTGACCGGTGCAAAGCCGCCCTCGGTGCGGAAAACGCAGACATCGCCGCCGTGAGCGAGCACGTTGAAATTCTCCTCGTCTATAATAAGCTCGGGAAAGCAAGCCGTGAATATCTGATAGTCGGTCATAATTACCTCCTGCAACGTTTTTTATAGTATAGCCTACTGCACTGCTTTTGTCAAGAACAGCTTGAAAAACTGCCGCTGTTATGCTACAATTATATAAAGAGGTGTTGTTATGAACGTTATTTCGGTCTTTCTTGAACATATCTATGAAGCGACTGAGCAAAAGGGAGTATCCCTTGAGGATGCCCTGAAATTTGCACGCTCCTGCGGCATCAGCCATCTGGAGTGCGATCACTGGCGTATCTCCGACGGTAAGCTGAAGCCGCTGCTGGATAGCTGCGGCATTGGCGTTTCCTGCATTTACGAGCACTTTGATCTCCTGAACGACAGTGAGGAGATATCGGAGCAGAAATACCGCCGCCTGTTTGAAACGGCGGTGCAGTACGGATGTCAGACGGTGCTGTGCATACCCGGGTTCTCGGAGCATCCCGAAGATGACCTGCCACGTTATGCGGAAGGTCTGAAACAGATGTGCGATACCGCGAAGGAATATTCCGTGACTGTGACCGTGGAGGATTTCGACGATATAAGCTCGCCCTGCTGCCGCACGCAGTGGCTGAGATACCTGCTGGAAAACGTCGCAGGGCTGAGATACACCTTCGACACGGGAAACTTCCGCTACTGCCTTGAGGACGCAGCTTCCGCCTGCGATGTGCTGGGAAAGTATATCTCGCACGTGCACTGCAAGGACCGCAGTTATGATGCCGCAAACTCCGACAGCAGCGGCTCCAACGGAAAGGCGGATCTTTCGGGTGCTGTGATGTATCCCGAGATCGTTGGCGAGGGCGTCATCGGAATAAAGGAGCTTGTACAGAGGCTGACCGCCTGCGGATATACGGGTGCTTTCGCCATCGAGCATTTCGGTGCAGCGGATCAGCATGAATATATGAGAAGATCGGCGGAAAACCTCCGCAGATATATGGAAGAGAGGACGACATGATAAGAGTAACTGTCTGGAACGAATATATGCACGAAACTCATCAGCCCGAGGTGGCTGAGATATACCCTGAGGGAATACACGGCTGCATTGCGGGATTTCTCGGCAGAAACGAGGATATCACGGTGCGTACCGCAACACTGTTCGATCCTGAACACGGACTGACCGAAGAAGTGCTGAACGATACGGATGTGCTCATCTGGTGGGGACACTGGGTGCATGAGAAGGTGGAGGACGCCGTTGTCGAGCGTGTGTGCCGCCATGTCCGTGGCGGTATGGGCTTTATCGGACTTCACTCCGCACATCACAGCAAGGTCATGAAGGCTCTGCTGGGAACTACACTCAACCTGAAATGGCGTCACGGCGACCGTGAACGTATATGGTGCTGCGTTCCGTCACATCCCATCGTGCAGGGCGTGCCTCAGCAGTTCGAGCTTCCTGTGGAGGAGATGTACGGCGAGCCGTTCGATATCCCCGAGCCTGACGAAACGCTGTTCATCGGCTGGTTTGCAGGCGGAGAGGTGTTCCGCAGCGGCGTTACATATCGACGCGGCAACGGTCGCATCTTCTACTTCCAGCCGGGTCACGAGGAATATCCCACATACCACAACGAAAACGTGCAGAAGGTCATTACGAACGCCGTAAGATGGGCGTGCCCCTGCATGACCGTCCACGCAGAGATACCCGTGGAAAATCCCGAACCGCTTGAAGGACAGGAGATAACTGAAGAAACCTCCGAGCAACTCACTTTTTTCTGATATAAACGAACAAGACCCCGACAGAAATGTCGGGGTCTTGGTTATGTAGCTGTAAATTACTTCAGGAAGCCGAGACTGCCGATGATAGCGGGGTCCTTAGCCTTGCCCTTGCATACCTGGAAGAATGCGATGATTCTCAGTACGAGGGAGATGGTGGTGCATACGCCGTATGCGATCCAGCCGAGGAAAGGAACGATCATCAGGAAAATGAGAAGTGTCTCAACAACTGTGAACTTGAGAGCAGTACGAACGTGGAACGCAGCGTACTTGGATGTATTAGCCATCAGGATAGCGATGATAAGACCGGAAACGCCGAGCAGATAAGGAAGCATTGCAACTACCTTGTTCTCAGAGATATCCTTGGGGTCGAACTCCGCTGTGTGATCCTTGGGATCGTAAGCAGGAGCAACGGGAGCTGCCACAGGCATGGGAGCAGGAGCTACGGGAGGCTGAACAGGAGCCTGAGCGGGAGCGGGAGCAGGAGCAGGAGCTGCTGCACTGAAAGCGTTACCGCAAGCAGGACAAGCTGCTGCAAAATCTTCGCACTGTGTGCCGCACTTAGAACAGAATTTCATATCACATACTACCTTTCTTTAAAACAGATTTAGTTTGCCAGGATAGTTATATTATAATACTTTCACGGTAATTTGTCAATATATAGTTATATTTTCGGAAGTTATGTCAAATCATTGTGCTAAATCGGTGAAATATTTACATATTTAACAAATCTGTTTTTATAAAGATATTCAATACCGCAAAGGTTTATTCATGCACCACACACAGCGAAAAAATGTTGACAACGAAAGGATATTGTTGTATAATATATAGTTGGAATAATATTTACATTGAAAGGACGACAAAACAATGAAGTACGATTTCAGTGCCATTGAAAGCAAATGGCAGAAATACTGGGATGACCACGGCACCTTCAAGGCTACGGATGACCGCAGCAAGGAGAAATTCTATGCCCTGGTAGAGTTCCCTTATCCCTCCGGTGCAGGTATGCACGTAGGTCATATCAAGGCGTACAGCGGTCTTGAGGTAGTAAGCAGAAAACGCAGACTTCAGGGCTACAATGTGCTGTTCCCCATCGGCTTTGACGCATACGGTCTGCCCACAGAGAACACCGCTATCAAGACAGGTGTTCACCCCAGAC
This sequence comes from Oscillospiraceae bacterium, assembly GCA_045606085.1. Lineage (GTDB taxonomy): Bacteria > Bacillota > Clostridia > Oscillospirales > Ruminococcaceae > CAG-115. Next base: position 5,674 of record JAZURJ010000018.1, read on the forward strand.
AGGTAACAGACAACAACATCGCAAAGTTCACTCAGCAGCTCAAGCGTGTAGGCTTCTCCTTCGACTGGGACAGAGTCGTTGACACCACCGAAGAGGATTACTACAAGTGGACACAGTGGATCTTCCTCAAGATGTTCGAGAACGGTCTCGTTTTCCGTGACAAGACACTCGTTAACTACTGCCCCAGCTGTAAGGTAGTTCTCTCCAACGAGGACTCTCAGGGCGGCAAGTGCGATATCTGCCACAGCGATATCGTTCAGAAGGACAAGGAAGTATGGTATCTCCGTATCACAGAGTATGCAGACAAGCTGCTGCAGGGTCTGGATGAAGTGGATTACCTGCCCAACATCCGTCTCCAGCAGGAGAACTGGATCGGCAAGTCCCCAGGTGCGTTCGTGAACTTCTCCATCAAGGAGCAGGACGAACAGCTCCGTATCTACACAACTCGTCCTGATACCCTTTACGGCGTAACATTTATGGTTATCGCTCCCGAGCATCCTATTATCGAAAAATACCGCGACAAGATTGGTAATATTGCCGAGCTTGACAAGTACAAAGAAGAGTGCAGCTTAAAAAGCGAATTCGAAAGAACACAGCTCGTTAAGAACAAGACAGGCGTTAAAATTGACGGTCTTTCTGCTATCAACCC
>JAZURJ010000019.1:0-15456 GCA_045606085.1 Oscillospiraceae bacterium
AGATATCGCGATGGTATTCCAGAACTACGCTCTGTATCCTCACATGACAGTATTCGATAACATGGCATTCGGTCTGAAGCTCCGTAAGGTTCCCAAGGACGAGATCAAGAAGCTGGTTGAAGAGGCTGCTAAGATCCTCGACATCGCACATCTGCTGGACAGAAAGCCCAAGGCTCTCTCCGGTGGTCAGCGTCAGCGTGTAGCACTCGGTCGTGCTATCGTTCGTGATCCTCAGGTATTCCTGCTCGACGAGCCTCTCTCCAACCTGGATGCGAAGCTCCGTGCACAGATGAGAACTGAGCTCTCCAAGCTCCACAAGAAGCTGGGTACTACATTCATCTATGTAACTCATGACCAGACAGAGGCTATGACCATGGGTGATAGAATCGTTGTTATGAAGGATGGTTACATCCAGCAGATCGACTCTCCTATCAACCTGTATGAGAACCCTGTTAACAAGTTCGTTGCAGGCTTCATCGGTTCTCCCCAGATGAACTTCATCAACGCTAAGCTGCTCAACAGAGAGGGCAAGTTCGTTGTTGAGTTCGGTTCTGAGGACACCAAGAACTCCAGAGGCCGCAAGTTCTATGTTGAGCTGCCCGCAGCTAAGGCTGACAACGAGGCTCTCAAGTACTACGTTGACAAGGACGTTATCCTCGGTATCCGTCCTGAGAACATCCACGATGAGGAAATGTTCATCTCCAACGCTAAGAACAACGGTATCATCGAGGCTACTGTTGACGTAACCGAAATGCTCGGTGCTGAAACATATCTGTACCTCACCTGCGAGAGCATCCCGCTGACAGCACGTGTATCTCCCAGATGCTCTGCTCGTCCTCAGGATGTTGTTAAGCTCGCTCTGGATCCCAACAAGATCCACCTGTTCGACGCTTCCGATGAGCACTCTCTCCTCGGCTAATATCGCGTAAACTGCGGCACGGCTCAAAGCCGTGCCGTTTTTCGTATAGTTCGACAGTTACGGAGGAAATATGAACCCCAAGATAGAACAACTCATAAACAACATGGAAAAGGTCATTCTAGGCAAGCGTGAGATCATCGAGAAGGTGGTCTGTGCGATGCTCGCAGGCGGACACGTGCTCATCGAGGACGTGCCCGGAGTAGGCAAGACGCTGCTTGCGGAAACTCTTGCAAAGAGCGTTTCGGGCAGCTTCCGACGCATTCAGTTCACGCCTGACCTGATGCCGTCCGATGTCATCGGCTACACAGCCATCGACATGGCGACGGGCAAGTCCGAGTACAAGGCGGGTGCTGCGATGTGCAACTTCCTGCTTGCGGACGAGATAAACCGAACCTCGCCGAAGGTGCAGTCTGCACTTCTTGAGGCGATGGAGGAAAAGCAGATAAGCGTTGACGGCGTGACGCATCAGCTTCCGCAGCCGTTCATGGCATTGGCTACGCAGAACCCTATTGAAACATACGGAACATACCACCTGCCCGAGGCTCAGCTTGACCGTTTCCTGATGCGTCTTTCCATCGGCTACCCAAGCCGTGCAGCAGAGCTTGAGATGCTTGGCGTTATGCCGCAGAGCATGGAAGTATCCGCTGTGATGGAGCTTTCGGAGCTGCTTTCGTTAAGAGCAGCGGCAGAGCAGGTAACTGCGACAGAGCAGGTCAAGGCGTATATACTCGCCATCGTCGGAGCAACGAGAAATCTGCCGCAGCTTGTGAAGCTGGGAGCAAGTCCGCGTGCGTCTATTGCACTGTACAGAGCTGCACAGGCGATGGCTCTGATGAACGAACGCACGTATATAACACCTGACGATGTCAAGGCTTGTGCCGTGGCGGTGCTTTCGCACAGGATCATCCTCGCTGCAGGTCAGCAGGAATACAACACCCCTGAGGAGCTTATTGCAAGGATAGTCAATAATACTCCTGTACCCGCATAATACAAAAGCCCGGACATATCCGTTCGGGCTTTATCGTTTACAGACCTTTCAGCTTGCGAAGACATTCGCATTGTTTTGCGGCTATGTCATCTATGTAGATCTTTCTTGTGGCACTTGCGTCCTGTATGGTGATCGTGATCTCCAGCTTGTTCAGCAGGGTCAGCATGCTGTCGTGCACACGGAACACATCGTCCGATGTGTCACCGAAATCTATTTTGGGGTGAATTTTGCGGTTGCGATTGGAGAGTATGACCTGAAAACTTGATATATTGCTGAACAAGACAGGTATGTTCTGTTCCCTTTCGAAAAACACCAGGCGGTCTTCTCCTATGCTGATGAACAGTCTTTGTCTGCTGACACAATCAAGTCCCGTGATAACGCCGCCTACATTTGCGTTGATCTTTTCTGTTCTTGCGGTGGAGTGTGGGTGCATCGCAAACAAAGTAATGACTACCACGACAAGACTGATAAGAAACGTGACGCAGATAGCGGTCGTTTTGCTTCCCGAGGTCTTCATAAACGCATATTCGCAAAACAGTATTACTGTTGCGATGCCCGAAAGAGTGGTGCAGACTTTCTCGGTACGCAGATCGGTGTTGAATGAGTATTTGATACCCTTGTATGTGCCGCTTTTCTCAGGCGTTTTGATGTTGCCTATCATCAGCAGCACTGACATTGTCAGTATACCTGCCATTATTATAGGCAGCATGAGGTCGTGCTTGCCTCCTGACGCAATACCTGAGCACAGTGCAAATGTCAGCACAGGCACTGCGACCAATGCGATCGGCATCATGATAAGAAGCAGCGGACATTTTTGGTTATCGTTCATATCGGTTCACCTTTCCTTAGCTCCTCAGCCAGCCTTGACAGCTTTTTCAGGCGGTGGTTAAGACCACTGCGGCTTATGGGCACCCTGAATTGCTGACACAGCTCCGAAAGCGGCATCTCGGGGTTTGCAAGACGCAGCTCTGCAGTTTCCTGCAGCTCCTCATTGAGCCAGTCGGCACCCTTTGTGCGGTAGATATATTCAATATCCTCAACGCTCCTGCTTGCCGCGGCAACGGTCTTGTCGAGGTTTGCGTTCTCGCAGTTCACAGAGCGGTTGACGCGGTTGCGGAAGTCCTTCATGATCTTGACCTGCATTATCTCCAGCGAGTGCAGACCTGCACCGATATAGGTCAGCAGATCCTCGATGAGTTCGCTCTCCTTTGCATACAGGACCAGCTTTCGTGCACGCTGTGTGGTCTTTATCGGCATTCCATGCTCGTTTATGAAGTCGTGGAGAGCTGCTGCCTTGTAGTTGTCGGGCAGGACCATCTCCAGATGATATTCCTTGTTCGGGTCAGTTACCGAGCCGCAGGTGACGAATATGCCACGCAGGAACGCTCCGCTGCCCGCATCGTTGCCCGATACTACGGAATAGTTTATCGCAGAGTGATCTCCGAAACGCTGAGCTATCCTGTCTGCACCTTCTGTTATGCGGAAGGTATACAGCGAGCTTCCGCTCTTGACGAGGCGTATCGTTTCGTGACGGACATCGGGGAATACCGTGTCGCACAGTGTACGCACAGCGTTTATCAGGTACATCTTCTCCGTCTGCACCTGCATCAAGCCGTCGCTGCTGCGTGAGGCGTACAGGACGCCGTATAGCATCGCAGCCATCTCATCGGCGGACATGTCACGCAGATTGCATAGTTCTTTTTTGATATCGGATGAGAAAGACATCATATCCTCACTTTCACGGTATCACTGTTCTTATTTCTTCTTTGCGTCCCTGTGGAGTATCCTTGTCTTGAGATCCTTCTGACGCAGATGCTTTGCGGTAAGCTCAGCGAAGGTCACGCTGCGGTGCTTTCCGCCTGTGCAGCCGAAGGCGATGACAAGACGGCTCTTGCCCTCTGTTACGTAATGCGGGATAAGGAAATCTATCATATCGAACAGCTTGTCCTTCAGTATCTGCGACTGCTCAAAGCTCATGACGTAGTCGCGGACCTCCTTGTCAAGACCTGTTTTTTCTTTCAGCTCAGGTATGTAAAAGGGATTGGGCAGACAGCGGACATCGAAAACAAGGTCTGCTTCGCCGGGAGCACCGTACTTGAAGCCGAAGCTCATGCAGCTTACGATCATTGCGTCGGACGCCTTGCCGAGGAAAAGGTCGGCTATGTGCTCCTTGAGCTGACCTGTGGACAGCAGCGAGGAATCAACGATATAATCAGCATTCTCACGTATCTCGCCCAGCAGCTCTATCTCAGCGTCGATAGCCTTTGCGATATCGCCGTCGGAGGCTTCCTCCAGCGGATGCTTGCGTCGTGTTTCCTTGTAACGCTTGTTGAGCACCTCACGGGATGCCTCAAGGAACAGCACCTTTACATCAATGCCGCGTATATGCAGCTTCGTTATGCTTTCGCCAAGCTTGAAGAACATCGTGCCGCCGCGGATATCCGTTACGATGGCGACCTTTGTTATCTCGTCGTTTTCGTTGCACATAGCCGCGAAATCAGGGATGAGCTGCGGCGGCATATTATCGATACAGAAGTATCCTATATCCTCCAGCACCTTTACAGCGGAGGATTTTCCCGAACCCGAAAGTCCTGTTACGATCACAAATTCCATTTTAATATCCTCACAGATGATATGGCTTATTCCAGAACGAGCATCTCACATTCAAGCTCCACGCCTTTTTGCTCACGCACGGTATCCTTGATGTGAGCCACCAGCTTCAGTACATCCTTGCTGGTTGCACCGCCGCGGTTGATGACAAAACCGCTGTGCTTCTCGCTTACCTGTGCCCCGCCGATGGTGTATCCCTTCAGACCACATTCCTCGATGAGAGCGGCAGCGAAATATCCTTCGGGTCGCTTGAACGTGCTTCCGCAGCTCGGGAATTCCAGAGGCTGCTTGTCACGGCGTCGCTGCATGAGGTCGTCCATCTTCGCCTTTATCTCATCCCTGCTGCCTTTTTTCAGCTCCATGGTAACGGAGGTGATGACGCATTTTCTGCCCGAAAAGCAGCTATGACGGTAGGAGAGCGACAGCTCCTGTGCTGTTATGGTGCAAAGCTCACCGTTTTCGTCGATATATCTGCAGGCGGTAACGATGTCTTTCATTTCGCCGCCGTAAGCACCTGCATTCATAAACAGTGCACCGCCGACGGAGCCGGGGATGCCGTATGCGAACTCAAGACCCGTAAGCTCGTTATCCAGTGCCGCCATGCAGACGGATTTCAGGCTTGCACCTGCAGCGGCGGTAATGGTATTGCCATTTACAGAGATATCGCCCATATGCATATCCGGCTCGATAAGGATTATACAGCCGCGGTAGCCGTTATCACTTACCAGTATATTGCTGCCTTTACCCATCACGAAGTATGGTATACAATCTCTGCGGCACAGCTTTATTATTTCGCATATCTGTTCCTCTGTGGCAGGCTTTGTGAAGATATCGCAGCTTCCGCCGATCTTCATTGAGGTATGTGGAGCAAGAGGCTCGTTTTCCGAATATCTTATGCCTTTGTTACAGCACAGGTCGATGAGAGAAGTAAGATCCAAAATGCTTTCCTCCGTGAAAAAAGTGTGTGATAAAAACGGCGGCAGCCGCAAGCTTCCGCCGTAATGTTATCAGTCAGCCAGCGTATAGAGATAAGCTGCACCGATGATGCCTGCGTCGTTTCCGAGCTTTGCGATATCCAGCTTTGTGGAGCGTGTGGGATCGATGCAGTAGCTCTCGCGGGCGATGAACTCGTTCAGGGGCTTTGTGAGGTTCTCGCCTTCCTTGCAGATACCGCCGCCGATGAGCAGCACCTCAGGCTGGAATGTATTTACGATGTTTGTAAGACCGCAGCCGAGGTAGTTGATGTACATATCCACAACACCGGATGCTGCCTTGTCGCCTGCTCTCCAGCCGTCGAAAGCGGTCTTGCCGTCAACGTTGTCGAGGGAGCCTGCGATCTTCCACATTTCGCTGTCCTTATTGGCTTCCATTGCTTCCTTGGTCATGTTGATGAGGGCGGTAGCGGAGGAGTATGCCTCGAAGCAGCCCTTTCTGCCGCAGCCGCACTGTCTGCCGCCGTAGCTGATAACGCTGTGTCCCAGCTCAGCACCGCAGAAGTTGAAGCCTGTGTATATCTTGCCGTCGATGATGATACCGCCGCCGACGCCTGTTCCGAGCGTTACAACCACAACATCGTTGTAGCCCTTGCCGGCACCGTTGAGCACCTCACCGAATGCCGCTGCATTTGCGTCGTTCTCAACGTATATCTCCTTGTTGAGCTTCTTCTGGATGAGAGCACGCAGGTCCGTGTTGTTGAAGCCGAGGTTGCAGGAGTACAGTACGATGCCGCTGTTGCGGTTTGCAACGCCGGGAGTACCGATACCGATGCTGTTTACCTCACCGATGGTCACCTTTGCCTCGCCGAGTGCAGCCCATACGGTCTCCACGATGGCGTCAGCTATCTCCTCAGCGGGACGGGGAAGATCGGTCTTTGCGGTAGCCTTTGCTACGATATTGTAGTTTTCGTCAACGACACCTACCTTGATATTGGTGCCGCCGAGATCTATGCCTATATTGTACATTCCTTTTCAGTTTCCTTTCAGTTCTTGTTTATATATTGAGATCAGACATGATCTCTTCGCTGTCAGAATCGATGCCGAGCTGCTTGAGCAGATCCTTTGCTGCGTTGTAGCCCATCTTCTTCTGACGGTTGTTCATGGCAGCTACCTCAAGGATAACAGCCAGATTACGGTCGGGTTTTACGGGGATAGTCAGCAGCGGTACCTTTACGCCGAGGATGGTCATGAAGTGAGTATCCACACCCATTCTGTCGTAGGTCTTTTCGGGATTCCACAGCTCCATTTCAACTACCATGTCGATCTTCTCGGTGAGCTTTACCGCACCGATACCGAAGAGCTGTCTTGCATTTACAATACCTATGCCGCGAAGCTCCAGAAAATGACGGATATTATCGGGGGAGCTGCCCACGAGTGTTATATTGGATGCCTTCTTGATCTCAACAGCGTCATCTGCGATAAGTCTGTGGCCACGCTTTACAAGCTCGATAGCGGTCTCGGATTTACCGACGCCGCTCTCGCCGAGGATGAGCACACCTTCGCCGTATATCTCGATGAGTACACCGTGGCGTGTGATGCGGGGAGCGAGCTGCAGGTTGAGGAATGCTACCAGCTTTGCGATGAATGTGGAGGTGCTTTCCTCAGAGCACAGCAGAGGTGTGCCTGATTTCTCTGCGGCTGCAATAAGCTCAGGGAAAGGCTCAAGACCGCGTGTCACGATGAGTGCAGGGAAGCGGTATCCGAACAGGTCCTCCACACGCTGACGGCGTGTTTCGGTATCAAGACCGCTGAGGTACGCATATTCGCTGTTGCCCATTACCTGGATACGCTTGTTGTCGAAGTACTCATAGAAGCCCGAAAGCTGAAGTCCGGGACGGTTGGTGTCGTTGCTGGAGATAAGACGGTTGCCGCCGTCCTCGGGCATAAAAGCCACACCCAGACGGAATTCATCCACTATCTTCTGAAGCGGGAAGGAAAATTCTCTGTTTATTTCTTCAAGAGGCATGATGATGATCCTTTCTTGAACGGATATGCTCCGTGTTTTTCGTCATAAGGGTATATACCCATACATTATCATTATACAATATAAGCGGAATTATTTCAAGTATTTCATCGATTTATTTGCAGACACTGATTGACAATTACATATTCTTGACAAAACAATAGTATGGTTGTATAATTATTCTGTAGATTTATTTTTCGGGAGGGTGTATGTCAGAGCTTACTTTGCAGAAGATGACAGATGAGAGCAGTCGCATCGTGTTCTTTGGCGGTGCGGGCGTTTCGACGGAGAGCGGCATCCCTGATTTCCGCAGTGCCGACGGTCTTTACAATCAGCAGTACAGATATCCGCCCGAGACAATCATCAGCCACAGCTTTTATATGCGTGAGCGTGAGGAGTTCTACCGCTTCTACAAGGAGCGTATGATATTTCCCGAAGCAAAGCCCAATGCGGCACACCTGAAGCTGGCGGAGCTAGAACGCAGCGGCAGGCTGTCCTGCGTTATCACGCAGAATATCGACGGGCTGCATACAGCGGCAGGAAGCAGGAACGTCGTGGAGCTTCACGGCAGCGTGCACCGTAATTACTGCGAGAGCTGCGGCAGGGCGTATCCGCTGTCGCATATCATGCAGAGCAACGGCGTACCTAAATGCAGCTGTGGCGGATATGTCAAGCCTGATGTGGTGTTGTATGAGGAGCAGCTGAAGGACGATGACATCACCCGTGCCGTGGACGAGATATCCGCAGCGGATATGCTCATCATCGGCGGAACATCCCTTGCGGTGTATCCTGCGGCGGGGCTGATACGATACTTCCGCGGCAGGTATCTGGTCATCATCAACAAAAGTCCGACAAGTGCCGATGAGAGTGCCGATCTTGTTATTGCAGACAGTATCGGAAAAGCTCTGGGTGCAATAGTGGTATAGGAGAAAAGATATGGAAATGCAGAGTGTTACCTATCAGTGCCCGAATTGTAACGGTGCACTGGAATATGATAACGAAAAAGGCAGGTTCCGCTGTATCTACTGCGACAGCCATTTTGACGAGCAGCAGATAAAGGAGCATTTTGCCGAAAACGAGAGCATGAAGCTTGATCAGGCAGACCCTGAGCAGCTATCGGAAGAACAGAAGCAGATCGAGGAGTTTACAGGTGCGTCTGCACTGTATTCCTGCCCCAACTGCGGTGCGGGAGTCATCTGCACCGAGCTTGAGGCGTCTGTACGCTGTCACTTCTGTCATACCCCCGTTATCCTTTCGGGACGACTTTCCGGCGAGTACAAGCCTGACCTCATCATACCCTTTGCGACCACCAGAGAGGCGGCAGAGGCATCGTTCAAGGAATACACCAAGGGCAGGTTCCTGCTTCCACGCGGCTTTAAGCAGAACGCAGAGATAGTCAAGATATCCGCACTGTATGTGCCGTACTGGCTCAAGAGCGGTATTGCGAATGTCCATACCGAGGCAAACTGCACCAAGGTACGCACATGGAGAGTCGGCGATGTACGCTACACCAACACGAAATACTATGCAGCGACCAGAGATGCCGATCTTGCGTTCATCCGTGTGCCTTGTGACGGCTCCAAGCGTATCGACGATGCCCTGATGGAGAGCATCGAGCCTTTCAATTACAGCGGCGTTAAGCCTTTCTCCATGTCTTATCTTTCGGGCTGTGCGGCAGAGAAATATGATGTGCCGATGGCGGAAGCAGAGCAGCGTATCGATACACGTGTCTGTGAAGCTGCCACTGATCTTATGAAGAACGACATCAAGAGCATGGGCTACACGACGGTCAACGTCACCAATTCTTATATAAACTACAAAAACAAGACCGCAGTATATGCGTTGCTGCCTGTGTGGTTCCTGAACTATCGCTACGATGGCAAGGATTATCCGTTTGTGATGAACGGTCAGACCAATCAGCGTTTCGGTATACTTCCTGTCAGCAAGCTGAAGACCGCTTTGTTTGCGGGCGGCATATTCCTCGGAACACTTCTCATCGGCCTTGCCGTCGGCTGGCTGATGAATATGTAAGGAGGGCTGTGTAATGAAGAAAAGAATTACAAGAGTGCTCCTTGCGGTGCTTGTGGCGATGTCCTTTGCGTTCAGCCTCTGCATCACGGCTTCGGCGGCAAGCGTCGGCGTTCTGATCGATCAGGATAACATCTTCACCACCGAGCAGGAGGACGAGCTGCATGAATATCTTGAAGCGGCAGCACGGAAAACAGGCTATAACTTCGCTGTAGTGGTAACTGATGACATCGGCGGACATACACCCCGTGAGTACGCATCCGCTCAGCTTGACAGCCTCTTCGGAGCAGACAGCAACTCCATTCTGCTGCTTATCTGCAATGATTTCGACGCTGATGAGTGCTATGACTGGATAGACATGACAGGTGCTGCGGCAGATAAGTATCATAACAAGATCGATGATATATACGACAATATCTACAGCGGACTTGACACCAGCGGTTACTACTCTGCCGTTATAGATTTCTGTGAGTATTTCGGCGTGGATGTTGAGGATGATACAGCAGGCTTCACCATAAATCTGGTGGACCATGATGATGTGCTCACTGTATCTGAGGAGAACGAGCTCCGCAGGGTGATGCAGGACTGTGCGGATGATATCACCTGTAACGTCGGCGTTATCATCACAGATGACCTCATCGGCATGAGCGACTATGAATATTCAAAGTTTTTCTGTGAGAACAGCTTCGGTGCAGGTGCGAATTCCATCGTCCTGCTGTTCAATAACGACCGCACCAACATGAATTATGTTGACTGGATCTATACCTATGGTCTGGCAACGGATATGTACGGTTACAGGACGGATGAAGTTTTTGATTATCTGTATTATGGCTTTGACAGCGACGGCGGCGATAACTATTATCAGGGCATCATGTATTTCTGTACCTATCTCAGGAACAATCAGGAGATAGGAGATTACAACGACTACATAGATGACGAGGATTATTACTACGACGGCGGCTATGATCCGCTGACCGGTTTTGTCATCCCCTTTATCATCGCTGTTATCGTTGCTATCGTGGTCGTTTCCACGACTGTTTCGGGCTACAAGAAAAAGAAGCCCATCAGTGCCAAGAGCTACATGGATACCAGCCGCACCAAGTATCACCGCAGGGACGATATCTACCTGCGTGAGACCACGACCCATGTACGCATCAGCAGCAGCTCCGGCGGCGGAGGCGGAAGTCGCGGCGGTGGAGGCGGAAGAAGCCGAAGCGGAGGCGGCGGAGGCGGCGGCCGCAGAAGATAAACGCAGAATAACGCACAGGGACGTGAGAGCGTCCCTGTTGTTGAGTGTGAAAAGGATGTAATAAATGAGAATAGTTATCCAGCGTGTGGAACACGCATCCGTCAAAGTAGACGGCAATGTCTGCGGCAGGATAGGCAAAGGCTATCTGGTGCTGCTGGGAATAGGTCAGGAGGATGACGAAAAGGAGTGCGAGCGTCTTGCTGCCAAAATGATCAACCTGCGTATCTTTTCCGATGAAAACGGCAAGACAAATCTTTCTCTGAAGGACGTGGGCGGTGAGCTGCTGATAATCTCTCAGTTCACGCTGTACGCCGACTGCCGCAAGGGCAACCGTCCTAATTTCCTCATGGCAAAGGGACCTGCCGAAGCCGAGCGTCTGTACGAGTATTTTACAGAGCTTTGCCGCAGGGAGATACCTGTTGTGGAGCAGGGTATATTCGGTGCGGATATGAAGGTGGAGCTGCTCAACGATGGTCCGTTTACTATTGTACTTGAATAACAGTTTGTAATATTATATAAAAATTTGTCGTAATGTGTATATGAATATCAATACAAAACGTAAAATGTAAAGCAAATATATCGTTAAGTATTACAAACAGCATATGAAAAAGGCGGTCATCTGACCGCCTTTTTTGCATTGAGGTAATATACGATTTGTAGAAACGTATATAAATATACCTGAATGTTATTCTACTGTAACAGATTTCGCGAGGTTTCTGGGCTTGTCGGGATCGTTGCCCTTAAGCACGGATGTGTAGTAAGCCACTAGCTGCAGCGGAACGACAGCCGTCATAGGTGCAAGGATATCGGGGCATTCACCGAGGCTGATGACATAATCGGCTGCATCGGAATCGATGTGGATGCCCTCGCCGCACACAGCGATGACATACGCACCGCGTGCCTTCATCTCCTTGATGTTGCTGATAGTCTTTTCCACCAGCTTCTTCTGTGTTACCACGGCGATCGCAGGCATACCCTCGGTGATAAGGGAGATGGTGCCGTGCTTCAGCTCACCTGCCGCGTAGCTTTCACTGTGGATATAGGATATCTCCTTCAGCTTCAGCGAGCCTTCCATACTGAGTGCATAGTCAAGACCTCTGCCGATGTACAGCAGGCTCTCTGCACTGACGAGGGTAGACGCAGCGTACTGAGCCTTCTCCTGCAGGCTGATAGCTTCTTCTATGCGTGCAGGCATCTTCATGAGTTCTGCGGTAAGCTCACGGCACTTTGCTTCGTCGATGGCACCGTTTGCAAGTGCGATGGAGAACGCCAGCAGATACATTACCGCTATCTGTACCATGTATGCCTTGGTGGAGGCGACGGCGATCTCGGGACCTGCGAGGGTATATATCAGCATATCCGCTTCACGGGCGATGGTGCTGCCCTTTGCGTTTACGATGGCAAGCGTCTTTGCACCAAGCTCCTTGGACAGACGCAGAGCCGCGATGCTGTCCGCCGTTTCACCCGACTGGGAGATGATGATCACAAGGTCGTCCTTGGTCACCAGCGGATCTCTGTAACGGAACTCAGATGCGATATCCACGTTTACGGGAACACGTGCGAGATCCTCGATTATGTATCTGCCCACAAGACCTGCGTGCATTGCTGTACCGCAGGCAACTACGTGGATGTTTCTGAAGCCACGCAGCATTTCGAGTGTTATTCCACATTCGTCAAGGCAGGGCAGACCGTCTGCAACTCTGGGCAGAACAGTGGCGTTCACTGCTTCGGGCTGCTCGTGGATCTCCTTGAGCATGAAGTGAGCGTAGCCCTGCTTCTTTGCGGAGTTTTCGTCCCAGTCTGCGTGCAGGAGCTGCTTGTTCAGCTTGTTGTAGTGAAGATCGTATATATTTGTGCCGTAGGGAGAGAGCACAGCTATCTCGTTCGGCTCCAGCAGGTAATAATCCCTTGTGTAGTTGAGTATCGCGGTTACATCCGATGCGATGAAGCTCTCATCCTCGCCGATACCGACGATGAGCGGGCTTTCCTTACGTACAGCGAACACTATGCCTGGGAAATCCCTGAACATTATTCCGAGGGCGAAGCTGCCGCGTACATTATGCATCGTTTCTACGATAGCATCGATGGGATTGCCGTTGTAGTAGTAATCCAGAAGCTGTGCTGCGACCTCTGTATCTGTCTGGCTGACGAAGTGTCTGCCCTTGTCGATAAGGAAATTCTTGATCTCCTTGTAGTTTTCGATGATGCCGTTGTGTACGATGGTAACTCTGCCGCCGTTATGGGGGTGTGAGTTTATATCCGAAGGCTCTCCGTGGGTGGCCCAGCGTGTGTGACCTATTCCCGCAAAGCCCGAAGGCACGCCGTCCTTCTCCATCTTTGCCCTGAGGTTCTTCAGCATTCCCTGTGCCTTGCGTACCTCGATGTTGTCCTCGTCGAACACTGCGATTCCTGCACTGTCATAGCCTCGGTATTCCAGCTTTTCAAGCGTGCTCAGCAGTATTTCGGCACAGCTGTTCTTTCCGACATAGCCAACTATTCCGCACATGATATTTCCCCCTGTTTATGTATTTATTTTAATTTATATGCCTTTGTGGGTATATTAATTCACCTTATATTTTACATTATAAACCGCAGATTGTCAATATTTATGTAAATGGTTTTTTGTGGTATATCTTATTTTAGTACATCGGGAGGGTGGATATCACATAAAAAAGCGGTCTGTACGGTGAATATCCGTATTGACGTAACACGGATTTTATAGTATAATTAATGTGTATATAATTACTTGTCGGAGGGATAGGTATGAGATTTCTAAGAAGGTTTACCGCAGTGGCAGCGGCTTTTGTGATGGCATTTACCGCATCGGTGGGTGCTTTTGCGGAGAGTGCCGTGCTGACAGGCGTGGAATACAGGGAGTACGGTGCGGCTGTACGTACCGCAGCAGCTCCAAAAGCTAACTATAAATCGGGAGATTATGAGCAGACCATATATGTGAAGCTGACCTGTTCCACAAGCGGTGCAAGGATATTCTATACCACCGACGGCAGCGAGCCTACATATTACAGCGATATCTATTCCGAGCCTATCCGTGTCCGTGCGGCTGACGGAGAGGTCACCATCTGTGCCTTTGCCGTGAAGACGGGCTATGAGGACAGCGAAACGGTGGAGTTCACCTATACCGTTACAGAGCCTGAGAAGCTTGAAGTGACCTATATGGAGATATATAAGGAGCCAAGCAAGAAGACCTACAACAAGGGCGATGTGCTGAGCCTCACAGGCGGCAAGATATCTGTGACCTATGAGGATGGCACATACAAGAACATAGATATGACCGAGAGCATGGTATCGGGCTTCAACAGCAACACCGCAGGAACGAAGCTTGTGACCGTCACCTATGAGGGCTTTTCCGACACCTTTTCCGTAAAGGTGAACGAGGGCTTTGACAACGACAAGACGAATGCAGGCAAGGAGAATGAGCCGACAGTATCTGATCCCGTTACAGAGGACGAGGAAGAAGAGGACAAGGATGACACGCATCCCCAGATATCAGGCAGCTCGGTGGTCGGATGGAGCAGCATCGAAAAGGAGCTTTCCGAAAAAGCCGCAAAGGCGAATGTGAATATCCTGCTCAACGGTGCGGTGACAGTGCCTGATACGGTCATCCGTGCGGCGGCAAAGAAGGACATCGTGCTGACATTCACAGGCGACGACGGCTACAAATGGAAGCTGGACACATCTAAGATAAACAAGGACACGATAATCCCTTACATGGGACTTGGAATACGCACTTCCGCCATCTACATCCCGAGCGTGCCTGTAAATGAGCTTCAGGGCACGGAAGCGGCAAGGCTGCATATCAACAGCGACAACAAGCTGTGTGCAGGTCTGCTGGTGAATGTAGGCAGCGGCAACAAGGGGAAATTCGCAGCACTGTATAGATATGACAGCACAGCAAATACTATGGTGCAGCTCGGAAACGTACGTGTCGCAAGCACAGGCGAGGTACAGCTTATTCCCGATATCAGCGGAGATTATGTGGTGTTTGTGGATACTGCCACAAGCATCGTGGGCGATCTTGATAACAATCTGCTGGTAAACGCACTTGACGCATCGGTTCTCATGAGGACGCTGGTGTATGGAAGCACTCCTGACGACGAGAAGTACGACGTCAACGGCGATGGTTTCATCAACGCACTGGATGCGGCGGAGATACTGAGAAGATCGGTAATGTAATGAAGGAGCAGACACAGTGAAGGTAACGCTTAACCCTGATGAGAACATCGTCAGGATGATAAAGGACGGGCTTGAAAAGAAGGGTGGCTACTGCCCCTGCAAGCTTGAGATGTCCGAGGAGAACAAATGTATGTGCAAGGAGTTCCGTGATCAGATCAGGGATCCCGATTTTGAGGGCTTCTGCCACTGCCTGCTGTACTACAAAGAGAAGTAAAGGAGTGACACGCTATGTCTGAGATCACCATTACCCAAGAGAATTTCGAGCGCGAAGTGGTGCAAAGCGACGTGCCCGTGCTGGTGGACTTCTGGGCCACCTGGTGCGGCCCCTGCATGATGCTGGCCCCCACCATTGAGGAGATTGCCCGGGAGAATGAAGGCGCCATCAAGGTGGGCAAGATCAATGTGGACGAGGAGCCGGAGCTGGCCTCCATGTTCGGCATTATGAGCATCCCCACAGTCATGGCCTTCAGGCAGGGCGAGGTGGTGGGCACCGCCGTGGGCGTAAGACCC
>JAZURJ010000020.1:0-4695 GCA_045606085.1 Oscillospiraceae bacterium
AACTCAATTCCCCTTTGAGTATTTTGCAATTTAGTCAAGACCTCACGCCTTACGCACGCATACGGTAAATGTATTACTGTACGAATAAAGGGACAGTATGACAGAGTGTCAGGAATGGTTGACAATGTGTCACTATACGATTTAAAGGACAGAAAAGCCCGAAGCATTACGCTCCGGGCCTCTCAGGTGCAGATGTTTAAATAATATAGGTTAGTCTTAAAGTCAGATAATCATTTTGAGATATTGCAACATTAGAGATTAGATTTCCTGCTGTTGTGATAAATGTTGTATTCAAATTATTAGAAGATGGGCCGCACCTGGTATTTAAAGCCATTTGAGAAGCTGGCCTCACTTCTTGAGGGAGAGTTACATCTGTTATAGTAGTATAAGCTGCGATCTGTTCTGAGCCTGTGTATCTTAAATTAACATTTAACATTACAACATTTCCATATTTTTTAATACTATTATCTGCAGCGGACCATGAACCGGAAACGGTAGCTGTGTAATTTTTTGTTAATGCTGTTCTAATTATACCGCCAATGATAATAAAATTATTCATGTTGAAAAATTCATTATTATCAGGAGTGAATGGTATACTTCCTCCGATTGGTGTTCCTGTTCTATCGTGCATATCCTGAGTGATTATAATAGAATTACCCAAAAAATATGTCTGAACAGGATTCATCATATATGAAGCATTACCGTAATCACCATCAACTAGATGTGCTTCAATTATGTTATTGATTCTAACATGATCCATAAAATAGGTTGGTGTGCTTGTCTGATCATTAAAATTGCATCCGAATATTGTTAATCCTGTAATTACATTATAATTGTCAACATATAAAGCACTATAATAGGATCCCTGTGATACATGACCGGATATACTCATATAAGAACCACATTTTAATCCATAGTAAGTCGGTCCGGATCTGCCGCATTTGAAATCTTTGCATGTGGTCATCTGATTGTTAGAAGAATTATAAAAGTTATATCCATTTTCATCACATGCGCCAATCTCACACCCTACAAATTTATTATCACTTGTATATTCTGCATTGATGCCATCGGATGACATATAATAAATTTTCACATTTTCAATATAATCTGCCCGGTTTCCTCGATCTAATTTGATTCCAATAGTACCAGATTCACATCTAATATTGATAAGATTGTGATTTGTGTCATTTGCATTTGTCTGATCGCTTTTCATCCTTAGACAACCGCAGATATTGGAACCGTTAATTTTAATATTTTTAACGGTACAATATAAAGCGTTTAGATCTGTATCGATCACATAATCAGCATTCGGATCTATTGCAGTTAAAACGCTTCGATTTCCTATGCCCTCAAGCGTTGTATTGGTTTTAAGGAAAATTGAAGAAATTGCATAATTTCCATCCGGAACAACAACTTTTTTATTTGAATTAATTGCGGTCTGAAATGCTGCTGTATCATCAGTTACACCATCCCCAACGGCTCCAAACATATCCGGAGTGACAAAAGGTAAATAAGGTGCAATAAGATTGATCAGGGTTCCATCGGCTGCCATCTCATCAAGTTTATTATTGATCTCATCCTGAACATCAAGATTATCAAAATAATTATCTACATAATCTTTAAGATCATTAAAATTATTCTGAAGATTTTCAAAAGCTGTCTTAGTCTCATCCCATTCTGCAACAGTTGCAGCCCATTCAATACTTAATTCTTTTATTTTTTCAATAATCCAATCAAGATTTAACTCATGAAAATCTGTATAGGGATAATTATGAAAAAAATTACTCATATTTTCACCTCCTAAAAGATAGGTATTAACAATTCTGTTTTAAACAGATCGATCATATGCTGATAAAGGTTCCATTCCTGCAGGCTAAGCTCCGCTTCAAGCATCTGCTGGCTTGTGGTAACGCCTATATTCCCGTATGCCCTGCCGGTCCTTGTTTCCGTACCTCCAAATGTTCCGGAGTCATTCATGCTTGTATAAGGCTGTAAGGCTGCAGAATCATAGGAAGATCTGTTTGCCGTGCTTGTTGAACTGGATGAAGACCCTGTATTTGTTGTCCAGCTTTCATTTCTGTCATAATTGTTAAGAGGCTCATAATCAATATTGAGTGCTTCAAACCACTTTTCAAAAGTGCGATACCATTTCTGTCCCCAGACAGAGATCGCCTTTTTAAAAAAGTTTGGATCAGCGTAAAGCACTTCAAACTCACCGGCATCTAATAGCAGGGAATTAATAAAAAGTTCTTTATCGATTCCCTCCGGCAGCTCAAGATCTTCAAACAAATCATCAACTTCACCAAAGATAGGAGATGATTCATCACGCATATTATAAAAACCGATCAATGTGATTTTAGCCAAGCTCATACGAATCACCTCCGATCAGATCAGAATCCCGTTCAGCATCATAACGGAGCTCAATGCTGAGCTCAAGGTCCGGATATAATTCTTTTACCTTGTCGATCGAGTTCTGCAGCGTATCGAACCAGATCACGCTTCTGGAAGTCGCATCGATCACACGGCTCTCAGCTTCATAAGTGACCATGCGTTCTTTCTTTTCATACGGCAGGACCGGAATACCAACCTCCATATCAAAATTGTTTATGAGCGTCTGGAAATCACGCAGCTGCAGATCTGTGATATAGCTGTTCTTGATATTATCACGGCTTAAGAACTGCCACGGCTCCGTTTTTGATACCGGATCATCCTGCAGCTTCTTGTCAAAGAACACGGCAGGCTCTCCCCGGTTGATCTTATCGAAAAGCTTCTTGAGAGCTTCTGCAGCAGCCTTATTTTTCGCTCCAACGATGTAGGCGAACTTATTATTGATAATGCTCATATTAATGGCAGAATCAAGCGTAGCGAGCTTCTCAGCGTAATATGTGATAATATCCCAGATACCCATATAATCCGGTGTCAGCTTTAAGATCTGGCACTCTTCCCCGATCTTGAGATCAAGGTCCTGCGATAATGTAGGATTGACTATAAGGGCATTGGTCGGCTGATAGTAAAAGTTATATCCGTAAAGCGTACACGGCTGAAACACCGTCCCCACCTCGTCCCGGTTAAAAACTGCCACGAAACCGAAGCGGAACAGACAGTAGGAAAGGAAATCCCTGATCTGTCCGTTCCATTGTTCCGGCTCGTTGGTTATGATCGTTGAGCACGCCCTCTGGTAGAGAGAGCGTACCCAAAAATCAAACACCTTATTATTCATACTTTTAACCATAGAGGGGATGTAAGATGAATCGACCGTATTTAATTGTTCATAATTCAGTGGCAGATACATTTATATCACCTCACAATATAAATTACGGGCCTACCGGATCCTCCATGATAAAGATAACAGCGTTTTCAGTGAAGTCGTTGATCGCATTCTTTCTGAATGTCCACCAGATGTTATGATAATGCTTTCTTGCCTCTTTCGGAGTCACGGCAGCCTCATCCATCTGATAATCTACCATGATCGCATCTTCATCAAAGATCATGCCGAGGACATAATCTTTCGCAACGGCTGCGGATGCAGCTGTCTGCTCTGTTGGATCGGAAGTATCAGGAATTGCAGGGAGTGTATTGATCGCAGCCCCGTCATTTGCGTTCTGCCAGAACTGAACGCCCTCAAAGTTATCAATATTCAGATACTGATCGTTGAAGATCTCCGGCAGTACCATAGCCTCGGCATCATTCCAGAATGGTTTATACATCACCATTTTCTGACGGCTCTTCGGTGTATGTCTGAGCAGAGTATAGGAAACACCTCCGACTGTTTTTGTCGGGCTCCAGTGGTATTTATTGCTTCTGTATTCCAGATCATCAGAGATCGTCTTGACAGTCGCAACAAAGAACTCCAGGAACTCTTTTAAGTAAGTCGTCTGCAGCTGTGCAGTTGTGTAGCTCGTACTGAATTTAGCGTTAAATGCTGCAGTCAGGTTAATAACCGAGCTTCCCTGATTCAGCTCGATCACACCGGCCATGAAGTTAAGAAGCGTAAGTCTGTTAAACGCTTCTTTCTGACT
The DNA here is from genome assembly GCA_045606085.1 of Oscillospiraceae bacterium. Taxonomy (GTDB): domain Bacteria; phylum Bacillota; class Clostridia; order Oscillospirales; family Ruminococcaceae; genus CAG-115. The sequence goes on from JAZURJ010000020.1 coordinate 4,020, forward strand.
TTCGATGTCGTTGCCTTTTTCGGTCATGATACCGGAAACAAAGTCGATGAACTCAGCCTCAGAACGGAAAGCAGCCTGCAGCTGTTTTTCATAAACGGTCGTTACATCCTGCCATTCGCTGGATCCGCCGAAATTCATCTCAAGCGGAACCGGCTGATTCTGCTCCCACATGGAAGCGGTAGAAGCTCCGCCGTTGCTGCCGTTATCGTAACCGGTCGCAAAGTTAGTTTTCAGGTCCGTGTTAGAAGCTCCGTCAATGACAGCCTCACGGGAATAGAAAGAGATCTTTCTCATTCTGTTTGCATAGATCCCGCTGTTCAGTGTGTTGATTATGCGGAGTTTCGCTTCATACGGACGGACCGCCATAAACGTACGGCCGAGAACGAGAGCCAGGGTATTAAGGGTCGCCTCAACACCGGATGCAAGCAGGGTTTCACCTACGGAAACGAAGCTGCTCGAATCAACGGCCTGAATAGAAGCATCCTGACCGGTCTGCTCCTTGACCATTAAATTAACGATGCTGTACGCATCTTTTACAGTAAGTACTCGTGCCATGTAATTTTCCTCCTTTACATGATATTCCTCATGACATCGTTAAGAACGTCCTGATCAGACGGACGGTCCGGGCCGCTGCCTGAGTTATTTTTATTAATATTCTGTTTCTGGGCGTTCTCCA
>JAZURJ010000021.1:0-2037 GCA_045606085.1 Oscillospiraceae bacterium
CATAGGGTAGCTGCCGTACAGGAGTGCGACAAGAAAAATTGGCGATACTTGGTTTTCACAACCAGGTATCGCCTTTTTCTATCTTTAACAGAATGTTTGAATCTTATTGGAGGTACATATGATGCAGGAACTGAACTATATTCGCTGCGGTGATTACTATATTCCCGATATTCGCTTACCAGAGGAAAACAGACCAATTGGTCGTTGGGGATGGATGCACAGAGATTATATCAAGGAGCATAACCCCATCCGATTCAATGATCTATGTCTTAGCGGTGAGCTGTGGACGTATCTGGCTGATTTGAACGAGCAGGCACAAAGCCGCCTTGAACTTATCATCGAGCAGATGAAAGCATCTGAGGGCGTGACAGAGGACATGAAGCAACACGATCAGATGGCATGGGTAGGAGCTATGAACAGCATCCGCAACCGAGCCGAGGAAATTGTTCTGCGTGAGATGATCTATGAGGAGGATGCGGTATGAGAATCCTCGAAGAATTTTGGTACGGCAACATCGAGCCAACCGAGTATGACACATCCTCTTGCAAAGAATATAAGAAGCTGTTGGAGCTGATTTGCAGGAACGAAGAAAAGCTCAAAGCCACCATGACGGACGAGCAGAAAGAACTGTTTGAGAAATACACCGATTGTGTGCGAGAGCATCAAATCAATACAGACTGTTTGATCTTTCAGAATGGCTTTAAGCTGGGTGCACGAATGATGTTAGAGGTCATGGAGGAATAATCAAATAATCAGCATTGGGGCTTGTGCTTGAGTTGAGCACAAGCCCCTTTTAACTTTTGTTCAACTTGGACAGAAGTTAGCTTTTGAGGATTCCCAGAATTCTGCCCAAGTTGGACAGAATTATTTCAAGTGCGGTAATTCACCCAAACCCATTGAATTATTCACGATTTCGTGATATAATAATTGTTAATGTTAGGAGGTGGATTGCCATGGCTGTAACCTACAAGAAGTTATTTCACTTGTTGATCGACAAGGGTATGACTAATGCCGAGTTGATGGAGAAAGCGGGCTTTAGTGCCAATATCATCACCCGAATCAAGCGTGACAATTATATTTCTCTCGATACCATTGAGAAGATTTGCAAAACTCTCCACTGTGGAGTCGATGATATTTTAGAGTTCACCACGGAGGAAGAAGAATGAGTAATATTACAGTTAAATTTTTAGGTAAAGATTGGTCGTTCAAATGATTTACTTAAAAATCTGACCCTATCCAACAACAAGCAGGCTATACTTGAAAATGCTTTTGCAGCCTGCCCTTATAATATCGCTGTATATATGCAGGCGATGAAATACGATTTGTTGGATTATGATTCTTTCCAGACCGCCAAGGTGTTCAAGCAGGATCATCATGTGCTTTCATTCTTTAGAGATAGCTGGGGCGAAGTTTCTTTCCCCAACAAGTTTAATATCAACTACCATTGTATCAATGTGTGGGCATCGCTTACGGGCAAATCGTCCGCTGATCTTCTGCGTGGTTTGACCGAACAGTACGCTACAGGTATTGTGAAAGCCTATTCCAGAGTTGCGGATATGATGGCTAATAAAGCTACTTGCCGTAGAATAATCGGAGAACTTAGAGAAGATGTTATTCTGTCTGGAGATTCGATTTGCATTGGCAAGGCTCGTGAATATGTCGAGGCGATTGTACATGCAGCGATATGGGATCAGTTGACAGAAAAATGTGGTCACACCGATTTGCTTTCTCGCATCAAAAAGTGTTTTCCGTCTGTTGAAGAATTGCAATCCAAAAAGGATTTTGACAGATCTGTTACTGAGCAACTTGCGGCAAGCTTCGAGGATGTACGCAAAGAATTAGCCGAACAAATTGAAGCCAGACGTGCTGAAGAAGAACGGCAGCGGATTGAACGAGAAAGGAAGAACGATATGAAGAGCGTCTGAAACAGGCAAAACCTGTTTTGGAGGCTATGTTGTCATGGGCAAATACCAGAGCAGCAGCACCGAAGTCTGCCTTGGGTAAGGCCTTCAACTATCTGAAAGAGCAGTGGCCTTA
>JAZURJ010000022.1:0-32283 GCA_045606085.1 Oscillospiraceae bacterium
ATTTGACGAATGACTATAATTTACCGCATAGAATTTACCAAATTCATTCCTGAATTTAGGGTTGATTGCTAATATATTATCGCCTTGCACATTTTGAAAATCCTCCTGAGCCAGCCACTCTGCACCCTCATCATCAAGTGCTGTATAATGCACAGTCAGATATGTGCACTGACCATCGGAAAGATACTCATCAACTGTCATTCGAATATGCTCGTCGCTGTCCTCGAAAACATAGTTCTGTATCTCCGCCGCAACACTCTCGTTGCCGCCGAAAATATTTCTGATGAACTCCGCATTGTTTGCCGCTGCAACGCCGCCAACTCCGATAGCCACTGTCAGTGCCGCAGCAACGGGAATTATCACTGCCTTCTTGCTGAACTTCTTTTCCATAGTATTTTCCGCCTTTCCCAGAACTGTCTTATACAGCTCCTCATCGCTCTTTTCGGGAGCGATATTGTTAAAAGCTCTGTTGTAACGTTCTTTCACTGTTTGTCCTCCTTCAAGAGCATTTCTTTTAATCGTTCACGTCCACGCATGAGTCTTGTGGTCACCGCCGATGTGCTGCTTCCCGTGATATCCGCAATTTCCTTCACAGAGTACCCCTCATAGTAGTACAGATGTATCGTGACACGGTATTTTTCGGGCAGCTTCATCACATATCCTATCAGTGATCTGTCCTGTTCATCCTCACAGGGGATGTCCTCGGAAAGCTCGGTGCGTCGGACTATCCACGCAGACCGCAGCAGGTTCTTCGACAGATTTATCGTTACACGGATGAGCCACGCCTTGCAGTTTTCGTCCGACCGGAATTCTCCGCGGAACTTATACAGCTTCAGAAAAGCATCCTGTGTGATATCCTCCGCATCGGCAGTATTCCGCACATAGCTGTATGCAAGCCTGTACACCGTACCGTGATAAAGCCCGATGTATCTTGTAAGACTTTCGCCGTCCAACCTGTCACCTCCTGCCCGGTTTCTTGAAAGCACTTTCAATCATAAAACAAACGTGACCGCCGTTTTGTCACAACATTTAACATTTTTTGTTCTGCTGAGTTTTGTGCAAATTGTTTTCAACAATTCAACAGTAAAAACTCAGGGCAGCCTTTTTATCGGCTGCCCTTTTGTTATTTACTTAGCGGTTATTTTGTAAAGCGAGGAAGCAGGAGCGTAGATGCGGGTGCTTCCAACCTGATAGTACGCCTTGATATAGTAGTAATATACCTGTCCGGACTTCGCCTTTGTATCCAGATATGTTCTTGCTTCCTCAGCATCGATATCCGCGATAATGTAAGTCTTTCCGTTGGAGGAAGATCTGCGGTAGATCACATAACCCTCCGCACCGTCGATCTTGTTCCACTTGAGCTGTACACCATTGGCGGTCGCCTTTCTGCTGGTGAACTTCGCCTTTGCAGGGCGTACATAAACAGTGATCGTTCGTGTCTTGGACGGATTGCTCTTGGCTGTGATGGTTATCTTTGCCTTGCCTGTCGCAACTGCCGTTACCTTACCCTTGGAATTTACAGTAGCAACATCGGTGTTTGAAGATTCATACAGCAGTGTCTTATCCAATGCCGCAGCAGGATAGATCGTACTCTTTATCGTGAAGCTCTTGCCGATAGCAAGGACCTTGCTCTTTGCAGGGGTCACGGAGAAGCTGCTGACGGGAACAGTTACAGTCACCTTACACTCCGCTGTCAGACCGTTGGCAGACTTTGCGGTAATAGTTGCTGTACCATTCTTTACTGCGGTAACTGTACCGTCTGCCGCAACGGTAGCAACGCTCTTGTTGGAGCTGCTCCATGTCACAGACTTGAGATCTGCATCGGCAGGAGTAATTGTAGCTGTCAGCTTCTGTCTTGTGTTGGGCTTCAGTGTAAGCTCTGTCTTGCTGAGAGTGATGCCTGTTACCTGCTCAAGAGTTGTACAGAGTGCACCGCTCATAACCACAGTCGCCTTGGTGTTTACACCGCCACCGCCTGTGCCTGCCTGTCCGAGGGAATTCTCACCCCATCCGAACAGTGTGCCGTCGTCACGCAGATAAAGGCCGAAATTCTCACCGATATCAACGCTTTCAACGGATGTAGCAGAATATACGCTGAACTTGCTGCGATCATCCAATGTTCCGTCACCAAGAGCACCGCACTTGTTGCTGCCGCTGAGCGAGAGCTTGTCCTCATTGTTTATGATAGCACAAGCATATCTGCCTGCGTCCGCCTTAGTGCAGATATAGCCAAGGTAAGTGGGTGTCTTGACACGGTAATCTTCTACACCGAGCTGACCACTGGAGTTTGCACCCCATACCCACACCTTATTGTCAACATCAACTGCCATGGAATGGTTGCCTGCTGCACTGACGCTTATAATAGTAGCGACCGCTCCGCTGTTTGCCGACTTTGCTTCCACCAGAACGGGAACATCGGAAAAGATACCGCCGTCCAGATCGCAGCCAAGCTGACTGCTGCCGTTACCGCCCCATGCATAAAGCTCACCGCTGGCAGTAAGTGCAAGTACATGGCTGTCGCCAACTGCAATATCCGCGATATTGGTCACATCCGCCGTGATCAGTGTGGGATCAACAACTGTCTTGCCGAGATCACAAAGTCTGCCGGAGGTATTTCTTCCCCAGCCATATGCATCGCCGTCGATAAGTGCGACAGCAAAGCCGTTTCCGCAGTGGATATCCATCTTTTTGTAGTCTGCCAGCATGATATTGCTGGTGGGTGTCTTTACAACGGAGGTATCCGTTTCCATACCCAGCATTCCGCCAGAATTATCACCAAATACATATACTCTCAGATCCTCTGTCTGAACGAAAGTCACCTTATTGCCGCACCATACGTCCACAGCAGCAGAATCAAGAGCCACCTTTAAAGGTCTGTTTCTTGACACCAGATCGCCCTGACCGAGCTGTCCGCAATCGTTGTTGCCCCATGTATAAAGGTTGCCCTTAATATCGATCGCCGCTGCATGATCTGTGCCCGCAGCATATTTAACGATGTCATCAAGGACCTTTGCAGGCTTGAGCACTTCACTGCCTGTAAAACTGAACAGCTCGCCGTTCATACCTGCACCTGCCGCGGATATGCTGCCATCCGTCTTGAGCATAACAGAATGATAACCGCCGAATGCTATCGAGATAGCATTGGATGCAACCGACTTCGGAGCAGTAACATCCTTGCCGGAATCATTCTGAAGCTGACCATTATCGTTGTCGCCCCATGCATACAGCTTGCCGCTGTCCGTAACCGCAGCGGATGAATTCGCTCCTGCAAACACAGCATATGCACTGCTGATGGAAAGTGTGGTGAATTTGTTAACACGGCTTGCAGATCCTGAACCGATCTGACCATCGTCATTCTGACCCGCAGCAAGCACCTTGCCCTTTTCTGTGAGGAGCAGAGAATGGCTTGCACCTGCCTCAGCAGCCTTGATACCGCTTGTAGAGGAAAGTGTGAATGTGTACTGGGAGCGATAATTGCCCGTACCAAGCTGGCCGCTGCTGTTGATGCCACTGGTATACAGCTTGCCATCATCAGTAACAAGAAGAGTAAAGCCATCGCCCGCTGCAATATCCCTGATATCAGACATGAGCTTCCTGCTGGCATTATTCTTTTCGTTTGCGGTGAAGCCAAGCTCGCCGCTGGCGTTGCTGCCCCAGCCGTAAGCAGTGCCATCGGATGTAAGTGCTACTGCATGAGATTCGCCTGCACTTATATCAACAACGTTTTCCATGATCTTCGTAGGCTTATAGATATACAATGCATTCTGCGAGGGTGCGATCTGTCCATCACTGTTGTCGCCCCAGCCATACAGAACACCTGCAGCATCGATGGCATACGCCGTCTCACCGCACGCCTCTGCCCTGATAACGTTATTCAGCACCTTGATGCCGTCGGAATTATCCACATCCGCACCAACTCCAAGCTGTCCGTGATTGTTATTACCGGCAGCCCACAGCGACATATCCGATTTGATCACAAGGCTGAAGTTCTCGCCTGCAGCAATAGTGCTGATGTCAGGCTTCTGTGTCGTTGCAGCAGATGCTGTCACACCCACAGTCATCAGACCGACCGCCTGCACAATAGCAAGTGCTGTGCACAGTACCTTCTTCATAGTCTTCATTCTCATTCCTCCCCATTTTGTCGTGGAATTTAGTTTATATCGTTCGTCCCCACGGACGTAAGTTACAGCATTTACAGTTCGCTACATATATTAAAACAATCCAACACAGGAAAAAGTTGCATTTTCCTATTATATATAACGTCCTTGTGTGCAAAAAAGTTGCATCTGCTCAGAAATCCAGTGCTTCGCCTCCGCCAAGATACATAAGTCTGTCACCCAGCACCTCATCCATAACATCGAAGCCTTTGAAGCCTGTACAGTGGCAGGCATATATCTTCTCCGCACCGCACAGTTTCAGACCTCTCGCCTGTGCCGCGACATACTCCGCAGAACAGTTCAGGGTCCTCGGCGTGCTGCCAGCAAAATGAAATCCTCCGATCACTGCAAGTATCGGTATGCCCTGCCAGCGTTTACGTACGGTCTCAAGCATATTCACAGCTCCGCAATGGAAGCATCCTCCCACAAGTATCAGTCCGTCAGCCTTGCGTTTTGTCGGGAATATCACCGCAAAACTCTCGTCTGAATGGTCAAAAGGGACGCTCTTTTTACCCTCAAGCCTGAAATAACCCTTATCGGGATTTTCGTACTTCTCATCGAAATTCTCACACGATGCAAGATAAAAACCCTCGGTGACCTCAGAGAAATTATTGAACAATATCAGATTATCTGCGTATTTCTTGAAAAATGCTCTGCCCATTCCAACGGGCGATTTTATAAAGCCGCTGCGACGATACACATCATCCATGGCTCCTGCCCTGAGATATATCTTCGCCTTCGGATTTAATTTCATTACCGCATCTATGCCGCCGATATGTGCATTATGATTATGTGTTACGACTACTGCGTGGATGTCGTTGATGGGAAGCCGCATACGCTTTGCATTGTCTACTGCTTTTCCCGTAAGACCCGTATCGATAAGGTAATGTCTGCCTTCGTATTCCACAAAAAGCGACATCCCGTCCTCGGAAAACAGCTTTTCATTTACTGCGGTATTCTCAATAAGGCTGATTATCTTCAAAAACATCCCTCCGCTTCATACTGAAAATGCCGTACCGCAGATAGCAGTACGGCATATTTTTTATGATCCTGTGGTCTTCTTTACGTGACGCTTGATCGCCTCAAAGCTCTCCGCACTAAGGCAGTGCTCGATACGGCAGGCATCCTCCGCCGCCACATCCTCCGGAACTCCCATGGAGATCAGCCACTCAGTAAATAACAAATGACGTTCGTAAACCTTCTCGGCAATGGCTCTGCCCTTATCAGTAAGAGTGATAAAACCGTTCTTGTCAACTACGATGCATTCCTGCTCACGCAGGTTCTTCATCGCTACACTGACACTGGGCTTGGAATAATCCAGTTCCGCCGCTATATCTATCGATCTTACCTCTCCGTTTCGGTTATGGAGCACCAGTATGGTCTCAAGGTAATCTTCGCCCGATTCAAGTATCCTCTGCTTCATAACAGACCACCTTTCCGATATATATCATCGATAACTATATGATACCATAATCCTACATTTTCGTCAAGTCCGGCAAGGATTTTGTAAGAGTTTTTTAATATCACTCAACGGACTTCAGCGACTCTACCATACTGATCTTTTTCAGCACGCCAGTCATTAGCAGGTTTACCAGCAGAGAGAAAGCGAATGTCATGGCAAAAGCAAAGAAATAGGATGATGCGTGTATCTCTCTTCCGAACATTACTTCATCGATCTCCGCCGTCTGCACCACGAAAGTACACAGCACGACACCAAGAAGCAATCCTACCGCATCGCCGATAAGCGAAAGTATGATATTCTCTCTGAATACATAACTGCTTACCTCCCTGTCATAGAAGCCCAGGACCTTCAGTGTTGCTATCTCGCGAACTCTTTCGGTAATGTTGACATTGGTCAGATTATATAAGACTACGAATGCAAGTGCTCCCGCAGATACGATGAGCACTATTATTACCATATCTATCATACCGAGCATATCTTCAAAGGTCTCTGCGGAAGTGGTATTCAGCATCACCGTGAGAACGCCGTCACAGGACATCAGATTCTCGGAAAACTGCTCCTCACCTGCAGGATCATCGGTGATACCGTTATTGAAAAACACCATATTATATTCGGGGGCATGACCAAACAGCCCGCAATAAAGCTCCTCCGTCATATAGAAGTAATGGCTTGCATAATGTTCGGTCACCGCACCGATAGTTACTGTACGACTCTCCTGATCGCTGATGCGGATCGTGATCTCATCACCCGCTCCAACACCGAGCAGAGTAGCCAGCTTCTCCGTACATATCGTACCATTGGCAAGAGAAAGCTCGTCGCCAGAAAGACGCTCACGGAAATCGATCATCTGCTCCAGTGCACTGCTATCCTGTGCAACAGTGATATAGGACTGCACATTCATATCGCCCGAAGAAACTGTATACTGTTTTAGCATCACGGGAGTATATGCCGTTTCGGCATCATAAGCAAGCAGCTCATCGTATATTGCCTGTTGCTGTTCCTGCGTTATCTCATCATCCACAGCTACCATGCCGCTGTATCTGTATATATCGCCATACTGCAGATCGATAATATCCGAAACGGAATTTTTCAGACCGAAGCCTGTCAGCATAAGTGCGGTACATCCTGCTATACCTATAACGGTCATGAACATCCTTCTCTTGTAACGGAACAGATTCCGTCCAGTGACCTTTCCGAAAAAGCCAAGTCTGTTCCACAGGAAACCGATTCGTTCAAGCAGCACTCTCTTGCCTGCCTTTGGTGCCTTGGGACGCATAAGGCTGGCTGGTGTTTCTGCCATGACCTTCTTGCAGCTGAAAAATACCGTCAGTGCGATAGCCGCAAGCATTGATCCCGATGAGAAAATAATATATACAGGATTGAACACAAACACTGTTTCTGTCACGATATACATGATGGAATATGCATACACGATAACGCCCGGGAACAGTATCATACCTCCGAACGCACCTATCACACTTCCGATGGCAGCGGCGGACAATGCATAGATCATATAATGTGCCATTACTCGACCGTTGGAATATCCCAGTGCCTTCATGGTTCCGACCTGTGTTCTGTTCTCCTCCACCATTCTGGACATAGTTGTAAGACACACAAGACCTGCCACCAGCAGGAAAAACACAGGGAACACCGACGCTATCTTGTCGATACGCTCCGCATTGCTTGCATACTCCGAATAGCCCGGGTTATCATCACGGGTGAAGATATACCATTCAGCCTCGCCTGCATCCTCGATCTTCTGCTTTGCATCTGCCAGCTCCTGCTCGGCATCGGCTATCTCTGTTCTGAAAGTCAGCAGGCCTTCCTCGTAATCCTTTTTGCCGTCGGAAAGCTCCTGCTTTGCGTCATCAAGCTCCTTCAGACCGTCCTCATATTTCTTCAGACCATCCTCATATTCCAGACGCTTTTCCTCCAGTGTCGCAACACCATCGTTGTACTGGCGTTCTGCATCCTGTATCTTTGCAAGTCCATCGTTGTACTGATCAAGACCCTGCAGATACTCCGCATATCCGTCAAGATACGCCTGCTTGCCCTCCTCAAATGTCAGACCGGCGGCTTCCCACTCTGCAAGACCGCTCTCGTACTGTGCCCTGCCCTCGTCGATCTGCTTCTGTGCCTCGGCAAGTTCAGCCTCTCCCGCAGCAATGATCTGCTCATTCGCCGCTATCTCTGCCTTGCCGTCCTCTATCTGCTTTGCAGCAGCATCAAGGGTAGCTTTTGTCTGCTCAAGCACTGTTCGTGCCGCTTCTGTCTCTACTTTTTGTTTATTTACAACCGGATTAGCCTCGCCGTATAACAAAATAGCCTCTTCAAGCTGTTGTTCGGCAGCGGTCAGTTCAGACATTCCCTGTTCATACTGCATAAGCCCTGCTGTGTATTCCTGCTCCGCCTGTGCGATCTGCTGCTTTGCCTGTTCCAGTTCCTTGCGACCCTGTGCAAGTTCAGCAGAGTTTTTGTCTATTTCAGCCTGACCCTCATCAAGCTGTGCTTTGCTGTCATCAAGTGTACGCTTAGCCTGCTCCAGCTCCAGTTCGCCGTTTATGATCTCCAGCTTTGCATCCTGAAGCTCACGCTCTGCCTGAAGCAATTCATTTTTGGCTGCGATAATATCCGTCTTTCCGTTTTCGATCTCACGGTAAGCATCTTTCAGTTCCTGCTCCGCATCCGCAAGCTGCACTGCACCGTTATCCAGCTCTGCCTTTGCATCTATAAGCTCCCGTTCACCGTCAGCTATCTGCTTTTCCGCATCCGCTATCTCTGCTGCGGCATCCGCCAGCTCCTGTTCACCTTCGGCTTTTGCATCAGCGAGTTCCTTTTCGCCATCGGCTATCTCACCAAGAGCCTCGCCGACTACCTCCTCGTAGCGTATCTCGCTGCGTGCCACTCCGAGTTCCTCCAGCTTCAGAGAGATATCATCCCTGAGCTGTTTGTATCCGTCCGAATAACTCTCTTTTTCGGTCAGCTCGTCTGATTTGATATATATCTCAGTGTATACATCTTGCGTAAAATTACTTTCTGTAACATACATAAAAGTATCCAACGCGCCGTCGCCGATGGTCGTGCTTCCATGCTGCGTCATCGAAATATACATCGGAGAATCAAACGTGCCCACGATGGTGTATTCCGTGTGCAGAAGTGGAAACTCCTCTGCATCGGTAAGATCAGCCACCGAAACAGTTCCGCCTATCTCAAAGCCACTCTGAAGCCTGTTTCCGCTTACTATACACTCGTTCTCTGCTTCGGGATAACGTCCCTCATGCAGCAGTACCTTATTTACTTCATTGTTATTCCATGAGTATACTCGTGTAAGGTATTCCCTGTCATTATAATATACCGCAAGATCGGAATACTTTGATGTGTACACTTCCGAAACGCCATCCACCTGTGCAATGGCTTCTGCGTCTGCATCCGTTAATCCGAATGTGGACAGCACACGCAGATCGAACAGCTTCTGCTCATCATACAGCTTATCGGCAGACAGCTTCATATCATCGCCTGTTGCCGTCACGCCGCTGAAAAAACCGACTCCTATCATACAGATGAGCATTATTGACAGAAAACGACCCTTGGAATGAGTGATCTCACGGAAGATATTCTTGTTTATTGCCTTCAAATCACTACCCCCGTATCATCACCATTCGATATCTTCCACAGGTGTCGGCGATTCGTTTATCATCACCTTGCTCACCTTGCTGTTTTTTATCTTGATAACTCTGTCCGCCATGGGTGCTATCGCCGAGTTATGGGTTACAAGTATAACTGTCATGCCATCCTTGCGGCAGGTGTCCTGCAACAGCTTCAATATTACCTTTCCCGTATTGTAGTCCAGAGCACCTGTCGGCTCATCGCAAAGAAGCAGCTTAGGTCTTTTGCTGAGTGCTCTTGCGATAGAAACTCGCTGCTGCTCGCCACCGGAAAGCTGTGCAGGGAAATTATCAAGGCGTTCGCCCAGTCCCACCTTCTCCAGCATCTCAGCCGCAGGAATGTAATCCTTTGTGGTCTGTACAGCCAGCTCAACATTTTCCTTTGCTGTGAGGTTAGGCAGGAGATTATAGAACTGGAATATGAAGCCGATATCATGGCGGCGGTATTCTGTGAGCTGTCTGCGGTTATATCCATCGACACGGGCACCATCCACGCTGATAACGCCTTCATCGCAGGTATCCATACCGCCCAGCATATTGAGGACTGTGGTCTTTCCCGAGCCACTGGGGCCGACGATTATTACAAACTCGCCCTTCTCTATCTCGAATGTCATGCCGTCCGCTGCATTTATCGTTACTTCGCCCATGCGATAACGCTTATACACATTATCCAGTTTTACGAAAGCCATTTTTCCTCCTGACATAAATTAACATAAATGTTATATTCTGTTTTGAAAAAAGGCAAGATCAAAAACGCCCGCAAAGCGAACGCTTCTGATCCCGCCATAAATCACCTAACCTCGGCAACCGCCTCAAAACAGCGTTTGCCATCATCAAAGCAGCCATACATCTGTATGCCGCCATCTATATCTGCTGCACATATAGATATCCTGTCACCCTGCTTCGCCTCTCTCAGAAAAGCGATCTCTGCACGGGAGATGACCGCACCGTTCTTAAGCTTTACGGCATACTCCTGCGGAGCGTTGTCAGCAATGAAATCGCCGTAATTGCTGTTGTTAAGATGTCCGTTTCCATCCGTCTCGGTGAACGTCACTATGTGCGAAGCAACCTCGGGCAGATCACCGATCTTGGTTCTGGTGATCTCTGCTGTTATAGGATGCTCTGTCAGCAGGAATTCATGCTTGTAATCCGTCGGACGCAACACTTTTCTGTCCTTCGGAGCCACCAGCGACCAGGAGCTTATGGATTCGCACAGACGTCTGCCGTCCTTCTCCAGTGCAAAACAGCGGAGGAAGTGAGCACCTTTAAGCGAATGCTCCCACGTCTTCAGCGTAACTATATCCCCGTATCTCGCCGGTTCAAAGCAGATATAACTCACTTTTGTAAGCAGGAACACCTGGTCCTCCTCCAGCATATCATTGCGGTAAATGCCCCTTGTTTCAAGATGTGCCCCTGCTATCTCGGCACACCAGTTAAGGTATGTTGAAAGTAACAGGTTACCGTTCTGATCTGCATTATAGAAATTAACTCTGTGTTCCTCGCAATAAATATAATCAGCCAATTTCGATCTTAGCCTTGCCACCCATGTAAGGTCTGAGCACCTCAGGGATATTCACGCTGCCGTCCTCGTTGAGGTTGTTCTCAAGGAATGCGATAAGCATTCTGGGAGGTGCAACAACGGTATTGTTCAGAGTATGAGCAAAGTACTTCTTGCCATCCTGACCATTTACGCGGATCTTCAGACGTCTTGCCTGAGCATCACCGAGGTTAGAGCAGCTACCTACTTCAAAGTACTTCTTCTGTCTGGGAGACCACGCCTCAACGTCAAAGGACTTGACCTTGAGGTCTGCAAGGTCACCGGAACAGCACTCGATTGTTCTTACAGGGATATCCATGGAACGGAACAGGTCAACAGTGTTCTGCCACAGCTTATCGAACCACATTGCGGATTCCTCGGGCTTGCAGACAACGATCATTTCCTGCTTTTCAAACTGGTGGATACGGTATACGCCTCTTTCTTCAATACCGTGTGCACCCTTCTCCTTACGGAAACAAGGAGAATAGGAGGTGAGGGTGTGAGGCAGCGCCTCTTCTTCAATGATGGTATCAATGAACTTACCGATCATGGAATGCTCGGAAGTACCGATAAGATACAGATCCTCGCCCTCGATCTTGTACATCATAGCATCCATCTCAGCGAAGCTCATAACGCCTGTAACAACGTTGCTTCTGATCATGAAGGGAGGGATGCAGTATGTGAAACCGCGGTCGATCATGAAATCTCTTGCATAGGAGATAACTGCGGAGTGCAGTCTTGCGATATCGCCCATCAGATAATAGAAGCCGTTACCTGCTACCTTTCTTGCACTGTCAAGATCGATACCGTTCAGCTTCTCCATGATCTCTGCATGATAGGGAACCTCAAAATCGGGAACGACAGGCTCGCCGTAACGCTTGATCTCGACGTTCTCGCTGTCATCCTTACCGATCGGAACAGAGGGGTCGATGATATTGGGAATCGTCATCATGATGGTCTTGATACGCTCTTCCATCTCGGGAACGGTCTTGTCAAGCTCTGCAAGCTCCTCGGAAAAAGCCTTGACCTGAGCCTTTGCTGCCTCGGCCTCTTCCTTCTGACCCTTTGCCATAAAGCCGCCGATGCTCTTGGATATCTTATTCTTCTCTGCCTGCAGAGACTCTTTACGCTGGAGTGCCTTACGGTAGTTTACATCCAGCTCGATCACCTCATCCACCAGAGGAAGCTTTGCATCCTGGAACTTCTTCTTGATATTTTCCTTTACTGCGTCGGGGTTTTCTCTTAAAAATTTAATGTCTATCATGGTTTTTGCCTTCCTTTATTTCTGTTTTATATACAGGTGTTACGCCTGATTAGTTCTTCATAAGTGCTTTCATGATACCCTCAAGCTGGTCTTTATCATCAAAGCTGATCTGCAGAGAGTTTGATTTCTTGCCCTCTACTATCTTTACCTTTGTGCCGAGAAGCTCAGCCAGACTAAGCTCCACTTCCGTGTAGTAGGATACCCTTGGTTTGATCTCATCCTTCTTTTCGTTCTTCTTGGCTTCACGCTTAGCTATAGCTTCAATACTGCGGACGCTGAGCTCTCCGTCTGCTGCCCTCAATGCGATTTCCGTCATAAGTGCAGGATCCTTTATCGCCTTCAGAGCCTTGCAGTGACCTGCAGAAAGCTCGCCGCCGGACAACAGATCCTTTACGGTCTTGGGGAGCGTGAGCAGACCAAGTGAATTTGCAATCGACGAACGTGCCTTGCCGAGTGCCTTGGACAGCTCATCCTGTGTCATCTTGTAATTATCGATAAGTTCCTTGTATCCCATCGCTTCTTCGATAGGGTTAAGGTTTTCTCTTTGCAGATTCTCAATAAGTGCGATCTGCATAACCTGGTCTTCCGTAAGATCATCTCGTATCACTACGGGAACTTCAGAAAGGCCAGCGATCTTGGATGCGCGCCAGCGACGCTCACCTGCGATTATCTGATAATTTCCTGTTGCGATCGGTCTTACCAGAAGCGGCTGAAGTACGCCGTTCTCCCTGATGGAGGACGCAAGCTGTTCAAGTGCTTCCTTATCGAAATTCTTTCTGGGCTGATTCTTGTTCGGTTCTATCTCAGAAAGACGAAGTGTACTGAGGTTCTCGTTATCATCCATCAGACTGTTATCGTCATAAAGACTGCTGAAATTGCTGCTTATTCTTTTTTTAGCCATTATTCCTCTCCATTTCACGACATTTTTCGAGTATCTCCTTGGACAGACGCTTGTACGCATCTCCGCCCTTGGAATTCTTGTCGTAATAAATGATGGGCTCACCATTACTCTGAGCCTCTGTTATACGTACATTTCTTGGCACTTCTGTATGGAAGATAACATCCTGCGGGAAAGACCTCTTGATGTCACGGAGTATCTCGTTGCTTGCAAGAAGACGCTTATCAAGCATCGTGAACACGATGCCCATGAGCTGAAGATCCTTGTTTGCTGCACGTTTTACTTTTCGGACTGTCTGCATAAGCTGTGCAAGACCTTCCATCGCAAAGGGCTCACACACCATGGGAACAATAATTCTGTCGCACGCAACCAGTGCGTTTATCGCCAGTATACCCAGTGACGGCAAGCAGTCCACAAGAACGATATCGTACTCGTCCTTCACCTGAAGAATTACCTTTCTCAGCTGATGATTTCTCTGCTCCACATCAGCTAACTGAAGCTCTGCTTCACACAGCATACTTGTTGCAGGCATTATCTTCACATTCTTGTAACGTGTACCGATTATCGCTTCCTGAGGGCGTTTGTCACCCATGATTACTTCGTATGTAGTCGCATCGAGAGCCTTCTTCTTTATTCCAAAGCCTGTCGTTGCATTTCCCTGAGGGTCGAAATCAATGAGGAGCACCTTGCGTCCGAGTGCACCAAGCCCTGCTGCTACATTAACAGCTGTAGTGGTTTTTCCTACGCCACCCTTCTGATTAACGATACCAATTACGATACCCAATGCATTTCCCCCTTTACTTGATATTACTTATATAGTATAGCATACTTCTATCAAAAAATAAAGAGTTTTTATAAAAATTGTTCCACATGGAACAATTTTCGACATTATCCATCGAAATGTTCCATGTGGAACAATTTTATTTGCACATATCGACAGTAACAGGTATCCGAATTGTATATTCAAAGTACTTGTCAGTTTTCTCAAGCATTGTTTCGCAGCTTATATTCGCACTTTTCATTCTGCCGACTATCTTGTTGATACTATTGATATAAACCTTTGGCAGTGGTATGTTAAATATCGAGCTTCTCGCAGCACGAATTCCCGTTGTCTTTTCGCCTAACTGAGAAGCTACATACTCTTCCGTTTGTTCAAGATTCAACCTTCTCTTCACTACAGTGTGAAGGACATTTATACGTTTTTGCGGTTCATCTATTCTTATGATCGCTCTGGCCTGTCGTTCAGATATATTATTTGATGCAAGTATAGTCCGTTCAGCATCAGTAAATCTGAGTAACCGAAGCTTATTCGCAACAGTTGACTGTGCCTTGCCCAGCCTGCGTGCCGCCTCCTGCTGCGTCAGGCCATACACATTTATCAGTTCATTTATCGCTATCGCTTCCTCAAAAAAGCTTAGATCGCTTCGCTGGATGTTTTCTATAATTGCCAGCACAGCTGACTTCTCCTCGTCTATATCCATAACGATACACGGCACTTCAGACATACCTGCCAGCTTTGCTGCCCTGCATCTTCTTTCACCGCTGATTATCTCATATGTAACACCTGTTTTTCGCACACATACAGGCTGGATGATTCCATTTTCTCTGATGCTCTGCGAAAGCTGATAAAGCTCCTTTTCATCGAAATAGCTTCGCGGTTGTGCTCTGTTTGGTACTATTGCACCCAAAGGTATCATCACCACCTTCTGCACCGTTTTATCTTTATTCCCAAACAAAATACTCATTTTATCAATTCCCTTCGCTTGTTTTCTGTATATTAATTGTAACATTAAAAGGAAATAATATCCACAAGTAAATATCGCATTTCTCGACACAAAATCGCTTCAAGAAACACAAAAAGCCGCATTAAAGCGGCTTCTTTGCTATATTTGCTGTGCTTCTGGGATATTTTGTCGGAGTCTGGGATATCTTTTTTGTTATAACAAGTCTGCGATCATCTCCGCTAGGCAGCTTGTAATCACGCACTTCCGGAGATGTTCCGCCAAGCAGCTTCGCAGCATTTTGTGCTACCGACATATCCTCGTTGACAGATTTCAGTGCAATAAACCTTCCTCCGATCTTTACGAACGGGATACAATATTCCATAAGAACAGGCATTGCGGCTACGGCACGAGCAGTAGAAAAATCAAATTTTTCTCTGAGCTTTCTTCCAAGCTCTTCACTTCTCGCATGGATTATATCAGCCTTGACACCGATCTCGGCACAAGCCTTCTCAAGATAGACACAACGTTTATTAAGACTGTCGCATAGCGTACCTTTCAGATCAGGACGATATATCAGCAACGGAAGCGACGGGAAACCTGCACCCGTACCTACATCAATAAAGCTGCTCCCCTGCTCTATATCGACCATAGTGAACGGGAGAACACTGTCCACAAAATGCTTCATTACCACATCTTCAAATTCAGTTATTGCAGTCAGATTTACATTTTTGTTGTACTCCACCATGAAATCACACAGCTTCACATACTTTTCGCCCATTTCCTGTGTGATCTCAATACCTGCAGATGCAAAGGTATCCTGTACATATTTAATCCTGTCCATTGTTACCTCCCTTTCCTGCAAGCCAGATGAGCAGGACCGATACATCCGCCGGATTTACTCCAGAGATACGACCTGCCTGACCAACATTGAGCGGTCTGAATTTATTGAGCTTTTCCTGTGCCTCCAGACGCAGACCCTTGATAGTCTTATAGTCTATATCCGCAGGAAGTGTCTTTGTCTCAAGCTTTCTCATTTTTTCGATCTGTTCCTGCTGTATCTTGATATAACCGGAATATTTCAATTCGATCTCGATCTTATTGATAAGCGATGGTTTGAGAGCAGGACGCTTCTTATCAAAAGGCTTCAGATCCTCATATGCGACCTGAGGTCTTTTCAGCAGCTCTATCATTCTTATTCCGTTAGTGACAGGGGTTGTACCACGAGCAACCAGCACCTCATTAAGTTCATCAGAAGCATGGATAGTGGTCTTTCGTACTCGTTCAAGCTCATCTTCCACGATCTGTTTTTCCGCAAGGAATTTCTGATATCTCTCATCCGAAACAAGGCCTATATCGTGTCCTAACGGCATAAGTCGCTCTGCAGCATTGTCCTGTCTGAGGATAAGACGGTACTCACTTCGCGAAGTCATCATACGATACGGCTCCGTGCAGCCCTTAGTCACAAGATCATCGATCAGTGTGCCGATATAACTGGACGCTCTGTCAAGAATTACAGGCTCTTTTCCTTCGATCTTCCTTGCAGCGTTAATACCTGCAATGATACCTTGTGCTGCAGCTTCCTCATATCCACTCGTACAGTTGAACTGACCTGCTCCGTAAAGACCGGATATCTTTTTGAATTCAAGCGTAGGGAGAAGCTCAAGAGGATCACAGCAATCGTATTCGATAGCGTACGCAGGACGCATTATCTCAACATTCTCCAGACCTTTGATCGTACGCAGGAACTTAAGCTGTACATCTTCAGGCAGAGATGAACTCATACCCTGAACATAGTATTCATCCGTATCAAGTCCCATTGGCTCCAGAAAGAGCTGATGACGCTCTTTTTCCTTGAAGCGTACTATCTTATCCTCTATACTTGGACAATATCTCGGACCTACACCCTCGATTCGTCCCGAATATAAGGGGGATCGGTGCAGATTATCGAGTATAACCTTATGTGTTTCTGCATTTGTATAGGAAACATAGCAATCAACGATATTTTCAAGTGGTCCCTCATTATCGAAAGCAAACGGGATAATATCATCATCGCCGACCTGCTTTTCCAGCACATCGAAGTTGATAGAACGCTTATGCACTCTGGCAGGAGTACCTGTCTTAAATCGACGCATGGTGCAGCCGATATTTTTCAGACACTCGGTAAGCCCTGTTGACGGAAGAACATTATCAGGACCTGCCTCATAATTCAGCTCACCGATATGTATCTTTCCATTGAGATAAGTTCCTGTTGTAATGATAGCAGCTTTGCAAGGATGAACAGCACCCAGTTTTGTACGGACTGCCGTTATCCTGCCGTCCTCTGTATCCACAGAAACTACTTCCGCCTGTTTGATATAAAGGTTAGGTGTATCCTCCAGACACTTCTTCATATACAAATGATACTTATTCCTATCGCTCTGTACTCTGAGACTATGTACCGCAGGACCCTTTCCTCTGTTCAGCATACGCGACTGGATAAAGGTCGCATCTGCTGCCTTTCCCATCTCGCCGCCAAGCGAATCTATCTCACATACGATCTGTCCCTTTGCCGAACCACCTATACAGGGATTGCACGGCATATTAGCAATACAATCCAACGACAGCGTGAATATTGCAGTCTTCATTCCAAGTCTTGCGGCAGCAAGAGCGGCCTCGCATCCGGCATGACCTGCTCCGATAACTACAACATCATACTCTTCCAGAGTATATCCCGTTGTCATCCTTCATCTTCCTTTCGACACAATATCTGTTCCATGTGGAACAATCAGAAAACACGCCCGAACATGGGTTTCCCCTGCCCGGGCGTTGTTATTCAATTATTCTTCATCATCTGCTGCTGCATCTTCCTGTGCCTCTGCCTCTTCATCATCGTTAGGCTCAACATCAGGCTCAACAACCTCGCTTGCCTCCTCACTGAGAGAAGCTGCAATCTCCTCATCAGAAACCTTTTCGATCTCTGTTGTTTCTTCATCCTCATCGTGAGCGGTTCTCGTAAAGGAAGCAACTCTGCTGTCCTCACCAAGACGCATTACACGCACACCGGAAGCAGGTCTGCCCATCGTACGCAGATCATTTGCACGGAAGCGGATAATAACACCGTCTGTGCTGATAAGAATTACATCGTCATCCGGACCAAGTGTTCTGATTCCGCATACATAACCCTTCTCATCACTTACAGGATAATTCTTCAGACCAAAACCGCCTCTGTTCTGCAGACGATAGCTGCTGATTGCACAACGGCGACCCATACCCTTATCTGTAACAGTCAGGATAGTAGCCTCGTCATCAAATATCTTCGTAGCACCTACTACATAATCCTCATCACGCAACTTGATAGCACGAACACCGCGTGCACCTCTGCCGAGAGGTCTTACCTTGGTCTCATCAAATCTCAGGGACATACCGTTTCTTGTTGCAACAAGAATCGTGCAATCACCTTCAGTCAGGAATGCGGATACTATCTCATCATCCTCTGCAACAGTAATAGCACGCAGACCTCTCTTACGGATATTCTTATACTCAGAGAGATTTGTTCTCTTTACTATACCATTCTTTGTGATGCAGATAAAATACTTATTATCAGCAAAATCATTTGTGGTCATCATAGCAGCCACCTGCTCGCCCTCATTGAGCTGCAGCAGATTTACTATATTCATACCGCGGGATTGTCTGCCACCCTCAGGTATCTCATAACACTTGATACGGTGCATATTTCCCTGATTTGTGATAAAGAGGATATTTTCGTGACTGGAAGAAATAAACATATTTTCCACAAAATCCTCATCACGCTGCTTCATACCGGAAACTCCGCGTCCGCCTCGCTTCTGGATATTGTATATCTCAACAGGCTGACGCTTGATGTAACCGATATTTGTATAAGTAACAACACAGTCCTCAACAGGGATAAGATCCTCAATATCAACTTCGCCGCTTACAGGCTCGATAGATGTTCTTCTTGCATCGTTATACTTCTTCTTGATAGCCTCAAGCTCAGTACCGATCTGATGCAGCATCTTGCCATGATCAGCAAGCAGAGCCATGTATTCAGCAATAAGCTCTCTCTTCTCACCCAGCTCATCAGCGATCTTAGATTCTTCCATACCTGTCAGCTGACCGATACGCATCTGAACGATAGCATCTGCCTGTGCCTCAGTAAGAGAATAAGTGCCTGTGGGGAAAAGACCGGATCTGGAAACATCAACATTCTTGAAACGCTCTACAAGACGATCCTTTGCTTCTTGTAATGTCTTGCTGTGACGAACGATAGCAATTACCTCATCAATGAAATCGATAGCAAGCAGGAAACCTTCAAGGATATGAGCACGCTCCTGTGCCTTTTCGAGATCATATTTTGTACGGCGAGTAACTACCTCCACCTGGAAATTGATATACTGCTCCAGCATGTCACGCAGCGGAAGAATCTTTGGCTGACCATCCACCAGTGCAAGCATGATGACTCCGACTGTATCCTGAAGCTGAGTATAGGAATACAACTTATTGAGCACAACGTTTGCATTTGCATCACGCTTGAGCTCAATGACGATACGCATACCGTTTCTGTCGGATTCATCACGTACAACGGATATACCTTCGATACGCTTATCACGCACCAGATCACCGATGCTCATCAGCAGACGAGCCTTGTTTACCATGTAAGGAATCTCGTTGATGATGATTCTTGTATGATTATTTTCCTCTACGATCTCCGCTCTGCCACGAAGGATGATCTTACCGCGTCCTGTATAGTATGCGGAACGAATACCACTGTAACCCATGATTATACCGCCGGTAGGGAAATCAGGACCCTGAATCTTGGTCATGATATCCTCTATCGTTGCTTCGGGATTATCTATCATAAGCAGGATGGCATCAATGACCTCCCCAAGATTGTGAGGAGGAATATTTGTAGCCATACCTACTGCGATACCATTACTACCGTTTACCAGCAGATTAGGGAAACGTGAAGGCAAAACAACAGGCTCCTGCAGTTTATCATCATAGTTTGTGGTGAAATCAACGACTTTTTTGTTGATATCACGGATCATCTCATCGGAGATCTTTGCAAGCTTTGCCTCTGTATAACGGTAAGCAGCGGCAGGATCGCCGTCCACGGAACCGAAGTTACCCTGACCGGTGATCAGCGGATAACGCAGAGAGAAATCCTGTGCAAGACGTACAAGTGCATCATAAACAGATGCATCACCGTGAGGATGATATTTACCCAGAACCTCACCTACGGTATAAGCACACTTACGCGTAGGCTTGTCAGAGGTATTTCCTGCCTCATTCATGGTATAGATGATACGTCTGTGAACAGGTTTCAGACCGTCACGGACATCAGGCAGTGCTCTGGATGTAATTACCGACATTGCATACTGGATAAAGGAATCCTTCATCGTTTCCTCAAGGTCGATATTTATAAGCTTTTCTGAACTGAAATCAATATCCATTTTTCCTCCTTGGGATCATCATCCGAACATCCCAATCATTCAATCAATTTTCTGTCTTTTCCTGAAGTATATCACGGAGAGTTTCTTCCTGTTCTTTTGTCAGACAACGCTTAGGGAAGCAATATATCTGACGTCTGGAAGCAATGAGCATCAGAGAATCTTCATTCTCGGCAAAATCCAATATATCTGTTCCGAATACATAAATACTCTTTACAGGGGATATATTGGCTGTTTCCTCATCCTCTTCGCTTTCGATCTTTATTTCGTCATCCTTTGGCTTGATGATAGTTTCTATCTCGATTCTGTCATCATATATCACCGCAGAATAATCTTCAGGATTTGTGTCCTTTAAAGCCTCAATGATCTTTTTCCTTGTTCTTTGCTTATCTGTCAGATTGAAGAAAAGGCTGAAAAGACAGAAAGCAAGCGCAAAATACGGAAGTATCTGCTGATGATCAAGAATTATCAGCACGATGGCAGCGACCGTAAGTATTGAATATCCTACCAGTACCATAATCCGCTTTTTTCCACCGAATTTATTCTGGTAGCTCTTCATCGCTCCATCTATTTCATCCAACGAATTATCATAGCTGAATTCCAGCAGCTTCTTACTAGCTTCATTTTCGATATTATTGCTGCTGAGATCTGGTATCAGTCCCGGAATAAAGATCACTCCTTATCTTATCAGATATCGAGATTTACTGCCAGCTTTGCATTCTTCTCGATGAACTCACGACGAGGCTCGACCTTATCGCCCATGAGTATCGTCATTATCTCATCTGCCTTTGCAGCGTCCTCAACACTTACACGAAGCATCGTTCTGGTCTCAGGGTTCATCGTTGTTTCCCAGAGC
This sequence comes from Oscillospiraceae bacterium, assembly GCA_045606085.1. Taxonomy (GTDB): domain Bacteria; phylum Bacillota; class Clostridia; order Oscillospirales; family Ruminococcaceae; genus CAG-115. The sequence goes on from JAZURJ010000022.1 coordinate 21,011, forward strand.
TGATCGGGATCCATCTCACCAAGACCTTTATAACGCTGTACATCTACCTTTGCATTGGGATTATCGCCCATAAGCTCTGCAATATACTGATCTCTTTCTTCATCAGAGAAAGCATATCTGACCTGCTTGCCTCGCCATACCTTGAACAGCGGAGGCTGAGCACAATATACATGACCCTGCTCAAGCAGCGGACGCATGAAGCGGAAGAAGAATGTCAGCAGCAGTGTTCTGATATGCATACCGTCGACATCGGCATCGGCCATGATAACTACTCTGCCGTAACGCAGTTTGGTTATATCGAAATCCTCTGCTATACCTGTTCCCAGTGCCTTAACAACTGGTGACAGCTTGTCATTGTTGTAAACTTTATCTGCTCTTGCCTTTTCAACGTTCAGCATCTTACCCCACAGGGACAGGATAGCCTGGAAACGTCTGTCACGGCCACTCTTTGCAGAACCACCCGCAGAGTCACCCTCTACGATGTATATTTCAGTTTTTGTAGGATCGGATTCAGAGCAATCAGCCAGTTTACCGGGAAGACCGTTGCTGTCCATAACAGACTTACGCTTAGCTTCCATAGCACGCTTTGCAGCATCACGGGCAGCCTGAGAATTGATAGCCTTGTTCATGATTATCATTGCTGTTTCAGGATGCTCTTCAAAATAATATGTGAGCTGCTCAGTAGCGATCTTATAAACAACAGGCTGTACCTCGGGATTACCAAGCTTACCCTTTGTCTGACCTTCAAACTCACACTCAGGGAGCTTAACAGAGATGATAGCATTGATAGCTTCTCTGATAGCCTCACCACTGAAACCGGTGAAAGGCTTTTCATCTTCCTTCTTCTTGGTAGCCTTCTTTATCTTATTCTTTTCATTTGCTTCCTTATAAGCCTTTGCATAGTCATTGATGACCTTGCTGAGAGCCTTTTTCAGACCCAGCTCATGAGTACCGCCTTCACCTGTGTGAATATTGTTTGCAAATGAACGGAACACTTCACTGTTGAAGTCTGTTGTATACTGGAATGCAATCTCCACATCGATACCATTCATCTCACCATGCAGGAAGATGACATCGGGATGCAGAACATCCGCACCACGCTTTTTGTTGAGCCATTCGATATAGCTCATGATACCGCCGTCATACTGCATTACTTCACGTACAGGATTTTCGGGATCACGAAGATCAGAAAGATTGATCTTCAGACCACCGTTAAGGAATGCCTTTTCACGCAGTCTTTCCTGAAGTGTATCATATCTGAATTCAGTAGTATGGAATATTTCGGAATCGGGCTTGAATGTTACCTGAGTACCTGTGTGATCAGTTTCACCGATGATCTTTATCTCCTCGGTATATTCACCACGGTCAAAGTGCTGGAAATGCACATTCTTACCATCATGAATCTCTACTTCCAGCCATTCGGACAGAGCGTTAACTACCGATGCACCTACACCGTGCAGACCGCCGGCAACTTTATATCCGCCACCGCCGAACTTACCACCTGCATGCAGGATTGTAAATACGACAGTTGCTGCAGATATACCTTCCGCATGATTGATCGCAGTAGGGATACCACGACCATTATCTATGACCCTGATAACATTATCAGGAAGAATAGATACATCTATCTCAGTACAGTAACCTGCCAGTGCCTCATCGATGGAGTTATCCACGATCTCATAAACGAGATGATGCAGACCGCCTTCACCAGAAGAACCGACATACATACCGGGACGTTTTCTTACCGCCTCAAGTCCTTTTAAGACCTGAATATCATCGGCACCATAATTGACGTCCAGAGCCTTTTCATTTTCTGCCATATTACCCTCCGTGAAATAAACAGGGCAAGGATAAACAAGTCACCCTTGCCTTTCACTAATCTGATGATATTTTATGATGATCAAAGGACACATTTCCCATCATCACCAATATTATATATAGTATATCATATTTTTAATAAAATTTCAAGCGTTTTTAGCTCTAAAATCGATTTTTATCCAAAAAAAGTAGGGATACTATAAGCCCCTATATTTGCCTAAAAACGCATAATTTAAGCCTGTGCGTCGATACAACTGTCAGCACAGGCTAAATTTTATTATTTTTTATTGCTCTTTTATTTATCGTCGAATTTGACACATTGGAAATATATGTTTTATCCGTACAAACAATAAATGATTTCGGCATATCAAATGAAACATATTCCACTTTATTTTTCTTCTGACAAGAATTGAGATAATCCGCAGTCATCCTGCTTACCGAACATTCTTCTATATCAAATATTCCGATGACATCTTTTTCAGGAACGACAGCATCTGCACCAAGAAAAAGAAACATATCACACCTCCGTAAAAGTACCCTTTTCAGTGATCCAGGTTTTTCCGTTTTTCAATGATGACAGATCATCAATATTACAACAAGTAATAAATACCTGTGATTTTTCAATATTGTTGATTACAAAATTTCTTCTCACATGATCCAGCTCACTCAGAATATCGTCCAGAATGACCACAGGACAGGTCTTATTCTTACGACGGATAATTTCAGCTTCAGACAGTTTAAGAGCCAATGCTGCACTTCTGAGCTGCCCCTGCGAAGCAAAATCCCTTGCTGCCATACCATTGATATAAAAATTAACATCGTCACGATGAACACCGGCAAGTGTATAATGAAGTTTCATTTCTGTATCAAGATTATTTTCCAGCTCATTCAAATAATCGGTAAACAACTGGTTTACATTATCAAAATTTATACTTTCAGTTTTAAAAATTGAGCTGTAATAATCCATTTCAAGCTTCTCTGCACCTTCTGTAAGCTGAGAATATATATCTGCTGCATACTCTTTCAGAAAAGCAAAATACTTCAATCTGCCGTAGGTTACATTTATACCTTCACCTGCAAGAATTTCATTCCAGCACACTAATTGAGCTGATAATTCAGCAGCCTTAACATTAGGATTTATAAAAGATAGTATATTATTACGCTGCTTTAACCCTTTGTTATATCTTGATAATTTTTTCAGATGCGTTTTTGTCTGCATAACTGCAACATCATCCAGATAATTTCGCCTGAGTTCAGGACTACCCTTTATCAGATTAAGATGTTCCGGTATAAAAACAACATATTTTAACACTCCGTATAATTCTGCAGCATCATTCATTTTCAGTCCATTATATGTTACAGATACTTTTCCCGCATTTATAATATATTCAACTACATTATCACGGGTATTCTGATCATCTGTAAAATAAAGGCGTATCAACACTTCAGCCTTTGAGTCTGCAGACGGTATATACTGAGAAAAACGCACATGGCGGAAGCTGCCGCCCAGACATACGGACAGTGCTTCCATAAGATTAGTCTTACCTTGTGCGTTTTTACCTACAAAAATATTCAGATCTTTATCAAAGCTTAGTTCAGCTTCTTTTATATTACGGAAATTCCGTATATATATCTTTTTGATTATCATTAATTATTCAGCAGGAATCTCTGCATTCTCATCCAGAACTACTTTGTACTTCTTATTCTTGAAATCAATAACATCACCGGGCTTGATCTTCTTGCCTCTTTTGGTACAAAGATCACCGTTAACGTTAAATTCACCAAGCTCGATGAGAATCTTTGCTTTTGCTCCTGTTTCAGCAAGACCTGCAAACTTTACAAGCTGATCAAGCTTTATAAAAGGAGTTACTATCTTTATTTCTTCCATTATTTCTATTTCCCTTCTTTTGTTAATCTTGTGGGAGACCCATTCTTATCTCACATATCTTCTCCCAGTGTTCTATTCATTTAAGACGCATGGGCAGAACAAGGAATGTAAATTCTGTGCCTGCCATAGGCTTGATAATAATAGGTGCAACAGAACTGCTCATGATAAGCTTAACAGAATCTGTATCGCAGGCCTTGAATGCATCCAGCATATACTTTGCATTAAAGCCGATAGTAATAGGCTGTCCGTTATACTTAACAGTCATCTTATCATTGATCTTTCCAAGACCTGTTGTACAGCTCAGAGAAAGAGTATCTCCATTAAGCTCGCAGCGGATAGGATTCTTATTCTTTTCATTGATGATAAGCATAGCACGATCAAGCATTTCGATCATATCACGGCAATTTACTTCCGCATATACATCATCGCTGCATACAAGATGCTTATTGTACTGAATAAATTCACCATCTATCAGTCTGGAGATCATGATATAATCACCTACACTGAAAGAAATCTGATTTTTATCTATACAAAATGTAATATTCTTTTCATTATCATCAGCAAGTATATGAACAAGTTCATCCAAAGTCTTCGCAGGAACAATGAATTCAATATTATCATATACAACAGGTTCCTGTCTGAGTGCTATTCTGACACCATCAACAGCTACTACACTGAGTATATTGTCAGCAATCTCAAACTTGCAGCCCATAAGAGCAGGCTTTGTATCGGTAACAGCCACAGCAAACTTAGTCTGATTGATCATGCTCTTGATCATCTTCTGAGGAACAGTGAAGCTGGTTTCAGGATTTACCTGAGGAACAACAGGATAATCATCAGCACTCATGCACATAACAGAAAATTCTGTTTCACGGCTAGTGATAGTAGCCATATTATTACCGTCACAACTGAAAGTGATCTCACCTGAAGGCATTTTTCTGATAATATCTCCTGCCATTCTGGCATTGATAACGATATTACCGCTTTCTATTCCATTTACTTCTATGTCAGTTTTGATACCGATATCAAGGTTATAACCGGTCACAGTGAGGCTGTTTCCTTCCAGCTCGAGCAGTATACCCTCGAGGGCAGGAATGCTTGATTTGCCTGCAGCGGCTTTTGAAGTGGTCTGAACTGCACCTAAGATAACTTCCTTCTGACAGCTGAATTTCATAGCAGTCTCCTTTCGTCGGAACTTTGTTCCGAAATGGTAAATAAAATAAGATAATAATATTTAATCATAATAATAAGGGCGGTTGAAAATGTGGAAAATAAAATTTTCCGCTTGATGAAGCCAAAATCACCAATGAATTTTTCGATATATCAATGTTGATAATTTCAGAAAAAGTTTAAAAACATTTTTCTTTCAACCTCGTGTTGATAATATATAAAAACTTGTTGATAATTCAGTTCAAAACTACCTTATTATTGATTTGCCTTTATATTCTTGATAAGGTCTTCAATAATAGAACGGAAGCTGCTGTCTGTTTCCATAGCAGACTTTACATTCTTTATTGCGTATACAACAGTAGAGTGATCTCTGCCGCCGAATTCCTGTCCGATAGTTTCATAAGGAAGACCTGTAATATCCTGAATAACATACATAGCAGCCTTTCTAGCAGCAGAGATATTTGATGCACGCTTGGGGGATTTCATTTCCTCAGGCTGTACACCATATATATTAGCTACTTCACTGATGATCTTATCAACAGTAACAGGAATAGGCTGATGATCAGATACTATATCCTTGATGACATTCTGAGCAACAACGATGCTGGGCTTTATCTTGGATACCATGAAAAGTGCGTTCATTTTAGTAACGACACCTTCGATCTGACGGATATTGGACTTCAGTTTTGTTGCGATGAAATCAACAACATCATCCGGTATCTTGAAATTGAGCAGCTCAGCCTTACGCTGGATGATAGCAAGTCTTGTTTCATACTCGGGAGCACGGACATCTGCAGCAAGACCTGAAGAAAATCTTGTCTTCAGTCTGTCAGAGATGGATTTGATCTCCTTTGCAGGACGGTCGGATGTAAGTACGATAGGCTTATTCAGCTTATAAAGCTCGTTGAAGATATGGAAGAATTTTTCCTCTGTCTGCTCTTTACCTGCAATGAACTGGATATCGTCGATGAGAAGAGCATCTGCACTTCTATATTTATCATCGAACTGATCTGTTGTGTTTGCAGTAATGGAATGCAGAAATTCGTTTGTAAAGGTCTCGGAAGAAATATAGATGATATTTATACCGGGATAGTTATTCTGCATCTCGTTCTGGATAGCAGAAAGAAGATGTGTCTTACCAAGACCTGAATCACCGTAAATGAAAAGAGGATTATACTTTTCATGCTGCATCTGAGATACTGCCTTTGCAGCGGCGAATGCAAGATTATTTGAAGGACCTACAATAAAATTATCGAAGGTATATGTGATCTTGTTATCATTAACCATGGTTTCAATCTTATTTGAGATATCCTCATCGTTCTTAATATTATTGAACATTGAAACAGTAGTGGGTTTACTGTCATTAACGATGATATCTATGCTGATAGGAAATCCCATCACGTTTGTAAACTGAGCTTCCAGCTTGGTTACATAATGACTATATAATGTATCTCTCTTGAAATCAACATCAGTAGCGAGAACTACTTTTGATCCTTTCATTTCCACAGGAATCAGCGAATCGAGCCAGATCTCACGGGCAGATTCGGAAAAGCCATATTCCTTCACGCAGTTATCAACTACGAGATTATAGATATCGGACAGAGAAGACAGATTATCCATTTTTTTCACCTTTCCTCTTTCTCGAAATTTGTTTTTATATGGCATTATGCTAATAGTTTTTATATAAAACTATTATTTGAGGGCATAGTACCTAATAATAAAAGTTCATATTTAATAATACCATAATTCGAAAAATTTTTCAAGCACAAAACACCATAAATATTAAATGGCAATATGTGAATATTAAACAAACCATATCTGAATTAAATATTGAGAAATTAATACCTGACTAATTTATAAAATGTTTTAACTTAATCATTTCAGATAAATTATTAAGTTATACACTATTTCAACACGTTTTCAACAATTTAACGTAAAAAGATAAAAACTAAGCGTATAAACAGTGAAAAAAGCCTTATTTTTGTTGAAAACTCAGTTGAAATTGTGAAAAAATCGCATTTTAATCAATCAAACGGGTTTTAGTATTTCAACTGAAAATGTAAGATCGCAGTTAAAATCACAGTTGAAACATCTGTAAAACTAATTTTTATACAAATTGTAAAATTATTAAGATCTAAGTGATAAAAAGAAATAATTACAAAATCAATAATAATTCCTGTTTGTAATGTTAAAAGTAAAATCAACAACATCATTTCAACAAAATTTCATAGCATCTTTTTAACATTTAAACTGTTTAAATAGCTTTTTTGTGTTGAAAACTAGGTTGAAACTGTTAAAATTACGCTGTTTTATACAGAATGGATATTTTGTTGAAACTGAGGATAGTACGTGGAAAGTATGTTGATTATGTATTGAAAGATAAAATTATCAACAAAACACTGTTGATTGTTGAAAGAAAAACAATTTTTATTATCGTTAAAAAAATGGGCTTCATTATGCTTGATTTTTCTTTTTCTATTTATTATAATAAATGTAAAGATATATTCTTATATCGGAGGTGATCCTGTGAGAAAAATCAAAGTGATAATGTTGATGCTGGCTGCTACATTGATGTTGAGCGGCTGTAATCTAGAAGAAAAGGAAGCATATAATTCTGCAGATACAACTGTAACTACTACTGTTTCGGAAACTACTGCAGAAACCTCTGTTACTACCACGATGACTACTACTGTGATGGATGCATATATAGAACCTGACGAGATCATTCCGGCCGCCATACAATCTCCGAGAGTTGAGGGTGACAGATTATCATATACTATAATGAATGTTTTTGCCGATAATGATTATTATACAGTGGAGATATCAGGCGTACGTATCGACAGCACAGCCGAGCCGGATATGGAAACCACTTATGTAAAGGGTGATCTTTACGGTGATTTCAGACTGGATCTTTTACAGAATGGTGAGATACTGGATACATATAAAATAAACGTTCCCCGTGATGACAGATTTCTTATCATGGAGAGCATAAAGGATAATCTCTCTTACGGATGCGAGCTGATATCCAATAAACGTGAATTCAAAGTTAATGAATATCCGGATCTTATTCAGATAGACTTCCATATTATAAATGAAGTTGAAACGCCGCAGTATGCAAGATTTTTTACGATATTCGATGGAAAACTGACTGAAGTTCCGGTTTATGAGAATGGAAAAGAAACTGCTCCGTACGGTACCCATCTCGATATGATAGAAGCAGGTCTGATGGATCAGTATCTGGTAGCGTCGGTAAGCGAAGGTAATTATACCATTCTGAAATACGAATACACATTTGATGTGCAGCAGAAATGTCTTATCAGACAAAGGATTTATTATTGGTGATACTATGACAGATAAGGAACGTTTTATTCAGATATATAAGGAAAATATAACACGTGAAGGTTCAGATAAATTGCTGGATTTTCTTGAGAACAAGAGTGATTTTTTCACAGCACCAGCAAGCACAAGATACCATAATGCTTTTGAAGGAGGTCTGCTGAAGCACTCGCTCAATGTCTATGATTGTATGTGTGCGTATATGGAAAGGCAGCGTGTCAGAGAAGAGTACGGACTGACAGCATCAGCAGAAAGCATTGCAATAACTGCTCTTTTACATGATATCTGCAAAGTCAATTTCTACCGTGTAAGCTATCGCAACGCAAAGAATGACAAAACCGGACAATGGGAGAAGGTACCCTATTACGAGATACACGATACACTTCCATATGGTCACGGAGAGAAATCTGTTTACATGGTAAGCGGATTTATGAGACTTACAAGAGAAGAAGCCATGGCTATACGCTGGCACATGGGCTTTTCGGGAAATGAAGATAAGAATTCCGTGGGAAATGCACTGGAGATGTTCCCTCTTGCATTTGCACTTTCAGTTGCAGATATGGAAGCGTCCTATTTCCTTGAGGGTTCGGATAAATAAACAGACGGCGGTCCGATATGACCGCCGTTTTTCAGAGGTGGATATGAAATATAGTATACAACAGAGTAAATTAGCTTCAACCTTTCAGTGTATGGCGGATAAATGTCCGTCCACTTGCTGCAGCGGATGGTCTGTGGTGTGGACAAAAGAAGAGATACTTCGTCTTAAAGAAAACTGTACAGCAGAGCTTTCAGAAAAAATCAAAACGGCATTTCCCCGCATTGATGATTATGTACCGATAAAGATGGATGAAGATGACCTCTGCCCTTTTCTTTGTAAAGGACTATGTTCTGTGCAATGTCAGTCAGGTGAGGAATATCTTTCTTATACCTGCCGTGAATATCCCAGAGTAACACGGCTTGACGGAAATATGTTTATACGCACATGTAAAAACACTTGCTACAGAGTAATGGAGCGTATTTTTCAGGAAGAAGGATGTATGGAGATATTATCAGCAGAAACAGGGGAAACTGAAATATCTGCTATAATCAAAACCATACCGCATTCACATATTGAAGTGGCAGATAATATAGGAAAGTATATTTTATATTATAATGGTGATATAAGAAAAGCCATATCGGAACTTAAGATCAAAACAGGTTACGATATTCCTTTGCAACAGATCTTCAGACATATATTCGGTACGGAACTTATACTTCCGCGTAACGAAGAGGAAAAGAAACGTTCAAATGAGATGCTTGGCAGTTATTGCAAAAATGCTCTTAATAATCTGATACGATCGCTGTTTATGGAGTGGAGAACTCATGGCATATCTGAAGTACTTTCGCCGGAAGATAATATTTGTGTGTTTTTATTCAGCTGTGAAGTTATGTTAAAAGGTGCAGAGGGTGCTGCGGCGTTTTCATCTTCTCATGAGGAATTTATATGTACAATGTGTGATCTGGTAGGAATGTTGTATTCAGATTCACATACTGCTTTTGAAATAACAGCATATAGAAATACTTGTTGTTATTGATCTTATATTTAATAAGTATATATAGAAAAATATCAGAAAAAACAAAAAAAAGACTAAAGTTTAAAAAACAGCGGTCGATATAAATAATATGGAGTATATTAGGGAGAAGTGTGCCCTGATGAAAATTATAAGATAAAATTCCATTATTTCAGTTAATATATTAAGGAGGAATGCAGTTATGTCAGGTATGGTAGTACAGCATAATATGAATTCGCTCAATGCGTATAATAAATTAAATTTCAATGTTGCAAGCATGAAGAAGTCTTCCGAGAAGCTGTCTTCCGGTTACAGAATCAACCGTGCAGGCGATGACGCTGCAGGTCTGGCTATTTCCGAGAAGATGAGATCTCAGATTCGTGGTCTTAATCAGGCTAAGAGAAATGCTCAGGATGGTATATCCATGATCCAGACCTACGAGGGTGCACTTCAGGAAACACACTCTATCCTTCAGAGAATGAAGGAACTGGCTGCGGAAGCTGCTAACGGCACATATGATGACGCTACCGATCGTGCTGCTATCAGCCTTGAATACGATCAGCTCTGTGATGAGCTTAATCAGATCGCAGACACTGACTTCAATGGTGTTACTGCTCTGAACGGCGGCAGAATGGCTGATGGTACCACAGCATCCACCGGCAAGTTTGAGTACGAAGCAGCAACAAATCCTACACTCACAGATACTGATGATGTTTCTATTTCAAATGCATACAAGGCTGCAGCAAGCGATCTTACCTATGTAGATTCTATCGTTCTGCAGGTAGGTGCACGTGCAAAGGATGCCATCAACTTCACATTCTCCTATACCTGTCAGGGTATCGGTAGCCTGAAGGCAGATATGGATGTATCTGCTCCTGGCCTCGGTGTAGGTCCTCTTATTGAAAAGACTTATGACAGAAACGGTGTGCAGACAGGTACACAGGTAGTATCCGAGGGACTTGATCTTTCGACACAGGCAACCGCAAACTCTGCTATCGATCAGATCGATTGTGCGATCAATAAGGTGTCCATGGTAAGAGCTACTTTCGGTTCCATGCAGAACAGACTTGAACACAAGATAGAAAACTTGACTGCAACAGCAGAAAACATGACCGAAGCAGAATCCACCATCCGTGATACAGATATGGCATCCGAGATGATGAATTATACCAAGTTCAATATCCTGCAGCAGGCAGCTCAGTCTATGCTTGCTCAGGCAAACCAGCAGCCTCAGTCCATTCTGCAGCTCCTTGGCTGATAAAAACAATAACCGACGCCCTCTCTGTTATAAAGAGAGGGCGTTTTTGTACCGACAAACAAGTAAAAACAGTATGTTTTTGGAGATATATCCGAAAAAATAAAAAAAATTTAAAAAATTTTAAAAAAAACGCTAAAGTTTTAAAAAAACCGACCGATATAATATACGTGATAGCTGAAAAGCTAAAAACCGTTCTCCCAGTGTACATAAGAGAACAACACTTATTACTTTAACCATACGTCCCCACGGGAAC
>JAZURJ010000023.1:0-4406 GCA_045606085.1 Oscillospiraceae bacterium
GTGGTTATAAGGACCTTTCGTTGACAAAAACTCAATTCCCCTTTGAGTATTTTGCAATTTAGTCAAGACCTCACGCCTTACGCACGCATACATAGAATGTATTACTGTACAACTACTTGTACAGTGTCCGTATAAGTGTACAGTGTCCTGACAGCGTGTCGATTGTATAAAATAAAAACCTTAGCTCATGACTCTTTTTGTATACGGTGAGTTGTGATATTTTAAAATGTACGGAGGTGATGACATGGCAAGGCGATCGGATCCTGAATACCAGGCATTAGTGAAAGAATATAAGTCCTTAGCAAAAAAGGCGGATCAGAGACTGGTCCGGCTTGAAAGATTATCGACTCAAAAGGGTTTTGAGAATGTGACAAAGTTCGCATACAACCGGGCCATGAAAGATATACAGTATTGGAGCGGTTCCGGTGCTTCTCGTTTTAATAGAGATATACCAAGAAATATAAACAGCCTTAAGGCCCGTATTAATGACGTTAAACATTTTCTTGAGGATACGAAAACAAGCACGAAAAGGGATATTATAAAAACATTTAAGCAGAGAGCAAATACGATCAATAGCAAATATGGGACCAAAATGAATTGGGATGATCTTGCGAGCTTCTATGAATCAAAACAATGGAATGATTCTGATCGGGGATTTGGATCACAGACAGCCATGCAGGCTTACGGTGTTATCCAGGAAAATGAAAAGAAGATAAAGCAGGCATTTAAAAAAGGTCAGACTCCGAATATTCGTGTCGCAAATAAAAAAGTGCAGTCTGCTGTGAATAAGATTTTGGAGGATCAGGGGTTATCTGTTTTTGATATGTATTAAACAATGAGACGCTCAGAATTAGAAACAATACGGAGAAAATTTTATGAATCTAAGGGCTATAAGATGGTTTTCTGGAGAGATTACAATTACCGTGATCTCTCTTATATCCTATATGCAAAAAGGGCAGGGAAAGGCTCTCACAAGCTCTATAATGATGCAATCATGATGCTGGATACCGAAACGAGTAAAAAGGATCCTGACCTGATCGGCCAGAATCATATTGTTACCTGGTGTATCAGCATCCGGGCCCTGCATTTCAATATCGTGACTCTCTGGGGCTATACACCATCTGACTGTATAGAATGTATTAAAAAAATACATGATGCTATGCCCGGAGAGCTGTCTTATATCTATGTTCATAACTTATCTTATGACTGGGTATTTCTCCGCAAGTTCTTCCTGAGGGAGTTCACGGAACCGGTCAAGCAGCTGAACACAAAAAGTTTATATCCGATCTATATTGAATTTCCATGTGGTGTTGTCTTGCGTGATAGCCTTATTTTAGCACAGAGGAAACTTGAGAAATGGGCAAAGGATATGGACGTTGAGCATAAAAAGGCGGTCGGATTCTGGGATTATGACAAGATCCGGAACCAGGGCGATCCGCTGACCGATCAGGAATTAGAATACATTGAGAATGATACGCTGGCCGGTGTTGAGTGTATTGACGCAACGCTGCAGCTATTGCATAAGAGAATCTACTCGATCCCCTGGACGGCGACGGGGATCCCCAGAGAAGAGGTTCGGAAACGGGGAAAGTATCAGAATGCTCATGAAAAATTTCTGCGTCAGGCTCCGGAGTATGAGCTGCAGCTGATCTTGGAGCGTGTGTTTCATGGCGGATATACGCACGGGAACCGTCACTATTATAACCAGACTATAACGGGCATCACATCCTGCTACGATTTCGCGAGTTCTTATCCTTTTTGCATGATTTCGGAGCGTTACCCCTCGGAACGGTTTACGCCGATGGAGAACCGGTCGATCTCTGAGATCCTGGCGGATAAGGACAACAACGCATATATCTTTAAGCTGATCCTGATCGAGCCGGATCTGATGGATTATTATTACCCGATGCCGGCTCTTCAGTTCTCTAAAGCGGTAAAATGTATCAATCCCGTCCTGGATAACGGGAGGATCTTATCGGCCGATTATGTCGAGATCTGGCTGACGGAAACAGATCTTGAGGTGATCGCAAAGCAATATAAATACAAGAAACATCTGTGTACGAATATCTATGCAGCACACAAAGATTACTTGCCGAAATGGTTCACGGATTATATTTTTGAGCTGTTCCGGGATAAGACAAAACTGAAAGGCGGCGATCCGGTCCTTTATGCCCTCAGGAAAGCAACACTGAACAGTATTTACGGAATGACGGTCCAGAAGCCCGTTAAAGACACGATCGCAGAGAATTATGAAACGGGAGAGTATGAGCTGCAGGAAGTGAACGGCGTTGAAGAGTACGTAAAGTATGTGAAGCGGTTCACAAGCGTATTGAATTACCAGATCGGGGTCTGGGTGACGGCCTATGCGTTCCGGAACCTCTTTGATCTTGGTTCCTGCTGCCGTGACTGGATCTACTCCGATACTGATTCCTGCTATGGTCAGGGATGGGATCCGGAGAAGCTGGCAGCTTATAATGAACGCTGCAGGGAGAAGCTTAAGAAGAATGGTTACGGACCGGTGCAGCACAACGGCCGTGACTACTGGCTCGGTGTAGCGGAGCCTGACGGCGATTATAATGAATTTAAAGTGATCGGGGCGAAGCGGTATTGCGGAAGATCTGTTGAAGATGATCAGCTGCATATCACCGTGGCCGGGGTTCCGAAATCCGGAGCTTCCTGCCTGAAAGATGATATTGACAATTTCAAAACGGGTTTCATCTTTCCCGGAACGGAAACCGGCAAAAAGACGCATACGCATTTTTATGTGAATGACATTTATATAGATGAAAATGGAAACGAAACCGGTGACAGCATCGACCTGAGCCCGTGCGATTATCTCTTAGGGTCTGCGGTCGATTATGACAGAATCTTTATAGAGGAGGTTGAAATACAGGTTTATGAATGATTGGAGATCAGAAAAGTATTATTTTTTTGCGGATGATCTGGAAAAATATCCGGATGCCTGGTGCTTTGTTGTCTGGTCCCGTAGGGGTCCGGGTAAAACTTATTCTTCTCTGCGTTATGCTTATGAAAATAAGATACCACTCGTTTATATGAAGCGGACGATCGAAGACGTGGACATGGTCTGTCTGAACCGTGGCGGTCTGGACCTTTCGCCTTATGTCCCGATCAACCGGGATGCAGGCTATAATATCAGGCCGGCGAAGATCGCAAAAGGCATTGGCGGATTTTATGATCAGTCGGATCCGGAAACGGGAGAGCCGTGCGGTCCTCCGTTCTCTTATATCGTTGCCCTTAATTCCATTAAGTCAATTAAGGGTGTTGATCTGTCTTTCTGCGACTGGCTGTTATTCGATGAGTTCATTCCGCAGCGTGGCGAGGTTGTCAAGCGTGTCGAGGGTGAAATGCTGCTTGATGTCTATTTGACGATCGCCAGGGACCGGAATAAAAGAGGCCGTGGCGACCTGAAGATGATCCTTTTCGCCAATGCGGAGAACATTTCGACGCCGGTAACGAATGAGCTGCAGATCGTTGACGATATGGTTTCCCTGATGGCAGAGGGCGGAACGCATAAGTACCTTGAGGACCGGGGGATCATGCTGCATCATATCACAGAAGATGAGTATCCGGTGCAGGAAGAGGAAAAGAGCGGGATCTATAAAGCGATGGCCGGGACGGCATGGGGACAAAAGGCGTTTGGCGGTCTGTTCACAAATAATGATTTCTCAAATGTCAATAGACAATATTTAAAAAATTATGTGCCGGTGGTGGGGTATCATTACAAGCAGGATAATGTCTACATCTACCGGAAAGATGAAATGCTGTATTTTACGTCCAGCCGTAACGATAAGGTCGAGATCTACGACCTGAATCGGGAGAACGATCAGAAGCGTTTCTATTATGATTATGCGATCGATCTCCGAAATGAGTGCATTGAGAACCGGGTCCGCTTTGAAAAATATACGATGTATGATCTTTTAGTGAATTATAAAGATTTCTTTAGAATTTAGGAGGTGTATAAAATGACAAGGGAAGAAGCGATTAAGTATTTAATAGAGCCAGTTGCCACAAGCACAGAACCATCGGAAGAATATAGAAAACAAAAAGAAGCTTACAATATGGCAATCGAAGCACTTAAGCATTTGGAAAATATCGAAGCGTATATGCACGATTTTGATGTGACCGAAGAGGAAGCAATTAAAGCACTTGAGTGTAAGATTTTACCAAAACAGTGAAATATTTTTATATACTTAAGTATATTTAAATTATATAATCCACTTGAAAATTTTAAGAAAGGAGAAACAAAAATGGAGATCAAATTTTCAATTCTCACGCAGGATCAGGAAACCGGGAACAAGCAGAATATCGGTTTTGAGTTTACCCAGGATTATGTGAAACGGATGCTCAATGTTCTTCTGGTCAGCATTGATCCGAACAATCTGAGT
>JAZURJ010000024.1:0-31746 GCA_045606085.1 Oscillospiraceae bacterium
TTCCGTGATAAGACTCTCGTAAACTACTGCCCCAGCTGTAAGGTCGTCCTCTCCAATGAGGATTCCCAGGGCGGTAAGTGTGACATCTGCCACAGCGACGTAGTTCAGAAGTCCAAGGACGTTTGGTATCTCCGTATTACCGAGTATGCTGATAAGCTCCTGCAGGGACTTGAGGAGGTTGATTACCTGCCCAACATCCGTCTCCAGCAGGAGAACTGGATCGGCAAGTCCACAGGTGCGTTCGTGAACTTCTCCATCAAGGAGCAGGACGAGCAGCTCAGAATCTACACCACACGTCCCGATACGCTCTATGGCGTTACTTTCATGGTAATCGCTCCCGAGCATCCCATCATTGAGAAATACCGTGACCAGATCGCAAACATCGACGCTCTGGACGCATACAAGGCAGAATGTGCAAAGAAGTCTGAGTTCGAGCGTACACAGCTCGTCAAGGACAAGACAGGCGTGAAGATCGAGGGTCTGACCGCCATCAACCCCATCACCGAGAAGGAGATTCCCGTATACGTTGCCGACTACGTTATGATGGGCTACGGCACAGGTGCTATCATGGCAGTTCCCGCACACGACACCCGTGACTACGACTTCGCAAAGAAGTTCGGCATCGACATCATCGAGGTCATCAAGGGCGGCGACATCGCTGTTGAAGCATACACAGGCGATGGCGAGATGGTAAACAGCGGCATCCTGGACGGCATCACAAACAAGAAGGATGCTATCGAGAAGATGCTTACATTCCTCGGCGAAAAGGGCATCGGTGAGAAGGGCGTTCAGTTCAAGATGAAGGACTGGGCATTCAACCGCCAGAGATACTGGGGCGAGCCTATCCCGATCGTTCACTGTGCAGACTGCGGCATGGTGGCTGTTCCCTACGAGGAACTGCCCCTCAGACTGCCTCCCGTTGATAACTTCCAGCCCGGCTCCGACGGCGAGTCTCCCCTCGCTAAGATCGAAAGTTTTGTAAACTGCAAGTGCCCCAAGTGCGGCAAGGACGCAAGACGCGAGACCGATACCATGCCCCAGTGGGCAGGTTCCTCCTGGTACTTCCTGCGTTACTGCGACAACAAGAATACCGAGTGTCTGGCTTCCAAGGAAGCTCTGGATTACTGGATGCCTGTTGACTGGTACAACGGCGGCATGGAGCACGTTACACGCCACCTGATCTACTCCCGTTTCTGGCACAAGTTCCTGTACGCTATCGGCGAGGTAACAACATCCGAGCCTTACGCAAAGAGAACCGCTCAGGGTCTTATCCTCGGTCCGGACGGACAGAAGATGAGTAAGTCCAGAGGAAATGTTGTTGACCCCAACGACGTTGTTGCAGAGTACGGTGCAGATACTCTCCGCCTGTATGTTCTGTTCATGGGCGACTACGAGCAGGCAGCTCCCTGGAGCGAGAGCAGCATGAAGGGCTGCAAGCGATTCCTCGACAGAATATGGAAGCTGCAGGAGAAGGTAGTGGACGGTGACGCTTACAGCGAGAAGCTCCGCTCCTCCATGCACAAGACCATCAAGAAGGTATCCGAGGACATCGAGAATCTTCGTTTCAACACTGCTATCGCAGCAATGATGGGTCTGCTCAACCAGATCGACGAAGCCGGTGCAGTTACAAAGGCTGAGTACCGTGATCTGCTTATCATGCTGAACCCCTTCGCTCCCCATATCACAGAGGAGCTGTACGAAGCTATGGGCTTCGGCGGCGTTCTCAATGAGCAGAAGTGGGTAGAGTTCGATGAAGCTCAGTGCATCGACAACACAGTTGAGATCGTTGTTCAGATCAATGGCAAGGTAAAGGCTCGCTTTGACGCTCCCGTGAACTCCGACAGAGAGGCACTGGAGAAGATGGCATTCGAGCTGCCTGAAGTACAGAAGCTGACCGACGGCAAGACCATCGTAAAGAAGATCGCTGTTCCCAACAAGCTGGTCAATATCGTAGTAAAGTAAAATATAAATGGCGGAGTGTTTTCATCCCGCCATACAAATTGAGAGGATCATCATGAAGAAGTATACAGGAAAGATACTTGCAGCACTCCTTGCCGTATCCATGCTGGCAGGCTGTGCAGGTGACACCACATCCGAAAGCAACAGTGACGTTACTGCAGAAGCTCCGACCACCACAACATCCGCTGATATCGGAAATGCAGAACAGATCGCCGAAGTGACCGTTGAGGCAAGCACAACTAACACCGCAGCAACCGAAGCAGTGACCGAGGCTGTCCCCGAGACCGAGGAGCCAGCAGTAACTGCCGAAGCTCCTGTCACAGAGGAAACACCTGCAGCCACAACATCCGCAACCACCGCAGCAACGACCGCTGAGACCACCACAACTATCGCGACGACTACCGCCGCCCCCGAAGAGGAGGAAGAACCCGTGGAAGTTAAATACGTAGCACTCACATTTGACGACGGCCCCAACACCACGACCACCGCACAGGTACTGGATGTACTGGAGAAGTACGATATCATCGCATCCTTCTTCCTTATCGGAAACAACATCAACGATGCTTCCGCCGAAGTGGTAAAGCGTGCTCATGATATGGGCTGTGAGATAAACAATCACTCCAAGACCCATCCCTATATGAACCAGATGACAGTTGACGAGATCATCGAGGAATTCACCTATGTTGACGATAAGATCTTCGAGATAACAGGCGAACGCAGCAAGTTCTTCCGCCCTCCGTACATAGCAGTAAGCCAGGAGATGCTGGATAACATCGATGTTCCCTTCATTGCAGGCATCGGCTGCAACGACTGGATGGACAACAACCCTGCTGACCGCCGTGCAATGAGCATCCTGCGTCAGGTAAAGGACGGCGACATCATCCTGCTGCATGATGCAGAGGGCAACCACATGACCGTCGAGGCTCTCGATACCATCATCCCCGAGATGCTGGCACAGGGCTATAAGTTCGTGACCGTATCCGAGCTGTTTGAGATAAATGGCAAGGAGATATCCGCAGATGACAAGAAGATCTACACGAACATCAACCAGAAGTACCAGTACAACTGATAACAAATATCCCCTTGAGCTGCTCAAGGGGATATAATTATTTATGTTTATCTCTGTCCGGTATGAATATCACCATTACCGCTCCTGCCAGTGCGAGCAGCAGAAGTATTGTGTGTATTGCGTCACAGAAGAAGTATCTGAGCATCACGGACAGGCGGCCGATATCTCCGAAAAGAGCAACACCTACTGCCACAGCCGCCGCTGAAGCTATCAGCACAGCCGCTGCCGCACAATCCTTGCATCGGCGGATCAGCTCATCCTGTTCCTTTTCCACCTTGTCACACAGACGTTCAAGCGAAGTGTTGGCTGCCTCCGCTGCAGGGACTGCTCCGATGGTAAGCAGAAGCACTGCCCATTCACCGCGTGTCAGCTCATAAAAGCAAGCCGCAACGAATATCACAAACGCCGCCGCACACAGATGGAAGCGGAAATTACGCTCGCCGAGGCAGTGGACAAACCCACGCCCCGCATAAACGAAGCCTTTCAGGAATTTCTTCATCTTATGCCTCTCTTGTGATACCAAGCTTCTCCAGCACCTTGTCCTGCTTGCCGAACATGAGCTTTTCGTCCTCCTCGCTGTCCACATGATCGTAACCAAGCAGATGGAACAGTGAATGTGTGATGAGGAAAGCCACCTCACGGCGGTAGGAATGACCGTATTCCTTTGCCTGCTCCATGGCACGCTCCAGAGAGATCACGATGTCACCGAGAAGTATCGCTCCTGTTTCGGGATCTGTGTCAAAGCTGTCCTCATCGCCAAGCGGGAAAGAGAGCACATCCGTAGCCTTGTCTATGCCGCGGTGCTCGTTGTTTATCTCGCGGATGGCGTCGTTGTCCACCAGTGTCACAGATACCTGTGCATCCTCATCTATCTGCTCTTCCTCAAGAGCGGCACGGGTGCACATCTCAATAAGCTGCTCCATGTCATCGGGCGGCGTCATCTTTTCCTGCTCATCGCTGAGGAATATCTCTATCTTCATGTCTTATCTCCTGTTGAAATCCTTTTTCGGCGGCTGATTCTGAGTGCTGTAGCTCTCATATGCCTTGACGATATCCTGTACCAGCTTGTGACGAACAACATCCTTGTCACTGAAGCGGTTCTGTGCGATATCCTCAACGTTCTTCAGCACCTTCAGGGCCTCCACAAGACCCGAACGAGTGCTCTCGGGAAGATCTATCTGCGTAATATCACCTGTGATGACCATCTTACTGTTGAAGCCAAGACGTGTCAGAAACATCTTCATCTGCTCACGGGTGGTGTTCTGTGCCTCGTCAAGGATGATGAAGCTGTCATCAAGTGTACGTCCTCTCATGTACGCAAGCGGTGCGACCTCGATAGAGCCACGCTCCAGATGACGGTTGAATGCCTCCTGTCCGAACATCTCAAACAGTGCGTCATACAGGGGACGAAGATACGGATCGACCTTGTTCTGAAGATCGCCCGGCAGGAAGCCAAGCTTCTCACCCGCCTCCACCGCAGGACGGGTAAGGATGATACGCTGTATCTCGTGTGCCTTGAACGCACTCACCGCCAGAGCGACCGCAAGATAGGTCTTACCTGTGCCTGCGGGTCCCACGCCGAAGGTGATAGTGTTCTTCCTTATCATGTCGCAGTATTTCTTCTGACCCAGCGTCTTAGGCTTAATGGGCTTTCCCGAATAGCTGACGCACACACAGTCGGATGACATCGTTTCGACCTCGTTCTCGGTGCCGTCATTGACCATGGATATGACATACCGCACAGATTGCTCACCAAGAGCCTCACCCTTGAAATACAGCTTTGAAAGCGACTGCATAGCCTTTTCCGCACGGGATACGGCGGCATCGTCGCCTGTTATTTTTATGTCGCTGCCACGGCTGAATATCGTCACACCAAAAGCCTTCTGTATGAGATTTACATTGCTGTCAAGATCGCCGAAAACAGCGTGAAGCTGCTCCATGCTCTCCATATTGATCGTTACTTCTGCCATTCGGTTTCCTTTCCTTATGCATAATGCAGACATTGTTCCATATGACAATTATACCACCGCAGCGGTCTGTTGTCAATAAAATTGACCGCATCGTACTTGATGCGGTCAACAAATATCGTCAATAGATCAGGTAATGCTTATTCCACGGCAGAAATGCTCCTTGTAATAAGCACCTGCGATGTTTATCTCCTTCACCTGTGTGCCGGGCATCAGGCAGGCTATCATGATACCGTCGCCGCAATAGATGCCGCCGAATGCGACCGCCTGCTTTTCCTCATCGTAGAAGAATGCAAGATCACCTGCACGAAGCTCATCATATGCGAGTTCTGTGCCCATCTCAGACTGTGCCTTAAGTCCACGGGGGCAGGTGATATACCCGTTCTCACGGAGCACGTAGTAAATAAAGCCTGAATTGTCAAAGCCTGCATCGGGAGTATCGCCGCCCTCTGCAAAATCGATTCCGATCAGCGAATGTGCCGTGGATATCACGCTTTCAGCCGCCGCACTGTCGTAGGATGCGTCAGTACTCTCAATGGGAGCATAAGTCTCGGCTGGCTCTGCGGTCACCGGCGAAGGAGCCAGCGGTGCGTCCTCTGTCGGCTGAACATATATATCAGCGTTCGTCTGCACAGGCGTTGATGCCCCGGAGCTCTCCTCCTCATTGCCGAGATCACCGCCGCTGCTGATCATCACAGTAGCAACGATAATGCCGATGCTGATAACCGTCACTGCCAGAATTAGCAGGATATTATTCTTCATTGTGTCACCTCTTGCTGTATGTCCGAACGTACTTAAATATACTTTCCCTTTTCTTTATCTGTCTGAATATATTATACAGCATACGCATACTAAAATTCAAGTACATTTTAGTTACAATTTTCTTACAAAACGGTTACAATGCCTAAATTTACATATAAGATCAGAACACGAGCCAGAACACCCCTGCAAGTGCCAGCAGACCAAGCCCTACACACAGCAGAACGACGCCTGCAACGCTCCCCGGCGTCACGACCTTTTCCGCATATCCGCGGTCGGGACGATCAGGGTCATAGAATACTGTCATGCTGCTGCCAAGCGGCCACAGCTTCTCCAGTTCCTCGTTCATGTTAACAGACATTCCGACGCACTTTATGTGAAGTATATCACGCTCTGAAACGAATATCTCGCAGCGGCTCTCCCTGAAAGAGGTCCTGTGGGAATTGACGACGCCCTTGAAGTGCCTGTATGCACTGTAAACATATCCATTCACAGTATATTCCACCACAGGAACGACTCTTCGTCCGCTGTCATGTCCCATAAAACGATGAGCGACGATGCTGCCCGTTGTCTGAGCGGTATATCTGCGGAAGACTTTGCGGGAGTGTGCAAAGAATATCAGTGAAAGCATTATCAGAATAAATGCTGCACCCGCCACGCAAAGGCAGGTTATTTCGGTACCCGTCATAATACTACCTTTCATTCAAATCTGAACCAGCTGAAATCAAACTTTGAGCCGGGCAGAAAGACGAAGCTGATATCGTTCACTCCGGTGAGCTTAGGGATATCAAAACGCTGCTCGCTGATGCCATCGGTATTTCTGAATTCCAGCAGCACGCTGCTCTGATCGCCGCCTGCGGGAGTATATCTGAGCTGCACGGCATTTGTAGGGTTGGATGTATATCCGCATATGGTGACACAAGCTGCACCCTGCTCTCCGAAATCAAACGCATCATAATTCAGGATAACATTGTTGCCGATATTCTCAACGTTCTTTCCGCTGAGTGAATAATCATCGCCGTAGATACTGTCGCTGTCGCCTGCATAGTTGATGTCGAACGCACGTTCTATCTCCGTAAACTCAAAGCCGCCGAAGATAACACCTGCAGAAATAACGACGCTTACAGAATGTATGCCTGTTATTCTGGGAACGGCAAAGGTCTGTCCCGCAAAGCCGCACCAGTGTCCGTTGTTTTCAAAGCGTACCGTATCCAGCTTCACCCTGTTTTCTTCATCATCGATGTCAGCCCACACCTCAACATCCGCATCAAAGCACGCTCCGATGTGCAGAACGAGCGTTTCGCAGCCTGTCCTGCCAAAATCGATGTTGTTGTATGTCATGACTGTCCTGCCGCCAAAGCCGCTGACAGCTCCGTCCTCGATCAGATTGACCGTCACATTGCTACTGTCCAGCCTGCTTGCGGAAATGAAGCTGTACGCGTCTGTTGTCGCCGAACCAAGACCCGTTACGGTAAAAGGCACATCCGCATAGACCTGCGGCTGCGATGCACCGTTGTTGACGAATGCCCTTGCGATAAACTCACCATCACCGTGAGCAGTGACCACTGCCTTTTCTCCATCCCATTCAACGGTGGCAAAATTAATCTCAACGCCTGTGTTCCTGATGCACTTCCATGTTATATCGGAATATGTGGAGTTTGCAGGAAGCAGTTTCACGGTTAGCTCTGCGGTTCTGTTATCCGCATTAAGCTCCCTCGTATTACAGCAAGGTACGATCTTTCGTACAGGCACCTCGTCGGTATACTTGCTGCACACCACAGGATAAGCGTTTTCCGTCACGACACCGACGCCCTCTGCCTCGTATATCTTCACCGCACTGAGCTTCAGCTCAGCAGACTGAAGACCGACAGAGCTTACCTTAACGCAGATATCACCCTCGTCAAGTGTGCTCTGCACCATCGCCAGCAGCTTGCCGCTGAACAGACGACGGTTGTCACCCTTGTAGCTGTCGTAATCGGTGCTGTCGCCGTTGTCAAGTCCCACCAGTCGTCCTGCACCGCTTACTTCTACCTTCATACGGTTTCGTGCATTGTCAACAGGCACTCCGTTCCTGTCACGCACGGCGATCTCAACAAACGCGATATCCCTGCCGTCTGCGTACAGTGTTTCCTTGTCAGCAGACACCACTATTACCGCAGGATCCTCGGGTGTTCTGAGTTCTTCTGCCGCTATCAGCTTTCCGTTTTCATCATAGCCCTTTGCTGTGATCTCACCCGCCTCATACACCACACTGAAATGAGCACGCATATCCTCGTCCTGTGCGAGATTCATCACATGCGTACCGATGCTCCTGCCATTAAGGAAAAGCTCCACAGTATGTGCGTTGCTGTAAATGAGGACATCAATGACATCCCCCGCGTTGAAATCCCAGTGCGAGGGGACGATATGTAGCACAGGCTCGTCTGTCCACACGCTCTTGTAGAAGTAGTAGACATCCTTCGGGAAACCGGCAGTATCCACGATGCCGAAATAGCTGTTCTTTGTGGAATAGGGCGTAGGCTCGCCTATGTAGTCAAAACCGGTCCAGATGAACTGTCCGCCGCAGAAATCATGGTCGCGGTCCAGCCTCCACGATCTTCTCGCAGAGCTTCCCCATCCTACAACGCTGTTATCAAGACAGGAGCACTGCAGATCCTCATGCGTCAGGAGCGGTGCATCCGCAGGGAAATGATAAATGCCTCTGGAGCGTACCGCAGACGCAGTTTCGCTTCCGTATATGATCCAGTCGGGATACTTCTCATGATGCTCCCTGTAAAGGCGTTCTGTATAGTTATAGCCTGCCAGCTTCACTATATCGGAACACTGCTGTGCGTTGTCGTTGCCCATGAAATTGGAGCCGATGGTCGCAAAAGCGTTGCACTTGGGATCGTATTTCTGTACATAGTCATAAAGACGCTGTGTTATCTCTGCTCCGTGGGGAGCGTTGGTATCGCTTATCTCGTTTCCGATGCTCCACATGATGACGCTGGGGTGATTTCTGTCACGCTCTATCCAGCTTCTTACATCACGCTCTGCATATTCCACAAAGAAACGGTGATTGTCAAACTCCGTCTTGGAGTTCTCCCACATATCAAAGCTCTCACAGTTTATGAGCAGACCCATATCATCGCAAAGCTCCACAAGCTGTCTTGCAGGCATATTGTGCGATGTTCTGACAGCGTTCACGCCCATCTCCTTCATGATAGCAAGCTGGCGACGCATAGCACTCTCGTTGAAAGCTGCACCCAACGCGCCGAGATCATGATGCATACATACTCCGTGCATCTTGAGCTGTCTGCCATTGAGCACAAGGCCCTTTTCGGGCAGGAACTCCACCGTGCGGTAGCCGTAGAACACATACTCTATCTGCTGCAGCTCATCACCCTTGTACAGCTCCACTGCCAGTGCATAAAGATCGGGAGTATCTATATCCCACACCGCAGGGGAAGTTATGTCAAAGCTGTTTGTGAAGGTCTCCGTGCCGCCGCCGAAATGTGCCTCCTGTCTGAATGTCGCAGTTCCGAAACCTCCCGGGTCGAGAACACGGAGTACCATGGAGATATCCGCAGCCTCACCACAGATATCTGTTTCTATCTCAGTGTGCCATGTACCGTTTCCACCCTTTTCGGAATGGATATACACTCCGTTCGTTCGGATATATGTATCGGGACGGTATTTCAGGGTGACATCACGGAAGATGCCTGCACCTGCATACCATCTTGTATTGGGCGACTGATACTTAACCCTCATAAGCAGCACGTTCTCGCCCTCATGCAGATACCCGGTGATATCATGCTCAAAGGAAGAATAGCCATATGTCCAGCTTCCTGCCTCTTTCCCGTTTACGAAGAGCGTTGAATCCATGTAAACACCGTCGAAATTCAGGATTACCCTGCCCGAAAGCTGCTCCCTCTCCACAATGAGCGTTCTTCTGTACCAGCCCTCGCCTGTCTTGTAGAGATTTGCCGTATCACCGATGTGCCAGTCATGGGGCAGCTCAACGTCATGCCAGTGTATCTCCGCAAGGCATGAGATCTCTGTTCCTATATCAGTCAGGCCGAACTGCCATCCGTCATTAAAAAGAATATCTCTTGCCGTCATTTACTTTCCTCCGCTTTATATAGTTCATCCAGCTTCTGCATGAAAAGACGTTCCGTTTGCTCAAACGGAACAAAGCTGTAATCAGGCTGCGACAGTATCACAGGTTCTTCTTCGTACAAGGCAAGTCCGCCCAATGCAAGAAATTCGTGATACAGCATAGCGTCATCTATCTCCCTGACAGCCGCAAGCATCGGCTCATCCTCGGGGTCAAGGCCGAAACGGCGGTATATCACATCCTGCAGCCTTTTTTCGATGACGATATACTCCGAAAGCTGACGCTTTACGGGGCGTGTCATATCAGAAATAAACGCCTCGCTTGCGTCATGAAGCAGGCATGCAAGGCGTATATCCGCAGAACATCCACGCAGCATAGCCTCATGCTCGCAGGAAAGACAATGCTGTGCCACGGAATAGAACCCGCTGAAATGTCCGTTTGCACGGCAGATATACGACAATGCATGGGCAATATCCACCGGCGAAATATCATCAGGAGATGGAGAAAGCGGCGAGAAGCTCACGCCGCTGTAAGTATAGATGTGTGTCTTTGGAATCATCTTTCCTCCGTATCAGTTCGGAACAACGGTCAGCTGATCGCCAACGATCGTCACACGCGATTTACCATATACCTCGGTAATATCCAGCGTAAGGAAATTGATGCAGAAATGTGCACCGGGGAACAAGCGTGTGCAGGTCGCACTCAGGGCGTCCTTGTTCTTTATATCCTCGTCCAACTGAGCGATAAGTATATTAAGTTCTTTTTTCTTGATAGTACTGAACAGCTTATTCTGCGTCTCCAGCTTTACCTGACGCTGCTGCTCGTCTGTCAGTACGCCGCCCTGCTGTACCTTTCTGTGCTTCAGATACTCAAGGTTCTTCACTGCGTTGTCATAACGCTCGCCGTACTGTTCAAGCTCCGCCTCTGCCTTGCGTTTTCTCGCAAAAGTAACAGAGCCGTCACCGATATTTATCATGGTCTGTGTATATTTCTCAGAGCCGATGGTGCCTGCGGTTATATCACGCATTGCAGTGATCTTTCCGCCAACAATGGTACCGTTGCCCTTAGCCTTCAGCTCACCGTAGCAGAACACCTCGCAGAATGCGAACTCCTTGGACTCCACCGTGCCCTTGGCATTGATATTGGCAGTCTGGCAGAAGCCAGCACTGACATTGCCTTCACACTTTACAGTGGAATTAATTATACCTCCGACAACAGTCACATTGCCACCGGCTGTTAGCTCCGAAGAGAATACGCTTCCGTCGATTCTGATGTTCTTACCCGCCTTGATGGAGAAGCCCTCCATGACGTTGCCCTTGACATGGACATCACCAAAGAAATCGATATTGCCAACAGAAATATCAAGGTCGCTGAATACAGTAACTGTGTCCTCGACATTGAAGCAGCCGACACCGTAAGTTATATGACCGTCGCAGGCAGCTATGATATATCTGCCATCAGCGGAAATAACGGAATTCTTTCCGATAGCAGGCTTTGCCGCTTTACCCGGCTCGGGAGGAAGCTCCTCGCCGAAGATATTCATGCCAGGCTCACCCGGAGTGGGCGGAATTATCTCGGCAATGATATCGCCCTTGCGTATCTTTACGATGGTGCCAAGCTCACGATAGTTTACCACACCGAATTCGTCATAAGTGGGCTGAGCGATTCGCTTCTTTTCGTATTTGAAGATAACGACGCCGTTCACTCCACGCTTTGCAGGAACCGCCCTTGCAATGCACACAGGCTGCTCATACACATGGTTGTCCAGCATATCACGGATATCGAACTCATCGATACCTGCTACTATACCCTTTTTCTCAAGCTCTCTTGCGATAAGCTCCATAGTAACGGGACGACCGCCGTTCATAGGCGCATACAGTGTAAGATTGCACAGCATTCCCGAGTTATCATATGTAAGGTCAACTCTGCCATCGATAACAGGCGGACGCTCCATTCTTGGTCCGGAAGTATCATTCGGTTTATTCAATACTTTTTCGTCAAACATAATTACTCCGTATCAGGATAGCATCTATCCGGCATGATTTTATATGTTACGTATGATATCGGGCACATCCAGCAGGCTGCCCGCCGCCGCATGGATGAGCTTTCCCAGTTCTTCGTCGGGCGGGGTGAGATCGGGAACCATTACGGTAATGCATCCTGCAGAAGCCGCCGAACGCACTCCGTTGGGCGAATCCTCCAGTGCCATGCACTCACAGGGCTGCAGACCAAGCTGCTGTGCAGCGTAAAGATAAATATCCGGCTTAGGCTTCCCGTTCTCCACCATCGTAGCACAAACGATACGATCAAACTGTTCAAATACACCAACTTTTCGAAGATAATCCTTTGTGCGTTCATAGTCAGTGGCAGTGGCTATCGCAGATGCAATTCCCTGCTCCTTCAGGAACGTCAGCAGTTCACGGACGCCTTTCTTCAGTTCAGGTCCGTTATCACCAAGCGCCTCTGCCATCAGTTCCATGCGGCGGGTACGTATCTTCACGTAATCGAAATCCTCACCGAACAGGCCCTGAAGATACGGAATGGCGAATTTCCTGTGCAGACTGCGTATATTGAGAGCGTGCTCCCTCTGCATAGGGAAGCCTGACTCATTGGCAGCCTGACACCAGTATCTGACGAGCAGTTTCTCAGTATCCAGGATAAGTCCATCCATATCAAAGATGACAGCTTTTACCATCAGATTTACCATCCCTTTACCCAGTTTGTTATAAATTGCACAAATAAGCGTTCGCAATTCTATTTGCATTTATCATATTATACCATAATATACACATCATTGTCAACCGTCTAGTTAATGCAAATAAGCCGTGAAAACAACCAAAAAACAGCAGAGTTTTTTTACTCTGCTGTTTTCAGCCTTATTCAGTTTCGGTACCCGGTTCGACGTATTGGTTGTCGTAATCCTCTGTATCATAATACCTGTCGGTTTCAACGGGAAGATTTTTCTTGGCGAGCTTTCCTGCAACGAATTCGGCGAACAGCAGGTACAGCACCGCAAACACAGGAGCACCGAGAAGCATTCCGGGGATACCGAAAAGACCGCCGCTGATGATGATGGATATCAGCACCCACATTGCAGGCAGACCCATCGTTTCTCCGAAAAGGAATGGCTTGATGATATTACCGTCGCACTGCTGGAGTGCCAGAACGAATATACCGAACCAGATCACCTTGATGGGGTCCACAAGAAGTATCAGTACACCGCAGGGAATCGCACCGATGAACGGACCGAAGAACGGTATCAGATTGGTCACACCGCAGATCATGGAGATCAGCATTGCGTACGGCATATCCATCAGTGCCATACCGATGCTCATGAAGATAAAGATTATCATCGCATCCAGCAGATTGGATATGATATATGTCTTGAATATATGGTTGCTCTTTCTGCATACAGTTAATATACGCTGACATTTATCATTCTTGAAGAAAGCGAACAGCACCTTCTTGAACTGTGCTATCAAACGCTCCTTGCTGAACAGCAGATAGATCGCTATCATAAAACCGATGAGCACGTTCTTCAGTGTCACAAGCACACTGCTGACAACTCCGATAAGTCCGAGCGAAACGCTTCCGATGACAGGAGCGATCTGATCAGCTATCTTATCGAGAATGGTATTCAGCTCCGTAAACTCCGCCGAGATGTAATTCGCAAGGTTCGGATTATTTGCGAAAATGTCCTTGAGCTTGGTTTCAAGCGACTTAGCATATCCGGGCATCTGGTCCGCAAGATCAACGATGCTCTGTGCCACATGAGGCACGATAGCAATACAGATTCCGCCCACAAAAGCAATTATGATCAACAGGGAGATAACGACCGAAAGAGCCTTCGCCAGCGTTCTGCGGCGGCGGCGACGCTTTACGGCCTTCGCATGTGCTCTCTGCTGAGCCTTTTCCTCATCCTTGGAACCGAAATCTATCTTGTCCCATATGCTCGGAATGTTGATCTCGTCATCCTTAAGCTTATGAAAAACACGGTCCTCAAACCACATCACAAGCGGGTTTATCACATATGCAAAAGCGACACCGATAACGATAGGAGCTACCACATCGCTTATCCAGGAAAAACCGTTTGCAATGGATTCGTACTTGAATATGAACACAACGAACAAAATCGCCAGTATCACCACGATAAGAGAGTACGCGGCTATCGTTGTGTATTTCTTGTTCCAGTCCAGTCTGATAAGATCATCTCCTTTATTGAACTTCCTGAAGTCATTATACAAATTTTAACACATATCGCCGTCACTGTCAATCAGAACTCACGTATTCCGAAACAATTATCCGTTTCTTTGCTTTGATTATTGGCGGCACGGCATACATTAATCACCATGAACAAAAAGCCGCCCCGTCACGTACGGAGCGGCAGATATTCATCAGTCGGAAAGATACGATTTCACCAGCACCTGAAGAAGCTCATCGCGGTCGATATGGCGGATAAGTCCTCTGGCATTGTTGAATGTGGTGATATATGTAGGATCCTCTGACAGGATATAGCCGACAAGCTGGTTTATGGGGTTATAACCCTTCTGCTTGAGTGCATCATATACTGTTGTAAGGATCTCCTTCATCTCGTTCTCTCTGTCATCATGAACAGAAAACGTCATGGTCTTATCTATCATAGATTTCAATCCTCCTTGTCCGCAGGCACGGAAATGACAATACTTAACCTTTGCACTAATTATACACTTTCCGCATCAAAATTACAACCGACTTTCTGATTTTATCACGATTAAAGGGTGAAAATCTATGAATATCACAAAATTTTCTTTCACCTTTTAGACATTCTCACAAAAACAACGCCTGAAAATCTACAAATTTATAAAATTTGCTAAACTACTTGTATAATGGCAGTTTTTATGATATAATATAAGGTGTATTTATACACTCGCAACAACAGTATTGTGTAGTGTAGCATGATTTTATTAAAATTCAGGAGGACATTCAGATATGGCTGTTGGAGACGGTGGTTTCAGACAAGTTGCGTTAGGCTTCGATAAGAACGAGGTAAATGCATACATAAGCGATCTTCGTAAGAAGATGAAGTCCATGGAAGAAGACATGGCAGCAAACAACAAGAAAACAGAAGAAGCTCTCAAGCTCTCTGAAGAGGCAGAGGACCGCATCAAGGCGGCTGTCAAGGAAGTGGAAGACCAGCACAAGGATACAAAGCTGGAGCTCACCGCTGAGCAGCAGAGAAACGAAGAGCTGAAGTTCAAGCTGGAAAAGGCTGAAAAGCAGCTTGCTGACGAACGCAAAAAGATGTCCGATATGCTGATGAGCGGCAAGGGCGTGAGTGCTGAGGCTCAGAAGGCTTATTCCGAGATCATCGACAAGGCAAACGCAGATGCCCAGATGATAATCGACAAGGCAAAGGAAGAGGCAGCAAGCATTGTTGCCGCAGCCGAAGAAAGACGCTCCGACGCCGATAAGAACACAAAGAGCTTCCTTGATGCGATCAAGGCTCAGATAGATACCCTCACCGCAAGCTACAATGATATCAGTGCATCCGCTTCCACACTTCTTGGTGCTGCGATCGCTCCCATGGCTGAGGTGAAGATCGCCCCCGTCGTGACGGAGGCTCCCGCTTCCAAGAAATCCAAGAAGGCTGAGGTAAAGGAAGAGATCGTCGAAGAGATCACAGCTTCCGCTGTCGTTGAAGAGGCTCCCGCAGAAGAGCCTGCTGCAGAAGTACCCGCTGCAATTGAGGAGGTTCCCGCAATGCCTTCCATCGAGGATATGCCCACAGCTGAGAAGAGCAGCGAAATGGCATCCTTTGACGATGTATGGGGCGGCAGCGAGATCGCAGCCCAGACAATCTATAACGACGAAAACAAGAATGCAGTTCCCCTCGTTAATCCCGAGGCTATGGATATGTTCGGCAAGGACATCTTCGGCACAGGCATAGAAAAGAGTGACGAGGATGAGGAGATCGTAAGCGAGATCAAGCCTCTGGATCCTCCCGAGACAGCAAATGTAGTTGATAACAACATTGAATTTGAAAACGACCTCATCGCCCAGACAATGCCCTCCAGCTCCCTCGGTTCCGTAAACGAAGAGCTTCTCAAGGCAGTACAGGAAGCTGAAGCAGCATTTGCCGTTCAGCCCAACATTACCGACCTCAGCATGGATGAGGAAGAAGAGGAAGAGGCTCCTGTGGCAAATACCGAGGACGACTTGATGAAGGCACTGCGTGAAGCAGAGGAAGCCCTCAACAGCCTTGCAGCTCCCGCAGCCGAGAGCAACAGCACAGACACTGTGATCACCTCCGATGACAGCGGCTCCTCCGGCGATCCCTGGGCTGACCTGCAGAAGCAGTTTGAAGCAATGGAGCAGGCAGGTAATATCGGCGGCGACGTTGACGCTGCTCCCGCTGCACAGCCTGAGCCTGACCCCGTAGCCCCCTCCGCTGACGATTCCTCTATCTGGAACTTCGGCACAGACGCAGGAACATCAGGCGATTCCGACGATGACATGAGCTCCGATATGTTCGGCGGCTTCGGCGGTTTCTGATCTAATCCAATAATTACAGGAGCCGGAGAAATTCGGCTCCGTATATTTGAAGGAAGTACCACAAATGATCGAACTGGATACAAACGAACTCAAAATAAAAGCAAAGGACCTGCGAGCAGGTGATAAAGTCCTGCTTTCGGGTACAGTATACACCTCACGTGACGCCGCACACAAACGCATCCGTTCCTGCATAGAAAACGGCGAACCGCTCCCATATGAGCTGGACGGTGCCGCTATTTATTACGCAGGCCCGACAGGTGCGAAGGACGGCATGGCAATAGGCTCCTGCGGGCCCACAACATCAAGCAGGATGGATGTGTATTCGCCAATGATGCTCGATATGGGTCTGAGTGCCATGATAGGCAAGGGCGAACGCTCCGAGGCAGTATGCGAAGCTATCCGCAGAAACGGTGCGGTTTATTTCTGTGCGATAGGCGGTGCAGGTGCACTCGCCTGCAAATGCATAACCGAATGTGAAGTAATCGCCTTCGAGGATCTTGGATGCGAAAGCGTGAAAAAACTCACGTTCGATAAATTCCCTCTGATCGTTGCAATAGACAGCGTCGGCGGAGATCTGTTCAAGACAGGCAGAGCCGAATACGCGGAGCAAATATAAAATGATACCGCTTCCACTCATAGGGAGCGGTGTTTTGCTTTCGGAGCAATTTTCTCACATGAGAAAATGCAGGAAATTTATTGCTTTTATGCATAAAGCAGAGTATGCCATTTTATTTAAAATGTAGGTCTTTTTCAAATTTGTTGACAAAATCTGCACATCATGATATAATGACTATGTGCAAAAGTTTAATGTTTAAACCATTAGAAGCGGATTTTGTGGTGATTATGGCAGATATTTCTAAGCTTTCCGATGAACAGCTTGCAAGTGCAGGTATCTCTGCTGACAGCGTAGAGAATACTGCCGAGCTTATTTCACGATACAGTAATCTTGTGTTTTCGCTGGCACTGCAATATGCCTCTGCAGCGGATTATGAGGAGCTTGTATCTGACGGCATGGATGCTCTGCTGCACGCAATATCCCGCTACGAACAGGAACGCGGCAGTTTTGCAGGATTTGCATCCGTATGTATATCCAACAGGATGAAGAACACCGTGGAAAAGGCGGTACGCAGGTCTTCAAAGTTCCTGCCTGAAAGCGAGCTGGAAACGCTCACATCCCCTGAACCCACACCTGAGGAAATGGTGATAATCAAAGAAAACACCATTGAGATCAGCGAACATATGAAAAATCTCCTGACGCCCCTGGAACGCAGGTGTCTGGACGGAGTGATACTCGGACTGAGCTATGATGAGATAGCAGAAAAGCTCGGTACGAAAAAGAAGACGGTGGACAACGCAGTAGCAAGAGCGAGGGCAAAGCTCAGAGCAATCTCCCCCGATTTTTGATGGAGCAGAGATAGTGCTCCTGAATATATACAGATCAAGTCACAATCCGTCGGCATGATGCCCAGACGGATCATATATGACCCGGTAGCTTAATTTACCAGAGCGTTGTTTTACAAAGGTGTCGGTGCAAATCCGACCCAGGGCGAAATTTTTTTGTAAGAGGTATCACTATGTACACAGACAAGACATTAAAGTGCAAGGACTGCGGAGCTGATTTCGTATTCACCGCAGGCGAGCAGGAATTCTATGCAGAGAAGGGCTTTGTAAATGAGCCTCAGAGATGCAAGGCTTGCAGAGATGCAAGAAAGAACTCCGGCAAGGGCCCCAGAACTTTCTTTGAGGCTACATGTGCAATGTGCGGCAACGTAGCTAAGGTTCCTTTCGAGCCTAAGGAAGACAGACCTGTATACTGCAGCGAGTGCTTCGCTAAGCAGAGAGGCGAGTAATTCCGCCCTATAACCCCAACTGCATTGGGTCAACCAACAACGTTCCGGTTATCTGAAAAAAGTGAAACAGACGGCTTCGGTCGTCTGTTTTTGTTTATGAAAAAAGCCGCAGCACCATGCTGCGGCTTTACATTATTTATTTGCTTATCTGCGGAGCACATCCACCTTGCCGTCAAAGCTACTTGTCGGCGTGAATATGCCCTCAACACCATCGGTAATGATGATATTGCCGTAGTCGTCGATGAGTATCATCTCAAAGCCGCCGTGTTCTCTCCAGAGCTGCTCCGCTGCGTCACTGCCCATGACGTATATCGCAGTAGAGAGTGCATCACACATCGCTCCACGCTCACCCACTATCGTAACGGAGGAAAGACCGCTGTGTGCAGGCATTCCACTTGCGGGGTCTATGATATGGCAGTATCTGCTGCCGTCTTTTATGAAATATCGTTCATATCCGCCTGATGTTACCGCAACACGGTCGCTTAGCTCCAGCACGGCAATATTTCCGTCACTGAAAGGATCACGTATACCAAGACGCCACGGCGAACCGTCAGGATTGGATCCGATGACATGAACATTACCACCAAGATCCAGCAGTGCAGATGTCACACCCTGCTCACGGAAATGTGCAGCGATAAGATCGCCCGTGTAGCCCTTTGCCACCGCTCCAAGGTCTATCTCGGTTCCTCTCTCAAGACGGAGCACCCCGTCTTCAATGCTTACCTTGTCACTGCCCGTGTATGTCAGCAGCTCACCGATATCCTCTGCATCAGGCACTCTGTATTCGCCTGTTGTAAAGCCCCATTCGCGGACAACAGGGTACATCGTGATATCCAGTGCACCGTCCGTCAGCTCGTTCATCTCCAGTGCGAAGAGGATAAGCTCCTCTGTTTCCGGCTGAAGTACAACCGCCTCACCACGATTAGCGGAGGACACCTCGCTGGCATCGTCAGTTACCGACCACATTGCCTCGTATCTGCCCAGTCTGCTGCCCAGACCATCCATCGCCTGTGCCGCAGATTCATTGTCGCCAAGAACACGAAAAGTCATCACGGTATCCATGGCAAAATATGTGACCTCCATCTTGCTGCTGTTTGTGGAATTACATCCGCACAGCAGGAAACAGGTCAATAACACGGCTGTCGTCTTAATGAATCTCATAGCCTTTTCCTTTGCAGAATATTATAACAAATCGTTATATAAAATCGAGATATAACAAATCGTGTCAAAATAAGTTTGTGGACATTTCGCCCGTTGTCACCGACAGAAAGCCCCATAAACCGCATAGTATCGACAACAAATCGTATATTACAATTTAATATTACTATTTGTATCAGAAACAGATGTTCCCCGTGCCCGCCCTCACGTTCAGTCAATGTCCGGTAGTACCTTGTACGATATTACGATACAGGTGTACATTATCTGAGCATAACGATAACAAAACGTGCTGCTCTTCACACCATGATCGAGGACTCATTCTCAGCCTCAGAGATGACATTCGCCCTGTCCGCTACCATCATTCTGTTTCTTATCAGAGATCCGTAGTCCAGTTGATCTGCTGGATACGGTTGTCAAGCTCACGCAGCTCCTTGGAGAGCAGGTCTGCCTTCACCTGAAGTGCCCTGACGTCAACGGAGCTGAGTATCTTTATCTCAGTTCTGGACGCACGATGTGCAGTGCAGCTCGCAGAAGAAATGAGCTGTCTGTATGTCTGTATCTTCTGGGTGAGTGCATCTCTGCGTGCGATCATCTGCGTCAGCGTTCTTCCGTCGGCACTGACAGTGCAATTTGCATGGTTAATCGCTGCAATAAGCTCCTCAAGCCTTGCAACGCAGCTGTCGTGCTCGGAAAGAAGCTCCATGGGATCCTCGGCAGGCTTTTCACCCTCCTGCACCAGTGCATTCATATCAAGTCTTGAACGAAGCTGCTGTATCCTGCGGTTGAGGTCCGCACGTTCCTGTAATGCTTCTGCAAGTTTCATATTGTACCTCCTGTGATGTTACGCTTATTCCAGATAAGTATAGCACAAAAAACCGTTTATTTCAATATGACGGCTCATTAATTCACAACTATTGCAAAAACCGCATTTTTATGATATAATATAACAGAATATAATAGGAAGCTACAACGATCAAGACGATTTTATTCTACACTTAATCGTTTATGGGAGGGATATATGAAAAAGCTATATAAAGCTCTTGTACTGATGATGGCATCAGTCGTGTCACTCACCTCCATGCAGCTCTCGGCTTTTGCAGATGATGCTCACTATGTCACAACAGTGTACAATGAGCAGAACGGTCTGCCGACAGGTGAGGCAAACGTCATCACACAGACATCAGACGGATACATATGGATAGGAAGCTACGGCGGACTTATCCGCTATGACGGAAGTACATTCCGCAATTTCAGCCTTGAAAACAGCATCGCTTCCTCATCTATACGCTCACTGTACGAGGATACTGACGGAAAGCTGTGGATCGGCACGAATGACGTGGGCGTCTATGTAATGGAAAATGACGCTTTCACACAGATAGAATGTACTGTGGATAACTCCTTCCTCTGCGTCAGAGATTTCACAGAAAGCTCCGACGGAACGATATTCCTGACATCCAATTCAGGTGTCGGTGTTGTAAGAGATGGTCAGATCGTGCCCTTTGAAGCACAGGAACTTACCGGAAAAACATTCTACAATATCGCCTGCGACAGATACGACCGCCTCTGGGTGGCAACAGACGACGAAGCAGGTGTAGTTCTGGATATGCAGGGAAACGTTATGGGCATCGTTGAGCCAGAAGACGTTGATCTGACAACAGGTATCTACTCAGTGGAAGAGGACGCCGACGGCAATATCTATATCGGCACAGAGAATGCCGTCGCAAAGGTCTGCTTTGTTTCAGATGAGCCTGACCCCGAAAAAACCACTGTTTTTACATATGACACAGGTGATGTGACGATTCACAATTCGATCTCTGCCGCACAAAACGGCGATATACTGGTAAATGGTCTGCGTGGTTTCGGCGTGATAAGTGCCGACGGCAGCTTCATGGAGCTTGGCGAAAATGAAAACGCAGTATCGGTCAACAGTTCGATACAGGATTACGAGGGCAACTACTGGCTTGCCTCCTCGGCATACGGAGTTATCAAGTACACAAAGGGCTGCTTCGATCATACAAATGACACTTCCGGTCTTGGCGATACCGCCATCAACGCTATCATCAAAAGCGGCGACAGATTTTATATTGCAACCGATAAAGGTATTTCTGTGTTCGACAGCAGCTGGAAGCCTGTTGACGCAAAGATCGAAAGCTTTCTGCAGGACACACGAGTACGTGACCTCACCACAGACAAAGACGGTAATGTGTGGATGGCGGCATATTCCGATACCCCTATCATATGCTACGACCCGAATACCGACAATATTACCGCATATGGCAGTGAACAGGGTATTATCAGCACCAAAGGCAGAGTAGTATTCGTAATGTCTGACGGAACTGTTGCGGCAGGCACACAGCATGGCGTCGCACTGATCCGTGACGGCAAGATAACAGAGACCTACAGAGCGGAAGACGGTCTTACCATCGCCTCCTCCCTTTGTCTTAATGAAGCACAGGACGGCTCGCTGCTGGTAGGCAGTGACGGAGGCGGTATCTACTCCATCAAGGACGGAACGATAACCAATCACGGCTTTGACAAAGGTCTTAACGAGGGCGTGGTGCTGCGAATGGCACCTGACAGCGACGACAGCTCAGCATGGTTCGTAAGTGCAGGCAGCAACCTGTATTACTGGAAAGATGATACGTTCACCAAGCTGGACGACTTCAACAAAGGTCCCGGCAGCATATTCGATATATACGATATTGACGGAACACTCTGGCTGATGCAGAATAACGGCGTGCTCGCAGTGGACAAGGCTGCTCTTCTTGCCGGCAAGAAAGCTGAAACTATAGAGCACGGCTTCACCCACGGTCTTACCGGCTCGCTCAATGCCAATACATGGAACTACACCGACGACAACGGCACGATATATATCGCGACACGACAGGGCGTGAACACATTCGGTTTCCACGAAGTTACAAACACCATGCCCAAGGGAATAATCAACAGCATCACCGTTGATGAAACGGTATATGAACACCCAGTAAGCATTGAGATACCCAGCGGCACACAGCGTATAACCATCGATTTTGCCGCACTTACATACACGGGAACCACCCGTCTGCAGCTTGCTTACTGTCTGGACGGCTTCGACAGAACAGAAACGCTCCTGAAAAACGAAAACAGCCTTAACGTAAGCTACACTAACCTCCCCGGCGGAAAATATACATTCTACATAAATATGACAGACCCCAACGGACTTCAGCCGCCACAGATCA
This sequence comes from Oscillospiraceae bacterium, assembly GCA_045606085.1. Classification (GTDB taxonomy): domain Bacteria; phylum Bacillota; class Clostridia; order Oscillospirales; family Ruminococcaceae; genus CAG-115. The sequence goes on from JAZURJ010000024.1 coordinate 22,608, forward strand.
TATCCGTAGATATCATCAAGGCAAGGAAGCTGACCGAACAGCCGTTGTTCTGGGTACTGCTCACAATACTCGTTATAGGTGCATCGGTAAGTGCTGTGATGCTCGCTGCACGCGTGAAGTTTGAACGTATGCGTCAGCGTAAGAACGAATATAAGAACATTGTTGAACAATCTCTTCGAACATTCGCAAAGACCATCGACGCTAAGGACCCCTACACCAACGGTCACTCCACCCGTGTTGCGGAATACTCCAGAGAGATCGCACGCAGGATGGGACTTTCCGAGGATGAGCAGGAACGCATCTATTACATGGCACTGATGCACGATATTGGAAAGATAGGTATTCCCGATAATATACTAAACAAGCCCGGTGCTCTCACCGACGAGGAACGCCGCATCATCCAGACGCACGTTACAATCGGCGGAGATATCCTGAAGGACTTCACCGCACTCGACGGCATATCACAGGGTGCGCGCTACCACCACGAACGCTATGACGGCGAGGGATACTGCGAAAACAAAAAGGGCGGTGAAATACCTCTTGTGGCACGCATCATCGGCGTTGCAGACACCTACGATGCGATGTCCAGCGACCGCTGCTACCGAAAGGCACTCCCCGAGGATGTCATCCTCAGCGAGCTGAACAAGGGCATCGGTACTCAGTTCGATCCCGAGATCGTACCGTATATGCTTGAAATGATTGCAGACGGTACCGTACCCTCACAAAGCGACAGATAACATAAAACTCCCCGAGTTGTTAAGCTCGGGGAGTTTGTTTATTAGTTCATGGATATCTCCTCGGGAAAAGGCTCTCTCACGAATTCAGTCAGCTTTTCGTGGCACGCACCGAACTGCAGATAATTTTCCTTTGCTTCATTAAGACTAAGATCACCATTCGCTCCGCCCTTGTATTCAGGGTCAAGCTCCTGAATATCATCCTGCTCCCATCCGCATATGGGACAGATGTCAAATGAGCATTCTATCGTAAGACATCCACAGCATTTACAAGCTATCTTCTCGCACACTTCAAGCACCTCACTGTCTGTTCCAGTAATCAATACCCGCTGTGGGAATGAAATACGTTCTGATATAACCATCGGTGGAAAGCACGAGGAACTCCTCCGTGGACGGACGGAAGTACATGAAGTCGCCGTCCTCCTTCTCGGTCTTGGTGAGTATCTCCTCGTCGTCGCTCTGGATGAGTGCGTTTGCATACATCAGATACTCCTCCATGGTTATCTCGCCGAAGATGGGAGTAAACTCATGTCCGTGCTTCTCATAATGCTGCTCGTACTGAGCCTGCGTGCGGAAATAGTACTGTATCTCCACCTCGTCAGGCTGCTCGCTCTCCACGGGAGGAGGTGTAGTTGTCTGAGCAGTCGTGGTGGTCGCCGATGTCGTTGCAGAGGTCGTCGTCTGTATCTCCTGTGTGTCGTGAACAGGCTGCGACACTTCCTCCGTGGCTGCTGACGCAGTGCCCTCGGTGTACGCATCATCAGCTTCATATGTATAGGTATAGTCGGAATATCCGCCCTCCGTGCCAAACATCGCGATAAGCTCATCCTTGAACAGGATACCGATTATCACTGCCGCAATAACAAGCAGCACCGGCAGCACCTGCTTTTTGAAATCAATCTTTTTGCGTTCGTTGTTAGCCATATTTTTCTCCTTTATTATGATGTCAGGTTTAGTATATCAGACATTTTCTTCCTTGTCAAGAAGCATTATGCTCTGCCGCGGCACCGATATCTTCCCTCTTACGAAGTCAAACGGCTCTGCCGATGCACGTTCGCTGTCTGCCAGCACACGGTATCTGCCCTTGGGAAGCTTCAGCACTGCAGACCGTCTGTTCGGATTTACCGCAAGCACCACATCTCCGATATACATCACGAATGCGTTGCCGCTGAGATCCTCAAAACGGACGCTGTCGCGTATCTGTCCGGCATCTGTCATGCGGAATTCAGGGTGTGCCCTGCGTATGGCGATAAGCCCCCTGTAATACTCCATTATCTCACGGCTGCGTATAACGTCATCCCACCTGATGCAGTTTATACTGTCGGGACAGTTATAACTGTTGTGGATATATCCGCCATTCCCGTCGGGCTTTGAACGCAGAAGCTCCTGACCCGCCTGCAGGAACGGTATTCCCTGAGCAAGCAGTACCAATGCCGCACCCATCCTGTTGACACGTAACCGCTCATCGTCATCCGCATCGGGCATGGAGCACGACAGCTTGTCATGGAATGTGAGGTCGTCATGTGCTTCTACATAATTCACACTGTTCAGCGGAGATAACGCCCAGCACTGCATCTCATCACGCTTCACATCAGGATGAAAAACACCGCCGCACAGCACGGATTTCATCAGCTCCCTTCGTAATGCCGACGCTCCGCCGTTTATATAGCCGCAGTCCCTGTCATCAAAGACCGAGCCTTTTATGCCGTCACGAAGGTCATCCGAAAACATCGCCACGCCATCGGTGCGTGCTGCATGATGCTTCAGGGCACGGTATTCATCGGGGAGCGGAGAGCCTCCTCCCGTCCAGCCCTCGCCATACAGGATGATATCGGGATTTATCTTCCTCAGCTTCTTTACGCACCTGTTGAGCGTTCGGATATCCATTAGTCCAAGCAGATCGAAACGAAATCCGTCTGCATGGTAGTCCCGTGCAAGACTGCACAGGCTGTCACAGATGAATTTCGACACCATCCTGCGTTCTGTGGCAAGCTCATTTCCGCAGCCAGAACCGTTGGAATATCCTTCACCGTCGTGACGGTAATAGTAATGCGGGAATATGCGTCCGAAAGGCGAATCATCTGCGGAAAACGTGTGATTGTACACCACATCAAATATCACTCCGATGTTGCGGTCATGCAGCGTTTTCACAAGCTGACGCAGCTCACGCACCCTGACGTGCCCGTCATATGGGTCAGTGCTGTAGCTGCCCTCCGGCACATTATAGTGCAGCGGATCGTAGCCCCAGTTGAACTGTTCCGCACCGCTGCTTTCATCCACGGAAGCGAAGTCCATCACAGGCAGAAGATGAACATGGGTAACGCCCATTTTTACGATGTGATCCAATCCTGCAGGCTCACCAAAGCTGTTCTTTACATCCGTTTCACACAGCGAGATAAACTTTCCCCTCTGAACGAAATCTGCCGAAGCGTCCATGGAGAGATCACGCAGGTGCAGCTCATATATCACCGCATCAGCAGGGCTTTCGCAGCGGACAGGTCTGTCCTTTGCCCATCCGTCGATATGTACAGAGCGTGGCGAAAACACCATGCTCCGTTCCCCGTTTACACCCGCTGCCCTGCTGTAGATATCAGGCGTTTCGACGGTCTTACCGCCGTTTGTCACGAGATAAGTGTAATAAGTGCCGTCAAGATCGCCCTGCACACTGCATCGCCAGACGCCCTTGTCGTCCATGGTCATGCTCCGCTGCGTTTTTGCGATGACGGCGGTACAGCTTTCATAAAGCCGCAGTGTCACATTTTCTGCACAGGGGGCCCACACGGCGAAAGAACATCCGCTGCGGGAATATGCCACTCCAAATCTGCTGTCAACAGCATATCTCCTGTCGATATCAGCAAAATCCCTCTTCACGACGTCACCTCTTTTCTGTGTTCATTGTACCACATTACCGCTTGCGTTGCAAGTGCTGCGGAACTCTGCCAGTGCTGCGGAAAGCTCATCCCGGGTCGAGATATACTGCAAAGCAGTGCAAAACTCTGCCGCAGCGTAGCTGTATGAGCTTTGCAGCCCACAAGATGATACGGGCACAGAATATTCAAGCTGCTTTGCAAGTGCTGCCACTTCGGGATACGCTTCCGTGATATCTCTGTCACTGCACAGTCCCTTTGAAACGGGTGCATACCCGAGCTGCTCCAGCCGCATACGCTGGCTGTCCATGCCCGATATGAGCCGTGCAAGAGCCGCCGCATCCTCTGCATCATCACTTGCAGCAAGAACGCCTGCCACCCTGTATTCAACAAGGCTATAAAGCTGTACGCTGCTTCCGTCCGAAAGCGTGAGTAAGGGCAATGCTCCGACGCCAAGCCTGCTTCCGAGAGTGCTTCGTATAGCGGAAACATCATCGAGCTTCGTCACCGCCGCTGCTATGCTGCCATCCACGAAGCCCGCCTTTATCTCCTCGCTGCCATACCGCACTGCTGCCCGTCCGCTCTGCGATATCGCCGCCATATATTCGCCGGCAAGCAGCCCCGCTTCAGAGCAGCAGCCGTCAGGGAAGTCACATCCCGCAGCGAGGAAAAAACCTGCCTGACACGCCATTTCATCCATCGGCAGTGCGATGTTATACCGTGCATCGCCAAGACGGACCGTCATCATCCTGTTCAGGTCAGCCGTATCCTTCGGATTATACTCTGTCCTGTCATAAAACAGCAGATACGTATCCGCAGCGTACGGAAAGCCGTATTCCCGGCCGTCACGCTCCACCGCCTCCACAGACGGTCCCGGACGATCATCGTCATTCGTTACAGGCATCAGCATGCCTTCGTGAATAAGCTGTTCCGTCCTGTCCGAGGAAAAACACAGCACATCCGCGTCTGTTCCAAGCAGTTCTCCGATATCATCAGGCGGTACATCCAGCGAAAAAGCATAATTCTTCTCCGTGTTGTGCTCTGCGAAATCACTGCACAGCTTCGTTACGATATCCCACTCCTCACGCGGACACAGGATATCCAGCACCACCGTTTCCCTTTCCTCCCGAGCCACAGGCGGCACGGAATTGCTGCAGCCGCACATAAGCAGGGTCAGCACCGCCGCAATATATCTGCGATACGTCATAACATCACCTCATGGATATTGTTGCAGCGTACCGCACAAATATTCCCTTATACAGCAAAAGCGGCAGACCTCACGATCTGCCGCACATAAGCTGTTCAGTTCATCATCTGATAACGCTGCCGCCCCACTCGACCACTGTAAAGCCGCTGCGGACAGGAGCTTCATGCAGCACCTGCACAGGGATATCGGTATAACCGCCGACGGGCTGCACCGTCATATATACACGAATGAAAGTATCGGCATGGGGCTGTATATCCAGCACCGCATTGTCTGTGTAATCACTGCCGTGGAAACGGATGATGTTATAAGGTGCACCCGTCATATGCGGCAGCCAGAATTCCAGGAAATCCGCTGTTTCAGCCTCGTTAAGGCCGAGATACGCCAGCTTTTCACGCAGGAACACCTCTGTATCAACACCCTTTACGCAGAAGCCCTCGCTCATGTCCAGCGAATAAGCCTTCTCACCCTCCCAGAAAAGATAGGGATATTCCGTGTCATCGGATACGATACGTCCGTCAGGATATGCGGTGACGTTCCAGCCATCTCTGTATTCAGGCTCTGTCACCGTAAGTGTGCCGTTATAGTCAAGCCGCACAGATACCTCGGTCTTCTCCTCGGGATAGAGATAGATGACAGGCTTGTAGTCCACGCCCTCCTGCAGCTCAAAATCACTCATAGAGATATCCTCCGCCACAAGACGGAACCGGAACTCCTCTATCTTGTACATCGGAGCATATTGAACCTCGATAGTATCACCTGTGCAAAGATCGCCGTATGCCGAAGTATCACACATCACCTCATACACTGCAGGATAAGGCCATGCCAGCGAGCAGATCAGCTTATCCTCTGCGATCTCATTTATCACCAGCGTCAGACTGCCGCTCTCGCTTTCAATAAGGAGATCACCGTCGGTACCCTTTATCTCAAAGGACTGCTCAAGCACTACGCCGTCACACATCGGCTTCACCAGAAGATAAGTGCCTGCGGTGAGTGGCTGTGCATAGAAATCGTCACTGAGGGATACTGTTATAGAGTTCTTCGGACAATCCTTGCCGATAAGGTAACCAAGTGCATTCCATGCGGCAAATTCAGAAAACTCAACATCCTCCCAGTCATTGTCATTCCACTTACGCAAGGAATAGTCACAGCCAAAGCAGTATTCGCTGTCCGCATCGCCGATATATGTGAACTCCACAGTAAATCTCTCGGTATCCGTGGTGAGGACACCGTCGTATTTCAGCTCCATCATCACGTCATCGGCTGTCATTGGAACATACTCGGGGAACACAGGCTCGATCTCAGGCACGTCCTCCTCAGTGACTTCCTCGGGGATGTACGGCTCAGATATCACGGTGCTCTCCGCAGGAGGTACACTTGCAGTGCTGTCGCCGCTTTCCTCGCTTACCGCCTCATCGCTCTCCACAGGAGCATCAGCAGTCGCAGTGGTAGTCACCGCCAGTGTAGTCCGGGCAGAAGTGGTCACTTCGGCGGTGGTCGAAACAGTGGCGGATGTGGTATCGCCGCCTGCCGCGGGAGCATTGCCGCTGTTCACCTCGTTGCTTGCACAGCCCGTCATGGCAAGCATAACCGCACAAAGCAGCATGGATATATATTTCTTCATATTATCATTCCTTTCCGAATAAAGGTGCTTTCATCTATAAAACCGCGGATATAAGAAAAAGGTTGCGTTTATTCCAGACAAAGGAACTCCTCGGGAATGTTCTGAGCCACAAGGTACTCCACGAAATCCATGGTAAGCTCGGGACAGCCATGTGCATTTGCAAGCTCCTTTGTGTACATCGAAAGAGGATATACCCTGATGTCGCTGTAACCGCTTTCGTAGTGGTTGACAAGAGGTACGGCATTCGCATCCGAAAGCTCTATCTCACCCGTCATGAGGTTCTTTGTGACGGTTATGCGTCCAAGCATCTCCACCATGCAGTAAACATACGACTGAGCCGACAGGAAGTTGCCAAGACAATAGAAAACGAACGCCCTGCCACCGTCAGCCTTGTCCAGCCATTCCATGCTCTGGATGGTATGGGGCTGTGTGCCTACGATTATATCCGCTCCCCAGTCGGCAAACTGCTGAGAGAGATAATACTGGCTGTCAGATATCACGTTGGTGGTCTCTACGCCGAAATGTGCACTCACGATGACGCAGTCGTATTTCTCCGCTGCAGACTTTATCTGCTGCTCAATAAGCTCAAGCTCGCTGAGGTACACCAGCTCACACTCCGAGGATGACGGCAGGGAAAGTCCGTTCGTATGCTCCATGTAGCTGAGGAACGCAAAGGTGATGTCATTCACCGTCAGCGTGCGGACATTATTCATGTCCTCCTCGTTTTTATACGCACCATATACGGGGATATCAGGGTGATTGGTGCTCCAGTAATCAAGCGTTGCCAGCAGACCTGCCTCGCCCTTGTCAAGGATGTGGTTATTGCCCACGGAGATGACATCAAAGCCAAGCTCCACCATCTCATCGCCCATTGCGGCAGGCGTACAGAAGCAGGGGTATGTAGAAGGCTCGAACTCGTCGGTGACGATGGTCTCCTGATTGAGTATCGCCATATCCGCTTCGGAGATAAGCTCCGCAACATATTGATAGGGATAGCTGAAATCATAGCCCTCGCCGCCCGCTCTTCTTGCCGCCTGAGAATATATCGGCTGATGAATGAGATTATCTCCCGCACAGACGATGCTCACAGAAGAAAACTCAGGCTCTGGCGGAAGCGGCTCCTCCGTCGGCTCGGGAGTTGTCGTGGTCGTTGCGGATGTGATGGTCGTCACGCTGCCCGCATCCACCACAGGATAAGGAACGGAGGAGCTTTCCTCGTCCTTTGCCGCACAACCCGTCAGAAGCACTGACGCCGCCAATAATAAAGCTATTCTTTTCTTCATATCCATCCGCTCCGTTTCAATATATTTATCACAGTAAAGTATATCATATATCTGCCGATAATTCAAGTGCAAAAAGCTAAAAGGCGGCACATATGTACCGCCTTCGGATATACTTTTAATTACGCAAACATCGCCTGGATGGTCGGCTCACGCAGTACGGCGTATGTCATATACGCCACATAGAGCAGTACAAGGACCACGCCCTCGGCACGGTTTATCTTCTTGTTCAGACAGAAGATGTAGCAGAGGATAGCCGTTACAAGGAATACTCCGATGTCTATCAGAGTATTGAGCTGTGCACTTGCTTCCAGCATGATGGGAGAGATAAGACCCGACACGCCGAGGATGCACACAACATTCAGGATGTTGGAGCCGACAACGTTACCGATAGCCATATCGCTTTCGCCCTTGCGTGCCGCAACAACAGATGTAACAAGCTCCGGCAGGGATGTGCCGACAGCACATACGGTAAGTCCTGCAAGAGTTTCGCTCATACCAAGTGCAAGGCTGAGTGCCTTTGCATTGTCAACTACGAGCGTACCGCCAAAGACGATGGCTGCAACACCACCTACGATGAACAGTACACATTTCCACCAGATGAACTTCTCTGTGCTCTCTTCCTCGGCTGCGTTCTTTCTGTCCTTCAGGGCGGCAGTCACTGTCCAGATCATGTAACCCACCAGCAGTGCCAGCAGGATAGCAGCCTCAAGTCTGCCCAGAGTATAACTCTGCGTACCGATGAGAAGCAGTGCTCCAAACACGATCATAACACCGATGGATACAGGAAAATCACGCTTGATGACATCCTTGCTTACCGCAACAGGAGTAATGGCAGCACATACGCCTAATACCACCAGCAGATTAAAGAGATTGGAGCCTACAACATTTCCCACAGCCATGGAATTTGCACCCGCCAGCGAGGAAGAAACGCTCACCGCAAGCTCAGGGCAGCTTGTGCCGAGGGCAACGATGGTAAGTCCGACTACCAGTGACGGTATCTTCAGCTTGCGAGCCAGTGAGGATGAACCGTCTACAAAGAAATCCGCACCCTTGATCAGCAGTACAAAGCCGACAAGCAGCAGAACGACATTTAATAACAAAGCCATTTGATACACCTCTCAAAATCAAAACAAATATACGTCTGAATAACGCTACCATTTATTATACTACTTTCAGGGAAAAAAATAAAGAGGTTTTGGAATAATTTCGCAAAATCTTCATATTATACATCAATTCTCTTGTTAATGAGCAAAAAAGTATATTTTTTTCGAAAAAACTATTGACAAATCAGATTTTATATGATATAATCATATGCGTTGGATATCTGGGTGTGGCGCAGATTGGTAGCGCGCTACCTTGGGGTGGTAGAGGCCGCAGGTTCAAATCCTGTCACCCAGACCAATCAAAAGGCTTTGTTGTGCGAAACA
>JAZURJ010000025.1:0-62487 GCA_045606085.1 Oscillospiraceae bacterium
TCCCCGTTGTTGCTATCGTTGACACCAACTGTGATCCCGATGAGATCGACTACGTTATCCCCGGTAACGACGACGCTATCAGAGCTGTTAAGCTGATCGCAGGTGCAATGGCTGACGCTATCATCTCCGCTAACCAGGGCACAGCTGAGGCTGCTGTTGCTGAGGCTGAGGAAGCAGACGCTGAGTAATTCTTTAAATAATACGATAACTAACGTAAAGGAGATATAAATCATGGCTAACATTACCGCTAAGGACGTTGCAGAGCTGCGTGAAATGACAGGCTGCGGCATGATGGACTGTAAGAGAGCACTCGTTGAGGCTGACGGCAACAGAGATGAGGCTGTTAAGATCCTCCGTGAGAAGGGCCTTGCAAAGGCTGCAAAGAAGGCTGGCCGTATCGCTGCTGAGGGCGTTGTAAAGGCTAAGGTAACCGGTACAACAGGCGTTCTCGTTGAGATCAACTGTGAGTCCGACTTCTGTGCTAAGACAGACAAGTTCCTTGACCTCGTTGAGACTATCGCTGACACGATCCTCGCTAATGACGTTGCTGATGTTGACGCTCTTAAGGAGTGCACAGTAGCAGGCGGCACACAGAAGGTTGCTGATTACATGACCGAGAAGGTTGCTACTATCGGTGAGAACATGAACATCCGTCGTTTCACAAAGATGGAAGGTGTTCTGGTTCCTTACATGCACGATGGCGGCAGACTTGGTACACTCGTTAAGCTCGCTACTGACAAGGCTGACAACGCTGAGATCCTTGCTTGCGGCAAGAACGTTGCTCTGCAGGTAACTGCTCTGAACGCTCAGTTCGTAGCTCAGTCCTCCATCTCCGCTGAGAAGCTGGCTGAGGAGAAGGCTGTTCAGACCGCTCTTGTTAAGAAGGAGAACGACGAGTCCAAGAAGCCCAAGCCCGAGAACGTTCTCGACAAGATCGTTGAGGGTCGTATGAGAAAGTACTTTGAGGAAGTTTGCCTCCTCGATCAGAAGTACTTCAAGGATGATTCCATGACAGTTGGTCAGTACGTTGCTTCCGTTGCTAAGGCTGAGGGTGCTTCCATCGAGATCGCTGACTTCGTTCGTTACGAGCGTGGCGAGGGTATCGAGAAGAAGGTTGACGACTTCGCAGCTGAAGTTGAGGCTATGGCTAAGGGCTAATGCTCATCTGAAACAAACATTCACCCTCCGCATATTGCGGAGGGTCTTGTTGTATCTGACATAATAAGCGGTGTGTATTATAAATAGCGGCACATATGGCGATTTGCTACATGATGTGCGGCAAAACGGCACCTAACCACACTATCTTGGCGATTTTTCGACAGATATCCCCAACATATTGTGGTTATTTACATAAAATGCTTCAGCAGTCCCATTTTCGGGACTGCTTTTTTGTGCAATGTGTACAAAAATATGAACAAAACTTCTTCTACTTTTTCGAGGAAAACCCATGAAGTTACACTTGCAAAAAACAAAGAAACGGTGTATACTTTAAGAGTGGGGAAAAGTGGTGAAGATTTCATAAAAGTGGTGTAAAAAACCACGATAAAACCTAAAAATACAGAATTGCCACATTTCCACCTCATAATTGGGAAATATATTATTCTACGGAAAATGCCGCCTGAGGAGGGCGGACGCACATCTACGGCACGACGGGCTGGGGAGCCTGACGGCTGGCACGGGATATGCACACCGGCAGGACGCACCTGACTGGAAGGGGGGAAAGAAATGAACGGCGAGATGTACGGCCATTATGAGCCTACAGTAGACAGCAAGGGACGTATGAACTTCCCTGCAAAGCTGCGTGAAGCACTCGGCGAGAATTTCTTCATTTCCAAGACTATCGGTGCAAAATGTCTGACGGTACACACAGAGCAGAGCTGGAACGACATCAAAGAAAAACTGAGAGGTAAGCCCTCTAAGCAGGCACTTCCTATTCAGCGTTTCCTTTTCGGAGGCGTATGCGAGGCAGAGCCCGACAAACAGGGACGCATCGCTATTCCTGCTGCACTGAGAGAGTATGCGGGAATCACAAGTGAGGTCGTTGTGCTTGGTCTTCTTGACCACGCAGAGATCTGGGACAAGGCGACATTCGAGGAGTATAACGGAAATACATCCGAGGAGCTTATCGCCGATCTTGCTGAGGAGCTTGGTCTGTAATGGAATTCTCTCATGTTTCGGTACTGCTTAAAGAAACGGTAGACGGTGCGTTTACAGACCCAAAGGGCGTTTACGCAGACCTCACCACAGGCGGAGGCGGTCATAGTCTGGAGCTTGCGAAAAGGCTCGACGGCGGACGGCTGATCTGCTTTGATCAGGACGCACAGGCACTGGAGGCTGCTGGGGAGCGGCTGAAGGGTTATCCCGTGACGTTCGTGAAAAGAAATTTCTGCGACCTTGCCGAGGTTCTGGACGAGCTTGGCATTGACGGACTGGACGGTATTATTGCCGATCTGGGCGTATCGTCGCATCAGCTTGACACGGCTGAAAGGGGATTCTCGTTCCATAACGACGCCCCGCTGGATATGCGTATGAGCTCGGAAGGGTTCTCTGCACGCGATCTGGTAAATGAATATGCAGAGGAGGATATCTCCCGCATACTTTTCGCCTACGGCGAGGAGAAGTACGCCAGAAAGATAGCTTCGGGAATAGTAAGAGCAAGACTTAACGCCCCAATAGAAACAACGGGCGAGCTTGCCGAGATAATAAAGAACAGTGTTCCCGCTGCATACAGGAGGGAAAAGAATCCCTGCCGTAAGACCTTTCAGGCTATAAGAATCGAAGTTAATAAGGAGCTTGAGGTGCTTGAAACGGCACTTACCGCCGGATTTGACAGATTGAAGATCGGTGGCAGGATGTCCGTTATCACTTTCCATTCCCTTGAGGACAGGATCGTCAAGACACGCTTCAAGGAATTCTGCACGGGCTGTACCTGCCCGCCTGAGTTTCCTGTGTGCGTGTGCGGAAAGCAGCCCAGGGGCGAGCTTGTGGGAAAAAAGCCCGTCACTGCATCGCAGGAAGAGCTTGCGGTGAATCCGCGAAGCAGAAGTGCGAAGCTCCGTGTTATAGAAAAGATAAGATAAAGGCATACTATTGCCATAAGTAAGGGAATACGAAAAAACCAAGGAGGGCGGTCTGAAATGCAGATGCCAAATTACAATTCAAATCTTGCATATGATCTGTCCCGATTTGACGTAGCGGAGCAGGAAAAGCATAACGAACACCGCAAGGAACAACAGGAACAGGCCAAGCAGGAGATACGCATGAACAGCCGTTCGGTATCCAGAAGCGGTTCCCGTGTGAAGGTGCTGCTCGTTGGTGCGGTTGCGTTTGCGGCATTGTGCATCGTAAACGTGCAGAAGACAACTGCTGACGACTGGGCAAGAATGGTGGCGGATCAGCAGGCACAGCTTACAGCCGCTCAGGAGGAGAATTCCCTGCTTCAGACAAAGCTAGACTCCAAGGTGAACAACATCGGTTACATCGAGGAGTATGCGACACAGCAGCTTGGCATGGCGAAGGTCACCAACACTCAGGTGCAGTACCTCAAGGTAAACACAGAGAGCCTTATTGAGGTTACGCCCGACAACAGCGGTACGCTTATCGGCACCGTTAACAAGTGGTGGGGAGATATGATGGAATACATCGGTCTGTGACGGCATAATATAAGGGTGAACAAGCCCTTTTGCTGCCGGCAGCCGTATTTTGGAGCAAGGTCGGTACAGGAACTGACTTTGCTCTTTCCGTTTTTTCTGAGCATATTTTTACTCGGAAAAAAACACGTTCAACAGCAGATTTCAACGCAATTTTCGTGGAGGAACGATGGAGATTTTAAAGAAGATTTGGAGCTTTCTTGTCGAGTGGGACAAGAAAGAGGGTGAGAAAAAGCGTATCATGAAGTCCAGCTCGAAGCAGATATTCGTGCTGTGTCTTGTGTGTGCTCTGTCTGTGTATGTGGGATACTTCCTGCTGAAGTACTCCGTGCTGGACGGTGACAAGTGGCGTGTGCTGGCGAATAATCAGCAGATGTCCTCTGTGACCATACAGGCGAGCCGCGGCTCTATTTTTGATACCAACGGTACGGTGCTTGCCCAGAGCTCCACGGTCTGGGATGTCATCATCTCTCCGCAGGGAATAGCTGCTGCGAACGAAAAGGCATACAAGGCTTACCAGGAAGAGCTTGCCGAGCGTGACGAGGACGACGAGCCTCTTGCTCCGTATGTTGACAGGGCGAAGCTCATCGCTCAGAAGCTCAGCGAGGTGCTGGACGTTGATTATGACAAGATCATGAAGGCGTCGGAAAACCTCAAGAGCCAGTATTATGTGGTGAAACGCAAGGTTGAAAAGCCTGAGGTGAACGAGATCACGCTGTTCATGGCAGAGAACGGAATCGATACTGATTCTGTTTTCATGGAGCAGACGAGCAAGCGTTACTATCCCAATTCCTCCCTTGCATCCAATATCATCGGATTTACGAATTACGACGGTGACGGCGTGTACGGACTTGAGGCGTACTACGACGATTATCTCAACGGCACGGACGGTAAGGCGGTCTATGCAAAGGACGCCTACGGACGTGAGATGGCATATACGAACGATGCGTACTATTCTGCCGAGGACGGTTACAGCCTCGTGCTGACGCTGGACGAGGTGCTCCAGCACTACCTTGAGAAGAACATGGAGCTGTGCGTTTCGCAGCACTCGGTCATCAACCGTGCGTGCGGTATCATCATGAACTGCAAGACGGGTGCTGTGCTGGCGATGTCCACCGCTCCAAGCTACGATCTGAACAACCCTTCCACGCTGTACAGCGCGTATGACATCCAGCGTCTGGAGGATCTGAAGATGGCAGGCGGCTCAGATGAGGAGATAGAAGCCATCGAGGCTACATACCGTGAGCAGCAGTGGAAGAACAAGGCGATAACCGAGTTGTACTATCCCGGTTCGGTATTCAAGACCATCACCTGTGCGGCTGCTCTTGAGGAAGAGCTTGTTTCCGACAGCTCCTCGTTCTCCTGCCACGGACACGCAGAGGTGGCAGGTGTCAAGATCAAGTGCCACGTTGACTACGGACACGGCGACCTCGATCTTCAGGGTGCGGTGACCAAGTCCTGCAACCCTTCCTTTATCGCGATAGGTCAGCTTCTCGGCATCGAGCGTTTCGGCAAGTATTTTGAGGCGTTCGGTTTCACCGAGCCGACGGGAATCGACCTCCCCGGCGAGGCACAGTCGCTGTACATCGGTCCCGACGACATGGGACCTGTTGAGCTTGCGTCCTCTGCATTCGGTCAGACGAACAAGGTAACTCCGATACAGATGGCGACGGCGTTCTGTGCTGTGGTGAACGGCGGATATCTGGTAACGCCCTATGTGGTGGATAAGATTCTTGACAGCGACGGCAATGTAGTCCGCACCACACAGGTCCAGATAAAGCGTCAGGTCATCTCCGAGGAGACCTCCGCACATATGCGTAAGATACTCGAGAACGTTGTTGAAACGAACGGCGGCAGCAACGCCTACATCAGCGGCTACCGCATCGGCGGTAAATCGGGTACCACAGAGAAGATCGATGAATACAACAAGCTGCTTGCTGAAACGGGCGTGGAAAAGATGACATACGTTCCGTCCTTTGCGGCTTTTGCACCTGCGGATGATCCGCAGATAGTAATGCTCGTTATGGCTGATACACCCACAGGCACAGCGTATTACGGCTCTGCCATTGCGGCACCTGTTGTTTCTGCGGTGTTCAAGGAGGGTCTGCCGCATCTCGGCATATATCCCACATACACAGCGGATGAGCTTGCGAAGATGGACGCAGCGGTGCCTTACGTTCTCGGTTACGAGGCGATGAGAGCACAGTCCTCCCTGTCTGCACAGGGATTTGAGGTGCGTATCGTCGGCGACGAGACCAGCGGCGAGAAGGTCTCCACACAGATACCCGGTGCGGGTGCGAGCATACCCAAGGGCAGCACGGTGGTGCTGTATCTCGGCAGTGAGCCTGAACTGGAAACCGGCGTTGTTCCCGATGTTCTCGGCATGACGGTAGAACAGGCAAACGAAGCTGTCACGAATGCGGGCTTCAACATCAAGATATCGGGCGGTGCAGCGGAAAACTCCAACGCAGTTGCTACTGCACAGTCCATCGGTGCGGATGTCGAGGCGTACAAGGGAAGCGTTGTTGAGGTAACGTTCCAGGTAAATACTTATTCTGACTAAAAAGGGCGGTGAGCAGATGAACATTGCACAGCTTTTCGACGGCATTGCGGATATTTCCGCGGAAATGGCAGATATCGCAGTGGAGGGAGTGACCTCCGACAGCCGTGAGGTGCAGAAGGGCTTTGTTTTCGTCTGCATCACGGGAGCCAGATTTGACGGACACAGCGTGGCTGAGGAGATGCTTGAAAAAGGTACTGCGGCAGTGGTCACAGGCAGACGCCTCGGTTTTGATAGAGAGATATGTGTTGAGGAGCCACGCAGGCTTTACCCTGAGCTGCTCTCGGCGTTTTGCGGCAGACCTACACAGCAGCTCAAGCTGTGTGCGGTAACAGGCACCAACGGCAAGACGACGGTGGTGAATCTCTGTACGGGCATCCTACGACAGCTCGGAAAGCAGGTAGGCGTTATCGGAACGCTCGGCACGGATACGGGAAAGGGGCTTCAGTACGCACATTCAGGACCTCCCACCACTCCCGAACCGCGAAGATTATACGAACTTTTCCGTGAGATGGCGGATATCGGTACGCAGTACTGCTTCATAGAGGCAAGCTCACAGGCTCTTGCACAATACAGGTTTGCGTCGGAGCATTTCGAGGCTGCTGCGTTCACCAACCTCACGCAGGACCATCTCGATTATCACGGCACGATGGAGGAGTATTATCTTGCAAAGAGAAAGCTCTTTGATATGTGCGGCAGGGCGGTGCTGAACATCGATGATGACTACGGCAGACGCACTGCACTGTACTGCAGGGAAAACAACATCCCTCACATCACGGTGAGCGTGAGCGGTGAGGCTGATATCTATACGGAGCAGGTGGAGCTTACGCCGACGGGTGCACGCTTCTGGCTGACCGACAAGGCGGCACAGAAGACGTATCCCGTGAAGATATCCATGACGGGTCTGTACAACGTCAGCAACGCGATACAGGCGGCACTTATGTGCTCGTCCCTCGGATTTCCGCTGTGGCAGTGCCTTGATGCACTTTCGCAGATAAAGGGTGTGGGCGGACGTCTGGAAACGCTTTATGACGGTGATTTCACCGTTATCCGTGATTACGCACACACTCCTGACGGACTTGAAAAGCTGTTGTCTACGCTTCGTCCTGTGGCGAAGAACAGGCTGATAGTACTGTTCGGCTCGGCGGGCGACCGTGACAGAACGAAGCGTCCCGTGATGGGTGAGATATGTGCACGTTACGGAGATCTTCTGGTGGTGACCTCCGATAATCCGGCCGGCGAGGAGCCGCAGAGCATCATCGATATGGTGACTGCAGGCATCCCCGAGGGAACGGAATATGTGCAGTTCGTTGACAGGGGCGAGGCACTCCGCTATGCACTGGATATGATGGAAACAGGCGATCTTCTGGCGTTGTGCGGCAAGGGTCACGAGGACTATCAGATCATCGGCAGCGAATACGTGCCGTTTGATGAAAAGGAACTTACAGAAAAATACCTCAGAGAAAAGGGTCTGATATAATGTTTAGAGTACATGAGATCACGATGGCAACGTGCGGAAGGCTGTTCGGCGACGGAAATACGCTGGTAACGGGCGTTTCCACCGATACACGCACGATACAGGCGGGCGATCTTTATATCGCAATAAAAGGCGAACGCTTCGACGGCAACGACTTTATCGCAAGGGCGGTGGAGAGCGGTGCGGCTGCGGTCATCACCGACAGGGCAGAGGGTGCAGATTCCTACGGCGTGCCCACGGTGCTCGTGCAGGACAGCAGAATGGCTCAGCTTGCACTTGCGGGCTATTACAGATGCAGGATGACGGTGAAGATCTGCGGTGTAACGGGCAGCGTCGGCAAGACATCCACGAAGGACATGATATATGCCGTGCTTTCCGCAGAGCATAACACGCTCAGAACGGAAGGCAACTTCAACAACGATATCGGACTGCCGAAAACGCTGTTCAGGCTTGCTCCCGAACACGATGCGGCGGTCATCGAGATGGGAATGTCCGGCCCCGGCGAGATATCCGTGCTTTCAAAGGCGACTTTCCCCGATGCGGCGGTCATCACGAATATCGGATACTGCCACATAGAAAATCTCGGCTCCCGTGAGAATATCCTCAAGGCAAAGCTTGAGATACTTGACGGGGCAAGACCTGAAGTGCCGCTCATCGTCTGCGGCGATGACGACTATCTCAGGGACCTGAGAGTAAGAGGAAGAAAGATCATCCGCTACGGCTTCGGTGAACAGTGCGATGTCCGTGCGGTGGATATAAAGCATCTCCCCGAGGGTGAGAGCTTCACGCTGGAGGACGGCTTTGACAGCTACGAAGCTGCGGTGCCTGTCAACGGTGAGCATCATGTGCTTAATGCACTTGCTGCGTACTGCGTAGGCAGGCATTTCGGCATGGAAGCGGAGAAGATCATCCCTGCGTTCATGAATTACGAAGGCTCGGGTCTGCGTCAGAAAACGGTGCATCAGGACGGCGTTACTTATATCCTCGATTGCTACAACGCAAGCCCCACATCCATGAAGAGTTCGCTTTCCGTTCTTGGCGGAATGAATGCAGAGGGCAGGAAGATAGCGGTGCTGGGCGATATGCTGGAGCTTGGCGTGATGTCGCAGGAGCTGCACTCCATGGTGGCGGAATACGTCACGGAGAATGCGGATGCCGCGTTCCTGTACGGTGCGGAGATGGCGGAGTGTGCAAAGACCCTTGCAGCCGATGGCTTTGAGGTGTACCACAGCACTGACAAGACTGTTGTTTCGCAGCAGCTAAAAAGCTACATCAGAAAGGGCGATATGCTGCTGTTCAAGGGCAGCCGCGGAATGCGTATGGAGGAGATCTTCGACGCACTTGGCGGTCAGAGATGACATAATAAACTGATATAAACGAGGACAATACAATGATCTGGACGAGTGTTTTCGCAGCGTGTGCTGCTTTTGCGTTGACCTGGCTTGCGGGTATATGGTTCATCCCGTTCCTGCACAAGCTGAAATACGGTCAGACTATCCTTGATATCGGACCGAGATGGCACAAGGAAAAGAAACAGGGTACTCCCACGATGGGCGGTATCATGTTCATCATCGCCGTTTTCGTCAGCTTCATCTGCGGCATGATTCTCTGTCATGCTCTTGGCGGTGCAGACCTCTCTGATCCTGTGGATATGCAGGAGCTTATCCGCTCCTCCGCAGGACTTATGCTGGCAGTTATGATGGGCTTCATGGGCTTTCTTGATGATTTCATCAAGGTGAAGAAAAAGCAGAACGGCGGTCTTACCGTTATCCAGAAGACCGTGATCCAGGTGCTTATCATAGCGGCGTATTTTGCTACGCTTTATCTCAGCGGCGACAAGGGTACCAGCATCAAGCTCCCCTGGGGCTACGACTGGCCTCTCGGTCTGCTGTACTACCCGATCATGGGCGTTGTTATCTACTATATCGTCAATGCAGTGAATCTCACCGACGGTATCGACGGGCTTTGCTCCAGCGTGACCGTTGTGTACATGGCGGCATTTGCGATAATCTCGGGCATCGTGGGTGCATTCGGTCACACACTGCTGTCCATGTGCGTGGCAGGCGGCTGTATCGGCTTCCTGATGTGGAACTTCCCGCCTGCGAAGGTGTTCATGGGCGATACAGGCTCCATGTTCCTCGGCGGTGCGGTCTGTGCGATGGGAATCGGCTGCGACGCAGAGGTGCTGATGATAATTGCGGCTATCGTGTATATCCTTGAGGCACTGTCCGTCGTTATTCAGGTATCTGTGTTCAAGATAACAAAGAAGATATATCACACAACGGAGGGCAAGCGTCTTTTCAAGATGACGCCCATACATCATCATTTTGAGCTGAGCAAGTGGAGCGAGCTGAAGATCGATGTTGTATTCTCTCTTGTGGCTCTTGTCGCAGGTGCGGTGTCTGTGCTGCTTGCGATGTATTTGTTCGGTAAATGATCTTCCATTCCGATAACGGAGGTATTATGGCATCTACAACAGTAAAAAGAACTGCTGCGAAGGCTCCTCAGAACAAGCCGCCGCAGGAGAACAAGGTACGAAAAAGAGATATCGCCCGTGACAAGATACGCCTTTTCTTCACGAAGGGCAGTATCGACGTCCCTATGATGGTGATCACGGTAGTGCTGCTGGTGCTGGGCATCACGATGATGTTCTCGGCAAGCCACGCACTTTCCTACCGTGACAATGACGGCGATTCTTACAGCTATGCGGTAAGCCAGATGATATTCGCAGGCATCGGTCTTTTCCTGATGTTCATTGCGAGCTTCGTTGACTATCGTCTGCTGAGAGTGGATAAGGCTATCGCAGCTTTCGGCAAGAAGCTGGAGCTGTCGTTCTCGCATCTCGTTCTGATAGTTGCGTTCATCCCGATGTTCCTTATCATCCCGTTCGGCGTCAGCAACACCGAGAACGGTCCCAGACGCTGGCTGCCGATCTTCGGACGTACCTTCCAGCCCTCCGATATCATGAAGTTTGCACTCATCATCTTCTTTGCTTACTACATCGCAAAGAACTACAAGAAGATGAGATACACCTTTGTGGGCCTTGTAAAGCCGTTCATGCTGCTGGCTGTGGTCGGCTGGCTGATGTACAAGCAGCCGCATCTTTCGGGCCTGCTCATCATGCTGATGATATGCTGTGCTATGCTGTTCATCGGCGGCGTCAACATGAAGACGGTAATCATCGTCGGCGGTGTTGCGGTGGCTGTGCTGATACTTGCGTTTTTTGCAGGAAGTGAGTACACCTACTTCGCCGACAGAATCAAATACACCTTCGACCCTCTCGCCGACAAGGGCGACAAGACATATCAGTCCTATCAAGCGGTGCTTGCCATCGGCTCGGGCGGACTCTGGGGCGTTGGCTTCGGCAACTCTGCACAGAAATACTACTATCTCCCCGACGCAGAGAACGACTTTGTTTTCGCCATCCTCTGTGAGGAATTCGGCTTTGTGGGTGGTGCACTGGTCATCATCCTGTTCATCATCTTCGTGCTCAGAGGCTTCTATGTGGCACGTAAATCCGAGGACCGCTTCGGTATGCTGCTTGCCACGGGCATCACCCTGCAGGTGGGCTTGCAGGCACTGCTGAACATCGGTGTTAACTGCTGCTGCATCCCCAATACGGGCATATCGCTGCCGTTCTTCAGCTACGGAGGCACGGCTCTGGTAATCCAGCTCGTTGAGGTGGGACTGCTGCTGTCAGTATCAAGACGAGCAAATCTCAATTAAGGACGGTAATCATTATGAAGGCTGTATTCGCTGCAGGCGGCACTGCGGGTCACATCAATCCCGCACTTGCCATCGCTGACAAGATGAAGGCACTTTTCCCCGAGACCGAGATACTTTTCATCGGCACGCCCTCGGGCATGGAGGCAAGGCTCGTGACAAAGGCGGGCTATGACTTCCGCGGCGTTGAGATGGCTGGTTTCCAGAGGAGTCTGTCGCTGAAGAGCATCGGCAGAAACATGAAGGCGGCTTATTATTATCTGATATCCGCAAAGCGTCAGGTACGAAAGATATTAAAGGAGTTCGGTCCGGATATCGTTATCGGTACGGGCGGATATGTTACGGGTACGGTGTTAAGTCAGGCTGTCGCAATGGGCATAAAGACGATAACACACGAGAGCAATTCCTACCCTGGCATGGCAACTAAGATGCTGGCAAAGAAGGCGGACAAGGTGCTGCTTGCGACAGAGGACGCGATAAAGCATCTGCCCTGTGCGGACCGCTGCATCGTTACGGGAAATCCCCTGCGTTCCAACATCAAGATCGAGGAGCGTGCAGCGGCAAGGGAGCGTCTTGGACTTCCTGAGGGCTTTACAGTGCTCTCCTTCGGCGGAAGCCTTGGTGCCAACCGCATAACCGAGGCAGTGGCGGAGCTTGTTGCGTGGGAGCAGAAGAAGGATGGCATCAACCACATCCATTCTTATGGAGGCAACGGCAGGGAGAAGTTCTACAACGCCCTTGCTGAAAGCGGTGCGACTGAGGATAAGACACGGCATATCTTCCGTGATTATATCGATAATATGTACACCTGCATCTGTGCGGCAGACCTTATCATCGCACGTGCGGGTGCCATGACCATAACAGAGCTTACTGCCATCGGCAGACCCGCTATCCTCGTGCCGTATCCGAATGCGGCGGAAAATCACCAGTATTACAATGCACTCACTCTCAGCAAGGCAAATGCCGCTGTGCTGATAGAGGATAAGGACCTCACTAAGGCAAGACTGGTGGAGGAGGTATCCGCTCTGTACAACGACCGTGAACGTCTTGCACTCATGGAGGACAATGCTAAGAGATCGGCTGAGAACAATGCGGCTGACCGCATCATGAGCGAGATCATCGACCTTGTAGGCGAGGAGAAGTTCACCTCTTAATTTCACAAAAAATGCTCTTTGGCATACTATGCAGTATCCATTGTTATGCTAAGGAGTGATAGTATGAATAACAGCCAGAAGCTGGTCATCAGCGGAGGACGTAAAATAGAGGGCGAGCTGACCGTACAGGGTGCGAAGAACAGCGTGCTGCCGCTGCTTTCGGCGGCTGTGCTGGCACGCGGCGAGAGCATCCTACATAACTGTCCGCAGCTTACCGACGTGGACGCCGCCTGCCGTATACTTACAGGTCTTGGCTGCCGATGCGTAAGGAGTGGCGGCACCATCGCCGTGGATTCCTCCTCGGTGGGGAACAGCGACATCCCCGATGAGCTTATGCGTGAGATGCGAAGCTCCATAATGTTTCTTGGCTCCGTCCTCGGCAGGACGGGTCGCTGCAGACTTTCGTTCCCCGGCGGCTGTGAGCTTGGTGCAAGACCCATTGACCTGCATCTGTCGGCACTTCGGCAGATGGGTGCGGTCATCAGCGAGGAGCATGGAATCCTTGATGTGAGTGCACCTGACGGGCTTACGGGCACGAGGATAACGCTTTCGTTCCCCTCGGTGGGTGCAACGGAGAACATCCTGCTGGCTGCGGTCACTGCAAAGGGTGTCACGGAGCTGCACAATGCTGCACGCGAGCCTGAGATATGCGACATCGCAGATTATCTCACCAAATGCGGTGCAAGGATATCGGGAGCAGGAAGCGGAGTTATCATCGTCGAGGGCGTGGAGAGGCTGCATCCTGCGGAGCACAGCGTCATTCCCGACCGTATTGCGGCTGCGACATATCTCTGCTGTGCTGCGGTGACGGGCGGCGAGCTGCTGCTGAGCGGATGCCGCACTGAGGATATGACGGCGATACTTGCGGTGCTTGAGAGCATGGGCTGCCGTGGATACTCCTACGGCGGAGGCAAGCTGTATTTCAGCAGGAAGAGGAAGCTCACTGCACCGCCTACTATACGCACGATGCCGTATCCGGGCTTTCCTACGGATATACAGGCACCGGTGATGGCGGTGACCACGCTGGCACAGGGCACGTCGGTCTTTGTCGAAACCATATTCGATAACAGATATCGCCATGTACCGGAGCTTGTGCGGCTGGGAGCCTGCATCAAGGCGGAGGGCAGGGTGGCTGTGACAGAGGGCGTGCAGCGGCTCACGGGAGCAAAGCTGCAGGCGGCGGAGCTTCGTGGAGGGGCTGCACTGATAACGGCGGCACTTGCGGCGGAAGGCGTATCCGAGATACGCGGACTTAACTACATCGACAGAGGTTATGACAGCATAGAAAACATCCTGCGTCAGGCAGGTGCAGATATACGACGCATCAGCGGATAAAATGAAGGAAGGGGAATGACGCATGAGCATGAAAAAGAAGGCGGTCGATAAGAACGCTAAAAGAAAAGCGTCCCTCGACGCTCTGTACAAGGATATGCAGCAGAGCATGGCAGAGCAGGAGCAGGCGGCAAAGAACGGTGTGAAGCCTACTCAGACAAACACCGCAAAGCCTGCGGGTAAAGCAAAACAGCCGAAGAAGCAGGCAAAGCCCGTACAGAAGCCTGCACAGAAAGCACAGTCCATGCAGCACAGACCTGCACAGAAGGGACAGCCCGTGCAGCAGAAGCCTGTTCAGCAGCCTGTACAGAATGCGGCTATTCCCGTGGAAAAACGCAAAGCCGTCAACAAGGCGGTGAATAAGGCGGTAAATAAAAACCGTGCGAAGTCGCAGAAGAAGCGTGGCAGCCGCGGCGGAAATTATGTGCTGTACTATCTCTTCGCCGCTGTGATAGTGATAGTTGTGTTCGTGGTGCTTGCGAAGACGGTGCTGTTTGACTGCGGTACCATCGTTGTAAACGGAAACCTCCGCTATACTGCGGATGAGATCATAGCAAAGAGCGGCATCACCGTCGGAACAAGTCTGCTGGATATCGATACGGAAAAGGCACGAAGCAGCATCATCGGCTCGCTTGCATACATCGATGCGGCGGAGGTGAGGAAATCCTATCCGACGAAGATAGAGATAAACGTTACCGAAGCGGAACGCTGGTACATCGTGAAGCATGGCAACCGTCCGTACATCGTTTCACGCCTCGGTAAGATCATCGAGGAAACTCCTGACAGCACCCTTCCTGTGGTGATCGGCTTTGAGCCGAAGGAGCCTGTGGTCGGCGGAATGCTCCTGTCCGAGGAGGAAGGCAAGACCACTCTGCCCGCTATGGTGCTCGCTGCGGCGGAGGAAGCGGAGCTTGTGGGCATCACCTCTATCGACATCACCGACCGTTTTGAGATAACAGTGGTGGTGGAGGACAGAGTTACGCTGCTGCTGGGTCTGTCTGCCTCGCTTGAAAGCAAGCTGAGCATAGCAAGGGAGCTTATCGAGAACGAGATATCCGCGACCGAATCGGTAACGGTGAACGTAACAAATCCCGAGAAGGTGTATGTGCGTGACAACAACATGATCGACAACAATGTTGAGGTACCCGTGCTGCCTGTGGAGGATACGGCGGAAAGCTCCGAAACTGCTGAATAACATAAGAAAAGGGGACACGGTAGCACGTGTCCCCGTTGTATCCGTAGCCGTAAGAAAAATTACAGAATTTTCTTAAAAAAACAGTTGCATTTTAGTTTGAAATCTGCTATAATAAACATTAGATATACTAGGTATAGTGAAAAAATTGCTTGGAGGACGAAAATATGCCATTTGAAATAGATACACATGATGATGATTTTGATCTTGATCCCATAGATGAGATAACCAAAATAATGGTCATCGGCGTTGGCGGCGGCGGCGGTAACGCTGTTGATCACATGATCGACGCCGGCATGACAGGCATTGATTATGTTGTTGCCAATACCGATGTGAAGGCTCTGCGTTCCAAGGACGGCAGCAAGATGAAGAGAATGCAGATCGGCAGAAAGCGTACCAAGGGTCAGGGTGCAGGTAACGATCCTTCTGTTGGTCAGGAAGCTGCAGTTGAGAGCCATGACGAGCTCCAGAATGCTATGGACAAGGTGTCCATGATCTTCGTTGCTGCAGGTATGGGCGGCGGTACAGGTACGGGTGCTGCTCCTGTTGTTGCCAATATCGCCA
Organism: Oscillospiraceae bacterium; assembly: GCA_045606085.1. Taxonomy (GTDB): domain Bacteria; phylum Bacillota; class Clostridia; order Oscillospirales; family Ruminococcaceae; genus CAG-115. Next base: position 15,653 of record JAZURJ010000025.1, read on the forward strand.
AGGAAAAGGGTATCCTTACCGTTGGTGTTGTTACAAAGCCTTTCGCATGGGAAGGCAAGGAGAAGATGATTCAGGCAATGAAGGGCATTGATGAGATGCAGAAGTACGTTGATGCACTCATCGTTATCCCCAACGAGAAGGTCAAGGAGATGTCCAACGGCAAGCTGACTATGCTGGACGCTTTCAAGACCGTTGACAGCGTACTTTACAAGGCTGTCAAGGGTATTTCCGATCTGGTAACAGGCGTTGGTTTCATGAACGTTGACTTTGCTGACGTTACAATGGCACTGAAGGATTCCGGCGTAGCTCATATGGCTATCGGTAAGGGTCACGGTGACAACAAGATTCAGGACGCTCTAAACGAGGTGCTCCACAGCCCGCTGCTTGAAACGTCCATTTCCGGTGCTCACAGAGTGCTGCTTAACGTTACACTTCCTACATCCTGTACTCTGGATGATTTCGATACCATCTCCGCTGAGATCACCAAGAACGCTGCTCCCAACGCCCGCGTTAAGGCAGGTATCATGTTCGACGATACTCTTGAGGATGACGAGATCTCCATCATCGCCATCGCAACAGATTTCGACGGTGCTCCTGTTCCCGTTCCGGTATCCATCGAGATCGAGGAGGAGAACATCATCAGCCAGCTTGACAGCTTCAGCAAGGGTGCTCCTGATATCAACACTACCGATACCAGCGAGGACGATGCCCTGCTTCAGATACTTTCCAAGCTGAAGTCCTGATCCCGAATAGAATTCCGCCAAGCGATTTGGCGGAATTTTTGTCCTCCGAGAAGCAGAAATATGCGACGATAATGACAAAAGTGTTGCCTTGTGAAAGCTGATAAACGGCGTTCTCATGGGTGTGATCTGAATTTTGCAGAGAAACCGATGTTTTTTTCAACAATATTTGTTTAAAATCCTAAAGTTGTTTAAAACACTTGAATTTTTCGTATATTTGTACTACAATATTTATATGTGGCAGTGTAAGGGTCACTGCTGTTATATGATAGATATTCAGGAGGCAGATAGTTTATGTTAAAGAAAGCAAGAAGGATCAGTGCGGTGCTTCTGGCACTGATGATGTCATTTGTTATGACAGTGGGTGCGGGTGCTTCTGTGTTCAATACCCCGAGATACCCCGACGTTACAGGTACAGTTATTGGAGAGATAGAAGAAGGCAGCATGACCGCCGTGTTTAAAGTATCTTCTTCCAATCCTCAGTCTGTGAATTATAACATCACGGGCGATGGTCTTGATCCCGAGTTCTGGAACAAGGCTGACGCATATGTTGAGCTTGATGTTACTCTCAACACCGACGTTACAGGCGTTTATGCAGTCCTGCCCGCCTTTGCAAGAATGTGGACCTGGATCAATCCCACTGTATGGGATACTTACCTTACGTATGGCGAGACCGTTACCGTCAGAGAGCCGTTTTCTACCTATTACGAAGGCTTCAAGGATGGCATCCCCCAGTGCATCAGAGTGCATGTCTGCACTGACAGCGTTGAGGAGATAGAGGTCGAAGTTACACTCAGCAACATCAGATTAGTGGGTGCGGATAACGCTCCCGCTCAGACAACCACTGCAGCCACAACGACTGCAGCCACCACGACAACGGCTGCTACCACTACAACAGCAACAACCACCGCCGCTTCCGAGGAGGAGCCTGAGATCGCAACAGAGGAGCCTGCTGAGGTAACGGAAGAGATCGCTGCTACCGAGGACGTGACAGAGGAGGCTGCTTCCACAGGGGAAGCTCCCGCAGTGACCGAGCAGACAACAACTGCTGCAACAACGACCGCTGCCACAACTGCTGCGACCACAGCAGCAACCACTGCAAGAACCACAGTTGCGACCACTGTTTCGGCAAACCAGGCTGGCGGCTTTAATCTCAGCGGTGCTATCATCGCTATCATTGCAATCGTAGTAGGTGGTATTGCGGCAGCAGTTATCGGATACATCATCTACAAGAAAAAGAAGTATTATTAATCAAAACAGAAGGGACGTGCCTGAATGGATAAGGTAGTTGCGTTTTTTAAGAATGTATGGGTCAAACGCAGTGTTGCATTGCTGTGCTGGGCTTATACAGCTCTGATCGCATGGGTAGCATGGCTGAGCTTCGCATTTTTCTTTGAATACGAAAACCCCACCTCTCTTTTCGTGCTCTACCTTTTCGTAAACGTTGCGGCACTTGGTCTGATGCTTTATACCAGAAAGCAGACGATCACCAAGATCAATTCCATGATACTGCCGCTGTTCGTCTTTCTGATAGTCATATTCGCATATGGTAACTGGTATTTCATCGCACCGCCGCTTGCAGTGGTCGTTGTTATGTTCTTCGCAAACAATGCCAACGAGACCTTCAAGACGGTGATCGGTACCATGTACCTGCTTATGTACGTTATTGGTGTTGCGGCTTATATCGCGATCGATATGCTGATGGGTCCGATCACGTTTACGGGCGTGGAGCTTCAGCTTCGTGATCCTGATTACGAGGTGCTCTCACCGTCGGAGGATTACCGCATCGTGCGTTATGTTGATGAGCCTTCGGGCGATCGCCGCATCGCAGCGTATTATATCGAATACACCCGTGAGGATGAGGAGATTCCCTTCGCTTACTGTAAAAAGGTATTCGGATGTGAGCATTCGCTTTCATCGCAGTACACAGGCAAGGCAGATAACCCTGTCAAGTGGGTGGAGGTAGATGGTGAGGAGATGCTCAGCGTTGAGGGCAGCATCCGTGAAAATCCCTACCTTGTGGTGCCTGTTTCCGAAACTGCGGAGAGCGGAGATGCTCTGGTGCCTATCGCTCCGTTCGGAGATGGCGGGGATCTTGATACCACAGAGACCGCAGATACCTCTGACATCTCGGATACCGCCGAGGCAACATCCGAAGCGGCTTAACAGAACAAAAAATCATGCCGGACGACTGGCTTTTCAGCGTCCGGCTTAAAGTCTTTTATCAACATCGGTGCAGGGATGTGCCGTGCAAAGCAAAGGAGCTGATGAATTGGACAGAACGCTTCATCTTGTAGGAAAGAATTCCAATGAGATATTCATGGTGAGATACCCTCGTTCTCTGCTGAATTTCTGCGAGTTCGACCTTGCTTATTTCGCTGAGAATGCCATCGCAGTGTGCGATGATGCACTTAAGGAGGGTGAGCTTGATTTCGACAGAGTAAACGATCTGCGTAATACCCTGAAGGGGGCACACGTATATATCGAAAACAACATCCGCTCGGTGTATGACAAGATCGTTCTGGACTGCTGGATAGATTACGTCTGCCGCCGTGACAATGTTGGCACAGGCTCGCTGTGGAACAGGTTCATGCCCTGCGGCAACGCTTTCGAGAAGGCAGTTTTCGTCCGCCTTTGCGAATACAGATACAACCGTGGCATCAACGAATGGCTGAACCTTGTGCGTGTGCAGGACTACGCCAAGAACAAGATCAGCTTTATCTTCTCGGGCGAGCTTACAGGTGCCGACGAGGCTGCTGCCCGCAGAAATTATTTTGACCTGATGTTCAGCGTGACAGCACGTGAGCTTGGCTGCCGCATCGAGGAGCTGGGTGTTACGAAGGTGTTTTCCGTGGGCAGACTTCCTTCCGCACCGTTCATGTTCCCGAACATCTCAAAGGATGTGGTGAAGAACCTGCTGGCGGATTTCGACTACTCAGAGGATTATTCCGATACCGAAAACTACGGCGGACTTGCCGACCAGATCGCAATGGATGCGTTCTCCTACATGAAGGCAGGTCTTTCCAATGAATACAACAGCTACAACATGACCAGAACGGAGATGGAAAATTCTCCGCAGAAGGTGTATATGCCCTGCGGCATGAAGGCAGTGGTGGATCTTGAGATCGATGCACTCATCGAGAGCCGCGGCTGGCTTGCACGCTGTAAGAGATGCGGACGTTATTTCGTGCGTGATGAGCAGCATCCGCAGGAATACTGTTCGCTGTTCACGCCGGGCAGCAAGACCTGTCTTGAGATATACGAGATGGAGCATCCACGCAGCCTTATCTCTCCTGCACTGGAAAGAAGCTGCCGTGATATCACCGATGAGATGTACGCAAGAGTGGATCAGGACATGACCCTCAGCGATTACGAGAGCTGGAAGATATATCTTGACGCACTGCATGACAAGGTTAAGAACGGCGAGCTGCCCGTGGAGGAGCTGGAGGACTTTATCAGCTATTCACGCACTCTGGATATCTCACGCAGCAACCCTGTTCAGGAGGTCGCAAAGAAGGAGCCTGAGCTGTTCCGCAGCCGTGAGAAGGTCATCAAGCCGTTCGTTCCGCAGCGTATCGACCGCAGTGAGCTGGAGGCACAGAAGCCCTCACAGCCTGTGGAGGAGCCTGAGGAAGATGACGAGTACGGTCAGAGAGGCACTTATTTCACCTCGCCAAGCGTACAGCGTCAGAAGTCCATGGAAGCTCCCATGGCACATATAATCCGTGCAGAAAGACCTGTGGAGCAGTATCCGCCCGTCTTTACACCATATCCCGCACAGCAGTATCAGCAGCCCGTGCAGCCGCCTGTGCAGCTGTATCAGCCGCCTGTGCAGCAGTCTGAAGCTGCTCCTGCACCTCAGCCCGAGCCGTTCCGTCAGTTTGCGGCACAGCAGCCTGCTGCTCAACCGCAGAACACTGCTCCCGAGGATATCGATATCGAGCGTGTTACGGAGATGCTCAGCCGTCTGCGTGAGCTTGAGGGCGAAAAGCCTGCCGAGCAGACAGCACCTGCCGACGAAACAAAGAACGAGGAGAATAACTTTGAGCTGTTCGGCGATGTCAAGTACGAAACATCTGACAGCCTTGAGACCTACGGCAACGTGTTCGATCTTGAGCGTGATGAAGCCGCAGAGGAAAAGGCGGATAATAATATCGCAGCACAGAAGCCGAAGGTGATCAGAAAGAACGCTCATGCGATCTCGGCTTACGGAAAGATCTCCGGTGCACCTGTGGTGAGCGAGTTTGACGCAGTGAGCCGTCCCGAGGTTACAAATGACGAGCTTCTGAAGGACGCTGCAGCTATATTTGACGATCTCGAGAGCATGACACGTCCGGCTCCTGTGGCAGAGGTGACACAGCCTGAAGCTGTCGCAGAGCCTGTCAGTGTGCCTGTACAGCAGGAGAGCGAGCCGGAGCCTGTTGTTGCTCCCGAGCCTGCTGCGGAGCTGCCCGAGGATATCGTCGAGCCTGCCGTGCCGAAGCCCAGAAAGCGAGCGGAAAAGCCTAAGGAACGTGAGATCCCCGAGCGTGTTACAGAGCACAACGCCCCCAGCGGTATCTGGACGGAGGAGAGAAATCTTTTCCCGGAGCCTGACCCGGAGGAGCTGGAGATGCTCAAGGAGAAGAAACGCAGCCGCTCCAACAAGACACAGCGTCTGTTCGACGCTATCATGAAGGAGCCTGAGGATAATCCCAACGTCACCGTAAACAAGAGAAAGGGCGGCGGAGGAAGCTTTACCGTATAATGTAAAAATGGCATATTTGTTAGTTTAATGTTACAGTTTTAACTAATAAATATGCCATTGTTTGTTAATGTTGCATAATTTCGAATTTAAGTAAACGTTTAAATTTGGATGATTGCATAATTGAAAAAAGTCCGATAATAAGATATAATATAATTACAAATAATGTACGGAACAGGTCTGTACTATTTGATATTTTATTGGAGGATTGATCACTATGAAGTTAAGAAAGATCATCGCTGCACTTGCTGCAACTACAATCGCTGCTTCCGCTATGGCTGCTGTTGCATCCGCTCACGAAGCATTCCTGATGTTCACAGATGTTAACTGGGGCTGGGGCTGCTGGAACGCATCCGAGTTCCCCGCTGGTACAGTTGACATCACAGAGGATGGTACATACACCGTTTACATCGACAGCACTCTTGCTACCGCTCAGGTAGAGGATCCTGACACAGGTGAGATGGTTGGTGCTGCTGCTTCCGGTGCTAACGTATTCTGCGTTGACATCGACGGTCTTGCTGCTGCTAAGGATGCAGGTGCAAACGCTGATGGTTATGCTGATTGCGTAACAGGTAAGGATAAGCAGGCTTTTGCTGAGTCCAAGGGCATCAAGGTTACAGACGTTATCGTTACAACAACAAGTGCTGATGGTACAGTTACAGACGTTCCCGTAAACCAGGACAACGTTATCTTCGGCGATATCGAGGCTAACGGCAAGATCCGTATCGAGATCTTCAATGCTTACGGCGATACAAACGCTGCTCCTGCTGTTGATACATCCGCTATCAACTTCGATGAGAAGCTCGCTGTTACATTCACTATCACAGGTGTTGCTGAAGCTGCTGCTGAGGATGCAGGCTCTGTTGATACAACTGCTCCCACAACAGGCGACAAGCAGTCTCCTGACACAGGCGTAGAGGGCGTTGCAGCTGTTGCTGGTCTCGCTGTTCTCGCTGGCGGTGCAATGCTCGTTTCCAAGAAGAGAAAGTAATCTCTGATCGGGATAAACGCACACAATAAAATTCTCCCCATCGTGAAAACGGTGGGGAGTTTTGTTATAACCAGAACTTTTCGGCAGGTTCGTTCATAATCGCATCAGACAGTTCGTTAAAGGCTTTGCGATTTTCTTTAAAAAGTTGATAGATATGAGTAGCATAATTAACGTCATGAATAGAGATACCGATATTGTAGGCGAGTATTCTTTCGTCGTCGTTTTCTCTACCGTGCACGCGACCAAGCAGGACGTCGCTGACCTCGGCGAAGGAGCGGAACTTTTCGAAGTTTTTGAAGTGATCCACATGAGCTCTGTCATCCGCAAATACTTTATCGAAAAACAGGTCGCAGTTAGTGAAACCGCGTGTGTGCACAGGTACGACCAGAACACCTTTGGCAAACCAGTCATCCTGAGCGATGTTATTTTCGAAATATGTTGCACAGGATATGATAACGTCAGAATTACGTACAACGCTTTCTACTGTATCAACTATCTCAAATGTGATGCTTTTATATGCTTCAAATCGTTTCACGAATAGTTCTGCCTGATCTTTGTAACGTAGCAGACGTACTGTCAGAGGTCTGTCTGAAAGCTGCGATGCAAGCACCAGCATGGTTGCCCTTGCAACATTGCCAAGTCCTATCATACTGATCACATTCATATCCTTTTTGGCGAATGATATTACCGAATGTGCTGCCACTGCACCTGTACGCATAGCTGTGATCCAGTTTCCGTCCATGAGTGCGAGAAATTCGCCGCTGTCAGAATTAAATATCATTATCTTGCTGTCAAGTGATGGATTGCGTTCGGGATATCTGGTGACTATCTTAATTCCGCCTGTCATAGTATCATTGTTCAGGATGCTTGGCATGACATTGCAGAAAGAGTTGCCCTCCATAGACATATGTATTTTTGCAGGCAGCAACGCATTATCTTTATTGAGCAGTATTTCATTTACCCATTCATAACACTGCTCAGGTGAGATGTTCAGCGAAACGATATCATTAAAGCTGATTATCTTCATACCAGAGTTCCCTTCGAATTGTTCAGTACCTGTGTGAGTTTTGCAAGCAAAATGTCGTTGTCCTTGCTGTCGCGTATCGCAATGCGTATGTACTGACCGTCTGCGTTCTTCAGCTTTGCGGTCAGGTCCTTGATGAGGATGTTCTGCTTGAGCATACGCTTTGTAAGCTCTCGGGCGGTCATTCCGCCTGTTATCTCGATAAGCAGGTAGTTTGCCTGTGAGGGGATAACCCTGAGGGCGGGTATCTTCTTCAGCTCGTTCACGAAGCGTTCTCTTTCTGCCTTGAACAGCACCAGACCCTTCTTGTAGGTGGTGTGGTACTTTTCCTCGATCTGCATATAGAACTCGGCAAAGGAGTTGATGTTCCAGATGGCAACGATCTTTTTGAGCCTTGCAACAAGCTCGGTATTGCCCGATGCGAGTATACCAAGACGCAGACCGGGCACGCCATAGCATTTGGAGATGCTCTTTATTACGATGAGATGCGGATATTCCGTAAGCAGGTCACGGTCAACGAGGGTATTTTCCTCGTCTGCGAAGTCCACGAAGGATTCGTCCACAACAAGGTCGATGCCCTTGTCTTTTGTCCAGCTTATGAGCTTCATCAGACCTGCTTTTGTGATGTAGTTACCCGAAGGGTTATCGGGGTTTACTATCAGCAGGTGGTCGATGGGCTTGTCCTCGAAATAACTGATGATATCATCCTCGTTGTAAGAATAGTCCTTGTTGTCCACTATATAGGAGATACTCTTTTCCTTATCGTAGCGGTTGGGGTATTCCTCAAACGTGGGACGTATAAAGCCGAAGTTTCCGTGGAATATCTCGGGAAAAGCCTTTATAAGCTCTGCGGCACCGTTGCCGACCAGGATATTCTTCCGCGGAACGTCGAAATTCTTTGCAGCCAGCAGCGAGTTTACACGCTGACCCGAGGGATATTGTGTGAGCAGTTTTGAGAAGCTTGCCTGCATCTCGTCTATCATCCTTTTGGGAGGGAAGTAGGGGTTTACGAGGTAGCAGTAATCCAGCAGGCGGGGATATCTCCAGTAGCCGCCGTAGCGAAGCTCGACCAGTGCCAGCTTGTCGTCGTCCTTTGCGGCAAACATGGACGCTGCGATATCCAGATCCTGAATATCGTCGATCTCGTACCAGAGCTGTCCCTCAAGACGCTTTACCTTCATCACGGGCTTATCGAGCATGGTGATGACTCTCAGCACCTGCTCATAGTACTCGTTGTCGCCGAGTGCCTTGGTGTATGCATCAAGGAACGGAACATAGTACATCTCAGAGAATTCCTTGCTGAACTTGTAGATGTTTACTGTCTTGTAGTATTCGTTTATCTCGGAGAAATCAAATCTCTTTTTGGGGATGAACGCAGCAACTGTATCATCCTTGTGGATCTTTATGCAGGTGCCGTCCATCCAGCTTTCGTACTTATCCACCAGTGCCAGTGTGTCACGCGGATCATCAATGAGGCACTTCAGAACGCTGTCCTCGAAAATGAGGTCAGATTCCAGCAGCAGTGTATCCTCCTTGAGGAGATACTCCTTGGCTAGACCGAGGGAGTAGATGTTGTTCGTCTTGTCATAAATGGGGTTGTTTACATAGCGGATGGGTGTATTGATACCCAGTGTATCGATGTAGTCGATCAGCTTCTGTCCTTCGTAGCCTACAACTATAACGATTCTGGACAGGTGCAGCTCATCAAGCTGACGCAGCATACGCTCGATGAGCGTGATGCCGTTTACTCTTATCATACATTTCGTGTTGTCTTTTGTAAGATCCTTCAGTCTTTTGCCCATTCCGGCAGCCAGAATAAGTCCTTGCATAGCGTTGGCCTCCTGATATTAGATTACAGTACCTTGGAAAGAAATTCGCACAGTCTTGGATTTTTAGGGTTAGAGAAGAATTCCTCGGGTGGGGCACTTTCCACGATGCGTCCGTCGTCCATGAACATTACTCTGGAGGCTACCTCCTTGGCAAAGCCCATCTCATGGGTCACAACGACCATCGTCATACCGTCATTTGCCAGCTGCTTCATCAGGTTGAGCACCTCACCGACCATTTCGGGGTCGAGAGCGGAGGTGGGCTCATCGAACAGCATCACTTCGGGGTTCATGGCAAGCGAACGTGCGATGGCGATACGCTGCTTCTGTCCGCCTGAGAGCTGGTTGGGGTATGCGTCCGCCTTATCGGAAAGTCCGACCTTCTGCAGCAGCTCGTCTGCCACGTGGTCTGCCTCCTCCTGCGACATCAGCTTCAGCTTCACGGGAGCGAGTGTGATATTCTTCTTTATCGTCAGATGCGGGAACAGATGGAAATGCTGGAACACCATGCCCATCTTCTGACGAAGGCGGCAGACCTCTCTTGTGGAGGACTTGGTGATATCAACGCCATCTACCAGTATCTCACCGGAGGTGGGGGTCTCCAGCAGGTTGAGGCATCTCAGGAATGTACTCTTACCGGAGCCGGAGGGGCCGACGATAACTACCTTTTCGCCCTGCTTTATCTCCTCGTCGATATCCTTGAGGATGTGCAGGTCGCCGAATGACTTGTTCAGTCCCTTAACGCTTATCATTCTTAGCCAGCCTCCTTTCGAGAAGAGTTACAAGATGCGAGAGTATCATTACCATTGCAAGATAGATGAGTGCAACTGCGATAAGGGGCAGCAGCGGCTCGTATGTCTGGGAGCGTATGGTGTCGCCGCCCTTGGTGAGGTCCGCAATAGCTATGTAACCGGATACGGAGGTCTCCTTCAGCAGCACGATGAACTCGTTTGCGAGGGCGGGGAGGATGTTCTTGAATGCCTGAGGGATGATGATGCTTATCATGGTCTGCGTATAGGAAAGACCAAGGCTGGCACCTGCCTCGAACTGGCCATTGTCGATGGACATGATACCGGAACGCACTATCTCGGCAACGTACGCACCGGAGTTCAGACCGAACGCCAGCACCGCAACCAGCACCTTGTCGATATCAACGGAGGCGAAGATAACGAAGTAGATTATCAGAAGCTGTACTACAACAGGAGTACCGCGGATAACTGTCAGATAGATCTTGCAGATCACGTTAAGGAACTTCAGCTTGCCTGTCTTGTCGTGGGTGGAGCGGATGACTGCCACCAGAAAACCCAGCAGTATACCGATCACCAGCGAGAAGAATGTGATGAGCAGAGTGTTTCCGAGACCTCTTACGAGGAACATATAGCGATCGGCTTCGATGAAATTGTCGTAGAAATCATTGCCGAACTCTATGAAAAAGTTTTTTACCGCCCCGATCACACCGGATGATCCTGCGGCCTCTGCGGTAGCCTCAGCAGTTGCTGCCGCAGCCAATAACATTTCCTTCATTCTTTATCCTTTCAGCAAAAGCCGCCGTACCGAGGTTTGTTCGGCACGGCGGACTGCCATATTTCGTATGGTTTTTGATTATTCAGCTCTTACGATGATCACCTGTGTAGCTGTTGTGTAGGAGTCGGAGAAGTCGATGTTCTTCAGACGATCCTCGGTAACTGTCATACCTGCAGCACCAACGTCAGCCTTACCGGAGTCAACAGCAGCGATGATGGAATCGAAGTCGATGTTCTCGATGGTGAGCTCGTAGCCAAGCTTGTCGCAAACTGCACGCATCATGTCAGCGTCGAAGCCGATAACGTTGTTGTTCTCGTCAAGGGACTCATAGGGAGGGAAAGCTGCGTTTGTTGCCATTACCAGTGTACCGTTGGGGTACTCTGTGCCCTCGGGAGTTACGTAGGGATACTGACCTGCCTCGTCGCCGATCCAGTTCTTCTGGATGAGTTCCAGTGTACCGTCTGCCTTCAGCTCAGCGAGTGCACCGTTGATAGCGTCTGTCAGCTTTGTGTTGCCCTTCTTGATAGCGATAGCGTATTCCTCGATCGCGAATTCCTCGTCAAGGATCTTGAGGTCGTCGTTCTTCTCAACGAATACCTTTGCAGGCTCGTTATCGATGATAACTGCGTCTACCTTGCCCTGCTTGAGAGCCATAACAGCCTCAGCACCTGTCTTGTATCTGTCGATAGTTGCGTCAGCGATGTCAGAGGAGTAGATATCGCCTGTTGTACCGAGCTGTACGCCGATGGTCTTGCCCTCGAGGTCAGCTACGCTGAATACTTCGTTGGGCTTTACGCTGCTTGCACAGCCTGCACAGAGGATAGCTGCCATCATAAGAGCAGCTGTGGATTTAATGATCTTTTTCATGTTTTTTTACACCTTTCTTTAATCTTGGGGGCTAACCATAGCACCCCATTATATATTGATAATAGTATAACACACTTGTAGCCGTTCCGTCAACACTTTTGGACAAATTAAACGCATTTTATCTCAATTTTGTGCAAGCATAACAAAACGGCGGGAGATAACCTCCCGCCGTATGTAATGATAGCGTTATTCTGTTCTGAAGCGTGCCACGGTATCGCTGAGGGATACTGCCAGTGCGGAGAGCTGTTCGCTTGCTGCTGCACTTTCCTCTGCGGTAGCGGAGGTGTTGTGGATCGCAGTATTCACGTTCTCCATACCCGCGGAGATCTGCTCTACGGCTGCTGTCTGCTCGTCGTTTGCGGTGGCGATGCTGTTCATTGCGTCGTAGATATTCTCAACGCCGTTTACGATCTCATTCAGTGCTGCGGATGTGGTGTCTGCCAGTTCGGAGCCACGCTTTACAGCGTCCATGGATCTGCTGATAAGGTCGCCTGTCTGCTTTGCGGCGTCCGCACTCTTGCCTGCGAGGTTTCTTACTTCGTCAGCAACCACTGCGAAGCCCTTGCCTGCGGCACCTGCTCTTGCTGCCTCGATAGCTGCGTTCAGTGCGAGGATATTTGTCTGGAATGCGATATCGTCGATCACCTTCATGATCTGTTCGATCTCCTTGGAGGATGTTTCGATCTCTTCGATAGCTACCAGCATCTCGCTCATGCTGCGGGAGCCTTCCTGAGCCTGCTCGTTTGCGTGCTGTACTGTTTCCAGAGCACGTTCAACGTTTTCGTTGTTGCTTTCTGTCTTGCGTGCGATATCCATTACGGTGGAGGTTATCTCATCCACTGCGGCAGCCTGTGTAACTGCGTTCTGGGAGAGCTGGGAAGAGCCGTCCGCAAGCTGGGATGCACCGTCGCGTACCTCAGAGGAGGAGCGTGCGACCTCGCTCATGGTCTCGGACAGGGAGTCGCGGATCATGTCGAGGGATTCTCTGATACGTGTGAAATCGCCCTGATAATCGACCTCTGTCTGAACAGTAAGGTCGCCGTCTGCGATGGAGCTGAGCACGTTGTCGATATCGCCGATGCAGCCCTGCATGGTGGTTATCATGGTATTCAGCGAAGTGGTCATCTGACCTATCTCGCCACGCATCTTTGTCTGGGGAGCGGGGCTGGTAATATCGCCTGCTGCGAATGCTGCGAGGCGGTCGGCTGTTCTGGAAACGGGGGCTGCTATCCTCATTGCGGATATTCTCAGCACCGCACCAACGACAGCGATGATGATGAGCGTGATCACGAAAAGTACGATGGTTACAAATGCAACGTTGGAGATGATCTGGTTGAGGGGAGTAGCAACTGCCAGTGCCCAGCCTTCCTCGCCCTCAACGGGAGTAAATCCGATGAAATACGAAACGCCGTTGATCTTTGCGATGATCGTGGAGGTGTCGTAGGAGAGCATATTTACTGCTACTTTTCTCAGATCGGAAAGCTCCTCGTCGTGCTTTGCCTTCTCTGCCGCCTTGGCTTCTTCTGTTGCGGTAGGCTCCTTGTCGAGAGGTGTGGCGAGGGGATTTGCTTCCACCACTTCCTCCTCTGCGAAGCTGTACAGCACGGGCAGCAGCTCGGTGTTGCTCGTTGCGATGATCTGACCGTTTCTGTCGAGGATGAAGCTAAGTCCGCCCTCGCCGAAGGAAACGTCCTTGATGATGTTGTTGAAGATATCCACGTCCAGATTGCCGTATACGATGTAGCCGTTGTTATCGGCAGCCACGAAGTACTTTGCCATCTTGATGTAGATCTTGCTTTCGTCGGATTTGTAGGGGGTGGGGCTGGAAACATAAGAGCCCTTGGAATCGATGGTATAGAGGTAGAAGTCCTCTGTGGTGATATCCTCGAATTCCAGTGTTACACCGTCGCTGTAAGCTACATAGAAGTCCTCGAAGGAGCTTGTGCTTGCACGGTTTGCGAGTATAGCAAGACGCTCCTCGGGAGGAACGGTGGAATCTACGATATCAGGGTTCTCGGTAACGACGTCGAACTGCTGATCGAGATCGGCTATCTTGTTTTCAACGCTTGCTGCGTAAGCGTCTGCAAGCGACAGTGCTTCATCGGAGTAGTTGTTGTTATAAGTGACAACAAGAGCAACGATCGCAGTCGCTGTGATGATAAATGCAGCTATCGTCAGCGGAATCAGCGACATTTTGGTGAGCTGACCTGTAAGACCGCCCTTTACTGCTTTCATCCTGGGAGCCTTTACCTTTGGCTCTTTTACTTTTTTAGCTTTTACCTTTTTTTCCTTGATCTTTTTTTCTTTAGCCATAATTGACCTCCGTAATATCGGCACTGCCGACAATTTTATACAAATTAATTATACCTCTAAATTGGTAATTAGTCAATAAAAAACGCCGCCACAGCATAACGAATTTACTGTGGCGGTTTTGGTAATGTTTCACAAAAATCAATAATCGGTGTTAGATTTTATGTGGCTTTTTATATAGGCAAATGTCGGTTTTTCACCTTCCTCTGCCAGCATCGTGAGCAGTTTTTCCAGAAGATCCGCGGTTTCGGGGTGCATGAATGAACGAGCGTCGCCTCTGTTGAAGTATTCCAGCGGGCAGCGGTCGTTGTAATCGGCACCTTTGTATATCTTGCTGGCGGCTACACGGTCGCAGAACATCTCGATGACGTATACAAGCGGCATCTTCACAGGTGTCTGCTTGTGTGTCTTCGGGTTATAGTCGTTCCAGTATTCGTAGTGATGGCGGTTTCTGCCCTTGTGGTGCATCCATGCGGTTGAGTGACCGAAAAGCTCTCTCTCCCTCTCGTTGGGGGAGCGGTTGCCCTGATAGTATTTCGCACCGGGGATGAACTCCGCGGGCGAGAACTTTGAAAGGTCGTGCACCAGACCACGCCAGGGGATACCTGCTTTTACGCAGTGCTGAAACACCTTGTGCCGGTGACGTGTTATCGTTCTGAAATGCCCGCAGGCTCCCTTAAGCGACATTTTTCCTCCTCAGCCCTGCTGTCTTGAGAACACGGGCTTCAATCTTTTGTACAGCGGCACTGTCAGCAGTGCGGCGATCAGACCCTTTACCATCGTAAACGGCATATTGAATATCACAAGGCACTCAAGCAGGCTGTCAACAGACGGCAGTATCGCCTTGTACATACCGATGATGACCTCCATTGGCATGATGTTCGTATATACGGGATACACGACGAAATAGTTGGATGCGACGCTGACGATGCCGCTCAGCACAGCTCCTGCGATGCATCCGAGGATAACGTGCGGATATCTGTGGCTCTTTTTTGCCACAAGACCTATCGGCAGTACCAGGCAGGCACTCAGCACGAAGTTGGATAACTCGCCCACGCCGCCTGTCATGGTGGTGAAAAGACCCTCGAGATTTTTGATGAGGCACACTGTGACGCCTGACAGCGGACCCATCGTCAGTGCGGCAAGCACCGCAGGGATATCCGAGAAGTCAAAGCTGATGAAGCTTGGCATTATCGGCACCTTGAAGCTGAGAAGCTCAGACAGCACCACAGAGAGTGCCGCCATCAGTGCGGTGAACACCAGTTTGCGGACATCCGGTCCCTTTTTCTTTTTTGTTGTTGTTTCTGAATTGCTCATGTTTCCTCCAATTCCTCGGGAAAACAGAAAGCCCGATACAGACTATGCTGTATCGGGACGCAAATGTACGATATCACGAACACTTGTTTTCTGATTCTTTCATCCGGACTATACCGTCGGTATGGGAATCTCACCCATTCAACCCATAAAGGCTCGCAGACTATACTGCCGGTGGGGAATCTCACCCCGCCCCGAATCTTCTGGAATCTGACTTTGTGTCGTCTGTAGCCGCCGCAAATTCCGATTCCGTTAAGTATTTGATTTGTATTGTAACGTTTGTGTTACTGCTACATTATATACTCTTTGCAGTGATTTGTCAATAGTATGTTATTCGATATTCTGAATCTGCTCGCGGATCTTTTCGATCTCGCTCTTCTGGTCGACTACTATCCTTGTGACCTCGATATCCTGCACCTTGGAGCCGATGGTGTTGGTCTCACGGTTCATCTCCTGCACGAGGAAGTCAAGCTTTCTGCCTATGGCTTCGTCGCCGTCAAGCATTGTGCGGAACTGTGCGATGTGGCTGCGAAGACGTACTGTTTCCTCGTCCACGGCGGTCTTTTCGGAGAAGATGCCTGCTTCAAGCAGTATCCTGCCCTCGTCGATGTTGGAGTTGTTCAGCACCTCGCACATCTTGTCGTAGAGCTTCTTGCGGTAATCCTCAACGATGGCGGGGGAACGCTCCTCCACAGTACCGACCCAGCCTTCGATGGTGGAAAGTCTTGCGAGGATATCCGCCTTCATGCGTTCGCCCTCTGCTTCTCTCATGGCGATGAACTTATCCAGTGCGATCTCGGCAACTGATTTCACATCCGCCCAGATCATGTCCTCATCGGCTTCCGTCTTGATGACGGTGAAAGCGTCGGGGATACGCATAACGTGGGAGAGGGAAAGGTCGTCGTTCAGTGCGAACTCGTCCTTTACGGAACGCAGTGCGTCGATGTAGTCCTTCACTACCTCCTTGTTGATGGAGATCTTCTCATCGGGGGCGTCCACGTTGTACACCAGCACGGATACCTCCACCTTGCCGCGGTTGATCCTGCCCTGCAGCAGTGACTTGAGCTTCTCCTCCATGAAACCGAGGGAGCGGGGGATACGGCAGCTGAACTCATAGTAACGGTGGTTCACCGCACGTATCTCGACGGTGATGTCACGTCCGTTCAGTACCTCGTGGCCTCTTCCGAAGCCTGTCATACTTCTTATCATAGCATTTATTCCTTTCAGCGGAGCGTATTTTTGTGATCGTCATTTTTTCTCCGCATAAACCCTTACGTAATCGACCTTCATGGCGTCGGGCAGGTCTTTAACGGAAACTATGCCGTCATGCCAGGAGGTCCAGCTTCCCATCTCCGAGGTTATCTTCAGATAGGCGGGGACCCTGCTGGTTCCGAGGGCGGCTGCGGCGTCTGTACGCCATGTTTCGTTTCCGTCGATGTAAAATACATATTCATCCTCTGTCCACAGCAGGGAGAAGGTGTGGTAATCTCCGTCGTATACGTCGGCAAGGACCTTCATGCCCTCTGCCTTGTGAGCCTCGCCGTAGCCGTCCCAGTTAAGGGTGTGCTGTATAAGGCTCTGTCCGTAGTAGGCGGATTCATAGATATCTATCTCGGTACCGTCAACACCGCCGTTCTTTTCGCTCGATACGCTCTCGCTCATCAGCCAGAATGCGGTCCAGTAGCCGGGGACGGTGTTCACGGTGCAGCGTATCTCAAAATAACCGTACTGCTGTTCGAACAAGCCCTTTGAACGCACTCCGCCCGAATCGAAGCTGTCACGGGCACCGTTGTACTCCATACCGATGACGAGATTTCCCTTGCCGTCGAGGCGGCTCATATCATCGTCCCAGTAGTTGTTGAGGTCCTGCCTGTGCCATTCGGGGCATCGTTCCCATTTCGTGAGGTCAAGCTCTGTGCCGCTGAAATCGTCCTTGAAGGTCAGCACATATTCCTTGCCATCTATGGTGCGTGTATCCGGGGCGGGTTGTGTCAGTGTGAGATTCAGCGTCTGAATGAACGCCAGCAGCATTGCGGCAGCTTTCATATTCTCTCCTTAGTCACTTACGGGCGAAATGTTGTATACGTTATTTATCTGTGCGGGATAGCTTTCGGCGATATATCCGTCATAATGTACCAGCACGACCGTGCCCTCGGTGAATCGTCCGATGATGCTTTCGTCCAGCTCAAGTGAGGAATATCCGACCGTGATGCGGTCCGCACTGCGTAGCTCATCCTCGCCTGCAACAGGCTCCAGCAGCAGGGTAGTGCCGTTTGCTTCGATTATCCTTGCTTTCATGTTGTGGATATAGTTCACGTGCTGTACGCTACCGTCGTTTCCGTAGTATACCACTACCTGATCGTTGCCGTCCGTATTCCAGATGCTGCCCCAGAAGCCTGAGAGCATACCGTCGGGGCTGCCCCAGACCTTGCTGAGCTGCTCCTCGTTATATCCCTGAAGCTTTTCGGTCGCCCATTCGGAGCCTTCGATACGCAGCTCGGAAAGAGCAGGGATATCGCCTGTGGTAGCGTTGCTGTGTAAAGCGATCAGGCACACCATAACGCATATAATGCCGACAGCGGCAACGAATATCGCCACGCCTGCGGCTATCTTCTTAGTGATATTGTTCATATGCTGATAAGCCCCTTATCCATCATGGACTGTGCAGCAAGCATGATGCCAGTCTTGCCTGTGGGGAATGTCAGACCGCCCTGCAGCCACACTGCGAAAGGCTCTCTGAGGGGAGCGTCGGCGGAAAGCTCTACGGACGCACCCATGGTGAACGCACCTGCCGCCATTATCACCTGACTGTCGTAGCCGGGCATATCCCATGGCTCGGGGGAGGCGAAGCTGTCCACGGGAGAGCCGCTCTGGATTCCCTGACAGAATGCTATGAGCTGCTTTTCGCCGCCAAGCTTCAGTGCTGCGATTATATCTGTACGCTTCTCGTTGTACTTCGGGAAGCATTCGTATCCGAGTATCTCGAACAGAGCCGTTGCGAAAACGGATGTCTTGAGTGCGGCACATACTGCCTCGGGTGCATGGAAGATGCCGAGGTACATTCCTCTGAGCTGATCGAGGCTCGCACCGACCTCCTTGCCCGTGCCGGGAGTAGTGAGCCTGTACGCACACTGCTCGACATAATCTGCTCTGCCTGCGATGTAGCCGCCTGTTTCAGCAATGCCGCCGCCGAGGTTCTTGATAAGGCTGCCGATGATTATATCCGCACCCACTGCCAGCGGTTCACGCTCCTCGACAAGCTCGCCGTAGCAGTTGTCCACCATGATGCAGCAGTCCTTGTTGACGCTGCGTACAGCCTTGACCATCTCGCCGATGACATCTATGGTGAAAGAGGGACGCAGCGAATAGCCTCTTGAACGCTGGATATATGCCACCTTGCAGCCTGCAGCCTTTGCTGCGATTCCTGCGAGATCGGGAGTGCCGTCGGGCAGAAGCTCCACCATATCGAAGCCCACGCCGAAGTCACGCAGAGAGCCGATGCCCTCGCCCTTGATGACGCCCTGAATGGTATCGTAAGGCTCACCCGTGAGGGACAGCAGCGTATCTCCTGTGCGGAGCACGCCGAAAAGTGCGGTGGTGATGGCGTGTGTGCCGTTTACGAAGTTATGACGCACCAGTGCATCCTCTGCACCGAGTATCTGAGCAAAGACAGCGTCCAGCTTATCTCTGCCGTCGTCACCGTAGCCGTAGCCGTTGGTGCCCTTCATGTGTATATCGCTGATGCGGTTGTCGATGAATGCTTTGAGCACCTTCTGTCCGTTCAGCTCTGCCAGCCTGTCAAGCTCGGCAAAAGGCTCACGGCATAACTGCATCGCCTTGTCTGCTGCTTCGATGAGAGCAGGTGAAAATTCAAATACTGCCATAGTTTGATTGTCCTCTCGGCAGGCGTCCTGCCTGCATATATTATATAGGAATACATATCATTCCAATATACTATTTTACACAATTTACGGTCATATGTCAACAGTTTTACAGGATATGACAAAATTTTCTCCCGTTATCCGCAGCTTCCGTCACCAAATTCCTTCCCCTGCATAATATGTACTATGAAACGGAAGCTGCAAAGGGCAGCGGAGGTTTCAGAAGATATCTTATATAAGGAGGACATTATTATGTCATGCTTCAATTTTGGTGGTAACAACTGCTGCTGGATCATCATCCTCATTCTCCTGTTCTGCGTATGCGGTAACGGCAACAACGGCTGTGCATCCAACGACTGCGGCAACAACTGCAACCCCTGCTGCTGATCCATGTTCATAGCCTGACAGGCGGACCTCCCCATAAGGGGAGGTCTGAAACCGTCGAAAAAGTCCCGTTGGGACTTTTCCGCCGAAACATCCGCACTGCCCGCACTGCCCGCACTCGCCGGCGGCGATGCCGCCAACTCGCACAGTTGTGCGGATAGAAGTGTTTTTTGGCGTGGCAGAGCCACACCAAAAAAGTTATCCAAAAAGCTGGCTACGCGGGCAAGAATAAAGTTTTTTCGGCAGACTTGGACCTCCCCATCAGGGGAGGTCTTTCTGTGCGAAAACGCTCCGTAAGGGTACGGAGCGTCTTTTGTTATCTGTAAGCGGGTACGGCGTTTCTTGCCTTGAATTTCAGTCTGAGGTGATCAGCGATGAGTGCGATGAACTCGGAATTTGTGGGCTTGCCGCGGGATGTGTGCACGGTGTAGGAGAAGATGCGGGTGAGCACGTCGATATCGCCTCTGTCCCATGCGATCTCGATGGCGTGGCGTATCGCACGCTCAACACGGGATGAGGTCGTCTGGTACCTCTTTGCAACGGTGGGATACAGCAGCTTTGTAATGCGGTTTATCATATCGTCGTTGTTGACAGAGAGCATTATTGCGGTACGCAGGTAATGATAGCCCTTGATGTGGGCAGGGATACCTACCTGATGGATTATCTCGGTCACGGCACATTCGAGGTCCGTTTCGTCGGGTACAGCCATAGGCTCGCTTGTGAAGCCGCACAGCTCGTTTATCTTGTTCACGAGGAACTTTGCGTCCACGGGCTTTACCAGCACGCAGGCAGCACCTGTTGCGGCAGCCTCACGCTCCAGAGCGGGAGTGATGATGCTGGTCACCACGATCACATGGGGAACGTATTTCTTTTCCTGCTTCAGGCGGCGGATCACTTCCAGTGCGTCGCAGAAGGGCATACGCTCGTCCAGTACAGCAACGTCGGGTGCTTCGGACTTGATGGAGTTTAGGATAGCGTTTCCGTCGCATCTGCGGGTTATCGCATACATACCTGCGGATTTCATTGCACCCGCCCATGCCATTCCGCACTCTGCGGTGTCGTTTCCGATTAATACTTTGATCTGATTCGTCATTTTAATACCTCCGATGTTTTTTTGCATCCTTATGTTACCATATTCTGGATTGGATTTCAAGAGGTTTTTGGAAAATATTTCAATTAATTTCCAGTTACGCCAAAATGCTTTAAAATGCCGACAAATGCGATGGTTGAGCCGTTTGTTCCGCTTTGTAGGTAGTCGCTTGCTGTCGGAAGATGTATATTTGTAACATAATCTTAACGGCCATGTCGACGGAAAACTGGAAATTATGGGAATGGAATTTCAGGGAAAAACAGATATCCTCCCGAAAAAAGGGAGGATATCATTTATATCGTGCTGTCTTTGATGATGATTATCGGGATGGGCGGACAATTCGGGCGGTTTACGAAGGGCATCTCCACCACGGTGTACTGTCTGCTGTCGAGGGTGGGGAGGTATTCCAGCAACGCATCACGCTCCTCGAAGCCCGTTTCTCTGCCGTAGTAGATGATGAGTGACATTATACCGCCGTTCTTCAGCAGCTTCAGCCCCTTTTCGATAGCTTCGATGCTGGTCTCTTTTCTGGTGAATATGTTATGGTCGCCCTTTGGCAGCCAGCCGAAGTTGAACGTGATGAAGGACACGCTGTTTTCCTCAAAGAGGGTGTCCATCTCGCTGTGGCTCTGAAGCCGTACATCCGCCCTGTGAGCCATGCCGTTTGCTTCCAGAAGTGTCTTTGTGCTGTCCACGGCGTCCTGCTGGATATCGAATGCGGTGACCTTTCCGCTGTCGCCCACAAGTCTGCAAAGGTGCAGCGTATCGTGACCTCTGCCTGCGGTGGCGTCGATGCAGATATCGCCCTCGTGAACGCTTTCGTCGATGACGCGGTTGATTATATCAAGTGCACTGAATGATTTCATGCTTTTCATGCTGTTTTCTGCCTTTCATTTTGTTCTTGTATAAGTATAGCAAAAAAAGCGTCACATTTCAAGCCTGTTGACAAGCATCTGATTTGGATATATAATTTTTTTAGAAAAATGTCAGGAACTGTGACACACGGTTGTTTTCATATACAGAGAGGACATCTCGGGAAAGGTGGTATGGTGATGATCACGGTATCGGCGGACAGCATCGGTAAGCTGTTCGATGAATATGCCGACATGGTGTACAGGGTATCGCTGAACCTGCTCAGGAATTGCGAGGAGGCTCAGGATATCGTGATGGATACCTTTGTCGCACTGATGAAGCAGGACAGCTTCAACGACGAAAAACATATAAAGGCGTGGCTGATACGCACGGCGGAGAACAAATCCATAAATGTTCTGCGTTCTGCGAGGATGAGAAAAAATCAGCCTATTGATGAGGTGCTGGAGAACACGCTTGCGGCACCCGTGAACGACAGCGAATATGAACTGCTGGATATGGTGATGCGTCTTCCCGAAAAGCTCAGGACGACCATTTATATGTACTATTATGAGGACATGAACGCTTCGGAGATAGCTGCTGCACTGGGTATTAGCGAGAACACGGTGTACAAGCGTCTGGAGCGTGGAAGAAGCTCGCTGAAAATGGATCTGGAGGGGGACGCTATATGAATAAGCAGGAATTCAAGTCCGCATATAACAAGATAACGCTCTCCGAGGAATTCAAGGCGGCGGCGAGAGCAAGGCTTACAGAGGAGTTCGGCAAGGCGGAGGAACGCATTACGGACGACAAGGTGACAGAGGAACGTGCATCCACAGTGATGACGCTCTCTCCGAAGAAGAAAAATCCGTGGAAGAGCATTATAGGAATAGGCTCAGCGGCGGCAGTAGTGGGTCTCGGAATATGGGGCGGCAGCGTCTGGCTGGACCGCACGCAGAATCCGCTGGACGGACATCAGACCACAGAGGTGTCTGAAACTATCGAAACGGTCGAGACCGTGGATGTCAACGCATCGGATATGCGGCTGCACCGCATAACCTTCCCTGCCAATTATGACGAGAATAGCAAACAATACAATCCCGCAATGGATATGGAGCCTTTCGTATTTACGATCGCTCTGCCGCAGGAATGGGATATAGTCGTTCCCGACGACGAAGATGACATGATGGGAGTTTCAATGGTGTTCATCATGGACGGCGAGGAATGTGTAGGTGCTATTGACTGCGGCATTTATAAAGAACTCACAGGGGATGAGTACGGATTCGAGGGAGTTGAGTACGGCCATCCCGATTATCACCAGATGGTGCTGATGGGTCTCATGAATGCAGAATATAGAGTGTACCCCGAGGGATGGGACTATGACTACACTAACGGCGAAAAGCAGACTGGCGAGTGGATAATGCAGCCGTTCGGTATCGACACCGTAGAAAATTACGCCGAAATAAAGACAGACGGCACGATGACAGCGGCAAGCTGCACACTGTACCGCTACATGGCCGACCCCGCCTACATCAATACGCTGTTTTACGGCTCGGGTGTGATAGCATACGATTCCGCTACGCACACCTATGTATACGCTTGCTTCGGCGAAGAGCTTGACGAAAAACTGCATACGGATATCGTAAATTCCGTAAGCATCAGTGAGCAAACTTCGCTCACACAGCAGAGCATCGTCTTCCCCGCATATTACGACTACCTTGACGTCAACAACGAGATGATAAGTGATATCGTACCATTTGAGCTGGATATCTCTCTGCCGGACGGGTGGGAGATAGTTATCCCTGAATGGGATGAACACATCGGCTATTCCATGGTATATATCATGTCTGACGGCGAATGTGTGGGTTCGATAGATATCGACAAGTACGAAAAATACGAAGGCATTGAATATGGCGAGCCGAACTATCATCAGATGGTATTCAATCCGCTTACGCTGGGCAGCACAGTAAACTGGGGCATTGATTACACCGAAGTCAAGACCGACGGCTGGCTGAAGTCTGCGACCTGCAGCATATACCATGATCCTGCGAACGGCTATGCAGACGATGTGGGATATACCTCGGGCATTCTCGCTTATGAGGATGATATGCAGGTTTATGTGAATATCTACTTCAACGAAGTGCTTGATGAAAAGCTGCACTCTGATATAGCGAAGTCTGTGGATATCAGCGAGAGCACCATAGGCCTTGCGGAAAGGCTGGCGGATCTTGTGCTCCAGCTTGAGGGTATAGGTATACTCCTGCCCAACGGCTTTACGGATATCGCAGTGACCGCCGTCGATACTCCCTGCGGCACATATCTGGCGGTGGCTTATCCCGATCAGGAGCTTACCGATGAATTCAGAAACATTCACCACACACTGTCGCTGTATTCGATATACGATAACAGGCTGAACGGTAGCAGCTTCCGCTCTGACGGATGGATATGCTCGTTCAACGGCTCGGACAGCGTGTTCATGTACGAAAACGGCGAAGATATCCTGTTGGTTGAGGAAAAGACGGCAGACGGCTTCAAGACCGTCACCTACACGAAATTCTATCCCGAAGAATGCTCCTTTGAGGAAATGGCGAATTTCAGGTTTGCACAGGACGAAAGCAATAACACCTATGCTTTCAAGGTCGAGGGCGATATAGAGATAGGAATGACAGAAGCCCAGTACAACGAAGCTGTCGGCAACATCTTGGACGGCTACACTCTGGCCGCAGACCTCCCGTGTAAGTCCGAGGATATGACAGAGAATATCGCTGTCTATTACCAGGGCGTCGTGGATGTCATAGAAGAAGCACTGCTGAACATGAATAAGCAGCCAGCAGAAGAGCCTTTGCCCATGCCTCCGAACATCTTCCTTGATGCGGCAGGTGCAGAGCGTCCGCTGCTGATGGGCAGCTACACCTGGGGCGATGGTCCTGACGAGATGCACCACGACGGCTACACCATCGAGGATATAAAGTCCCCTGATATCGGCTATGTTTACCCTGCGTCGTGGTTCGATGATGCACGGCTTGTCGTACCCGAGGGCGGTGTTATCACATCGGTGGCATTGTACAAGGACGCTCAGACTTATTCCGACCTCCAATTCACCGACGATGGCGCTATCATCCTTCCAGATGACCCCATAGGCGAGCACATCGAGGTCATCGTAGAATATCCCGAGGGTGCGTGCTGCTATCTGATGTCGGTGGACTTCCCCGAGACCGATGTTCCGCCTGATGTGACGCTGGACGGCGTGCCGCTCACACTCGGCTCATACATCTGGAACGGCGGATCGAGCGAAGATCATCCCATGAACAAGGACGTATATCAGATGTTCCTTGACGGGGAGCTGCTGACGGTAAGTGATACATATACGCTGCAGGTGACGCTCCCCGAGGGTGCACGTCTGCTGGAGGCAGTGTGCCTTGGCGAGGACGCAGAAACGCAGATGCAGCTCAGCAGCACAGAGGATGGAAAGGTATATCTTCCGACAGCGAACGCAAAGAGCGAGGGTATTGTAAGACTTGGCGTGGAATATCCCGACGGCAGCGTTTCCTACTGGCTTGGCTTCAGGCATGAGGCTGAAAGCAGGGTCGCTGAAACGCTCACTGCCGCTGCCGACGGTGTGGAGTTCACGCTGAAGGAGGGCATGGGAAGCTGGGAGGACGATACGCTGTACCGCCTTGTCAGCGATGCGGAGTATATCCTGCCTGACCTGCCCGAGGGCGGTACGATCACCGACGCCCGTGCCATCGATGCGGAAGGCTTCGAAGCCTCTCTTACATGGACGGAGGACGGCAGGGTGTGGATGCCTTACTACGACGCACAGCTCATCCGTATAACGGTGAACTGTGAACAGGGAGAGGGCGTGTACTGGTTCGTTTACAAGACAGAGCGTACACCCGTCCTCACCGTCAGCGACGAGAACGGCGGCCGCTTCGACGCGTTCTGTGGCTGGTGGGGTTGGCAGTACGTTGTATGGGAGGCGGCAGAGGAGGGCTTCGGATTTCAGCAGGCACTTGAAATGCACCGGAACGGCGGCACGCTCCCGTGTCTGACGGATGCGGATCGATTTGATCTTGTTCTGCCTGTATACACAACCAACGTCAGGGTGACTTCCTATGACGTCAGCGGTACAGCCGCGGATCTCGCTCCCGATGATGACGACGGTATCTATTATCTCTCCGATGACAAGCCCGTTCTGATAAAGGTGACGATCAGCTGCGGCGGCGGTAAATGTGAGTTCTGGTTCGGCGTTGACGGAACATGATACACTTAACAGAAAAGCTCCTTATCCGTGCATGGACAGGGAGCTTTTTAGTTTGAAATTTTGAATTGTGTATGGACTTTTTCAAAAAAATGATATATAATGTACCTGTATGATATTTTTACCGCAGAGGTGCGGAGAACGAAAGGTGATACATATGGATACTTTGGCAATATGCGGAGCGATACAGAACCTCATCGATTATTCGATGGACTGTGAGCTTATTACAAAGGACGATATCTGCGTCATCCGTAATCAGCTTATGGATGTAATGGGTATCTCTGACTGGCAGGATAACATCGGATATGTCAACAAGTGCGATGTTGACGATATCCTTGACGATATGGTGCAGCTCGCCATTGATGCGGAGCTTATCGCTGATACGGCAAATTCCCGTGATCTGTTCGATACGAGGATAATGGGCGTGCTCACGCCTCTGCCCAGAGAGATCATCGCGAAGTTCCGCAGCGACTATGCGGTTTCCCCGAAGAAAGCGACCGATAACTACTTCTCCACAAGCTGCAAGCTTAATTACGTGCGTGCAGGCAGGATAGCAAAGGACCTCAAGTGGACCTACGACTGCGATTACGGCACGCTTGACATCACTGTGAACTGCTCAAAGCCCGAGAAGGACCCCCGTGACATCGCAGCGGCAAAGACCGCTGTGGCGACTTCCTATCCGAAGTGCCTGCTGTGTGCGGAGAATGCAGGCTACGCAGGCCATGCGAATCATCCCGCACGTCAGAACCTGCGTCCCATTCCGCTCAGCGTGAACGGTGAGGACTGGCAGATACAGTATTCCCCCTACGGCTATTACAACGAGCACTGCATCGTGTTCAATTCTGAACACGTGCCGATGAAGATAGACGACGCTGTATTCCTGAAGCTGTTTGATATAATCAACTATCTGCCGCACTATTTTGTCGGCTCCAATGCGGACCTGCCCATCGTAGGCGGCTCCATCCTCAGCCACGAGCATTTTCAGGGCGGAAACTACACCTTTGCCATGGCAAAGGCGGAGATAGAAACTCCCGTGACGCTGCCGCAGTTCCCGAAGGTCAAGGCAGGTATCGTTAAGTGGCCGATGTCCGTTATCCGCGTGTCCTCTGCGGATATGAAGGAGCTTGCGAAGTGCTGTGCGGATATACTCAGCAAATGGAGGGATCATTCCGATGAGGAGGCGTTCATCTTTGCCGAAACAGACGGTACTCCCCACAACACCATCACTCCCATTGCAAGAAAGCGTGGCGACCTCTACGAGTGCGACCTAGTGCTGAGAAACAACATCACCACCGACGAAAGACCGCTGGGCGTATATCATCCCAATCCCTCGCTGCATCACATCAAGAAGGAGAACATCGGTCTTATCGAGGTCATGGGTCTTGCGGTGCTGCCTGCACGTCTGAAGCAGGAGATCGAGCTGCTTGCGGATACGCTTGTGAACAAGGGCGTGGAAGCGGTGCGTGCCGATGAGGTACTGGAAAAGCACGCTGACTGGGCGGAGGAGTTTGCCGCACGCCGTGAGATAACTCCCACCAATGTTTATGATGTCATCCGTGACGAGATAGGCCGTGTGTTCCTTGAGGTACTCATGGACGCAGGTGTGTACAAGCGTACAGAGGACGGCAAGGCGGCATTCATGAGATTTATCGCTGCTCTCTGATGATCTGATAATAACGAACGCCCTGAAAGATCAGGGCGTTTTTGCTTTTCTGTTGTTGTATTTAAACATTATGAAGGCCGCAGCTATTATGACGATATAGCCGATGATGCTGAGCCAGTCGGGAAGCTGTCCCATCACGAAAAAACCGATTGCTGCGGAAAACAGTATCTGCGAGTAATCGTAGATGGATACTTCCTTTGCGGGGGCGTGGGAATATGCTGCGGTTATGCAGAACTGTCCCCCCGCTGCACTAAGACCGGCACCGATGAGAAGCAGGAACTGCTGCAGCGTCATGTGCTCATATCCGAGGATGACGAAGGGCAGCGATATGATGCATGAGAAAGCCGAAAAGCAGAACACGATGCAGCTTCCGTGTGCTCCGTGCTTCGTTGCACGGCGTACGAAGGTGTAGGCACAACCTGCCGCCATGCCGCCGATAAATCCTACCAGTGATGGTATCAGCTCCGCGTTGCGGAATGAGGGCTTTATCACGAAAAGCACTCCGATGAAAGCCATGATTATGATGCCCCACTGTACCTTGTCAGCCTTTTCCCTCAGCAGGAAGATGGAGAATATTATCGCAAAGAACGGCGACATCTTGTTCAGCAGCGACGCATCCGAGAGATTCAGCCTGCCCAGTGCGTAGAAATTGCAGATCACGCCGATAAATCCCATCACCGAACGCAGCAGCACATCAAGACGTGCACCCTTCGCAGGCAATATGCCGACGCGTTTCCTTATCATCACAGCACTTGCGGCGATGAGGGCGATGAGATTGCGGAAGAACGCCTTTTGTATCGTGGGAAGCTCGCCCGAAAGCTGCACGAACATATTCATCAGTGCAAAGAACAGGGCAGATGTCACAAGCAGTATTATCGCCTTGTGAAGCTCCGTGAGTTTCTGTTTTGCCATAGTATCAGCCTTTTATCTGTGATATCAGTTCTATGTAACGGGGGAGTGCAGGTTCGAACTGCACGCCGTAGGGACGTCTGTCGGGGTCGAGGGCGGTCAGCCGCACAGCTTCGTACGTGAACTGCACTGCGATGTCAAGTGCCTGCGGATAGGACGCACCACGCATCGTTGCTCCGAGAAAGGCTGCGGAGAGTATGTCGCCCGTGCCTGCACAGACTATATCTTCATGCTTCATGAAGCTGCTGTGGAAGCTGCTGCCGTCAAAGCCCACCGCACCTGTTCTGTCGCCATCGAAGATGCCCGTGATGAATGCGAACGTTCCGCACAGCCCGAACAGCTCACGCAGCATCGCTTCGATCTCGCTGCGTGGGATATCGGGAGAGTATTCACGGTCTGTCAGCAGGCAGGCTTCGGTGAGATTAGGCGCAAGGACATCCGCCTTTTCGCACAGCTTTCTCATGTGCTCGGGATAATCCGCCGAAAGTCCCGAATATATGCGTCCGTTATCTCCCATTACAGGGTCCACGAATATCAGAGTGTCCTCACCCGAAAAATCATCGATGAAATCCGATATCAGCTCCATCTGGTGGATGGAGGCGATATATCCCGTGTACACCGCGTCGAACGTGATGTTTTCCGTTTTGAGCTGACGGCCCACGGGAGGAAGCTCCTCCGTAAGGTCCTTCGAGTAGAACGTTTTAAAGCCTGTGTGGTTTGAGAGCAATGCCGTCGGTATGCCGCACGCCTCAACGCCTGCCGCCGAGATGACGGGCAGGGCGGAGGTCAGCGAGCATTTTCCCACGCAGGAGAAATCCTGTATCGTTACTATTCTTTTCATGCTTTCCCCTTATTCTGCGAACATTTCGGAGGACAGATAGCGTTCGCCTGTATCTGTGAGCACCATCGCGATCCTCTTGCCGTGGTTTTCGGGCTTGCGTGCGATCTCTGCCGCAGCGGCAAGCACCGCTCCCGAGGATATTCCCACAAGTATTCCCTCTGTGCGTGCGATATCCCTGCCGCAGCAGAATGCGTCCTCTGCGGATACGGTGACGATCTCGTCTATCAGCGACTTATCCAGCACCTCGGGGATGAAATTCGCACCAATTCCCTGTATCTTGTGAGGGCCTGCCCTGCCCTCGGAGAGCAGGGGCGAATCCTTCGGCTCTACTGCCACGATGCGGATATCGGGTCTGCGTTCCTTCAGGTACTTTGCCACGCCTGTGAGTGTTCCGCCCGTGCCGACGCTTGCGATGAATATATCGATATCGCCGTTCATGTCCTGCCATATCTCAGGGCCTGTGGTCTCGTAATGTGCGAGGGCGTTTGCGGGGTTTATGAACTGACCCGCAACAAATCCGCCAAGCTCCTGTGCAAGCTCTTCAGCCTTTGCGACCGCACCCTGCATACCGTCCTTGCCGGGGGTGAGCACCACCTCTGCACCGTATGCGGCGATGAGCTGCCGGCGTTCCACGGACATGGTATCTGGCATGGTGAGTATCACACGGTAGCCGAGGCTTGCTCCCACTGCCGCCAGACCTATTCCTGTGTTTCCGCTGGTCGGCTCGATTATCACGCCGCCCTTTTTCAGCACGCCACGCTTTTCGGCATCCCTTATCATATACAGTGCCACTCTGTCCTTTGCACTGCCTGCGGGGTTGCTGCGTTCCAGCTTTGCGTAAAGCTGTGCGTCTGCGTTTTTCTTATCTGCAAATCTGCTTATATGCAGCAGGGGAGTGCCGCCGATAAGCTGTGTGATATCTTCGTATAACATATAGCTGCTCCTTTGCCGAGAGGTTTATTTCTTTTTCATATCGCCAAGCCAGCGTTTCAGCTCCGACAACAGGCGTGCTGTTTCCAGCGGCTTTGCGATGTGTCCGTTCATGCCTGCGTCCAATGCTTCCTTCACATCCTCCACGAAGGCGTTTGCGGTCATGGCGATGATGGGGATGGTCTGTGCGTCTTCCTTTGCCAGTGCACGTATCTTCCTTGCGGCTGCGTTTCCGTCAAGCTCAGGCATCTGGATATCCATGAAGATGAGGCTGTAATAGCCTACGGGTGCCACAGAGAACATCTTGACCGCCTCAGCACCATTGACGGCAAGCTCCGTTACGATATTTGCCTGCGAGAGGAATTCTGCCGCGATCTCTGCGTTGAACTCCAGATCCTCCGCCAGCAGCACACGCTTTCCTCCGTAATCGTAATCAGACAGCTTCTCCTTTTTCGGCTCCTCCATGGACAGCTCGCTGTAAAGGTCTGAGCTGTGCTCCTCGCCACGCTTGAGGCAGACGTTTACCTCGAATACAGACCCTTCGCCTATCTTGCTGCGTACAGTGATATTGCCGTTCATCATTCGTGCGATATTGAGTGCTATCGCCATGCCAAGACCTGTGCCCTCGACGCTTGTGGTGCGGTAATCGTCCGCACGCACGAACGGGTCGAACAGCTTCGTGACAAATTCCTCCGACATACCGATGCCGTTGTCCTGCACCGAGAACATATAGCGTGCAACGTCGTGACGGTCAGGCTCCAGCTCTTCCGCACTGAAATGTATATGACCGCCGTCGGGCGTGTATTTTACTGCGTTGCCAAGCACGTTCGTCAGAAGCTGACGCAGCTTTGTCGCATCTCCGTTGACCGCTGTATGCATCGGCTTGAAATCAGTGGTGAGCGTATGATTTTTGCGTTCCGCAAGCGGTCGCACCACCTTCAGCGTATCCTCCAGGAACTGCTTCATATCGAAATCATCCGTGGCAAGGATGGTCTTTCCGCTCTCTATCGCACTGAGGTCAAGTACGTTGTTGATAAGCTCCAGCAGATGTCTGCCCGAGTATTCGATCTTGTTCAGGCAGTCGATGAGGCGTTCTCTGTCATCGATGCGGTCCTGTGCTATCTGTGCCATACCGAGAATGGAGTTCAGCGGTGTTCGGATGTCATGGCTCATCTGCGACATGAACAGTGTCTTTGCACTGTTCGCCCTCTGTGCCTGGAAGAAGGAATCTCTCAGTGCCTGTTCGATCCTGAGGCTCTCCTCACGCTCGTAGGTAACGTTAGTGACATAGGACAAGCCCCAGATCTCCTCCGTTTTGATATCCTTTGTTAGGATGATGGATTCACGGAAGATGCCCTTGTTTGTGCCGTTGAGAAATTCGTATTCGAAGTCGCAGGAAAAGCGGTTGTTTTCCACCATTTCAAGCAGATGTTCGGTGTTGAAGGTCCTGCGGAACATCTCCGCTTCCTCTTTGGTGGTCAGCAGTGCCGATTTGCGGTGGACGTATTCGTTATAGGAGCACGGACATCTCAGACCTATCTGCGGTATGAGTGCATCGATGCCTTCGCGTTCGATATCCTCATCGTACATAGTATCGGTCGTAACGTTGAATGTATACACGGCTATGGCATTGGAAAGGATAGCCTGCTTGTACTGACGTTCCGCACGCAGTGCCATTTCAAGCACCTGGCTGTTACGGAGCTGGCGTTCCTTTTCGTTGTCGATCGCCTGAATCGTGATTATCGCCATCAGCGGGTCGCCTGTTTCGTCACGGGCAGCTACGAATGCCTGTATACGCACCCATTCATATCTGTTGGTGAATCTGTTCATGCGGCGTATCTCCATTTCGATACGGCTCTCACCGTTTCTGAAACGTCGCAGCATATTGTCGCAGGTGTAGTTGTTGTATATCTCCGCACGTTCTTCTGCGGAGACATCACATTTCTGGATATAGCGTACCAGTTCATTCTCGAACATGCCGCGTTCTGCGAAGTCCTCGGCGTACTTGCCCTCGCCTGCCTCGGAGGAATACAGCCTGCCCGTCTTGAGGTTGATGAGGTCGATATCCTGATACGGCAGTGCAAGGCCGTTTATCAGCTTCATACGCAATGTTTCCTTGAAGTTCGTATGATGATGCTCGGTGATATCGCTGAACACGAAGAACTCCTTGTACTTTGTTGCGAGGATATGCTTGAATCTCACAAAACGCAGTCTTACCCAGCGGTACTTTCTTGTGGAGGGGTTGAGTATGCGGAATTCCTCCTGAAGCTCATCGTCGTCGCTTGCGAAGAAGTTGAGGATATATTTTCTGCTGGTTATCTCATCGAAACGCTCCAGATTTTCTCTGTCCACAAGTCCTGAAACGGTATCACGCCACTGGTCGTAGGTGAAGCTCTTTCCCAGCACGCCGCTTATGCCGTAGGAATCCTTGATCATATGCACACGGTTGTTATTGATATCCGTAAGACCGCACAAGGCGAAGCTGTCCATCATCTCGTCCATCAGCAGGTTTCTCAGGAGCTGCGTATCGTGGCCGCTGCTTTCGGAGGTATCCTGTCCGTAGCTGCCTTTGAAGTAGCCACGCACATAGTAGTGGTCTGCCTCGCCATCGGCGTGAACACCTGTGCAGGAAACGTTCATCCAGCCGAGAGAGGGGTGACGCCAGCGGAATGTTACCTCCATCTTTACGCCCGCCTTGCAGTTTGCGATTATAGACAGGATATCCGCTCTGTCAACCTCATGGACTTCAGCGAACATATCACGCATAAGCTGCATCGGGGGAGTGGTGGGGTCGTAGCCCATCAGGATACAGAAATCCCTGTCGAGATAAAGTCCCACGGGAACTTTGTCGGTAACTTCAATGGAGAAGAGCCCCGATAACGTGCCTTTCTCGATATCCGCAGACGCGTTCATGTGTGTTTCATTCAGCATAATACTCAGCCTCCTGTTGTCAAAATCGCAGGGAATACGGCATCTGCCTTTCCCTGCGATAAGCTATTAATCTCTGCTGTAAAGATCTCTTGTATAGACCTTTTCCGCCACATCGGAAAGCTCCGCACTCATGCGGTTTGCGATGATGACGTCAGCCTGCTTCTTGAACTCGCCGAAATCCTCGAATACCTCGTAATCGAAGAAGCTCTGACCCTTTTTCAGGGCAGGCTCGAAGATGATGACGCGTATTCCCTTCTTTGAAAGACGCTTCATAATGCCCTGTATCGAGGACTGGCGGAAGTTATCGGAGTTGGATTTCATCGTAAGTCTGTAAACTCCGACGGTCTTTGGTGACATTTCGGAGATATGCTCTGCGATGTAGTCCTTTCTTGTCTTGTTTGCGTGAACTATCGCACCGATGATATCGTTGGGCACGTCCGCAAAGTTTGCAAGAAGCTGCTTTGTATCCTTGGGCAGGCAGTAGCCGCCGTAGCCGAAGGAGGGGTTATTGTAGTGGCTGCCGATTCTCGGGTCAAGACCGACGCCGTCTATTATCTGCTTTGTGTTCAGACCCTTCATCTCGCAGTAGGTGTCAAGCTCATTGAAATAAGCAACTCGCAGTGCGAGATAGGTGTTGGAGAACAGCTTTACCGCTTCCGCTTCGGTGGGGTCGGTGAACAGCACGGGGATATCCTCTTTGATCGCACCCTCGTTCAGAAGCTGAGCGAACACCCTTGCCCTGCGGCAGGCATCCTCGTCATCCTGCGGTGCACCCACGATGATTCTGGAGGGGTAGAGGTTATCGTACAGTGCCTGTCCCTCACGCAGGAATTCAGGGGAGAAGATGATACGTCCGCAGCCGTAGCGTTCACGGATGGAAACGGTATAGCCCACGGGAACGGTGGATTTGATGACTATGGTAGCGTTGTCGTTCACCGCAAGTATCTGCTCGATGACGTTCTCCACGGAGGAAGTGTCAAAGTAGTTCTTTTCGGGATCGTAATTCGTGGGAGTTGCGATGATGACCAGCTCGGCATCTCTGTATGCACCTGTGCCGTCCGTGGTGGCGGAAAGCGAGAGCTTTTTTTCCGCAAGGTATCTTTCGATGTATTCATCTGCGATAGGCGATCTTCTTTCGTTTATCATTGCCGCCTTTTCGGGGATGATATCCACCGTTGTTACGTCGTGATTCTGTGACAGCAGCACAGCGTTGGATAAGCCGACATAGCCTGTGCCTGCAACTGTTATCTTCATTTATATTTTCCCCCTGTTAAGGTCATATTTCTACATATAATATTATACGCCTGTATCGGCTGTTTGTCAAGGAGAAACAGCGTTTTTATACAACGACATCCCCCGCATTTTTCGCGGGGGATGAGCTGGTCATATCTTCTTCACGGGTATCCATATCTCGCAGTAGTTTTTGGCGGGGTCTTCCTGCGGCGGCAGAAGATACACTTCGAGGTTATAGTTGCCTGCCAGTGCATATTCACGGCAGTTTGGCACCCATTCGCTCCATATCTTCGTGTTCACGCTCTGCAGGGTCTCCACTGTGGGTCCCTTGCAGGGGAACACCGCCCATGTGCCTGCGGGAATGACCCTTGTTGTGTAGCCCTCGGGGATCTTGTTCCAGGGCATGTACAGGTCTGCGATGAGGTAGTCAAAGTTTTTTCCGTCGCTGTCCATGCATACGCCGAACACGCCGCTGACGGTCTCGCCGCCGCCCGTGCTGTAATGCTCCTGCCAGAACTTCGGTATCTCCGAATAGGAAGTATCGGTATTGAAGCTCCTTGATCTTCCCATCACTGTGAATTCTGATTTTTCCACTATTTTGTATTCCATCATACTGCCGCCCTCCAATGTCAGCTTTATCCGTAACGGTGCAAACGCCTTGAGGTGTGCACCCTTTTCCTTTGCGGCAGAGGGGGAGATGCCGTGAAATTTCGTGAACGCCCTTGTGAAGCTGTCGGGGGAATCGTAGCCGTACTTCATGGCGATATCTATCACTCTTGCGTCCTCTGCGGTCAGCTCTGTTGCCGCACAGGCGAGCCGTCTGTTCCGGATGTATTCGCTCACCGTCATGCCGCACAGCACGCCGAACAGCCTCTGGAAATGGAATGACGAAACATACGCCTTTTCGGCGATGTCCGTTATCTGCAGTTCCTCGGTGAGGTTATCCTCGATGTACTGTATAGCGTTCTGTAATCCCTCGGTAAGTCCGTTCATGAAAGCACTTCCTTTCGTCTGCCGTGATATCATTGTAGCATATCAGGAATGATCGCTCCCGACTTTTTGTGCTGTTGTCTGCAGGGTCACATATAACCGTATTTCTTTCTCTTTGCAAAGAGGAAGATGAGCGTCACCAGAGCCGCAACTATTTCAGCCGCGGCAACGGACAGCCAGATGCCGTCGATGTCGAACAACAGCGGCAGCAGCATTACCGCCGCTATCTGGAACACCAGCGTTCTGAGGAAGGAGATGAGAGCGGAGGTAAGACCGTCGTTAAGGGCGGTGAAGAAGGAGGAGCCGTATATTGCGGTTCCCGCAAACAGGAAGGAGAACGAGAATATCCTGAAGCCACGCAGCGTCATCTCCATCAGCCCTTCATCGTAGCCCACGAACAGCGAGGACAGCGGATATGCCAGGAGCTGACCCATCAGGAACATACAAAGCGAGAACACGCCGATTATGACTGCACTTCTTTTCAGCAGGTTCTTCAGTTCATCGCGGTGGAGTGCACCGAAGTGGAAGCCCACCACAGGTGCGGTGCCGACGGAATATCCGATGAATGCAGAGATGAACACGAAATTCACGTACATCAGCACGCCGTATGCGGCTACTCCGTCCTCGCCTGCGTACTTCATGAGCTGTGCGTTGTACAGCATACCTACGATGGACATGGAGATATTGCTCATCAGCTCGGAGGAGCCGTTGGTGCAGGTCTTCAGCAGTGCTTTGCCGTCAAAGACCGTGCGGGTGAGCCTCAGCAGGCTGGAGTTCTTCGATGCAAAATAGAACAGCGGTGTTATTCCGCCGACCGCCTGACTTGTTGCGGTCGCCGCAGCGGCACCCACGATGCCCCATCTGAACACAGCCATGAACAGCCAGTCCAGCACCATGTTGGTCACGCCTGCCGCCACTGTCGTTGCAAGACCGAGCTGCGGCTTTTCTGCGGTGACAAAGAACGTCTGGAACTCAAACTGCAGGAGCAGTGCGGGCAGAGCCAGCAGGATGATACGTCCGTACAGCACGCAGTCGCCCAGCATTTCGCCGTCTGCTCCGAGAAGCACTGCCACAGGTTCGATGAAGATGATGCCGAGTGCCGCTATCACGACGCCGAGTGCGGCTCCCACATACACCAGCAGTGAGAATATCCTGTTAGCCTTTTCCTTGTCGCCCTCGCCCATGGTCTTGGATACGAGAGCACTTCCGCCCGTGCCGAGCATAAAGCCTGCCGCACCGAGCACCATCAGGAACGGCATTATGAAATTTACCGCCGCAAAGGGTGTCTTTCCGACGTAGTTGGATACGAAAAAGCCATCCACCACACCGTAAATGGATGTGAATATCATCATCACGATGGACGGAAGGGTAAAGCGGAGCAGCTTGCTGTATGTGAAATGCTCCGAAAGCTGAATGTTCATTATGGACCTCCGGGGTTGTATTGCTTAGAACATTATAGTACGAATGACCTTAAATGTCAATACGGACGGGTGTTGACAAAAACTGCGGCGGGGTGTATAATGTCAATGGGATTAGTTTTAACTAACCAAAAACAAGGCATTTACGGAGGGACTATGAACTGCGTATGTGAAACAGATTTTGAATACCACGAGCTGGTGGAGTGCATAACCAACGCACTGGACGCCCGTGACCCGTATACGGGACATCATTCCCGCAGGGTGAGCGATATGGCGTGCCTGCTGTGCGGAAAGCTCGGCATGGACGCTGCCCGGACACAGGAGATACACATTGCAGGACATCTGCATGATATAGGAAAGATCGGTATACCTGACAGAGTGCTGCTCAAGGAGGGCAGGCTTGACGATGAGGAATGGGAGCTGATGAAGCAGCATCCTCAGATCGGTGCACAGATCATGAGCAGATCGGAGCATTTCAGCCGCATAGCTGCCATCCTCCTGCATCACCACGAACGCTGGGACGGCAAGGGCTATCCCTTCGGTGCAAAGGGTGAGGAGATACCCATCGGTGCAAGGATAATCGCCGTGTGCGATTCCATCGACGCCATGGCATCCAACCGCTCATACCGACGTGCACTGCCGCTTGATGTGGTGCGTGGCGAGATAGAGAAGAACATCGGCATCATGTATGATCCTGTCGTTGCACAGGCAGCACTGGATAACTGGGACGAGCTGACCGCAGATTACAGGAGTGAATAAAACAGCACGGGAAGTCTGTACTTCCCGTGCTTTATGTTATTCAAATGTTACCGCAACATCCCTGAGGAATTTGATTATCTCCAGATGCTGGGGGCAGTGACCCTCGCACTGACCGCAGGCGATGCAGTCGGACGCCTTGCCGAGTCCCTTTCCGATGTCCTCGTAGCCTGCTTCGGCGTTGCCCTGCTTTTCAGCGTTGTACAGGGCGAAATACTCGGGTATCGGGATATTCATGGGACATCCCTCTACGCAGTAGCGGCAGGCGGTGCAGGGGATGGAAACGGCGGAATTTATGATATCCGCCACCCTGAACACCAGCTTCTTCTCGTCATCGGTGAGAGGAGAGAGCTGTGCCATATAGCCTGTATTATCGGTGAGCTGCTGTATATTGCTCATGCCGCTGAGAACGCATATGACGCCTTCGCAGCTTGCCGCAAAGCGTACCGCCCAGGATGCCACCGACATATCCGGCTCCCTGTCCTTCAGCAGCTTTTCGGCTCTCGGGGGAACATTTGCCAGCATACCGCCCTTTACAGGCTCCATCACGATGATGTCCTTGCCGTGCTTTCTTGCAACTTCATAGCATCTGCGGGACTGTACGCCGCCGTCCTCCCAGTCGAGGTAGTTGAGCTGAAGCTGTATGAATTCCATCTCGGGGTGAGCGGTGAGTATCTCGTCCAGCAGGTCGGCGTTGTCGTGATAGGAGAAGCCTATCCTGCGTGCAAGGCCGTCCTTTTTCTTCTGCATCACGAAACCGAACGCACCAAGCCTTTCGGATATCTCGTAATTCTCCTTTGTAAGGCAGTGCAGAAGGTAGTAATCGAAATAGCCTGCACCTGTCTTTTCGAGCTGCTCGGAGAAGATACGCTCCATATCCGCTTCTTCCTTCAGCATCATCGTGGGCAGCTTTGTCGCAAGCAGGAAGCTCTCACGCGGATGGCGGTCCACAAGGGTCTCCTTTATCACACATTCACTGCCGCCGTCATGATACATATACGCGGTATCGAAGTATGTAAAGCCCTGTCCGAGGAAGCTGTCCACCATGCGGCAGATCTGCTCCCTGTCAAAGCTCTTCTGATCGTTTCCGTCCAGCAGCGGAAGTCGCATAAGTCCAAATCCCAGTTTCTTCATATCCGTTATCCCTTTCGTAATTCGCTAAGCTTCAGCTTTATCGCTTCAAATGCTGCTTCGGGGTCGTTCATTTCAGCGGTGAGCTGCTCCATCGGGCAGATCCCGTCGCCGCTGCGGTTGATGATCTTTTCCGTCAGCGTATCGTATGTGAACGGTATCCCTTCCGATGTCAGAAATTCCGCTGCTGCGGTGCTCATGACATCGCCGTGCACTTCCTTTACGCCTGCCAGCACGAACAGCATAGCTGCTGCCTTGCCGATGACCTTATCCGCTGCGGAGAATCCGACGAGGTCGGTGCCGTTTTCCAGCCACTTCACCATCGGAGCTACTCCGCGAAGTGTGTTTTTGTACACCTCGTCATCCTTGCACAGCACACAGGTGTAGCCGCCTTCTGCCAGCAGCTTTCTTGCTCTTCCGATATCACTCATGCTTTTTGTTCAGCTTTTCTGTCAGCATGGGGATGAGTGCCCACTGGATGAGTATTCCGAACAGACCTGCTGTAATGAACTGCCATGCGGATGCAGCGGTGAATGCAGTGCTGCCGAAGATATATACGGCTGCGAGTGTCGCAAGTGCTCTCACTGCACGGCCTGCCACCTGTACGATGAGCAGCTTCACGAAGCTGTTCAGCTTCA
The DNA here is from genome assembly GCA_045606085.1 of Oscillospiraceae bacterium. GTDB lineage: Bacteria > Bacillota > Clostridia > Oscillospirales > Ruminococcaceae > CAG-115. The sequence goes on from JAZURJ010000025.1 coordinate 54,898, forward strand.
CGCGGGAGAGGATGCCTGCTGTAACGCCGTAAACGCCCAGCTCAAGCACCATGAAGGGGAGCAGAGCGGCGGTGGGCATACCTGTGAGGGCAAAGCTGAGTACGGGGCTGATAACGCCTGCCGCAAGACCTGCCACGGGACCTGCCGCAAAGCCTGCGAGAAGTACGGGGATGTGCATGGGGAGCATAGCCGCACCGACTGCCGCACCTGTGCCGGATATAACGCCGATGAGGTGGAATATCTGGGGCAGTGCTACCGCACCGATAACAGCGGCTGCCGCAACGAGTGTCTTTATGATCACTGATCTTTTGCTGATGATAGAATTCATGGTATTACCTCCATTGTAAAAGTTAAGTATATAATACCATATCAATGACAACGTTTTCAAGAGGTTTTCGTGACGAAAATATCAGAAATCTGACCGTGATATCAGTATCATAACGCAAATTCCACGGAGGAGAGGTCCTCCGTTATTTCGGGTGCCCTGCCTGTCATGCGTATACCTGTGGGCATGGTGTTGGGTATCTCCTTTGCTGCGATGCGGGGAGCACGGAAAAGGCTTGCCATTTCAATGGAGCTTTTCCCGAAGCGTGAGCGGATGTTCTCCATGGCACGCTCCAGTTTTTCCTGCTTTTCGGAGGCTCCCATATCCGCTTCAAGGAACATCTGCTGCGGCTCGCTTTCGGGACGAAGCTCGATGGCACGCACCGTCAGGGCACGAACGCCGGTGTGCCAGAAATAATTCTTCCTGAACAGCAGGAACGCCGCACGGGCTATCTCGGCGAAGGACTGTGTGGGGGCGTCCAGCATACGCTGATGCTGCGAAACATGGAACATATTATCCTTGATGGCTATCTGCACACCGCCTGCCCTCAGCTCATATTTTCTCAGGCGGTGGGATACATCCTGCGAAAGTCCGTACATCACCTGCCACACCTCGTCGTCCTTGTAGAGATCATGCACGCAGGTGGTGCCGTGTCCGACGCTTTTGATGGTGCTGATGAAATCCATATGCTGAACGGGTGAGCAGTCCAGACCGTTGGCACTACGCCATAACTGCTCGCCGCACTTGCCCAGCTTCCTGATAAGGTAGTTGTCGATGCGGGCGAGATCGTTTATGGTATCCACGCCGCGGTCACGCAGGAATTTTGCCGTGGCGGGGCCTACTCCCAGCATATCCGAGGCGGGAAGTCTGCCTATCATCTCACGGAAGCCGTCCTTCGGGATGACGGTGACGGCGTCAGGTTTTTTCATATCTGACCCCAGCTTTGCGAACACCTTGTTGAAGCTGACCCCGACGGATATCGTCAGACCTATCTCACGCTTTACACGCTCACGGATGATGTGTGCGATATGCTCGCCGTCCCCGAAGAGCAGCCTGCTTGCCGTTACATCCAGCCAGCATTCGTCTATCCCGAACGGCTCGATCAGGTCGGTGTAATCCTCGTATATCCGACGTGTGAGAGCGGAGTATTTCATATACTGATCGAATTGCGGCGGCACTATGATGAGATCACGGCATTTCTGCTGAGCCTGCCATATCGCTTCGCCTGTCTTTACGCCGAATTCCTTGGCACGCTCGGATTTTGCCAGCACTATTCCGTGGCGGTCCTCCTGACTGCCGCAGACAGCCACCGCCTTGCCGCGAAGCGTTGGGTCGAGAAGTATCTCGACGGAGGCGTAGAATGAATTTAAGTCGCAGTGAAGTATCGTTCTTTCCATGTATGCTCCTTTGTGAGAACTTTTTGAGAACTATCTGGAACAACATGATGATATCACATTTTGAGAACTTTGTCAAGCTGATTTCGGAACATTTTGAGAGCGTGGCGGAAATTTCCGAATATTTGCTCAGAAAATCAAGACAAACGGAGCAAAACGTGATAGAATGAGTACAGAAAGAAAAGATCTTTCTTATGTATGCATACATTATCAGCTTCGGGAGGTGTCGGATTTGACAAGCTTCTATATCTTTGCAGATGCACTGGAATACATCGAGGAGCATCTGTGTGAGGAGATGAGCCAGCAGGATATCGCTGACGCGTGCTGCTGTTCGCTCTCCAGCCTGCAGAAGATATGGCGTTACTGCTCGCACACCAGCGTGAAGGAGTATATCTCCAAGCGGCGTCTTGCCAGCAGTGCACGGGAGATACTGCGTGGCGAGCTTACCATCACGGATATAGCGTTCAGGTATCAGTACAACTCTCCCGAGGTGTTCACAAGGGCTTTTACGAGGCTGTGGGGCGTAGCTCCCAGTGTATTCAGGGAGAAGTACAGGAATGCCGATATCTTTCCACGCCTCATCGCAGACGAGAATAATGTAGGAGGTAATTACATGGGACGCAAGGTAGATCTTTCCGAGCTTTATGACTTTTTACGTTCAAAGGCGGACACATATGTGCTGTGCTTTGATGTTTCGCATCTTACACCGATAAACAAGGAATACGGTTCCAAAGCGGGAGATTCGGTGATCCTGGAGGCTTTCCGCCGCATCGACGAGGCGGCAGGCAGCGACATGGCGGTGTTCAGGATCGGCGGTGACGAGTTCGCCATGATAACAGGCATATCCGATCCCGTTGAGGTGGAGGCTCTGGCGGAGAGCGTCATTTCTCAGAACGGCACGACCATCCCGTTTGAGGGCAGGGAGCTGCCTGTGGCTGTGCGTGTGGGAGCAGTGAAGTACAACTCTCGTCCGTACAGATATGACGAGCTTTTCAGCAGCCTGCAGAATGCACTCTCCCATGCCGACGAACTCGGCAAGGTGGAGTTCTACAACTGATAACACAACGCCCCTCATCACGAGGGGCGTCCGTTGTTTATATGACCACATCGATATCCAGCAGGCGGATAAGCTCTGCTGCCTGTATCGTGTTTATACTGGCTCCCTTCAGCTCACGCAGGTCCTCTGACAGCAGCAGACCGTCGATGCTGCACTGCGAGAGGTCGATGCCCCTGAGCGGCGTGCCGAGGACATCGCACTTGCTGAGGTCCGCATCGTAAAGCTGCGTCTTTTTCAGCTTCACCTGTATCAGGGCACTTTCCGCAAGGCAGGCTTCATTGAGGACGGAGCTTTCAAACACGCTGTCCGAGAAGTTTGCGTAGCGGTAGAAGCCGCCCTTTATCTCTGTTTTTCTGAACAGTGCCTTTGTGAAGCTGCAGCCGCTGGCGGAGCATTCGGTGAGCGTGGTATCCCTGAAATACGCACTGTTGAAGGTACATTCCGAGAAGGTGCAGCGTATCAGCGTGCATCCGAGAAATGATGTCCCCGAGAAATCGCAGTTTTCGAAGCGGCAGTCTGTCAGCACCGTGCCGCTGAAGTCAAGACCCGCCGCAGAGGTGTAGCAGACAAGCTCGTCCGAAGCGGTGACGTTGTAAATATTTTCCTCGTTCTGAGCGGCGTCCTGTATCAGTTCTTCCAGCATTTTGACCTCCGTGTTTTGCGTTTTATATCACTATTATATCCTTTTGTGGGCGTTTTTTCAAGTTTTTCCGCAGCTTTTTTATAGACAATGTTTGTTTAAATGTCTGAAACACCTGTTATTTTGTTGACAAAACGACGCCTGTCGTGTTATACTTAAAGGGATATATCAGGATCGTTCAGACCAGTCTGGCATTAAATGGAAACGATTTCATAGATGCCGTGAACGAACTCATCATTTAACACAATATTAGTTTTGGAGGCATTGTAAAGATGAGGAAAAAGGGATTAGCTCTGTTTACTGCACTTCTGCTGGCGGTACAGTGCTGCTTCGGGATACCCTTCGGGGGAGCAGGCAGCCTGGGCGTCACTGCTCATGCAGAGTACATAAACGGTGCGGTATCAGCCGATGACGCAGGGATGGTCATCGATGAACTGAGCATCAGGCTCAACGGCGTTGAGCTCAAGGACGGCGACAGCGTAAGAACGGGCGACCATCTTGCACTGGGCTTTGAGTGGACGCTGCCTACCGATCATACCTATGTGAACGGTACGTTTTACGTTGATCTTAACGATAGGCTGAAGGGTATCGACCTCGGCGATCAGGACATCATCGTAGGCGACAGGGCAAAGTATTTCGTCAGGGACAACGTGCTGTACATCCAGCTCCTGACTGGCTCCAGCAGCCGTAACGGCTCCTGTTCTCTGGACGGCGTCATCGATCTTGCGGGCGTCACCACTGACGGCGACGGCGGCTTTGAACTGGAATTTGCAGGCGAGATCGTGGATGTGATCGCTCCCGAGAGGGTTCCCGGTCTGTGGACCGACAAATACAGGAGCGGCGATGTCTACGAGGACGGCGGCGAGTATTATCAGAAGTTCTGTGTATCCATCGGAAGCAACAATCAGGCTGCAGGCGAAGTCGTACTGACCGATACATATGACGACGTATACGAAGGTATCGTGGATATAAGCTGGAAGGACGGCACCGCTGTCACATACACCGAGGACACTGCAAACAACACATTCACAGTGGATGTGGGCACTGTTCCGGAGGGCTACAACAACCAGCGTATCCTTGAATATACCATGAAGCTGGACAAAACGCTCCTGCTCGGAAACACTCTTGCTTATACCGACAGGGAGAACGCTGTTTCCGTCATCAGAAACAACGATTCCGACACCGAAAAAACAGATACGGAATGCTATAATGCGTATTTCCCCTCTGTCAGCAAGACAGGTACATATGACGAGGCGACAGGCACTGCGACATGGACCGTAAAGGTGTATCCCAACATTTACGGCGACGCTGATCTCACTGTGGTTGATATTCCCTCCGCAGCCATTGAAGATGCGGTGAAAGCTGCTCTCGGAAACGATCTTGACCTCACGTCAAGGCTCACATGGAATGCAGGCGGCTTCTATGAGTATACCTACACCATAGATATTCCCGACAGCATCATAAATTCCAATACAGGTACAAATCTCGAAAACAAGGTGCACCTGAGCTATGACGAGGTGGACGGCGTGCCTGTTGATTATGACGCAGAGGCAGCAGGCGGCGTATATGTCCCCGGCAAGCTGGAGGGCTTTGTTGCCAAGAGCTATACAGGTCCCGATGAAGACGGCATGATCGAGTGGACGGTGGATGTGACCATTCCTGCGGATACGGGTGTCAACCACGTCAGACTTGACGACTATCTGTACATGGACGATGGCACGAACAAGACAAAGTACAACTCCACGGGTCTTGCTGTGATGGATTACAGCACGTTCGATCTTGATATAATCATCGGCGGCGTGCCTGTAAGCGAAGAATATGTGATGCTCAAGGCGTATGACCAGTGCCCTGAGATAGGTCTTGCCGACAGCAACGGCGTCATCACCGATCAGGTCGGCAGGATAACCTACGCTGACAGCAGCGGCTTTACGATGGAATTCAAGGACTACACATGGTGGAACGGCACGGCAGAGGACAGCACCACTCTCATCGCTGACAACGCCGACAAGGACATCGTGTACAGAGTGAAGATAAAGAGCACCTGCCCCGATGAGGTGCTGTATGCCTCCAATGGAGCAAAGGCGGCACTCAGCGACAGCACAGGTACTGTTACAGAGGGTGCTTTTGCCGCATATGAAAAGAACTATTCGGCAGAGAAGGTGCCGTATTTCAAGGACCTGTGGGATATAACCGACCAGCAGGGCAGAAATATACACAAATGGCTCATCAACATCACCTCAACGGAATTCGAGGCAGGCGACACCATCGTCATCACCGATACTATCCCCGAGGGATATGAATACATCCCCGCAAGCCATACCTTTACGATGGGCAGCCCTGAGCATGGTATGTACTGGGACAAGCCGGAATTCAAGCCCCTTGTTGCGGTGGATACGTCCGTTGCGGGCAAGGTGAAGTTCACCATCAGCGTAACTCAGGCAATGGTGGATGCCATCGTTGAGAATTCGCTGCATCTTTCCTACATCACACGAATGACTGACGAGGGCTATGCCGAGCTTTATAACGGTCACGAGGGCAGGGACTACACCAACTCCGCCGACATCACCATCCTTGCGGACGATGACAGCGAGAAGTTCTCTGACAATGTCAAGGCGACACAGACCGTCACCTTCAATCCCTCCGATATAATCTCCAAGAACATTACTTCCAGCGGCCCTGATGCAGTGGCAGGAAAGGTGCTTGCGAATTATCAGGTAGTCATCAACACTAATGCAATGAGCATCAACAGCGGCAGCAAGCTGACCGCAACGGATACTCTCGGTACGAACCTCAAGCTGTACGGCGTGCCCTCCATCACTCCTGCGGCTGACTATTCCTATGACAGCGATACCAACAAGCTGACTTTCACAAATCTCAACGACAACACAAAGTATGTGATAAATTATACCGTTGAGGTAACGACTATCGGCGAGCATGATGTCATCACTCCCGAGCAGGCAAAGGAGAAATTCGGCAACACCATCAACGTCACCGTAAGCGGCGGCGACAAGATGAACAGCAGCATGACCATCGCCGAGGGCACTTTCCGCTCCAAGGGCGATTATGATTACGACGAGCAGGTGGAATCCATCACCATCAGCGGAAGCAAGATCTGGAACAACGAGGGCATCCACAGCGGTGCACGTCCTTCTAAGATCGTTGTGAAGCTGACAAAGAGCGGCACGAAGTCCGATTCCACTCCTGTGGCACCTGTTGTGCTCACATATGAGCTGGACGCATCCATCACCGATGCAAGCGGAAACTGGTCCTACACCATCACGGACCTCACCACCAAGACGGCAGACGCCACACGTTACGTCTATGAGGTGACAGAGGTAACGGTAGACGGTTACGCTGTCACATACAGCGTGAACAATACCGATATCGGCAACGGAATGGCGGATGAGGGCGTATACGATCTCGATATCCGCAACAGCTTCACCGCAGCCGAGGAAGAGGTGCGTGACCTTGTCGTTACCAAGACATGGGTTGGTGCGACAGCCGCTGAAATCCCGACCGAACTGAAGATAACGCTGACCGATACTCTCGGCAATGATTTCGGCACAAAGGTGCTTACCGCTCCCGATACCACCGTCACTTTCACGGACTTACCGCTGTATGTGTATTCCCGTGACAGCGACGATAACCTTGTGAGGACACCCAGAAAGTACACGCTGACGGAGACGGTCGCATCTGAGTATGCAGATCTGCTGGCGGAGTTTATTCAGACCAACCCGGGCGAGTTCGATCTGGTGACACTTGCCGCAGGTGAAACATCCGATGACCCGGCAGACGAGGAGATCATAAACACCCTCAAGCCTGACGAGCCTACAACGGACGAGCCTTCAACAGAAGAGCCTTCAACAGAAGAGCCTTCGACGGAGGAGCCTTCGACAGAGGAGCCTACGATGGAGGAGCCTTCGACAGAGGAGCCTTCGACGGAAGAGCCTACGACAGAGGAGCCTACGACAGAGGAGCCTACGACAGAAGAACCTTCGACAGAAGAGCCTACGACGGAAGAGCCTTCGACGGAAGAACCTACGACGGAGGAGCTTTCGACGGAGGAGCCTTCGACAGAGGAGCCTTCGACAGAGGAGCCTTCGACAGAGGAGCCTACAACAGAGGAGCCTTCGACAGAGGAGCCTACGACAGAAGAACCTTCGACAGAAGAGCC
>JAZURJ010000026.1:0-18702 GCA_045606085.1 Oscillospiraceae bacterium
TTATTCAGTTTTGAGAGTTTTCTCTCAGCATAGTCGGTGCCGATGGCGGTGAGGGTCCACCTGTTCCCATTCCGAACACAGTAGTTAAGCTCACTTGCGTCGACAATACTTGGCGGGCAACTGCCCGGGAAGATAGATAGGTGCCGACACTATATGCACCTTTAGCTCAGTTGGTAGAGCAACTGACTCTTAATCAGTGGGTCCTGGGTTCGAGTCCCTGAAGGTGTACCAAAACAGGCTAAGGAATAGTTATCTATTCCTTAGTCTTATATGTGGCTCGTTGGTCAAGCGGTTAAGACACCGGCCTCTCACGCCGGTAACGGGGGTTCGATTCCCCCACGAGTCACCATTTTTTTTACCCTTTGTGCGCTATACATAAAACTCGCGCCAATAGCTCAGTTGGTTAGAGCAACCGGCTCATAACCGGTCGGTCCGGGGTTCGAGTCCCTGTTGGCGCACCAATTATAGGGGTATAGTTCAGTTGGTAGAACAACGGTCTCCAAAACCGTGTGTCGTGGGTTCAAGTCCTACTGCCCCTGCCATTAAGCTCGTAGAAATACGAGCTTTTTTTGTTGCCCGTAACATCATCCTATAGTGGTTCTCCTGCGTTGTAAAGCGGAAGTTTTTGTGTTTGATCGTTCAAATGGTCTGATTTTAGGTCATATTAAGCGAAACAGCTATATGGAGCTGAAAACGATACAATTATTGATGTATAATAAGATTACAGCGAAGAAAAAAAGCGTGGATGCGCGATAGTTTTTTTGCTGGTGCTATTTTTACTACGTCGTGGATGACTTGATCCGCTATTTCTAGGCACTCAAAAGAGTTGTTGATTGAGAACGCTAGCGGTGTGAAAGGGTGAAAAATATGGGATATGATGATTGGACAAATAATGGCAGACTGAGCTGCATCGATGCTGCCGCCGAGATCAGTTCGCTTGAAAGAGTGCAGAGGGAGGACGGCACTACCGACGTTTCGACCTGTTACAACTTCATGGGAGCAGCAGCTGTTGTCGGTATTTTTCTTTCCGTGCTTTGTTTCCTTTGATGATTGGAGGATTGGCTATGTTGATATTTTTACTTATCGTTCTCTCGCCGTTTATAATATTAACACTTGCCGCAAATAAATCCGGCAAATAATGATGTCTGAAAATACCAAAGCGACCCCAGAGTGATCTGAGGTCGCTTGTATTTATATGTGTGAGTTTATTCTGTTCTGAGAGCTACAACAGGATCCTTGTTGGAGGCAACTCTTGCGGGGAACAGGCCTGCAATGAGAGTAAGCAGCATACTGATGAGTACCAGTATAATACCGCCCTGCCAGGGGAGTGCTGCCATGTTGGGGATATCCGTCAGGAGTTCGATGATGATGTTTATGGGAATTATCAGCAACAGCGTAACGATGATGCCGATCGCACCAGCCGCAAATCCAACGATAAGTGTTTCGGCATTGAATACGCGGGAGATATCACGCTTGGATGCTCCGATAGCACGTAGTATACCGATCTCCTTTGTTCTTTCCAGTACCGAGATATATGTGATGATGCCGATCATTATTGAAGAAACTACGAGAGAGATTGCAACGAAAGCGATGAGTATATAGGATATGGCATCGATAATGTCGCTCACCGAGGAGATCATCAGACCGACATAGTCAGTGTAGTTGATAACGTCTTCCTGCTTATCAGCAGCCTTTTTGTCTTCGTTATACTGCGTGATAAAGTCTGTAATAACTTCCTTGGACTCGAAATCCTTTGCATAAATGGAAATAGCACTCGGCTCTGCAAGATCTGCAACACCGAGGTTTTTAAGGTTGCCGTCGTATGTTGCGTTAGTCTTAGGAATGTATTTCTCCAGCATTTTAAGCTGCTCGTCGGGTATGGATTCGAGCATCATATTCATAAGCAGCTTGCTGTCTGCCATACCAAGCAGTGTAGACTGCAACTGGTCCTGAGGCACATTCTGAAGCTGCATGAGCTGATCGGGAGTAAGAGTTGCCATGATATTCTCTGCCATTGCAGCCATGTCCTCGGGCATTGCCATCTGGGACATCATAGCCATAGCCTCGTCATCCGAGAGAGTATCGATATATTCTTTGATCTTGTCAAGGGAGGACTTGTTGTCGTCCTCAACAGGGAATTCAACGCCGGTGAAGATGTCGATATCAGGATTGTCTTTCTGTGCCTTGACTGCAGCACTGGAATTCGTGCGGTCTATCATGAATTCGGTAAGTGCGTGTGTGTAGCCAATGCCGCCTGACTGACCTGCCGCATTGAGGAGACTGTCGCCGGAGGGTTTTACTATGCCTACTATCTTAATAACAGGAGCATCCTCAAATACCTTTTCCATGTGGAGGGCATCTTCACGCATATCCACCCATATGCCATCGCTGTTTTCTGTATAGAAATCAGATGCGGTGAGCAGACGGAATTCGAGGCTCATGAGTTCATCGTAAGTAAAGGTTAGATCGCCCGTTTCGATATCAAAGCTCTCGCCGGACATGATGCCTTCCATCATATCGCCAAGCTCATCCTGATCACGCAGACCGAGTGCATAAAGAGTTACATCGGACAGCTCGTGATTTTCATTCACGATAAGCACGACTTCGTTGTAGCTTTCGGGGAGCTTGCCTGTGATGACCTCGTACTGGCGTTCGATAGTCTCATAGCTGAGAAGTTCTGTCCACACATCGTAGGGACTGGCCGTTGAACCCATCATGGAGGAGTAGGTGTTCGCCATGGAGGTCACGTTACCGGACATCTCCTGTCCCATCATAGCATCCATGACCGTGGAGGGGTTGATACGGATGATATCATCATTCACATCGTAGCCATAGATATAAAGATTAGGGGAATAGCTGTACTGTATCTCGCTGATATGGTCGAGGATATCGTCGGGGTTGGATTCGATGAAGGTTTTGAATTCAGCCAGGTTGTTAGTTGTCATCTCGGAGAGCATCGTCTTCATCATCTCTGTCGAAATGTCGTTCGTGTAGATGAGATCAGGGTCACGCTCTGCTGCTGCATCCTCTGCTATACCCATCATCGAGCCCATCAGGCTGCCATAGTCTATGGCTTCCTGCTGGATGGAGATAGGGTAAGAGGACAGCGTGGAGTGCTCAACATCGTCGATGTAGTCCTGAACACCGTTAGATAGGGAAAGAATGAGTGCGATACCGATGATACCGATACTTCCCGCAAAAGAAGTGAGGAATGTACGGCCTTTCTTTGTCATCAGGTTGTTTCGTGAGAGGGAGAGTGCTGTACCGAAAGACATCGATGTCTTTTTGCCTTTTGTTACATGGCTCTTCTTCTCCTTAGGAGCCTCGCCGTTGAACGGATTGGAATCGGATACTATCTTGCCGTCAACCAGCTTTACGATACGTGTGGAATATTCCTCAGCAAGTTCAGGATTATGAGTAACCATGATGACCAGACGATCTTTTGCGATCTCCTTGATAAGCTCCATGATCTGTAAGCTGGTCTCGCTGTCGAGAGCACCTGTAGGCTCATCTGCAAGCAGGATATCGGGATCGTTTACCAGTGCTCGGGCTATTGCAACTCGCTGCATCTGACCGCCTGACATCTGGTTGGGCTTTTTGTTGATCTGATCTCCAAGACCGACCTTCTCCAGTGCCTCCTTTGCACGCTGGCGGCGTTCTGCTTTGGATACACCCGAAAGCGTCAGTGCAAGTTCAACGTTGGAAAGTACAGTCTGATGAGGGATGAGGTTGTAGCTCTGGAAGATAAAGCCTACCGAATGGTTGCGATAGGTGTCCCAGTCAGAGGATTTGTATTTCGTTGTGGATCTTCCGTTGATGATAAGGTCGCCTGATGTGTATCGGTCCAGACCGCCGATGATGTTCAGCAGTGTAGTCTTGCCGCAGCCGGAATGACCGAGCACAGAAACCAGCTCGCTCTCACGGAAGCTGATGGTCACATCACGAAGTGCATGAACGACTTCATCACCCGTGACATAATCTTTAGTGATGTTTTTGATCTCGAGCATCAGTTTTCTCCTTTCTGTTTTGCCTTTTTCTTATCTGTAATGACTTTAGTCATGTTGGTGGTGAGCTTGTTGTGCAGATGTATCATAGTCCGCAGTTCATCGTCGGTGAAATCCGCCAGTGCTTCATTGACGATACGAACGCTTTCGGTAATGCATTCCGTCATGGCACAAACACCATTGTCGGTGACTGTGATATATACGCTCCTTCGGTCATCAGGGTTGATCTCCCTTGTGATGTAGCCCTTGGTCTCGAGGTTTTTCAGCGTTCTTGATACAGCCGGAGCAGAAACTCCGAGCTGAGCGGCTGCCTGAACAACAGTTATCTGTTCGCCGTCGTGGTAGCGGGGATAGCAGGCTGCGGCGTGTATCAATCCCATCTCGGCACTTGTGAGATGTGTTACCACAGAGTGCAGGCAGTTATTTCCGGATGTCTGGATATTATAGAGGAACTGCTCCATTTCAGAACTGGATATGGTTTTAAGTATATCGGGAGCATGCTCCTGAAGTATATTTATGAGATCATACATATTATAATATCACCTGCCTTTTATTAACTCGTGTTATATTTTAACACCGTTAAATATCCTTGTCAATAGATGGGAAATCATTTCAGCACTTTGTATAAAACCACTCAACAATACGCATGATAATATTATATCAATCTGAAAACAATGTGAAATCCGGTGAATTATGCATAAGAATTGGTTTGTTTATGTGGTGGTACTTATCCTTACAGGCGTGTTGTCAGCAGCGAGCTGCTTTATATCTGTATCAGCTTTTATTTGTGTGACAGCAGCATATATGACAGGTGTGATATGGTGGACTATATATTATTACAGATTGAAATACACCGCCATAGATAATACTATATGTATAACATCGGGCGTCTTCTTTGTGCGGAAAAGGTTTATTGCAACCGGTAATATCCTATGGACAACAAGGGTACGAGTGCCGTGTTTCAATAAGGTTATCATATCAAAGCTCCATACTTCAGGAGGATGTATTGTAATATTTGGTGACTTTTCAACAGAATGTTAAAACACAAGTTGAAAACCAATTCATCAGATATATTTCAACACGGGTTTTCAACAAGTTATATACAAAAAGTTGAAAACCCGTGCAATTATACAAATATCGTTACATTATAACTATCTGGATGGATCTTCTGCTGGCTGCGGCAGGAAGCTGTATACATCCTGATAGTTGAAGAATTCATCCTCGTTCAGTGGTGCAGATGGAATAAGACCCGTGCATTCGGTGGAGGAACCGCTGTCAGTAAGATACTGTGTCCGTTCTTTTTCGGGATACGGGTAAGCCGACATATCATCAACTCCTTTCGGCAAATAGCATCTGCACTAACAGCGGATATATTCCGTCATCACATATTATGGTACAGACACTGAAAATAAACATCTAATGATGATATCAAAACGGTTGACAAATACCGATACCTGTTGTATAATATAAGATGAATATTTATATTCCGAGTTAACATGAATTACCGTATTTTTACGGCATTTTTGCGTTATACCAATAAAGAAAGGGACAAACAAAAATGGGTTTTTTCAAGTCTATTTTCGGCACATACTCCTCCAGGGAGCTTAAGAGAATCGAGCCTATCAAGCAGCAGGTACTTGATCTTGCCGATAAGTACTCCGCAATGAACGACGCCGAACTGAAGTCACAGACCGGTATCCTGAAGGAGCGTCTTGCAAACGGCGAAACGCTGGATCAGATCCTGCCTGATGCTTTCGCAGTATGCCGTGAGGCATCCACACGTGTTCTTGGCATCCGTCACTATCCTGTACAGATCATCGGCGGTATCGTTCTGCATCAGGGCCGTATCGCAGAGATGAGAACAGGTGAGGGTAAAACTTTTGTTGCTACTCTGCCTGCATATCTCAATGCTTTGACAGGTCTTGGCGTACACATTGTAACAGTAAATGATTACCTTGCAAAGCGTGACAGTGAGTGGATGGCAAAGGTACATCGCTTCCTCGGTCTGACTGTTGGTCTTATCACACATGAGATAAGCCCAGATGAGCGTCGTGAGGCATATGCCTGCGATATCACATACGGCACAAACAACGAGATCGGCTTTGACTACCTGCGTGACAACATGTGCAAACGTAAGGAAGAAAGAGTAATGCGTAAGCCGAATTTTGCCATCGTGGATGAGGTGGACTCCATTCTTATCGATGAGGCAAGAACTCCCCTTATCATTTCCGGTCGCGGCGATAAGTCCACTGACCTTTATGCAAAGGCTGATGTATTTGCGAAGAGCCTTACAATGAACAAGACCGTAGAGCTCAACAGCAAGGATGACTATGACAGCCAGTTTGACGGCGATTACATCGTTGATGAGAAGGCAAAGACATGTAACCTGCTTCCCAATGGTGTTGCAAAGGCTGAAAAGTACTTCGGTGTCAAGAACCTGATGGATCCTGACAACAGCACGCTTCTGCATCATATCAACCAGGCTATCAAGGCTAATGGTATCATGCGTCTTGATATCGACTATGTTATCAAGGATGGCGAGATCGTTATCGTTGATGAGTTCACAGGACGTCTTATGTTCGGCCGTCGTTACAACGAGGGTCTGCATCAGGCTATTGAGGCCAAGGAAGGCGTTAAGGTAAACCGTGAGAGCAAGACACTTGCTACTATTACGTTCCAGAACCTGTTCCGTCTGTACAACAAGCTGGGCGGTATGACAGGTACAGCTATGACCGAGGAAGCTGAGTTCCGTGCTATCTACAGCCTTGATGTTGTTGAGATTCCCACAAACAAGCCCATCGCACGTATCGATCATGAGGATCAGGTATACAAGAATGAGCGTGGCAAGTTCCAGGCAGTATGTGATCAGGTTGAGGAGTGCTATAAGAAGGGTCAGCCGGTACTGGTAGGTACAGTTACCATCGAAAAGTCCGAGCTGCTCTCCAAGCTGTTCAAGGCACGTGGTATCAAGCATGAGGTGCTCAACGCGAAGAACCACGAGCGTGAGGCTGATATCATTGCACAGGCAGGTAAGAAGGGCGCTGTTACCATCGCCACAAATATGGCGGGTCGTGGTACCGATATCCAGCTTGGCGGTAACGCTGATTATCTTGCACGCAGCGAGATGAAGAAGCAGGGCTACAAGAACTGGATGATTCAGGAGGCAACCGGCTTTGCCGAAACTGACGATCAGGATATCATCGAGGCAAGAAACAAGTATCAGGAGCTCAAGCAGAGATATGAGGAAAAGATCGCTCCCGAAGCTGAAGAGGTGCGTAACCTTGGCGGTCTGTTCATCATGGGTACAGAGCGACATGAGAGCCGTCGTATCGACAATCAGCTGCGTGGACGTTCCGGTCGTCAGGGTGACCCCGGCTCCAGCCGTTTCTATATTTCCCTTGAGGACGATCTGATGCGTTTGTTTGGCGGCGACAGAGTTGTCAAGGTAATGGAAACGATGAATATCGAGGAGTCCCAGCCTATCGAGGCAGGCTTCCTCTCTGCTACCATCGAATCTGCACAGAAGAAGATCGAGGGCAGAAACTTTGCTATCCGTAAGAGCGTACTTGATTTTGACGACGTTCTTTCCCAGCAGCGTGCAACTATCTACGCTGAGCGTACAAGAGTACTCGAGGGCGAGGATATCAGCGAGAACATCCAGAACATGATCAGCCAGACTATCGAGGACGCAGTAAATATGTACTGCAGTGACAGTGTAGCTGAAAACTGGAACATCGATGGCCTGCGTGCTCACTATCTCAACCTGTATGTAATGGATACAGATATGCGTTACTCTGTTGATGAGCTGAACAACCTCACCAAGAAGGATCTTGTTACTCTGCTGAAGGACCGTGCAAACCTCATCTTCAAGACAAGAGAGGCTGATATGGGTTCTGATGCAATGAGAGAGGTTGAGAGAATCTGTCTGCTCACAGCGGTTGACAAGCACTGGATGAATCATATCGACGCGATGGAAGAACTCAAGCGTGGTATCTACCTGCGTGGTATCGCTCAGAAGGATCCCGTTGTAGAGTACCGCTTTGAAGGCTTTGCGATGTTCGATGATATGATCGCAGCTATCAGAGAAGAAACGGTAAGACTGGTGCTGACCGTGCCTGTCAAGCTGCACAAGGCACAGGAATGATAAATAAATGAATAGACGTACCGCAGCGGTCATGTGCCTGCTGCGGTATTGCTGATAATTAAGGGTGATATTTATGAATACTAATGAGATACGCAGTGAACTTACCGGACATATCATACCCTTCTGGAACAATCTGAAGGATGATGTTAACGGTGGTTTTACAGGCTTTATGGACAGTACTCTCAACATTGACAAAAACGGCGAGAAGGGTGTTATCCTTCATTCGAGAATACTGTGGTTCTATTCCAATGCGTATATGCTGCTGAAGGACGAATCCCTGCTTGCATATGCAGAGCACGCATATAAGTTCCTCACAGAAAAGTGTGTGGACACGGAGTATGGCGGTGTATACTGGTCCATGAACGCTGATGGCACAGTGAAGGATGATTTCAAGCACTCCTACTGTCAGGCTTTCTTTATCTATGCTCTTTCCAGCTATTACAGAGCGACAGGCTGCAAGGCTGCTCTTGAGCTTGCATATCAGGTAGTGGAGCTGGTTGAGAAGCACTGCACCGATGATGTGGCTTATCTTGAAACGATGTCCCGTGACTGGAGCACGGAGCTTCGCAACGATGAGCTTTCTGAAAACGGTCTGATGGCAGATAAGACGATGAACACCACTCTTCATCTCATGGAGGCTTACACCGAGCTTTATCTTGCCGACAGAAACGAGAAGGTACTCGAGAGATTAAAGTTCCAGCTTGAGCTTACATACAATAAGATATTTGACAGCGAGAACGACAAGCTGCTGGTGTTCTTTGACAAGAATATGGATGTTATCGGCGATATCTACTCTTACGGTCACGATATTGAGGCAACATGGCTCATTGACCGTGCCTGTGATGTTATCGGTGACGCCCAGATCTCTGCGAAGTTTGCGGAGATGAACAAGCGTATAGTACGCAAGATCGCAGATGTCGCATACCACAAGGAGAGCGGTTCTCTTCTTAACGAGAGCGAAAACGGCGTCGTGAACACATGGCGTATCTGGTGGGTACAGGCGGAGACTGTGGTCGGTTTCATCAACGCATACCAGAGGGGCTACGGTGACAGCGGGTACATGGATATTGCTGACAGTGTGTGGGAATACATTAAGAATACTCTCGTGGACAAGCGTGAGGGTGGCGAGTGGCATTCCCAGATCGACGAAAACGGCAACTTCGCCGAATTCAAGCCCATGGTAGACCCCTGGAAGTGTCCTTACCACAACGGCAGAATGTGCATTGAAGTGCTCAGCAGACTGGATAATTGATTTTAGGCTCACCTGTTTCAAGGAGAAATAACATGAACAAAAGGGCAACCGCACTTTTATTGGCTCTGGCAATCATAACCGGCACTGCGACCGGATGCAAACGCGGCGGCGATGCAGCAGAGGAGATCAAGCTTCCTATTTATGGCGGCAATGAGATATCCTACGAAGTAGCGACTGCACAGTATATGGACATAACCGAGACCGAAAGCATGGGTGCAGTCATCGGATATCCCTATGCGGATAATCTCCATTATCCTGCGGACGGACAGATCACATTTTACTCTATTGTAAAGGGCAGAGCTGTTACTGCAGGTGAGGTCCTGGCTGAAATGGATTCTTCCGATCTTGATTATGAGATCAATAATCAGCAGACAATCGTGAATACAGCGTATACGAAATCACTGGCGGGCGGTGAGACCGCAAGACTCCAGTATGAGATCGAAAAGTGCACGCTGGATATGCTGCTTGCTGAAAAGGAGCGTTACACCATCCGTGCTCCCTATGACGGTGTTGTTACATATATCAACCGTGCGACCGTAGGTGACGAGGTTGCAGGCGGCGATGTGTGCTGCACTGTGGCTCCTGCTGAGAATGTGCAGATATATATCGACGGCGGCGATGCTACGAAGTTCCGCTTCGGACAGAGTGTAACAGTGAAGATCGATGGCGATGAGTATCCTGCAAAGGTAGTAATGGCACCTGATATGGCACCTGTTACAGCGAGCGGAAAAGCGGCAAAACGTGCAGTGTTTGCTCTTGAAGAAGGCGTAATGGAAACGCTGCTTGAGGAAAAGGCAATGGCTATAGCAGCGGGCTGGGCAACGGTATATCTCACCACGGAAAAGAAGAACGTACTTGCGGTACCTTCCTCTGCGGTAAAGACAGTCGGCTCGTCTTCCTCTGTTACTCTGCTTGCAGGCGAGGAGCGTTTCAGACTGGGAGTGACCATCGGTATGTCCCTTGGCGGATACACAGAGATACTCAACGGAATCTCTGAAGGCGATATCGTTATAGCAGACGGAAGCGGTACATTTGTCAGTGCCAACAACGAAGAGAACAACGATGATTTCGGCGGCGAGTGGAATGGCAGCTGGTAACACCTGAATACGGCTCACAAAAGCCGCTCAACACGAGCGGCTTTTTTCGGAGGTATATATGTCAACAAGTATGAGTTATCTCCAGTATGTGCTGGAGCAGCTATCGGGGCTGGAGGATATATCTTACCGGCAGATGATGGGTGAATATATCATCTATTACAAAGGAAAGATAGCGGCATATGTCTGCGACGACCGTTTGCTGCTGAAGCCTGTAAAAAGTGCAGTGGAAATGGTACGAGAAGAGGTATATGAGCTGCCGTATGAGGGGGCAAAGCCAATGCTTCTTGCTGACGCAGACGACAAGGAACTGCTGCAGAGCATATTTGAAAAGATGTATGATGAACTGCCTTTTCCTAAGCCCAAAGCAAATAAAACGAAAAAGACCTGATGCTTATCAGGTCTTTTTGATATATGCGGTAATCGCTTTAACGTCCTCGGCATAGTCAGATATGAGCACGCCGTTTTCCACAAGGCAATCTCCGATATGCTCCAGTGCGGCGGCGTTCAGCTCCTCGAAAGCTGTTTCGGGCAGGATGCCACGATTTCTGCAGACCGCTTCCGTCGTGCCGCTGCACAGTGCGTCCAGAAGCTCAAGCTGATCGGCATCCATATTTTCTGCAAGCTGACGCCAGCCCTCGTCCAGGCCTGAAAAATCATACAGTGAGTGCATTTCCTTAGCGGCAAGCTCTGTCCGTTCCTCGAAAACGTCATCCTCTATCTGCGTAGTGAGTTCAGAGATAACCTCTTCTTTAATGATATCGGTGTCTTCCTCCACTATCAGCTTTCGTGCGATCTCATCCGAGTTAATGCGGATGTTATCAAGACTTGCCACGTCTATTTCCACAGTGGGCGGAGCGGAGTAGGACCAGCCGTATTCGGACGGCAGATCATCCTCAAGATCTGTTTTCTTTTTTCGTTTTCTTTCCTTTGGTTTGGGGTAGATGCCGTGCTCATCGCACCATCTGTTGACGGCAGCAGGTATTGCAGCGGAAAAAGCAGGGTCGCTTGCTGCCTTGTACAGCTTGTCGCGGTTGCAGAAATCATCCAGCACCAGAGAAAGATTGGGAACGATGCTGTAACGGAAACCTGTTCGCTCTCTTAATACGGCTTCGGTGGCTTTTAATACATATCCGATAAAACTGCGGTACGGGGAATGCTCAAAGCGTTCGTGGCAGGGCTTGCCTTGTTTGATGCAGTAGCGTTCGGTGGTGCTGATCTGGCAAGCGTGAAATCCGTCCATCTGATCACGGTTTACATATGCACCTGCAAAGGGAGTCCAGGCGTGATCTTTTCTGGTTCGGCCGCATATCAACTCAAACAGAGTTATGCCATAGCCGGAGAAATGCTCCGCCAGTGCTGAAAGCACCGTTTCAAGTGCTCCCTCAAACAGAGGGCGGGTGTCATCAGTGAGAAATATACTGCCCTTCAGATTATACGACGAGCGGTTTAACAGATAATCCAGCTTGTCAGAGTAATCCCCTGCGAGCAGTTCAGCCGTCACGGTATCGGCACTTTCTGAGTGAACGGGAAAGCTTTTTTCCAGTTCGGAAAATTCTGTGCTGATCTGGTTATATGCATAGAGATCCCGAAGCCAGAACGGCATGACGCTGTCCAGATACGGGCAGAATGAGCGGCAGTTTTCCCACACATCCATAAGACGGTTGAACGCGTCTTCGGCGGACAGGACACCGATCCTGTTCAGAAGCTCATAGCAGTACAGCACGACATATGACTTGTCGATCCTGTAATATGTGCCTTTGCGTGCGTCGGTACGCCATGTGAAATATGTCCTTAGCTGTTCGAGGGAAAGTGCACCGTAAATGGGACGTTCTATTGCACAGAATGCACTCCTGCCGAAGTCATCGGTAACATCCTGCATGAATTCTCCTTGCTTCACTATGGCAAGCTCCGCACATTGTCGCAGCATATATCCGTTATAGAACGTCTGGCCAAGCTCACGCATGGCACGCACCTTGTCCACAAGATCCGGAGGCGATCCGTCGGGGCTTTGAGGAGTATATGCAAGCTCATCCTCCGTGATCGATCTCGGAGAGGAATTCGGCTTTTGACCGTAGTATACGGTATCCCGGGGGGGAATCTTTTCTTCGGTGGTAACTTTGGTATCGCGAATGGCGTTTTCCACCACATGATCTATCCTGGAGTTGATAAGGCGTCTGACTTCCTCCTCTATCTCCTTTTTAGTTTTGGCGGCACTGTCTATCAGTAGCCTGAAAGGATTTGCATCTGACATCTTATCACCTCCTTTAGTCTTTTAACGGCAGCCGGTTGGCTGCCGCTTGTTTATTTGAATGTCAGTTGTTCTTCCCAGTCCTTAGGGAAGCCGAGATGTTCCAGACGAATTATATCCGCATCTCGTTTTATCATACGCGAAATGGGGCCTATGACCTGTCTGTTCCAGTCTTCGGGGTTATGGTGTATCTGCTTCATGATCATCATGTATCCGAAAACATCAGGGCGAAGCTCCCGATCCAGCTCGTGTGGTTTTTTTGGCATAACAGGGAATGTATTACCGTAAAGCCTGTTGTAGTGAGCACAGTAATTCCTCAGTTCATTCAGGCAGAACACCCAGTTGTCAAGTTCTGAGCTGCTACAGTGATAGAAGTTTGCTGCAAGCTCCTTTTTATCTGCATGATGCATATCCTTGTAGAAGAATGCCAGCGTACCGAAGCTGAACAGCTCCATCATTACCCAAAGCGGGAAATCGCCACGGTATTTGTTGTTGTAGTGTCTGACAAATTCACGGTCTTCGTTGCTGTCCACAAGATGTCTTATCTTGCCGAGAAACTGATGGTGATTATGGTGGTGATCGAAATTCGATGCGTTGAGATATCCGAGTGCACCGTATTTCAGAGCGTGGTAGTTGGATATAGCGGCACGCAGTGCGATCTCTATCTCCTCAAGTGCATCGATGAGGATGCTTCGCAGCCTGCGGTCGAATTTATACACACGCATTATATCTTCGAACGTGATGCCTTCTTCGTAACGGTTTTTGCTTACGGTAAAGGGTTCGAAATAGTGGGAAAGGCGGAAGTAGTTGATATAAGTGAGAGTTTCGATGGCGTATTCCTCGTTATCGATGATACAACCACGTTCTCTGAGCTTTGCTATCTGCTGCTTCAGCGTTGCAGGAATCTTCGTTTTTGCCATTGTGCCTCCGTCGGAATCAATCCATCCAGAAAACTTCTCTTTCGTGCTTGCTTTCTCTTGTCATGAGTGCAGAAATACTGCTCTTGGGATCGCCGCCCTCGTAGCAGATACGTACGATCTGCTCGATTATCGGGGTGTCAATACCATGCTCCTGAGCCAGTCTGAATGCTATCTTACTGCTGGTGTAGCCTTCGACTGTACCCACCTGTGCGACAGCCTCAGCAGCAGGAACTCCCTGACCTATCAGGTATCCTGCACGGTAGTTACGGGAGTGCTGTGATGTACAGGTAACGATCAGGTCGCCAAGACCCGCCATGCCCGTAAAGGTCTTCCAGTTTGCACCGAGAGTTACGCCAAGACGTGTTATCTCGGTCATTCCGCGTGTCATCAGTGCGGCAACGGTGTTGTCGCCAAGACCCATTCCGCGTGCGATACCGCAGCCCAGTGCGATGGGATTTTTCAGAACGCCGCCAAGCTCACAGCCTGCCACATCGTCGTTCATATAGATTCTGTATCTTTCGTTGGAGAGCGTCTGCTGGATATATTTTGCGGTTTCGGTGTCGTAAGCGGCACACACCTCTGTGGTGGGCACCAGACGTGCTATCTCCTCTGCGTGGCAGGGACCAGTGATAACGCCGATGCGGTTATCGGGCAGCTCATCCAGAAGAATCTGTGAAAGACGGTTACCGGTATCGCCCTCCAGGCCCTTGCTGACATTGATTATGACCGTATCGGGGCGGATGTGCTCCTTGACAGCTCTTACTGCTTCACGATAGAACGGTGACGGAATAGCCACAACAACGATATCCGCATCCTTCACACAGGTGACATCTGTTGTAACTCCGAGACTTTCGGGCAGCTTTACGCCGGGCAGAAGTCGTTTGTGTTCGCGTTCTGCACGGAGCTGTTCTGCTTCCTGCTCGAACTTTGTCCAGGTCATGACATCGTGCCCGTAGTGGTCATACAGCACACCTAAGGCTGTGCCGTAGCCGCAGCCGAGAATTGCAATTTTTGCCATAGCTTTCTCCTTAAGATTTTGCTTTTTCGCCCAGCTTCTTTTCAGTGTGGGTCAGAAGACGGTGGATATTTCCTCTGTGCATAAAGATTATCAGTGCAGCGGTAAGTCCACCCAGTATCGAATTGATGATGCCAGAAGGGTCACCATCGATAAAATATGTGAATATCAGCGCAGTCACGCAGAACATCGAGGAAGCGATGCAGGAGCCGAGCGAAACATATCTTGTGATAGCCACGATAACGATAAAGATGCTCAGCAGGATGACTGCGGAACGCCAGTCCACTGCGAATATCGCAGAGATAGCAGCAAGAACGCCCTTACCGCCCTTGAAGTTGTAGTAAACGGGGAAAACATGACCGACTACCACCATCATGATGGAAACGTAGTTCACCCAGTTCATGCCGAGTGTTACATCTGTGGTGTTGATACCGCCGATGAAAAAGAATGCGAGCTTCACTGCGAATACAGCGATCACCGCTTTCAGTACATCGCCCAGAAGAACGATGCCCGCAATGGCCTTGCCCTGAGTTCTCAGTGTGTTTGTAAGTCCTGCGTTACCGCTGCCCATGTCACGGATATCCTTGCCCGTCCTGAGCTTTGTAACGATTATCGAAGTGTTGATACCACCGAGAAGATACGGCACAACGATCATTATGATATAACAGATCCATTCCATTATTCAGAGATTTCCTTTCCGTCGGCTTTGCCGGTTATTTTGATATCGGGATTTTTGCTGCGAAGATAAGCATATACAACAGGGCTTACGCCGTTTGCGTGACAGGGAAGAAGCAGCGGAATCTCCCGTCCTTTTATGTGCAGAAGGAGATCGTGCTTTTTTGACGACACTCCTGTTATGTCCTCATACCGTACCACAAATATCCTTGTCTGAGTAAAGAATATCAGCAGTTCACCGAGATAACGATGCTGTCCAACCTTCTTTGCCGAAGGGTATTCGCATGGCAGCGTTTCCTGCTGTTCCTTGGACAGGGTCTGTACCTGCTCCATATATTTCGCAGGAGCCATGATGTAGACACTTATCGCCCTTGCGATAAGCATTACGACCAGCAACAGCACGACAAGTCCTGTCCAGCGTAGCAGCTCATGCTCTGCTGCACCTGATGTCAGGTACGCAGCGATGAGTGCCGCAGTTGTCATGGTATATCCGATGGTAGCAGCAAGCTGTTGCCTGAAAAAATCCTTGATCACAGCACTGTGCTTTTTGAGAGAGCTGCCTGCCATTATTCGCCTCTTTCGCGTACGGTGATCTTGATGGGCGTTGCCTCAAGACCGAACGTTTCGCGTATCTGGTTTTCGATGTATCTCTGATAAGAATAGTGGAACAGGTCCTTGCTGTTGCAGAATACAACGAAATTCGGGGGATTGGTGGACGCCTGCGTCATGTAGTAGAGCTTCAGACGCTTGCCCTTGTCGGAGGGCGGCTGTACACGGGATGTCGCATAGCTCAGCATATCGTTGAGGACGCCCGTGGAGATACGGATGGAGTGCTGTTCGTGCACGAACTTTATCATCTCGAACAGCTTGTCCACACGCTGACCTGTCTTAGCGGAAATGAAGATAAATGGTGCGTAGGACATAAAGGAGAAATCCACTTCCAGCTTGTTGGTGAATTCCTTCATGGTCTTGTCCGTCTTGTCGGGGACAGCGTCCCACTTGTTTACGGCGATGACGCATGCCTTGCCCTTGTCGTGGGCATAGCCTGCCACCTTGCTGTCCTGCTCGGTGAAGCCGACCGTTGCATCGATGACGATGACGCATACGTCTGCTCTGTCTACTGCCATAAGAGCTCTCAGCACGCTGAAGTGCTCGATGTTTTCTGTGACCTTTGCTTTGCGACGCATGCCTGCCGTGTCGATGAAGATGAACTTCTCGCCGTTTCTCTCGATGGTGGAGTCGATGGCGTCACGGGTGGTACCTGCGATATCGGAAACGATGGAACGCTCCTCGCCTGCGATGTAGTTGATGAGAGAGGATTTACCCACATTCGGCTTGCCGATTACAGCGACCTTGATAGCGTCTTCCTCGTAATCGTCATCGGTATCGGGGGGGAGCTGATCGAAAACAGCCTCCAGCAGATCGCCCGTACCATGTCCGTGAACGGAGGAAACGGCTATGGGATCGCCTAAGCCAAGGTTGTAGAACTCGTATATCTCGGGCGGAGGCTCGCCGATGCCGTCCACCTTGTTTACTGCCAGAACGAGGGGCTTACCGCTCTTCATCAGCATAGCGGCAACCTCGCTGTCGTTGGCGGTAACGCCCGTGGTGATATCGGTCACGAAGATGATGGCATCCGCACGCTCGATGGCGAGCATCGCCTGCTCACGCATCTGTGCGAGGATGATGTCGTCTGTTTTAGGCTCGATACCGCCTGTGTCGATGAGCATGAACTCCTTGTCCAGCCACTCGCACTTGCTGTAGATTCTGTCACGGGTAACGCCTGGCTTGTCGTCAACGATGGACAGACGCTTGCCCACAAGCTTATTGAATAATGTGGACTTGCCGACATTCGGTCTGCCCACGATAGCTACTACCTGCATTTTATCTCCTGCCTTTCTTTGTCTTGGCGTGAATAGCACATAATTATACAATTTTAGTATACCACAATCTGACTTGATTTGCAAGCCGAAACGGGATTTTTGCAGAGATTTCAGCAAAATGACACCCCGCAGTTTTCTGCGGGGTGTCAGGAAGCGAAAGCTAAGTTGTAATAACAAAGAGCGGTAATGTCATCAGACGTTTCGAACACATAAGCACACAAACCATCGCCGCTGGGGCTGAATTCGTTATCAGTAGTCCATTTTCCATCAACTAATTTACCAGCAACACCTTTTTTGCCGATATCATCGTTAAAGACATAGGAAACCAGTTTCCAATTTCCTAAATCTCCGTGTTCTATTTCTTCGATTATATCATACACCTCAGATATAGCAACTCTTTTACCTTCATCGCCCCCAAAAAACAGATCAACAAATGACAACGCTTGTTCTCGTGTAGATACATCAATATTATCAGACAGACCTATACTTTTTCGAACACTTGTGTATATTGAATTTTTAAAAGTTAATGAATGTTCAAATAATTCTGACAACGAAAATGTTGGGGAAATTGCGTTGTCAGGGGAAGTTATATTTTCTCTTTCAACCCAGGTGCGAATGTCATCAATTACGCTTTCGTTGATGTCATAATATGCAATTTGTGAAGCTCTCAACAAATCCTTATCGCTATAATTCATAATTTACCTCTCTATTTTAATTATTTCAGAATCAATCGGTTCTCTGCTGCCATTATAATCAACAATGGTCGATAGTCGGAAAGTAGATTCTAGTCCATAGTAACAATAGCGATACATAATGTACTTCTTCTCGTTTATGCATTTTCCTGGACTTAAAATGCTCATAATGCTTAACGCATCAGGATTATCATCATAAATCATTTCATTACATTCTGCAATTATATCTACACTAGTAAAATAACATTCGATTACGGCAAACGCGTAATGGAAATCTTTAACACATTGAATTAATAAATCTTGTATTTCATCATAGTTTTCAATTTCTTCTTGGTTAATCGCAATAAAAATCGTACTAGTATTCACTTCGGGCATTGCTTCTGTGAATGTTTTGATGGATGCTTCATCGGCGTTTGTAATTCCCGAATTGTACTCAGGTTGTAAGCCTTTTACGTTGATTTCAACAGCATAATCGTTGTAGTATTCAGCTAATACAGAGTCGATTATATCTTTCATCTCTCTCCGCACTATACTTTGAATATACATATCACGCAAAGAAATATTATCACCAAACTGGTATAGTTCAGTTTCAAACACCAATTCTTTATCATCCTTTGGCGAACAGTAAGCAACCAACGGTCCGCCCGAGCGTGCAGAGCTTACACCAATCTGCCGTATAATGAACTCTTCGTTGTATTTTTCCTCAAGCTCATTAAGCAGTAATTGCTCACTGTGCCATTTTGTTTTGCCTTCCCAATAGCATCCGCTCATT
>JAZURJ010000027.1:0-2296 GCA_045606085.1 Oscillospiraceae bacterium
ATATGCTCAGGGCCGTATGCTTGAGATCTGGCGTGAGGATTCTCATCCGGATTATAATCCGGCAGTAACGCATACACATCCGTTTGCAACATTAAACGGGGATGCAAATTACAGCTGGTTAGAGCGTGCGATCGCCTTAGGTTTTGAAACCTCAGATGAACCGGTCGCAGGTTCCGTATTCGTTACCGGTTCCCATGTCGGCGTTGTCGAAAAGTTTGAGAACGGGATCTGGATGATCTCGGAATCAGGTTACGGGAATGTGATCCCCTGGACCTATGGAGAGGGGATTTATAAATCCGGCAATACCTGGTATGCGATGCACGCAACCTACCATGAAATATATAAATTTGTTCTGATTCCGGATGTAACTCCGGGGCCCGGTCCGGGAACCGGTATGATCTATGATCGGAAACGGGAAAGGGATAGGTATTACTATTATGAACATTAGAGTATGGTCAAATTTCAGTAAACGCCAGAACAGTACGCTGCAGCCGCAGGCTTCCGCAGGGACACAGATCAGCTGTGTTCTGAAAGAGGAAACTTCGATCAGGAATCCGTCTTTTATACTTGCTGATCCAATGCCACAGATCACTTATGTTCAGGCGTTTGGCAATTATTATTTCGTAACTGACATTATCAATATAGATGCCAACAGATCGGAGGTTGCCTGCTCCCTGGATGTGCTGGCGACTTATAAGAGCAGCATCTTGAATTACACAGCTTTTGTTGAGAGGTCCGCATCAAGTTACGATCAGTATATCAGGGATCCGGCTCTTTCATCGCAGCAGAAATATATTTCTGATACCGTAACAAATACGGCTCTTACTGGTATATTTAACCCGACCGGAATGTATGTTATTCCGGTAATGACAAAAACGGGAGGACATACGATCTATTGTGCGAACAGTTTAGGATTTTTAAAAGGAATCCTTAACAGCGGATGTTATGACGCATCTGATATTTCAGACTGGATCAGCTCCAAAGTCGCAGCTTCTTTTGATCTTGATGTTTATATCGGTGCGATCAAATGGATGCCGTTGAATGTCACAAATATCGGCGTTGTCGTCCCAAAGACAAATATAGCGATCGGTCCGGTGATCATGAAAGCTGCTTATGTGCCTGATGATCTTTACATTAAAAGTGTTTCTGCGACAGCTGCGACCGGTGCACGGGTGGCGATCAATCTTCCTGCAGCCTATTACGGAGATTTTCGTGATGCTGATCCGGAGTTTGTACAGTATTCGATCACTCTTCCGGGTATAGGCACGGCTCCGTTAGATCCGGCGTTTGTCGGTTCCTGCATCCTGAACGGAACGTCTTTATATGATCAGATGGCGATCGACATCGCGACCGGCCTGATCACGCATATTATTGAATCAGGTAGCAGCTATGTTAAATTCTGCAACTTCAAAGGGTCTATTGCTACAGATGTGCCGATCGGAAAAGCACGGGCAAATACGATCGAAACGATCGCAGCTTTTGTCAGCGGAACGAGCTCCGCAGCTTCTAACCTTGCAGGAGGTGGAGGGAGTCCGGGCAGCGTGATCAGCGGAGTAGGCCAATCGATCACGACCGGCCTGTCCGTGATCAAAAGTGCATATTGTCCGCAGGTGTCCATGATCGGAGGATCCGGAAACCATTACGACCTTTATCTGAATTGTGAGAATATACGTATTAACCGGAAAGTATTCGGCAGCAAACAGTTTCCGACAACTGTCGCCGGCCGTCCGCTCATGCAGAATGTGCAGCTGTCGAGCTTATCTGGTTTCTGCCAGTGCGGAAACGCATCGGTCCCGGTAAACGCAAGGGATGCCGACCGTGCGGAGATCAACGCTTATTTAAATAGTGGTTTCTATATTGAGTGATTTATTATATAATTAATTAGATATGGGGGAGAATGTCCCCGGATCAGAAGCGTAGGCTTGGAGGGCGGATTGATCATCCAGTAACTCCCCCATATCATTATTAAAAAGGAGGAACAATTATGAAACTCGGAGATATTATTGCGTTAGCGAAATTAGGTTACAAAAAAGAAGATATTAAGGAATTAATCAGCCTGGCTGATACCGCTGAGGATCCTGACAGTACGGAACCAGAAAACGGGCCGGAAGATGAGCCCGCAGGAGAACCTGAAGAGAGATCCCAGGAGCCGGATAAGGAACCTGAAAAATCAGCGGATGATCATAAACCTGAGCAGGATCTTGAAGCCTTACAGAATCAGATCTCTGATCTAAAAAGGCAGCTGGAGAACGCCCAGAAACAGAATATTAATAAAAATAACTCAGGCAGCGGCCCG
>JAZURJ010000028.1:0-17456 GCA_045606085.1 Oscillospiraceae bacterium
TCAGCGTTGTTGAGGAAAAGCCTGCTGCTCCGAAGGCAAAGGTCGGTCTGCCGCTCTGTCTCGGATTCTATGAGCAGCTGCCGTTCTGGCACAGGGCACTTACTGACCTGGGCTTTGAAGTAATCATCAGTGAGGAAAGTACCCGTGATATCTATTACAAGGGTCGGCACACGATTCCGTCCGACACGGTATGCTACCCTGCAAAGCTTGCTCACGGACATATCCAGGCACTCATCGATGATGGTGTGAAGCTCATATTCTACCCCTCCATGCCCTACGAGATGAAGGAGGAGAGCGGCTCGGACAACCACTACAACTGTCCCGTTGTTGCTACATACAGCGAGGTCATCAAGAACTCTGTTCCTGAGCTTCGCAAGGATGTGAAGTTCCTCAATCCTTTCCTGCCCATCTTCCACGAGAAGAGAATGGCAGAGCGACTTTTCGAGGAATTCAGCAAGGATCTTCCCAATCTCGGTATCACAAAGGCAGAGCTTACAGACGCACTTGCAAAGGCATACGCTGAGGACGAGGCGTTCAAGGCGGACATCCGTGCAAAGGGCGAAGAAACATTGAAGTTCCTTGAAGATAATGACAAGCAGGGTATCGTTCTTGCGGGACGTCCCTACCACGTAGACCCCGAGATCAACCACGGTCTGCCTGAGATGATCGCAGGCTACGGCTATGCAGTGCTCACAGAGGACAGCATCTATCACCTTGAGGAGATCGTGCGTCCTATCCGTGTCGTGGACCAGTGGACATATCACAGCAGACTGTACGGTGCGGCTCATGTTGTGGGCAAGCATGATTGTCTGGAGCTTGTACAGCTCAACAGCTTCGGCTGCGGTCTTGACGCTGTCACCACAGATCAGGTCCAGGAAACGCTCCGCAGCTTCGGCAAGATGTACACCTGCCTGAAGATAGACGAGGTAAACAACCTCGGTGCGGCGAGGATACGTCTGCGTTCGCTCATCTCTGTCGTGGAGGAGAGAAAGCGTCACGGCTTCGTTCCCGTACAGGGCGAGGTGGGCTTCGTAAGACAGCCTGAGTTCACTGTCGAGATGCGTAAGAACCACACAATCCTCTGCCCGCAGATGGCACCCATGCAGTTCGATATGCTGGAGCACGCATTCCGCCACAGCGGCTACAATGCGGTGGTGCTTACCGACTGCTCCAAGGACGTTGTGGACGAGGGCCTGAAGTATGTCAACAACGACGCCTGCTACCCCTCCATCCTTGTTATCGGTCAGCTCATCCATGCTCTCAAGAGCGGCAAGTATGACCTTAACAACACATCCGTAATGATAACACAGACCGGCGGTGCCTGCCGTGCAACGAACTATGTCGGTATGCTGAAGAAGGCACTGAAGGACGCAGGCTTCCATAACATCCCTCTCATCTCGCTGAACTTTGCGGGACTTGAGAAGCAGAGCGGCTTCAAGCTTGCTCCTGCGATGATAATGCGTGCAGCGATGGGTATAGTTTACGGCGATGTGCTGTCACGCTGCCTGTACAAGGTGCGTCCATACGAAGTGGAGAAGGGCAGTGCAAATGCACTGTATGAAAAGTGGAGAGATTTCCTCCATGGCGAGCTGAAGTCACTTTCTCTGCACCGCTTCAACAAGAACGTCAGAAATATCGTCAAGGAATTTTCCGAGTTCCCTGTGCTTGATATTCAGAAGCCGAAGGTAGGACTTGTGGGAGAGATCCTTGTAAAGTTCCATCCCATAGCAAACAATAACCTGATCGAGCTGCTTGAAAGCGAAGGCTGCGAGGTAGTGGTCCCCGATCTGATGGGCTTCTTCTACTACGTATGCTCCCACGGCAAGACAAAGTCCGAGCTGCTTTATATCTCCAAGAAGGGCGAGTTCGGCAACAATGCCGCAGTAAGCGTGCTGAAATTCATCGAGGGCAGCTACCGCAAGGCGGTAAAGGGAACGAAGTTCGGCTGTCCCGGCGACATCTTCGAGATGCGTGAGAGCGTCCGCTCCATCGTATCTCCCGGCAATATCGCAGGCGAGGGCTGGTTCCTCTGTGCCGAAATGATCGAGCTTATCCACGAGGGCGTGCCCAACATCGTTTGTATGCAGCCGTTTGCCTGCCTGCCCAACCATGTAACGGGCAAGGGCGTTATCGGCGAGCTTCGCAGACAGTATCCCGAATCCAACATCGTTGCGGTGGACTTCGATCCCGGTGCATCCGAGGTAAATCAGGTCAACCGTATCAAGCTCATGCTCACACAGGCGTTCGCTAACGCAGGCATCAGCCGCAGAGCAGTAGTGCCGCAGGTGGAGCTTGACGATAAATACTCCGAAATTGCGGAGCTTATGAATTAACCGCTCGCAAGAGCAGACCCCGTGCATTATGTGGCAGTGCACACAGACAGAAAGGAAACACACTATGGCAACCATGAAATTCACAACAGAACCCAAGGAAAGCAACAACGGCGGCAAGGGCATAGTGACCCTTGTGACGATCGCAATAATCGCAGTGCTGGTGATCATCGTACTGTTCAACAGCTTCACAGTTGTAAACGAGGGCTTTATCGGCGTTAAGTACCAGTTCGGCAAGATCGTGGCAAGTGATCTCACAGCAGGTCTTAACTTCCACATCCCCTTCATCGAGGAGATCCAGCAGGTGGATACCCGTGAGCAGATCTACTCCGTTATGACAGACGCCTACACCAGCGACACGCAGACAGTAAATGAGCTGCAGCTCAAGGTGAACTACTACTACGACGGCACCAAGCTGTCAGAGCTCATCCGTACCATCGGCATCTCGAATGTAGAAACAAAGCTTCTCGTTCCGAACGTTGCAAAGATCACCAAGGATGAGATCGGTAAGGTGCAGGCTGAAAAGCTGGTACAGAACCGTTCCGATGTTCAGAATGCGATCTACGCAGAGATCAAGGAAACTCTTGCTCCCAACGGTATCATCGTTACCGCATTCGCTATCGAGAACCTCTCCTTTGACGACGCTTTCGAGCAGTCCATCCAGGCGAAGGTGATCGCAGCACAGGATGCCCTGAAGATGCAGAACAAGACCGCCGAGAAGGAAGAGGAAGCAAAGCAGAAGGTCATCGCAGCAGAGGCTGACGCACAGTCCCAGAAGATCAAGGCTGAAGCAGAGGCTTACGCTATCCAGGTAGTTCAGGAGCAGATCGCTCAGTCCCCGAACTACATCGAGTATCTGAAGATAAGCAACTGGAACGGCGTTCTTCCTCAGGCTATCGGAACAGAGGTAAATCCCTTTATCGCACTGGACGGAGATCTCTCCACAGCAACAAGAAATAACACTGTTGTAACAATACCCACAGAATAAAACATCAAAAACACCATAAAAAGAGCGGCGTGACAGCACGCCGCTCTAAATATCGCTATTACGAACAAAGGACGGTAAATGTTTTGGATTATACCTCACTTAAAAGAAATGCACTGACATCCTTTTTCTCTCGCACAAACGATATGCAGAGAAAGGCAGTGTTCAAGGTAAATGGTGCAGTGCTCATCATAGCGGGTGCAGGCAGCGGAAAGACCACTGTTCTGTGTAACCGTATCGCAAACATGATGCGTTTTGGCAACGCCTACAATGACGAGGAGGTCCGTGCTCTCTCCGCCGACGAGGAGGAGTTCCTGTATCAGTTCCCTGCGATGGAAAAGACCCCCGAGAACGCCCGGCGTCTTGCGGATATCGTATCGGTGGCACCCGTTGCTCCGTGGAACATCCTTGCCATCACCTTCACAAACAAGGCGGCAAGCGAGCTGAAGGCACGTCTTATCTCCATGATAGGCGAGGAGGCCGAGAAGATAAACGCATCCACCTTCCACTCCGCCTGTGTTAAGATACTCCGCCGTGAGATAGAAAATCTCGGCTACAAGAGCAGCTTCACCATCTACGACGAGGACGACGCCAGGCGTATCATCAAGGATGCCATGAAAAGACAGGGCATCGATGAAAAGGTGTTCAATCCCAAGGTATTCAAGAACATCATCTCACGCTGCAAGGACAAGATGATAAGCCCACAGGAGTTCGCTGTGACGGCTCACAGCTCCCTTGATATCATGGACAAGCGTGCAGCGGATATCTACAAGGATTATCAGGCGGCTCTTGAGGCGGCAAATGCGGTGGATTTCGATGATATCATCTGCCTTACCGTCCGTCTTTTTGAGGAAAACCCCGATGTGCTTCAGCACTACCGCAACCTTTATAAGTACATAATGGTGGACGAGTATCAGGATACGAACGTTGCACAGTATCGTCTTATCTCCCTGCTGGCAGGCGACAGCGGAAACCTCTGCGTCGTTGGTGATGACGACCAGTCCATCTACCGCTTCCGTGGTGCGACCATCGAGAATATCCTCAGCTTCGAGAGCCAGTACAAGGGCTGTGAGGTCATCCGTCTGGAGCAGAATTACCGCTCCACCGAAAACATCCTCAACGCCGCAAACGCAGTTATCAGAAACAATCACCAGCGTAAGGACAAGGCATTGTGGTCTGACCTCGGCAAGGGTGAGAAGGTGCTCTGCCACCGCTTCGAGAGCGAACAGACCGAAGCGAAGTTCATAGCTGACACTATCCTTGACGGAACACAGCAGGGAAAGAGCTTCTCCGATTTCGCACTGCTGTACCGTAACAACGCCCAGTCACGCAGCTTCGAGAGTGCACTTGCTCGTGCGGGCGTGCCGTACAAGGTGGTGGGCGGCGTCCGCTTCTATGACCGCAAGGAGATAAAGGACATCATCTCCTACCTTGCCGTGCTGAACAATCCCTATGACGTCGTGCGTTTCCGCCGTGTCATCAACGAGCCGAAGCGTGGCATCGGTGATGCTACCGTGGAGGAGATAGTACGTATTGCGGAGGGGCTGCGTATCTCGCCGCTGGAGGTGTGCCGTGAGGCGTCCCAGTACGAAACGCTCTCCCGAAAGGCCACCGCACTGAAGGCGGCTGCAAACCTTTTTGATGAGCTTGACGAGCTTGCGGACACTCTCCGCCTTGACGAGCTTATCGACGCTGTTGCGGAAAAGAGCGGCTATATGCAGGCGATGCGTGCACTTGGCGACGAGGGCACAGCACGTATAGAGAACATCGAGGAGCTTAAATCCAACGCTCTGACGGTGCTGGAGGAGGATCCCGATGTCACACTGCCCGATTTCCTTGAGCAGGTGGCTCTGGTGTCGGATATGGACAACTACGATACCGAATCCGACCGTGTTTCGCTGATGACGATGCACAGTGCAAAGGGTCTTGAGTTTGACACGGTATTCCTTGTGGGAGCGGAGGACAACATTTTCCCGAGCTACCGTGCACTTGGCGACCTTTCCGAGATGGAGGAGGAACGTCGTCTTGCGTATGTCGCCATTACGCGTGCAAAGCGTAAGCTTCACGTGACGCATACCGCTTACCGTATGCTGTACGGTCAGACGATGCGTAACAAGCTGTCCACGTTCATCCGTGAGATACCCGAGGAGCTTATCGTGATGAAGGGCGACAAGCCCAGGCAGGTCGCTGCGGGCGGCACGTGGACAAAGCCGACGAAGCCGAATTACCTTGCAGATCAGGCGGCAAAGAAGCCCACCATCCCTCAGCCGATAAACAGCGGCGAAGTGTTCACAAACGGCGACAGAGTGCGTCACAACATATTTGGTGAGGGCACAGTTACAAACGCCATGCGTACAGGCAACGACACCATGCTGACGATCAGCTTTGACAGAGTAGGCGAAAAAAAGCTGATGGCGAACTTTGCACGGGTAACGAAGATATAAACAGTACAAAAGACTTTCCGTATCCGCGGGAAGTCTTTTATATTTTATATTAAAATATGTGTAGAGAGCAACACGATGATTTTAATCTTTGTGGCAACTTGCGACGACAAGTTGCCTTGTGCATTTCGTCGGCTATTTCGGCATCTTATCCTCAAATACGGCATCTTATATATATATATATATACATTTCGTCGGATGATACTTGAAAATAAGTGGTCATTCGGTTAAGATATAGTTACAGCGAACGACAGGTTCGCGAAGGCCGCAAAAGCGGCATCGGAAATCAATTTATTTAAATGGAGGAAAACTACTATGAACAAGACATTCAAGCGCATTGCTGCAACAGCACTTGCAACAGTATCTCTGGCAGCCACAATGGCAACATCCGCATCTGCATTTACAATCACAGATGCAATGTACAATGACTACATTCCTTCTCCCTCCGGCGTTTCTCAGAAGTATGAGATCAACAAGAGCAACATGAATGCATTTGGCGTGCTCACTGAGTCTTTCCTTGAAAAGCATGTAAGTGATAATGACTGGTCTTACACTTATCTTTGGCTTGATTACAATGCAGACAGAGCAGAAGATCTCTTTATCTTCGATAAGGGCATCGATCTTTATGAGGCTTATGATTATGCTAAGAAGCTTGTTGTATATGATTATGACGAGAACATTCTGAATACAGAGCTGAGATACAACAACGCAATCGGCAGATATGTACTGGTTGTATCTGATAATGATAAAGACTTAGACAAGACTGCTTGGAACTCCATCACCTTCAGAACAGAAGCTACATCCTCCAAGCTGTATGGCAATACCGCTAATAAGACCGTTGGTAACGTTCGTTATACAAAGGGTTATGTAATCGACGGCAACAAGGCATATGCAAAGATCGCATTCTGCGACACTTGCGTTCCTCTGCTGAATGTATATGACAACAGAAACGGCGATCTCTATGATGTATATCTTGATCAGCAGGCTGACGGTACGATCGATATGTACTGGGTTACAAACAAAGCTTCCACAGGTTCTTATGTAACTGAGTCTAGTGGCAAGAATGTAACTGCAGCATTTGCAAGCTTCGGTTCCGCACTTGGCACAAAGAGTGTTGCTTATAACTGTGGTTGGATCAATACTCCCTCTTATACAGGCTAATAGTAGCATTTAATAACAACTCATATAATACCGCCCGACAATAGCCGGGCGGTAATTCATGAAAACAGTTATTCTTGAAAGGAACAAATGAAATTGAAGATATTAAAAAGAATCGCCGCAACAATTCTGGCGGCAATCACACTGGCTACTGTTGCAGCGACAAATGCATCTGCTTTTGAAGTGCGAGACATCAATTTTGGTTATTGGGGCGATTATATTTACAAACGCGGTGGCAACTTTTCCAGAAGCGATATAACAGTTGAAAATGAACAATACATGCCTCTGCTGACACGTGAAACGCTCGACAGAAACATACCCTCTCATACTGACGGTCGTTGGTCGTATACATATTTCAATCTCAATTATATACCCGAGTGCGGAGAAACGCTGTTCGTGTTTGAAGAGAGTATCGGTATGTATGATGCATATGAATACGCAAAGCAGATAGTGGTTTATGACTTCGACGAGAACATTGTACTTACAGAGCTTCAGTTTAATAAGAACATCAAAAAATTCGTGCTGAAGGTATGCGAAGAAACAGCTTTTATCACAGCCGATACATTTTCTGAGATCACCTATACTCTTACACCAAGAAGAATTGTTATTGGCGACGACGGCAAAACGGGAAGGTATGTTGTTGTCAGATCAATAGCCTGTCTGCCGATGTTACGAGTTTTCGACAACAGAAACGGACGTGATTCAGATGTCGTTCTGTTTCTGAATTATAGAAATTGCAGAATAGAGGTAAATTGGCTGACTGATACTTATGCTACAAAAAAATGCGGTCCTGTAAGCGAATCAGGACAACTGAGAGCGGCACTGTACTCTGTGGCATACAAGGATTTTAAGTACAACTTAACCTGGGAACAATGATGATTCTGTGAATTGAACAGAAGAATAATACCACCCGAGCCGCCCACAGCGGCAGGAATATCATTCCGCTAACCATCCTTGAAATATATAATTTCCGAGCACTGTTGTCCGATCATCCGGTCGGGCAATGGTGATTCCCGGGAATACACAGCATATAAATGACAAAAGCCTGAGAAATACATCTCAGGCTTTTTGCTGTTATGTGGAATTATTCCTCGGTCTTTGCTTCCTCTGCAGGAGCAGCTTCCTCAGCGGGAGCTTCCTCGGCAGGCTCTGCCTTTACCTCGGTAACGGGCAGCTTTGCACCGCACTTGGGGCAGAAGTTGTTGTCATTCTTGGTCTTCGCACCACACTTTTCACAGGTAACGATGCCTGTCAGCTCGTCGATCTGCTTGTCAAGCTCAACAAGAGCCTCACAGCTTACGTCGATGTCAGCGATGGCAGCGTCGAAAGCCTCGCCATCCTTCTCGTCAGCCTTTGCCATCTGGTACACAAGAGCGCCCAGCTTCTCGTACTTTGCCTTGATATCGGAATTGATCTGAGCCTTCTTTACCTTCAGCTTGGAGATCTTTACTGCTTCGTCAGTCTTCTTGCCTGCTGTAGAGGCAACGTTCTTGGTGGTGGATAAAAGTTCGTCAAAAAATCCCATTTTGATTACTCCTTTCATACTTAACGGGGATAACTATCCCGTCTGAGCATATTGTAGCATATTTCTGCTGTTTTTGCAAGTGCCGCACAACAGTTTTCATCGCTTTTACACATTTATCCCTCTCTTGACATCAATCTCCACAAAAACACTCTGGTCAAGTCTAAAAACTATGGTACTACCGCTGATTGACTTTATTTCGGCGTGGATGTATAATTATTTTCGGTAAAGAAACAGAAAAGAGAAGAAGGTAATCATATGTTCAAGAAGTACATCTCCGATCTCAGAACGGAGTTCAAGGGTTACAACGGAAAGAGCCTTGCAAAGGACCTCATGGCAGGTCTGACAGTGGCTGCGGTGGCGCTTCCTCTGGCACTTGCGTTCGGCGTAAGCTCGGGTGCGGATGCTGC
Source organism: Oscillospiraceae bacterium (assembly GCA_045606085.1). Lineage (GTDB taxonomy): Bacteria > Bacillota > Clostridia > Oscillospirales > Ruminococcaceae > CAG-115. The sequence continues at coordinate 8,847 of JAZURJ010000028.1, forward strand.
GGCGGGCATGGTCACAGCCATCGTTGCAGGTATCGTTATCGCGATACTCGGCGGTGCTTCCTATCAGATATCGGGTCCCACAGGTGCAATGGCGGCTATCCTGCTGTCCGTTTCCGCACAGTATGGCGTTTCGGGCGTGCTGATGGCAGGCTTCCTTTCGGGCATCATCCTTATAATTGCGGCACTGTGTAAGGTCGGCAAGCTTGTAAGCTACCTGCCCGCTCCTGTTATCACGGGATTTACATCGGGTATCGCCATCATCATCGCACTGGGTCAGATAGATAACTTTTTCGGCACGAGATCTGTCGGCGAGAACGCGATCCAGAAGATCATCTCCTACTTTAACGGCGAGGGCAGCTTCTCTCCCAACTGGTGGGCAGTGATGTTCGGTGCTCTCGTTATGGTCATAATGATAGTTTATCCCAAGAAGTGGAACGGTGTCGTTCCGTCCTCGCTTGTGGGAATAATCGTGGCACTCGTCGTAAACATGATCGCATTCCCCGACGGTGTGGTTGCAGAGGTAGGCGACATCCCCGGAAGCCTTGTGACCAAGGACAGCCTTATCGTGAACGGCTTTGATTTCTCAAACGTTACGCAGCTTATCATGCCTGCGATATCCGTTGCAGCTCTTGGCATGATCGAGAGCCTGCTGTGCGGTGCATCTGCAGGAAAGATGAAGGGCGAGCGTCTGGACGCACAGCGTGAGCTTATCGCACAGGGCATCGGCAATATGGTGATACCGCTGCTTGGCGGTGTGCCTGCAACGGCAGCGATCGCACGTACATCTGTTGCCATCAAATCCGGCGGACAGACACGTCTTGTGAGCGTTGTACATTCCATCGTTCTGATACTTTCCATGTTCCTGCTGGGCGGCGTAATGAGCCGTATCCCGCTGGCGGCACTTGCAGGTGTGCTGATGGTCACCGCTTTCCGTATGAACGAATGGCACGCTATAAAGAGCATCTTCGGCAAGAAGTTCAAGTCCTCCATCCTGCAGTATCTCATCACGATGGTTGCGACTGTCGTGTTTGACCTCACCGTTGCCATCGTCATCGGCGTGGTTGCGGCTATGCTGGTATTCATCATCAAGAGCTGCGAGCTGAAGGTCATCGTAAGCGATATCGATGAACGCAGGCTTCAGGGCGGCAAATACAGCGACAAGCTGAAGAGCTGCAAGGTGGTATATCTTTCGGGGCCTCTCTTCTTCGGTACACAGGAGAAGCTCATTGCAGCCATCTCTGAGCTGTCCGAGGCAGAAAATATCATCCTTTCCATGCGTGGCGTGCCCACAGCAGACGATATTTCCCTCGGTGAGCTTGAGAGCCTTTACAGGCAGCTGAAGGAGCAGGGCACACAGATAATGTTCTGTGGCGTGCAGGATTCCGTTTCCGAAATGATGGACAGAGCACAGTTCCGTGAGCGTATCGGCAAGGAGCATTTCTACTGGGATGCGGTAGCCGCCATCAACGCACTTGAAACAGCAGAATAATTACATCCGCCCCGAGTTACGGGGCGGTCTTGTTTTGCGGAATAATGTAAAGAAATTTCCTGCGGGTACTTGAATTATTACTGTAAAATATGATATAATTATATGATTAGCACAGAACGATAAAAAGAGGATACAATGAACGACAACGAAAAGGATATCATCACGACCGGAAATGAAACAGAGGTCGCAGAATACGAGGGAATGCCGAAATGGAAGGAAAATCTCCTGAAAGCACTTCCGCTCATCATAACGCTTACCTGTGTGGGACTTTTCGCACTGGGCATAAAGTGGATCGCAGGCATCTTCTATGAGCCGCAGGATACCCTGTACGAAAAGGCTGACGGCGATACGGTGTACAAGATCGTACATTGCTATCAGAACCCGTCCAGCACATATTACATCTATGACGACAGCTTCGTGTTCGATGAAACGGAGTATGAGGAAGTGGGAACGGCACATTCCGATGCACATTTTTCGCATATGCCTGAGGTGTATTTCATCCTCAACGAAACCGCTCCCGATATGGAGAAGCTCACAGTCAGAAAGCTGTGTGAGGGCAACGGGCTTGTCGTGTTCCAGTTCGATGAGTTCGTGCTGTACCGCCTTGAGGGACAATACGGCGTGTTTGCTCCGCTGCGTGATTACGGTGAGAGCACCACTTCCAGAAAAAATGATCTGTACGTCATCCGTCAGCTCATGAAAAAGGACAGATATCTCGGCTTTGTCCTTCCCGAGGACAAGACCCACGAGGAGTTTCTTGAGATACTTGAGAAGCTGGAGTGGGAGCTGGATACGGAATATATTGAAGATAATTGATCGAAAGGGACAAAGAAATGTCAGACACCAGCTATCTTTCCAGAATAAGAAATTTCAGCATCATTGCACATATCGACCATGGCAAGTCCACCCTTGCCGACCGTATCCTTGAGCAGACCGAAACCGTCGCAAAGCGTGACATGGAGGAGCAGCTTCTGGATAATATGGATATCGAGCGTGAGCGTGGTATCACCATCAAGGCGAGAGCTGTCCGTCTGAAGTACACAGCGGATAACGGTGAGGATTACATCTTCAATCTCATCGATACTCCCGGTCACGTGGACTTCAATTACGAGGTGTCACGTTCTCTTGTTGCGTGCGAGGGTGCACTTCTCATCGTAGACGCATCACAGGGCATCGAGGCACAGACGCTGGCGAACACCTATCTCGCTGTGGAGAATGACCTTGAGGTAGTACCCATCGTCAACAAGATAGACCTGCCCTCCGCAAGACCCGAGGTGGTCAAGGAGGAGATAGAGAATGTCATCGGCATAGAAGCCATGGACGCCCCCGAGATATCCGCAAAGATGGGCATCAACATCCATGCGGTAATGGAGCGTATCGTTGAGGCAGTGCCTGCTCCCAAGGGCGACCCCGATGCACCGCTGAAGGCACTCATCTTCGACAGCTATTACGACAGCTACAAGGGCGTTATCGTATATATCCGTATCAAGGAAGGCTCGGTAAAGGCGGGTGACAAGATCCGCATGATGGCGAGCGGTGCGGAGTTCACCGTTGTTGAGGTTGGCTACATGGGGGCTACCGAAATGGTGCCCTGCAAGGAGCTTATGGCGGGCGAGGTAGGTTACATCGCAGCGTCCATCAAATCCATCGGCGATACCAAGGTCGGCGACACTGTGACCGGTGTTGACAGACCTGCTGCGGAGCCGCTTGCGGGTTATCGTGATGTAAATCCCATGGTGTTCTCGGGTATTTACCCTGCGGACGGTGCAAAGTATGTTGACCTGAGAGAGGCACTGGAAAAGCTGCAGCTCAATGATGCTTCCCTTACATTCGAGCCTGAAACATCCATCGCACTCGGCTTTGGTTTCCGCTGCGGCTTCCTCGGACTTCTGCACATGGAGATCATTCAGGAGCGTATCGAGCGTGAATATAACCTTGACATCATCACCACTGCTCCCTCGGTAGTATACAAGATAGAGCTTACCGACGGCTCTACTGTAATGATAGACAACCCCACCAACTATCCCGATCCCGGCGTGATCGCACAGGCGTATGAGCCGATGGTGGACGCACACGTCTATGCCCCCTCTGAGTATGTCGGAAATATCATGGAGCTGTGTCAGAACAGACGCGGTGTTTTCCGTGACATGAAGTATATCGATGAAACACGAGTTGACCTGCATTATGAACTGCCGCTCAACGAGATCGTATACGACTTCTTTGACGTTCTGAAATCCCGTACCCGCGGCTACGCAAGCTACGATTACGAGATGATGGGCTTTGCTCCCAGTAAGCTCGTAAAGCTGGATATCCTCCTTAACGGCGATATCGTGGATGCACTCAGCTTTATCGTACACAGCGAAAAGGCTTATGAGCGTGCGAGAAAGATGGCTGAGAAGCTGAAGATACACATTCCTCGTCAGTTGTTTGAGATTCCCATCCAGGCAGCTGTGGGCGGCAAGATAATCGCACGTGAGACCATCAAGGCGATGCGTAAGGATGTCCTTGCAAAGTGTTACGGCGGCGATATCACCAGAAAGAAGAAGCTGCTTGAAAAGCAGAAGGAAGGTAAGAAGCGAATGAGAGCCTTCGGTACGGTTGAAGTACCGCAGGAAGCATTCATGTCCGTGCTGAAGCTGGAAGATGAATAAGGGATTATACATCCACATCCCGTTCTGCCGCAGAAAGTGCCTTTATTGCGATTTTTATTCCGTTGCTCTGGAGGACGGACTTGCACGGCGTTATACAGACGCTGTCGTCCGTAACCTCAGGGCGTATGGCGGAAGATACGATACCGTTTATTTCGGAGGAGGCACACCGATACTGCTGGCGGCGTATCTCGGAGAGATGCTGAAGGCTGCTGATATCGCAGAAGGAGCGGAGATAACTGCGGAGGCAAACCCGTGCGAGATGACGGATGAGGCACTGGAAACGCTGCTGGAAGCAGGGATAAACCGCATTTCGGTGGGTGTGCAGAGCTTCTGTGACAATGAACTTGCAGCCCTCGGCAGACGTCATGACAGCGACACCGCCGCAAAGGCTATACAAAGGGCAGCGGCAGCAGGATTTACGAACATCTCGGCTGATCTTATGCTGGGAGTGCCGCATCAGAACAGCGACAGCCTTGCCCTTACTCTTGAGCGGATGACCTCGCTTCCGATAACGCACATCTCTGCGTATATGCTGAAGATAGAGGAGAATACGCCCTTCGGCAGGAACACACCCGTGCTTCCTGATGAGGATTGCACTGCGGATATGTACCTGCAGACAGTTGACATTCTTGCAAAGCATGGTCTTCATCAGTATGAGATAAGCAATTTTGCAAAGGATGGCTGCGAGAGCCGCCATAATCTAAAGTACTGGCACGCCGAGGAATATCTCGGTGTAGGTCCTGCGGCACACTCTTTCCTTGACGGACGGAGATTTGCCGTGGCACGCGATCTGGAGAGCTTTATAGCGGACGAGCGGCAAAGGGAGCTGCTCACTGAGGCTTTCCCTGACCCGATCGAGGAGCGGATAATGCTTGGTCTGCGGCTTTCCGAGGGTATTCCCGAAACGCTGTGGCGGCAGTGCGAGGGTGCACTGAAACGAATACCGAAGCAGTATTACCGCATCAAAAACGGCAGATTATCTCTCACAGCAGAGGGTTTCCTCGTATCCAACGAGATAATATCGTTACTTATATCTGAAATCTGATATAGAAAGGAATCATCACCATGGCTTACACTATTCCCGAAAACAAAAAGCTCATTCCCGCAGACAGCGGAGCGTTCCAGTATGTCGGACGTATCGACTTTGACGACCCTGCACGTCCTGTGCTCATCTGGCCTTATTCCTACATCGACACCGTATTCACAGGTACTTCTGTCGGTATGATCATCAAGAATATCAAGATGCAGGAGCACACATATATGGGTGCACAGGTGGATGGCAGAATGGTGACCATCGATCTCGGCGACGATTACGAGGACAAGCTTTGGATGCTGGCGGAGGATCTCGAGGACAAGGAACACACTCTGCGTATCTACAAGCGTATGGCGGCTGCGAATTACATAGAGTTCTCGGGCATCGTTGTGGACGAGGGTGCACAGGTGCGTAATCCCGGGCACAAGTATGATTACAAGCTGGAGGTATACGGCGACAGTGTTACCGCAGGCGAGGTGACAGAGGCTCTCGGTTATGAGGGTCAGTGCGATCCCGCTCACCACAGCCAGTATGATAATTCTCATTTCAGCTATGCGGCGATGCTTGCAAGAAAGCTCAATGCTGAAGCTCATATTCTCGGACAGGGCGGTATCGCTCTGTTTGACGGTACAGGTTATTTCTGTGCAGACCAGCTTACAGGTATGCTCAGCTGCTATGATAAGATGGAGTACAGCCCCTACAAGCCCCGCAAGGACTGGGATTTCAGCCGTTTCACGCCTGATGCGGTCATCATCGCCATCGGTCAGAACGACCACAACCCCGATCCCGAAGCTATCAAGCGTCCTGATTACCGACGCAGGTGGAAGGACGGATACATCACGATGCTGAACGATCTGCGTAGCAAGTATCCCGCTGCCAAGTTCGTGCTGATACTCACAGTACTTGGTCACGACAAGACATGGGACGACGCTCTGGATGAGATCGTTGCAGAGGTGAACTCACCCGATGTAACACACTATGTATTCGAACGCTGCGGCAGAGGTACAAACGGACATCCCCGTGCTACTGAGCAGGAGGAGATGGCAGGCGAGCTGTACAGATACTTCAGAACCGAGATACTCTGATATTTTGCAATGACGCACCGCCGCTTTTCAGCGGCGGTGTTTTCGTCTGTGAGGCGAAGTTTTTTGATCTGTTGATGCTGCGTTCCCATGTGATGCCCCGCGATTGGCTGAAATATAAGAACAACGGCTCCGTCATAAGGCGGAGCCGCTGTTTTGTAGAGGTATTGTTATACTTTGTAGGTGTCCATATATTGTCTGAAACGCTCGTAGTAGTCAGAGCTGTCGTTTCGGATAAATCTCAGACCCTCATGCAGATTGATGTCGTTGTGAGTAGCCTCTATCACACAGCCTGCGATGTTCGAGCAGTGATCGGAAATACGCTCCAGATCGTGGAGGAGGTCGAACCATACGAAGCCTGCCTCGACGGAGCAGCTGCCCTGCTGCAGACGCTTGATGTGATTTGTCCTCAATCTCTCCTTAAGCTCGTCGATCACCTGTTCAAGAGGCTCAACGCTCATTGCAGCGTCCATATCGTTATCATTGAATGCTTTTTCTGTCAGCGTCAGTATCTCCTTTACGGCGGATACGAGGATGTCAAGTTCCTTCTGGGCTTCACCCGAGAAGATTATCGACTTAACTCTCAGCTCATCGGCAGATTCTGTGATGTTTACACTGTGGTCTGCGATACGTTCGAAGTCACCTGTCATCTTGAACAGCTTGTTGGATTCGAGAGAATCGCTGTCGCTCATCTGATGACCGCCCAGCTTCACAAGGTAAGTGCTGATGATATCCTCGTAGTGGTCGGTGCGGCTTTCTATCTGCTTGATATCGCATATCTTGTCGCCGTCGTAGGAGGCGAGCACCTCAAGGCTGGATCTCAGGCTGCCGATGGCGATGCGTCCCATCTCGGTAACGAGCATACTGCAGCGTTCGAGTGCCATGGGCGGTGTAGCGAGAAGTCTTTCGTCAAGCTCAGCAGCGTTTTCTTTGGTGGCTGCGTCAGGGATAAGTCTTGTTGCAACGGTCTCCAGCAGACCTGACATGGGGAGCAGCAGGAGCGTACACAGAATATTGAATGTGGAGTGAGCGATCGCTATTCCGAAGCGGGACGCAGATTCTTCCAGCAAAGCAGGCGAGAACAGTGCCTTGATTATCCAGAACACGATAAGCCATACGATAGTGCCGATGATGTTGAACGAAAGGTGTACCAGAGCGGCACGCTTAGCGTTTTTTGTGGTTCCCACGGAGGAGAGCAGAGCGGTTATACAGGTACCGATATTCTGACCCATGATGATCGGGATAGCAGCACCGAAGGAAACACAGCCTGTATCAGCAAGTGCCTGAAGGATACCGACGGAAGCGGAGCTTGACTGGATGATAGCAGTGAGTATCGCACCTGCAAGAACGCCCAGAACGGGGTTTGTGAACATGATGAACAGGTTTGTGAATTCGGGTACATCTGCAAGACCCGAAACGGAAGCGGACATTGTGTCCATGCCGAACATGAGCGTTGCAAAACCGAGGAGTATCATGCCCGTATCGTTCTTTGTGGACTTTTTGCAGAACATATAGAGAATGATACCGATAAGTGCGAGAATAGGTGTGAATGATGTGGGTTTCAGCATTACAACTATGGGATTGTCGCTGCTGATGCCGCCTAAGCTGAGTATCCAGGCTGTCACTGTGGTGCCGACATTTGCACCCATGATAACGTTGATCGCTTGTTTCAGCGTCATGATTCCCGAATTTACAAAGCCGACTACCATTACGGTCGTAGCAGAGGAGCTTTGGATAACAGCGGTAACTCCGAGACCTGTCAGGAAGCCCGTTGCCTTATTTCCTGTGAGTTTTTCCAGTACCGTACGCAGTTTACTGCCTGCACGGCGTTCAAGTGCTTTTCCCATTATGTCCATGCCGAACAGGAACAGACATAATCCTCCGATGAGGTTAAGTGCGTCAAAAATCGTCATATTCTTATCCTTTCTTTTGTGTATGGTTCAATTATAGCAGATAGCGGTTAAAAAAACAGCAAAGAATTACAGACTTCTGTGAAATGTTTGTATGATCTGCGGCGGCATATTCTTCGGATATAGTATACACAAAAAGGCCGCCCTTAACAGAGCGGCATAATGACGATTTTCCGGATCGATCACTGTTGATTGAAGCGTTTTACCAAATTATTGACAAATACGGATATTTATATTACAATATTATCATGTGTAAATTTTCATAGCAAACAGATCGAATTGTTCTTGGAGGCGATTTTATGAGACACATCAAAAAAATCATATCAACAATAACAGCACTTGCACTTGTGCTTTCAATGAGCGGATGCTATTGGGAAGGCAAAACAAAATGGCACAGTGAGCAATTACTGCTTAATGAGCTTGAGGAAAAATACAACGAAGAGTT
>JAZURJ010000029.1:0-5477 GCA_045606085.1 Oscillospiraceae bacterium
GACGATAAATCTGCCGTCAGCAGGGAGCTTTTCGATCATAGCAGCGATCTGGAACCAGTTGTAGTTCACACCGTTAATGGAGGGAGATCCGCTGGAAGTAGAGCCGCCTGTGGAGCTACCGCCACCGGAGCTGCTGCCGCCTCCACCGCCGCCGGAGCTGCCGCCACCGCCTGTGGAACTTCCGCCGCCTCCACCGCCGGAGTTGCCAGAACCGCCGCCGGAGTTGCCGCCACCTGTGGGATTTTTGAAGTTATCTTTGTAGGAATAACCGCATCCGCAGGTGAATAATGTGTAGCCCTTTTCGGTTGCTGTGGGAGCTATGACATCCTTTGTGTAGCTGTGAGAGATTTCGTTCACCTTACTGTTGCACAGTTTGCATACATTCCAGTGATGTGTTGTGTTGTGTGTCCATTTGTCTGCGTCATAAGAATGAGTGATACCGTATTCCTCATAGGAGAGAACTTCTTTGCAGCGGCTGCAGATGTAGGAATCATAGCCGCCTGCTGTACAGGATGGCTTAACACGGATGTATTCTGTGAACACATGTTCGCAGTCCTCTGTGTCATCCTCGGTGGCTTCAAATACATTCTGGGCATCCCTGTTGAATTCGGGATCGCTGCCGTAGGTGATGCTCTCTAGCCAGGCATCGTTGAAGAACATGATGCCTGCGAGGCTGCTGAGGTCCTCGATGGAGTATGTGCCAAGGCTGATCTTACGTTTTGTCACGTGCAGATCATCATCAGCAGGGTCTATCATTCCGTTAAAATCAAATACCACCTGTATGTCTGCTATGTTCTGCGAATAAACGTACTCTATCTGTATCTTAATTCCAAGTACCGGTGTGTTGAGATCATTCTCGTCATAGATCACAGTGGAGCAGGTTGCCTGGCCTGCTTCAGTGTCTGTACCATCGAAGTACAGGTTTCCGCTTACGTTGTTTCCGACCTTGTTGTTTCCGGCAGCGGAGATATCCGTACTTGCAACCTTGAACATATCTCCTCTTTCCGCAGGGAGTACGCCGCCGTTGTTATTGTTGGTGCCGTGGATGATACCGTTGTGTTCTTTCAGTATTCTGAATGTTCTGCAGCGGAGTGCGTATGTGTTCTGCAGGCATGGGATGATGCCGTAGTAAGCCGCGTCATCCTCTGCGTAGATGATCGCAGGGAAATCGCCGACGGGATTGCTTCCGTATGGTACGATCATATCCGCTTCAAAGAACATTACAGTATCAGTCACTGCGGTATCAGCGAACATATACACAGGCTTAAGCTGTGAAAGTGCTTTGTTTTCCTTTATCTTTTCAGAGTTTAGATATGCCGTCTGTGAGAACAATACAGGCACATCGTCAGGGCTTGCCCCCGCTGCAGCGATCTGTATCTCAGGCCGTCTGAAGTCCTCGTTGAAGGGAGAAACGAAGGGAGTTCTGCTTGCATAGGACGCGATTATTCCGCCGTTTTCTCGGGTCTGGCTGCCATCCTTGTCGGTGATGACGAGAGCGTCTTCGTTTGCAAAGTCAAGATCATATATTGTAAGATCTTCTCTCTGGTTGCCTGAGGTATCGTTAAGCTTGTAGTTGAGATCGAAAGTCAGCGTTTTGCGTGGAAGAGGGGTTGTGTCAACGGGACTGTCGGAGGTGTCGTAGTAGTGCAGGGAGGATGCGTCCTTCTCCCACAGCCACACCAGTGTGCCCGGGATGACGTACTGTGCGTAATTCTCACCGTTATAGGGATAATCCTGCGTATCGGGCAGGTACTTCTGCGTCTTTGCGATGGAAGTGAGGTCGATAGTGTTGCCTGTGCAGTTTTCCTTCAGCAGAGTATCTGAACACAGCACCTGCGGAATTACAGCTGCACCTGCGGATGTACCGGCAAGATTACCCGCTATCCTTGCATCGGATATGGAGGTAACGGTTCTGTCGCCGTACTTGTACAGCGATGTTCTTCCGTCGAAGTTAAAGTAGGTGGTGTATTGCGGAGTACCGTTGCAGAAAACATTGCCTATCAGCTTAAGACCGTCGGAAACATGGAACACCGTGATATTACCTGCAGACAGTTCAGTTGTCCATTCGGATTTCTTTATATGGTCGACGTCCTGAAGGTGATTGGTGATGTTGATGGTATTGCAGTGGGTGAGTGCGTTGCCCGCGAAGATGTCGTTCTCACCGAACTGGAAGTTCCAGACGTAGTCCCAGACATTGCCTGTGTAAAGGGAATTGCCACTGCCCGAGAATCTGAAACCGTTCGTCATCTGCATGAATTCTATCCAGTTACCACGCATCGTGGAGCCGATGAAGTCGGTGTCCACAAGATAATACGCATAGGAGATGCCGTTGCCGTAATCGCAGTGGCTTCCTGTTGCGTAGCAATTACGGTGCAGGGAGTTTTCGAACACACAGTTCTTCATGATACCATAGGAATTATAGTGGTTATAACCTTCTTCAATGATGGTGTTCCTGAAGTGGCATTCCTTGAATGTGCTGCCAAAGTAGCCGTAACGGTAATCAGATATGAACATATCTTTGAAACGCACCTGATAGAACAGCGTGCCTTTGCGGCCGTTGGATTGACCGATGTTGCTCGGGTAAGCGTTGATGCCGATAAAATATCCGCCGATTGTGCCTGTATCGTCCGCGTCCTGGACGAAAGCACCGGTTGCATTGATCATATCGCTGTAAGCGTCAACCGAGAAGCCGCCGCCGACGAGCGTGTTGTTCTGGGATGTTTTGCCGCCGTTGCCTATTACACGGTAGGTCTTGCCGCCACGCAGCAGGATGGGCGTTGTGATATTATATGTGCCCTCGATGACGAGGATGTCGCCTGTTTCGGCGATGGTGTCAAAGGCTTTCTGGATGCTCACGCTGTCGCTGCCCATATCGTCCGCAGCGGCACCGAAATCTGTGAGATAAACGACACTTCTGCCGTTTTTGATATCGTTGTAGTATTGCCTTGCAACGTCTGCGGAAAGTGCATCCTCATCCGCACCGATATTCCCTTTGCTTTCGTAACCGAGAGTACTGTTGCCATCAGGGTCATAGAAGCAGGAGAGATCGATCTTTGTGGCGGAGATGGGGTCGTAGTAGACGCAAGCCTCAGGCGAGGTCTTTTTTGAGAGCAGGAATTTCAGATGCCATTCTTTTCTTACACCATTGTCCTTGAGGTTTATATTGTCACGCAGGATGCTGTCCTTGTGGAAGGAGCCGATCTCATAGGCGTTGTCCAGTATCTGGATATTGCAGTAACCCTTCTGGCGGTTTGAAGTCGAACAGTGCAGAAAACGGAACAGTTCGGTGTCTTTCATATCGTCCTCTTCAAATCTGCACTGCGTCAGCGTCATGCCTTTGTCGAGGAAGATTATGTAGGAGTTGTTGTCGGGTGTCATCTTGTTGAAGGATTTTTCGCCCTGCGTATACAGGTTGCAGTGGATGACATAAGCGTTGCTGCCTTTGTTGTTTTCGTTGTAGGCAACGTAACCAAGATTTTCGAACATCTCTGCGATGTCGGAGTAGGTGTTGTTCTTGAACAGACACTGGGAAACAGCGTTGTTGGAATCGCCTGCGGAGAAGAACTGGATACCGTAAACGTGGTCGTAGGTGTTGTTGCTGTATGTCACGCCGTAAGTGTCGGATTCGCCCTTGCCGTAGAAGAAATTTTCTATGTAGTTGTTGTTGATGGTAGTGAGATTAGGACCAATTCCCGTGGTGAACAGCGGCAGGTCCATATGTCCGTCACGCTCGATAACACCGCCATAGAAATAGTTGTCGTGGATGAAGCAGTCGATGAAATGTGTGCCGTTGAGGGCGACTATACACGGTCCGAAGGTGTTGTCCATGATGTGCGAGCACATATGTCCCTTGACGCCTGAAAGTGGAGCGGCAAAGCCGGAGATAGTGCAGTTGCCCAGCCTGAACCATGAGATATTCATGCCCTGCATGAAGTAGTAGTCGCTGACGGGTCTTATTGATGGGTTGAGTGCGTTGCTGTGGATGGTATCGCCGTTGTCCGAGGAAAATTCGGGCAGTGCGTCCTTGGCTACGAAGGTTATATCGGTAATGCTGCCACTTTCGTAGTAAGTCTGGTTGGTTGCGGCTTTGAACACTGCGGTATCGTCGCTTTCGCATACGAATATCGTTTTGCCGTACACACCGTTGAGATTGAAATGTCCCCATACTTTCAGGGTACCGCCAAGGTAGTACACGCCCTCTTCGATGCGTATCTCGTAGGTATCCCTGCCTGCTGCGTAGTTGTTTGCTTCGGTGTCGATGGCGTAGGTCAGCATTTCAGTGTAGTCGTAGCCTGCCGTACCAGCTTCCGGGAACATAAGCTGTCCGTTTGCATCGCGAAGCTGTGAGTAATATGTCGGGAATGATCGGAACTTTGAACCGTTGTAGATCTCGTTGTTGGTGTCGTTTTCTGCACAGGCACCTACACTGCCGACTGTTCCATATGTCAGCACACCGTCGTTGGGGTCATAGTCGATCGAATATAAGTTGTCGTCGGCAATTTCAGCGTCAGTGGAGATATCGTTATATGTGCCCTGTGCAAACGCAGGAACACTTTCCTTCATCTGTGCAGCTAAGGCAGACAGTGGGAGCAGCTGAAGCATGATAGCTGTCGATATAATGGCTGACAGAAGTGTGTTTCTTATTTTCATAGGTAATCCTTTCCTGATAGGATATTATTTCCGGTCAGTAATTTGATTTGTTGAGCATAACCGGATAATAACAAGAACCATTAAATAACATTTCATTACAGTATTATTCTACTATAATTAAGGATATATTTCAATAACTTTTGTTTAACTGGTCTGTATAGCGGATGAATGGTTATATTTGCGTATGAAGTGCCAGGTTTGTGTATGAAATGCCATTTAAGACTCGAGTTAATTTTCTCAGTGGACGGATACGACTCTGTTGTGACGATGAAAAATCGCATAACAGAGCCGTTCGGTGTTGTGATCGTGCTGTCAGAAAACGTTCGTAAAACGTGTCCGAAAACTCAGGTGTGACCAAAGTGTGGTCAAAAACTCCCCCGACAATTGTCAGGGGAGTTTTTGTGTATCAGATAACGCCGAAAACGATGTCTTTAAGTATCGCGCTCGCGTCGAGTGCGTTTGTCGCACCGTCGCCGTTGTAATCAAGCATTACGGGATTAGCTGCGCCCTCAAGTGCTACAATATCCTTGAGGATAGCTGCTGCGTCCATTGCATTTACGACACCGTCGTTGGATACATCGCCCTTGCGGTCAGAGTATTCGCAGAGCATAACAGCGTAATCGCCATCTTCAGATACAGAAAGCATTACATTTCCCTCTGCGTCGAGCTTTGCAGTATCCACAAACACCAGCTTGTCGCCGTCCTTCTTGTAGAGGTTTGCAAACTTGCCTGCGTTCTCTTTTGCTAAGGTGAGCTTAAGTTCAGAAGGAACATTCAAGCCGTCGATGCGGAACTTTTTCTCTGCGCTGCCGCGAAGTTCAGATGTT
>JAZURJ010000030.1:0-5438 GCA_045606085.1 Oscillospiraceae bacterium
CTGCGATCAGCTTAACAGCTCTGATAGCGTCGTCGTTACCGGGGATAACGTAGTCGATCTCATCGGGATCACAGTTGGTGTCAACGATAGCAACAACGGGGATACCGAGCTTCTTAGCCTCAGCAACAGCGATCTTCTCCTTGCGGGGGTCAACGATGAAGAGAGCACCGGGGAGCTTCTTCATGTTCTTGATACCGCCGAGGAACTTCTCCAGCTTCTCGATCTCGAGGTTGAGCTTGATAACTTCCTTCTTGGGGAGCAGGTCGAATGTACCGTCTGTGCTCATTGTGTGGAGCTGCTCCAGACGAGCGATTCTTCTCTGGATCGTCTTGTAGTTTGTCATCATACCGCCGAGCCATCTTGCGTTTACAAAATGAGCACCTGCACGGAGTGCCTCTTCCTTGATGGAATCAGCAGCCTGCTTCTTGGTACCAACGAAGAGTACCTCGCCGCCGTTAGCTGCAACCTCGTGAATGAAGTTGTAAGCCTCGTCGAGCTTCTTAACTGTCTTCTGCAGGTCGATGATGTAGATGCCGTTTCTCTCTGTGAAGATATAGGGAGCCATTTTGGGGTTCCATCTTCTGGTCTGGTGACCAAAGTGTACGCCAGCTTCGAGAAGCTGCTTCATAGATACTACTGCCATTTGTTTTTCCTCCTGAATTTAGGTTATAAAATATTTTCCTCCACGAAAAATCACCGTACCTGACGCCGTGAGACGCACCAAAGGCGGCTGTTTCCGTGTGTGTATTTGTGCATCTTCCTTAGAATTGCACATTTACTGAAATATTATACCACAACAAGGCAAAGATTTCAAGCACAAATCTCCTGTCATTTAAACAAATTTCCGATAAGTTTCCGCTTACCGTTTGGTAAATTTGACGGCATATCGCAGGAGGCAAGGATAGTATCCTCGCCGATGACCTCAATATCGCACCATTTCAGGCAGATATCCTCTGTTCTGCCCAGCAGTCCGAACAGCTTAGGTCTGCCGTAGATGACGATGCGGCTGACCTTCGCCGTGCAGTTGTCGAACTCGATATCATCGGGGAAGCCGAGCCTGCAGCCGCTCCTGATGTTGATGACCTCCTTGCAGCGGATGTCGTTGAAACTATATAGCATATTATCACCTCTGTGGGATGTATATGCTCGTATATTGGCGAAAATGCGGGACACGCCTGCCGCCGTTGACATTTGTCTGCTGCAATGCTATAATTATCGTAATATCATTAATATAAGGAGCAGACGATGAAAAAGATCAGAAAATTTGTTTCATTGCTGGTGGCAGGCAGTATCGCTATCACTTCACTGTTCGGAACGTCGGTCACGGCAGCTGCGGCAGGCACCAATAACCCAAAAGTAAGTGCGGCTCGCATATGGAACGGAACCGCCGATACGTCATGGTTCACAGGTGACAAGACCTCCTACGACATCTCCACAGCTGAGCAGCTTGCAGGCTTTTCACAGCTCGTCAACACCGCCGCTCATCCCGACAGATTCCGCGGCGTCACCATCAACCTCACAAACGATATCATACTCAACAACACTTCCAACTGGAAGAAGTGGAACACCACTCCCCCGAAAAACATCTGGGACCCGATAGGCGAAGAAGGCAGCCCCATGCTGGGATACCGTCCCTTTGCGGGATATTTCAACGGTAACGGTCACACGATAAGCGGAATGTATGTTAACACAAGCGAATACAGCGGTCTTTTCTGCTATACCAGCGGTGCGATCATAACAGATCTCAAGATCGAAAAGAGCGTAGTGATATCTCCAAACTGCAGCGGTGCACTCATCGGACTGAGCGAAAGCTCCTATGTGGACGGCTGCGAGGTGCGTGATGTGCACATATATAGTAAGCAGGCAGCCGGCGGACTTATCGGCAACGCCAAGTATATCAATGTAGTCGGCCCTTTCCTTCTCACGGCACTAATGGGCTTTGGTATACTCATCAACCCCCTCATAATCGCGGGCGAGGAAGGCGAATCCTGCGGCACATATGTCAACAACAGCAAGGCAGTCAACATAAAGGTCAGCGTCGAAAACACCTGGTCCAATCCTCCCGCAGGCGGAATGGTCGGTGAAGCCTCCGAAAACTGCGGCATCTACAACTGCCTTACCGTCAACGGCACATTCTCCTCCGTCGATACGATCAACTACGGCGGAACCACGCACACAGGCAGCTGCGGTGCGATGCTCGGCGGCGGAAACGGCGCCATCAGGAACTGCTACACATATAACTTCAAGCGTGCAGACGGAAGCTCCGTACGCAGCGACAAGGCATCCGTAAAGGCGGTAACAAAGAAAACGCTGTACTCCCGCTCCTTTGCAAAGAAGATGGGTGCATCCTATAAATATGTGAAAAACAGCATGCCTGTTCTCACCGCGATCGTCACACCGTCGATAGATATCGTCATCAGCGGCACAAAGGCACACGCAAGCTGGAACGCCGTAAAAAATGCGGTCAGATATAAGGTCTACTACAAGACAAACGGAAAATACAAACTCTACACCACCGTCACCTCGCCTGAGGTCACCATCAACGGATCGGGTGCGGGCAAGAGATTTGATCTGCTCATAAGGGCATATTACAGCGACGGCTCATACAAGACCATAAACGGCGGACAGTTCAGTCTTTATACATAAACAAACAAAGCGTGGGCGATATGCTCACGCTTTGTTTACTCTGTAAGTTCTATCGTTATTCCCTCAAACCCGCTGATGCAGCTTTCGTAATAGCCGTCGCCCGTCACACGGGGACCGCTCAGCACCTCGTATCCGTCAGCACGGAGCCTTTCGGTGAACATATCCACCGCTTCCCTGCTGCCAAGGCTGAACGCCACATGGTGATATCCGCATCTGCCCGGGATATCGCCGCCGCTTACATCGGGGCGGCTCATTATCTCCATGCGTACACCCTCGCCGAAGCTCAGGAAAAACGAGCGGAAGCCTGTACGCTCATTGTGGTAGCCGTCGTCTGATACGGCACCGAAATATCGGACAAAGAAATCACGCATCCCCGTCAGATCTGTCGTGTACACAGCTATGTGGCATATCATCACAGAACACCCCGAATTTAGTTTTTAATCTCTCCAGTTTCTTGCCAAGAGGTTTTCTCAGAAGCAGCAGGAACACCACATTGGAAACGCAGTACACCGCCATTATCGGCAGCGAGGTCACCAGCACCGCAAGCCAGCGGCTAAAGGAAAATCCGCCATCCACGGAAAGTACCGTCCACAGGTCCATCACCACGGAGTACAGTGCTCCCGAAGCTGCTCCGAAAACACACAGCGGCAGCGGTTTTTCCAGCCACGCCTTCCTGTTCAGCATACCTGCCAGCCAGCCGATAAAGCCCCAGCAGAACATCTGAAACGGCGTCCATGCACCCTGCCCGAACCATATATTTGATATCAGTGCGGACATCGCACCCGTCATGAAGCCTGCCTGCGGTCCGAAATACATCGCAGCGATGATCACCACCGCGGTCACAGGCTTGAAGAACGGTATCACCGCAAATATCACACGACCTGCCACGGAGAATGCCGTCATCACAGCGATGAGTACCACTTCCCTTGCGGCGGGCTTTCTGTTCTCGAAAGCAAGGAGGAACGGCACACAGCAGAGAAAAGCCGCTATAACAGCCGCCACATCCCAACGTCTTCCGCCGAAAAGCGTCATCCCCAGAACTGCAACAAGCGGCACTGCGATAAGTGCCGCCCGTCCTATTAGCTTCTTCATGATCTGTGACGGCGGTCTAAGCCCGCAAGGATATCGTCCACATCGTAACGGTTCTTGTCACGGGTGTCGTCATCCTCCGTCATCAGCTCGTCACGGCGTTTCGTGGCGAGGATATCCGCACTGCGTCTTACGGATGCATCAGAGGACTTCTTGTGGCTCTCACGCTTGTCGTTCGCTGTGGCAAGTGCATCCTCAAGGTCTATCACAGCACGTGTCTGGGCACTCGGACGCTGTCTTCCGATCTGGGGTGCGGAGGACTGCGAAAAGAATGCGTCGTTTCTGGTGGTCTTGCGGAGCCTTGGCAGCTCGGTCGTGGCGTCCGCCGTTTTCTTTGCAGGCTCGGGACGCTTTTCGGTCGCTGCAGGCTTTGCCGTCTTGGCTGCAGTGGCATTGTCTATGTACTTCTTGGCTGCTATCGAGGAGGGCACGCCGCCTGACGCAGGCTTCTGAGGTTCGGTCTTCTGTGCGGTCTGCTTCACGGGAGCAGGCTTTGCGGGAGGAGTATCGGGACGCATCGTCGCAGGCGACTTCTTCGCACCGTATGTAAACAGCACGCTGTCTGCGGTCTTCGGCTCGGAGCCTCTGGACGAACGACTGTATTCCGCATTTCCGTCAGACTTGACGCTGATGCCCGCAGAAGGCTTAGGCTCTTCGGATTCTGCGTTCTTTACCTGCGGCACTACCTCGGGCAGCGGCTGATCGTCCACAACGCCCTTGACAACGCTGAAGATGATAAGTGCAAGGCAAGGCAGCACAGCCATGACGATGATGCCCCACGGAGAGAGCGAAAAGGTTATAAGTCTGCCCAGTGCGGGGCTGCTCCAGCCTGCACGTCCGATGAAATCGCCCTCGCTGATAAGGTCAGGCTCACCATTGCTGTCCGTCACCGTCAGGGAGTATACGCCGTCCTTGTGAGTGACCGTTTCCGTGTAGCCGAGTGCCTGCATCTGATCGTCCTCGGTGCCTGTCTTATACAGAACAAGCGTACCCACGGTGAGGTCGTACGGCTCACACTGCTCCACCACCACGGCAGAGCCTGCGGCAACGCCCTCGAACGAGGATGTTTCACACATATACAGGTTGTATCCGAAAGCACCCACAAGTCCTTCGGAACCAAACACCGACGAAACGATTATCATGAAAACACACAGCACAAACAGCAGTATGCAGATCGCTATTCCGAAACCACGTGCGATTTTTCTACCCATTTTCAAAAATCCCCTTTTTTCTACTTGACAAAATCGTGATTAGAGATTATAATATTCATGTTGCTTCCAGAAAGCCTATACACAAAGTATAGCACAACACACTGCATTTTGCAAGCAGTTTTTCATATCTGCTGGTATAGCTCAGTTGGTAGAGCAACGCATTCGTAATGCGTAGGTCGTGGGTTCGAGTCCCATTCCCAGCTCCATATTAAAAAACCGTCCACCGGACGGTTTTTTAATTGCAAAAGCTACTCTCGGATTGCCCTTATGGCAATCCGTTTTCGCTTTGGCGAAAACCGCTCCGCTTTCGCGGGGTGGCTCTCCTAGCATATTGTGAGAGTTATTTTGCTCAACATCGACATATCAAGAATCGTCCACCGGACGGTTTTTTAATTGCAAAAGCTACTCTCGGATTGCCCTTATGGCAATCCGTTTTCGCTTTGGCGAAAACCGCTCCGCTTTCGCGGGTGGGTCTCCTGGCATATTGTGTGA
>JAZURJ010000031.1:0-5524 GCA_045606085.1 Oscillospiraceae bacterium
TACCCTCGGATGCCATTTTGCCGACCAGATTATCATCCTTCTTAACGATCTCTTCCTTGATAGCGCTGCGGAGCGCCTCGCCGGACAGATGTGCAAAATCGTTATCGGCCAGATACTTCAGCTTGAGTTCGTTGGGCGTGCCTTCCAGGCCTGCGGTGTAAGCGGGAGAAACGACCGGATCGGCCAGCTCCCAGATCTTACCGACGGGATCCTTGAACGCGCCGTCGCCGTAAACCATGACCTCCACGTGCTTGCCGGTCTTTTCGAGCAGACGCGTCTGGATCTCTTCTACCAGATCCTGACACTCGCGGGGGAACAGCTTGACCTGATCCTCGGTGGACTTGTTGGAGCCCAGCAGGCCGTAGCGTGCGTTAAAGCCGCTGCCGTTGACAGGAGCAGTAAGGATATCGTCCAGACCATAAACGCGCTCAGCACCGGCAGCCTTCAGCAGGCGCTTGGTGCGTGCACGGGTATGGATATCACAGTTCAGAACATTCTTGGTGTAGTTCAGGATCGCGCGGGGATCGTTTGCAAAAATGATCTCAGCTTCCGCACCGCTCTCGATGATGAGATTCTTGTAATACTCAACATAATCAACGCCGGTGAAGGGGTGCTTCTCGTAGCCGAACAGCTCACGATACTTCTCTTCGGTGAGAATATCCTTATAAGGATCAACGCCCTTTTCGTCCATTGCATCCAGGCTGATCAGATGGTTGCCGACCTCGTCAGAGGGGTAGGAAAGCATCAGAACGACCTTCTTCACGCCCTTTGCGATACCTCTCAGGCAGATAGCGAAACGGTTACGGCTGAGGATGGGGAAGATAACGCCCACGGTCTCGCCGCCGAACTTCGCCTTTACGTCCGCTGCGATGTCCTCAACGGATGCGTAGTTGCCCTGTGCTCTTGCCACGATAGCCTCTGTCATCGCAACGATATCTCTGTCACGGATCTCAAAGCCGTCGTCCTTTGCCGCCTCGAGTACGGAAGTGGTCACGATCTCAACGATATCATCGCCGCTGCGGATGATAGGTGCTCTCACACCTCTTGACACGGTACCGATCATTCTACTCAAAATAAACACTCCTTATAATCAAATACGACCGATCTAATTCAATCGCAACTAATATTTTAGCACACTTTATCTCATTTTTCAATAGTTTTCTGTATTTTTTTATGCATTACATATATTTTGCACATGAGTTTTTTACCACCGATGTTTCATCTGTATATTTCTCACAATAGTGGCAAAATTATTTGCATATTTAACGGAAAAATCTATTGCAAAAAAACGCAGAATATGAGATAATAAGAGTACAGATATTATGCACATATATAAAGGAGTTATCCCCATGTCAAAGATTGTTGTTTTCGATCATCCCCTCATCAAGCACAAGATCACGCTGCTGCGTGACACTTCCACAGGCACACGTGATTTCCGTATCCTCATCGAGGAGATCGCGACCCTCATGGGCTACGAGGCTCTGCGTGACCTGCCGCTCGGCATGAAGGAGATCACCACTCCCATAGAAACGACCAAGGCTCCCATCGTTACGGGCAAGACCATCGCTGTCGTGCCGATACTCCGTGCGGGTCTTGGTATGGTGAAGGGCATACTCGCTCTTGTACCCACCGCGAAGGTTGGTCACATCGGTATGTACCGTGACCCCGATACACACCAGCCCCACGAGTATTACGCAAAGCTGCCCGAGAGCATCTCCGAGCGTACCGTGATGCTGCTTGACCCGATGCTTGCGACAGGCGGCTCCGCTGTGGCTGCCGTGGATTACCTCAAGAAGCAGGGCGTGAAGAACATCAAGTTCATGTCGATAATCGCTGCTCCCGAGGGTCTTTCTGCACTCATCCTCGCTCATCCCGACATTGAGGTGTACGTTGGTCAGCTTGACGAGAAGCTCAACGAGAACAAGTATATCGTACCGGGTCTCGGCGATGCAGGCGACCGCATCTTCGGCACTATCTGATATAATATGAAGATACTTTTTATAGGCGATGTGGTGGGCAGGCGTGGCTGTGAGGCTCTGCAGAAGGTGCTGCCGTCAATGAAGCGTGAGCACGCTGCGGATATCGTCATCGTGAACGGCGAGAACTCCGCCGAGGGCAACGGCATCACCGCACATTCCGCCGATATGATATTCTCCGCAGGTGCGGATGTCATCACCACGGGCAATCACTGCTTCCGTCAGAAGGGCATTGAGGACCTGCTGGAGCGTGAGCCACGCATCCTGCGTCCCGCAAACTACGGCGAGGACGTCTACGGCAGCGGCGTGTATGAGCTGGACTGCGGTGCGTACAGCGTCTGCGTCATGAACCTGCTCGGCACGACCTATATGCAGCCGCTGGAAAACCCGTTCCTTTGTGCCGACAGGCTGCTGAAGGGCATCTCCTCACGCATCGTCATCGTTGATTTCCATGCGGAGGCGACCTCCGAAAAGCGTGCACTGGGCTACTACCTCGCAGGGCGGACCTCCGCCGTGCTTGGCACGCATACCCACGTCACCACCGCCGATGAGCAGGTCATCGACGGCACGGGCTACATCACGGACGTCGGCATGACGGGTCCGCTTGAATCCGTGCTTGGCGTTGAGAAGGACATCATCATCGAGCGTTTCCTCACCTATTACCCGAAGCGTCACGCCTTTGCGGGCGGCGACATCGGCGTGAGCGGCGTGCTGCTTGATATAGACCACAAGAGCGGCACCTGCGGCAGCATCACCAGAGTGAAACGCACCGTTTCTGTGTAAGAGAGAAGGCAACAGTCATTTTCCGAAAGGGGAGCTTTTATGAACTGTCTGACTATCGAACGGCTTAACAACTGTGCCCGTGACCCCGAGCGTTTCGTGGAGGCGGGCGAGAATACATATGCTGACGCATTGAACGTTGCTGCTCAGCGTATATACAACGAGCGTGCGGAGCGTCCCGTCGTGCTTGTTTCGGGTCCCAGCGGCTCGGGCAAGACCACGTCCGCCATGCGTATCGCAAGGATACTCAAGGACAACGGCTGCGGTGCCCACACCATCTCCATGGATAACTATTTCAAGACCCTCACGAAGGAGGAGATAGAGCTTAGTCTGCGTGGCGAGTTCGACTTCGAATCACCCATGCGTCTTGACACCGACCTTTTCAAGGAGCATCTTGAAAAGCTCTCCCGCTGTGAGGAGATAGACATCCCCACCTTTGATTTCGCACGGCAGGTCAGCCGTCCCGGCATGAAGCTGCGTATCAGGCGTGGCGACATCGTCATCCTTGAGGGCATCCACGCATTAAATCCCCTTGTTACGGGCGACAGCGACAGCTACACCAACTGCGTGTACGTCAGCGTCAGAACACGTATCGAGAACAGCGGCGGCGAGCTGCTGCATCCCTCCAAGATACGCCTGATGCGTCGCCTTATCCGTGACAAGCTGTACCGCGGCAGGGAGCTGCCCGAGACCTTCGAGTTCTTCCGCTCCGTTGAGCGTGGCGAGAGCCTGTACATCATGCCGCACAAGGGCAGGGCGAACTTTGACATCGACACGTTCATCCCATATGAGCCGATGATATACCGCAACATCCTGCTGCCGCTGCTGGAGCAGGCGAGAGGTACATACGAGGACTACGAACGCTACTCCGACATCGAGCGTTTCCTGCGTGAGCTGGACAGCGTTGACCGTGAGCTGGTCCCCGAAAACTCACTTGTGCGTGAGTTTATTGGATAACAAACAACAGAACAGCGGTGCTGACGTAATATCAGCACCGCTTTTGTGTTATCTGAAGATATCGTTGTATTTAACTGTGAAGCTGCCGTCTGCGAGGGCTTTCGGCACTTCAATGATGATGGTGTACTGTGCCATGTCGCAGGTGCCGACCTCGGGTACATAACGGGTCAGGTGGATGACGTTATCCTCGCCGATGCCACGGATCTCATGCCGTATGGAGCCGCTGCCCTCGGTGACGGAGAACGTGATGAGTGCGTTGTCACGGAAGAAATCGTCGCCGTACCGCGGAAAATCGTCGTCAACGGATGTCACCACACGGAGGGCATTGTCTGCGTTGAAGTCGTCCGTGCGGTAGTAATGCACCTTCTGCGGAATGAACAGCCCGTCGTCGGTGTAGCTGTAAGCTTCGGCAGGCTCCTCCGCAGGCACGGTCACGAACACGTACTCGGCTCGTCCCTGAGGGAACTCAACGTCCACGGAGTACACGCTGCCCTTGCCCGAGAGCGTAACGAAGCCGCTGGGGTCAGGCTTCAGCACGATGTACTCGCTGTCTGTCAGCCAGCATTTCACGGCGGATACCTCCGCACCGTCCGTAAGCTGCAGCGTCACGCCGTCAGAAGCAGGTATCTTCTTTGCGGAGCCGCCCTTTGCCGCCTGCATGGGAGATGCTCCGCAGGCTATCGTGTCGGAGGCTTCCTCGCCGCGGTACACCGTCCAGTTATAATTGCCCGAGGACAGGTTGAAGCTGCCTGCGTCCTCGGTGAGTATCGTCAGCAGGGGAGGCTTTGAGGGCGAGGTCGCGGAGGGCGGTGTATAGGATGGCGTAGTTGCACCGTCGCTGCCCTTGTCGGAGCTGTCAGAGCCGTGGTCCTGCACTGCGTACTGTGTTGCGAAGACATAGCAGCAGCTTCCCTCGGGGTAGCGTACCTGCACATCGTAAGCACAGCCGACGGCGATATCGGAGAGGGGTATCACGCCGTCCCCGGTGAAATGTACCTCCTGCGGCAGGTCCTCGCCCGACCAGCAATGCACGGAGAGCAGCTCTGCATCCTCGGGGAGCAGCAGTCTGGGGTCCTTTGCAAGCATATCGGGGCAGAACACCGCCTGCACCAGACCCTGATCGTACATCTCGGCGGGGGATATGCAGTCAACGCACAGACCGTCCCAGCAGAACGTGCTGCGGTCAAGCGGTATCACGGATGCGGTCATGTCTGTGACAAGCTCCATGCGGAGCAAGGGCGGTCCGTCCGTCTTTTCGGGGGAGATAGCGGGGTCGCCGATCTCGGTGGCAAGCTCGCCCGTGGCAAGCTCGTAGCCGCTTGCACAGCCCGTCAGCAGCAGGCAGCCCAGCAGCAGTGCGATGTGTCGTTTCATGGGTTAGCTCCTTTTCCTTTTTTTACTTATAACACTGCACACAGGGGGGGAAGGTTGCAAGGAGCGGCAATAAAATATGATCTCGGGCGATTTAGTTATCGGGTGGTCTGGTTGTCGCTTTTGATTATTTGGTGGTCTGGTTGTCGCTTCAGAGCCTTTTATGTTTTTTGTCGCCGCAGTAGTTATCGGGCGGTTTTGTTGTCGCTTCAGAGCCTTTTATGTTCTATGTAGCCGCCATGCAGGGGGCGAACCTCCCAGGGGCTACGCCCCTAACGGTTCCCCCCTGCTACCCCCAACCCTGACCCCTTCCGCGGCAGAGGCTCGCCGCGGCGATATTTATGTTTTTTGTTTATCGTTTCTGTCACTTGCTTTTAATTATCAGGTGGTTTGGAACTCTCCTGTTAGCTTCTACCATATAAGTATCTGTTGCAGAAACT
>JAZURJ010000032.1:0-25236 GCA_045606085.1 Oscillospiraceae bacterium
GAGAGCGGCTATCCCGAATGGGTACAGCCGCTCGGTGCATCCGATGCTTATAACACAGGCGATATCGTAAGCTACAACGGAGTGCTCTACACATCGACCTGCGACAACAACGTATGGGCACCCGATGTGTACGGATGGGAAACAAAGTAAAACAGAGCAGGAGGGAAACAAAATGACATGGGATAACATCGTAAGAGTTATATCTGCAGCAATAGGCAGCCTGCTGGGCTTCCTTTTCGGGGAACTGGACGGCTTCTTTTACGCCCTGCTCTCGTTCATGGCGATAGACTACATAAGCGGCGTGCTCATCGCCATCATCAACAAGAAGCTGTCAAGCGAGATTGGTTTCAAAGGCCTTGTCAAGAAGATCTTCATGCTAATGCTCGTGGCGGTCGGTCATATCATAGATGCTCAGGTCATTGGCACGGGTGCAGCGGTCATGATGGGCGTGGAGTTGGTCTTTATCGCTAACGAGGGAATATCCATCCTTGAAAACGCCGCAAAGCTGGGCGTGCCTATTCCGAAGAAGCTCAAGGATATTCTGATACAGCTGAAGAATGACGACGATAAGGGCGGTGGTGTAGATGGCTAAGCAGAATGCTATTACATTCACCGCCTACGCAAGAAACAATCTCTGCTACAAGGAAGCTAAGCCCATGCCGAATGGCACTCCTGCAGGCATCATTGTACATAGCACAGGTGCGAATAATCCCCATCTGTGGCGATATGTGGACTGCCCCGAGATCTGCGGAGAGAATAAGCACGGCACGCACTGGAATGTCCCCGAGCCTGTCGGAGCGAACGGCAAGCCGACTAAGATATGCTGTCACGCTTTTATCGGTAAGGACAAGGTGGGCGAGGTCAGGGCGGCAAAGATGCTCCCGTGGGATATCTGCTGCTGGAACTGTGCCAGCGGTAAGAAAGGCTCATACAACTGGAATCCTGCATACATTCAGTTTGAGATATGTGAGGACGACCTGACTGACCCGATCTATTTCAAGGAAGCATTCACACTGGCAGCTAAGCTCTGCAACCGCCTGATGAAGAACTATGATATCCCGATCGAGAACATCATCTCCCACAAGGAGGCTCATGCGAGAGGCTATGCGTCCAATCATGCGGACTGCGATCACTGGCTTGCTAAGTTCGGCAAGGATATGAACTGGTTCAGGGAACTTGTGTTGAACAACGGCGAGGAGCCACCCAAGCAGTACCGTGTTACTGGCACGAAGATTGTCAAAGCTGAGCAGCTTGCCCAGACCGAGGGACCGCTGAAGGCTATGGGATTCGCTGTTACCACTTCCGAAGTGTGATGATCTCAAAATCGTATCATTCTGAGATTATAACAGAGCAACGCCCCCGATCTCTCGGGGGCGTTTTTGTTTTACAATTACAAATTTAACTGTTCTTTTAATGCGGTCTGCAAAGTCTGTGAAAAATTGATACCTGCTTTTTCTGCCATAGTATTGAGCCATGCAGGAATGGTAAGGGTTTTTTTGATAGCTTTTGTCGATTGTTTTTGCAGATATTCAAAAGGATCAAATTCGATTATGACAATAGTTTCGTTTTCTTCGAGATTTGTTTTTTCAGGTGTGGCAGGTTTAGGAAGTTCAGTTTTTTCTTCAATTGACACTTCATAAAATAATCCTAATGCTTCTTTGATGTTTTCAATAGCCTCACCCATACTTTCGCCCTGAGATATACATCCATTGAAATTCTGAATCCAAATGCTATAACCACCATCTTTTTCTTTGTGCAATATTGCTGGATAGTACATTTTGTCCATATATAGTAAACTCCTTTCGGAGCGGGGCTTATTTCAGCCCCGCATCTTTTAGTATTTTATGCTCTGTTCCTTGCTTTAGGTCTTTTGCGTGAACTGGTACAGTAACTTGTTTTTTGGTTTCATCGTTCCTATATATGTGATGCGAGCCATTGGAACGTATGAATTTGAAACCATTATGTTCAAGCAACTGTATCATTTCCCGAGGTTTCATTGGCATCTATCATTCCCCCTTTCTGTATATTATTATAACACGTATAATACGTATTGTCAAGGGGTTTTTAAAAATTTTTTCAATATTTTTTAGTTTATTTCAAAAATTCCCCCCGAACATTGAAATGCTCGGGGGGAAAACTCTACTCGCCTTTTGGATATCCAGTGCGGCTCTTTATGGTATGTACAGTGCCAGGCACTCTGACAATGATTTCTGACATATCGCAGTTCAGAGCTTCACAGATAAGGTCGAGATGCTCAAGGTTGACCCGCTCACATAGTTCATGGTACATCTCGTTGATCGTAGACGGACGTATGCCAGTGGCACGGGCAAGGTCAGCTTGTGTCCAGCGAAGCTCGCCTAGCTTCCTGCTGAGTGTGATCCTAATCAAGCAAACCACTCCTTTCGCTACATTCTAACACTTACACATGATTTTTTCAGGGAAATGTTAGAAAATAACGAAATACGTTATACACACAAAAAGAGGTTATCAACGAAGCGATAACCTCTTTTTCTTATTCAGCCAAGCAAAATGACAGTATAAATATGCCGTTGACCATTACCAACGTTACACTGTCGGGAGTTCGCTTGGCTCTCCTCTGGTGGAGCCGAGGGGAATCGAACCCCTGTCCGAAAACCCGTCCTCACAACTTTCTCCGAGTGCAGTTTATCTTTTAAAATTCCCTCACAGTGACGCCGACAAACAGGCTGCACTGATCGGTATCCTTAAATACACTTCAAGCTACAAGGCTACTCACAGGAAGCGTTCACCACTAGTCGACGCCGTTTCCAGCTCGTGGTCCTTCAAGAAACGACGGCAGTGCACTTAGGCAGCTGCTAAAACGAGATTGTCGTCTGCGTTTAAATTTAAGTTGCGACTATTAAAGTGATTTCGCCCTCACTACTCGCTTATCATGCCTCAAGATCCCCGTCGAAGCCTTTACGGCCCCATATCGAGTGCTTCTGCACACCTATATTTTATCATGCTTTGCCGCTGTTGTCAAGTGGAAAGTATTCAGAACAATGTCACAAAGTGTCCTAAGCTATACCCTTTTCCCGACTTATCAGAACACCGGCAAGGTCTCCCCTGCCGGTGTTTTTTATTACTGTAATGCCACCTTCATCTGCTCGATGAACTCTGCGATATAGGGAGCTGCCTTCTCGCCGTGCTTTGTTACAAGCTCAACTGCCGCACTCTCCACGATGACGCCGTCTGCGATCTCCGCAACACGCTTCGCCTCCTTGGGAGTGTGGATGCCAAACCATACCGCCATAGGAAGGTCGGTGTACTTCCTTGCGGTGTCGATGGTCGCCTTCAGCTCTGCCTTGCTCTCGTCGGTAAGACCCTCGTCACTGATCGCAGATGCAACATAAACATATCCCTCTGCACTCTCTGCGATAGCCTTGATACGCTCCTCCTCAGCGGGTGCGATCAGCGGGATGATAGTGATATCATACTTCTTTGCAAACACAGCCGCCTCAGGACGCTCATCAAAGGGCATATCGGGAATGAAGATGCCATCGATGCCGACACGCTTGCAGTCAGCGAAAAATCTGTCGTAGCCGTACTTGAAAACGGGATTGAGATATGTGATGAGCAGAATAGGTGTATCGATCTTCTCACGCACTCTCTCCACCAGCTCGAAGATACGGTCTGTTCTCATGCCATTAGCAAGTGAACGAACGTTCGCAGTCTGGATGATGGGGCCCTCAGCGATAGGATCGGAAAACGGAATACCGATCTCGATGATATCTGCGCCGCCCTCTGCGATAGCAAGGATGTTGTTGATGCTCTGCTCAAAGGTGGGGTCGCCCGCGGTCATGAAACCGATGACCGCCTTTTTATTCTCAAATGCTTGTGTTAACTTATTCATGCAGGTTCACTCCTCTGTATCTTGCTATTGCTGCTACGTCCTTGTCACCTCTGCCCGACAGACAGCATATAATGATATCATCCTTGCTGAGTGTGGGTGCGAGCTTGATAAGATGAGCCACCGCATGGGCACTCTCAATGGCACAGATGATGCCCTCTGTGCGAGCTATGTACTCGAATGCGTCGACAGCCTCGTCATCGGTAACCGGAACATACTCTGCCCTGCCGGACTTGCCAAGGAATGCGTGCTCAGGACCAACACCCGGATAATCAAGACCCGCGGAGATGGAATATACAGGAGCGATCTGTCCCTGCTCGTTCTGGCAGAAAAGGGATTTCATGCCGTGGAATACGCCCGTGGAGCCTGTCGCGAAGGTCGCTGCAGTTTCAAATGTATCAACGCCTCTGCCCGCTGCCTCACAGCCGATAAGACGTACATCCTTGTCATTGATGAAGTTATAGAACATACCGATGCAGTTGGAGCCGCCGCCGACACAGGCAAGAACTGCTGTGGGGAGCTTGCCCTCCTTCTCAAGTATCTGCTCTCTTGCCTCGGCACTGATAACGCTCTGGAAATCACGCACGATCATGGGGAACGGATGGGGTCCTACCGCGGAGCCGAGAACATACAGCGTATCATGTGTACGCTTGCACCAGTCGGTCATAGCCTCGTTCACAGCATCCTTGAGAGTTCTTGTACCTGATTTCACTGCGTTCACCTTAGCACCCAGAAGCTCCATTCTGTACACGTTCAGAGCCTGGCGGATGGTATCCTCCTCGCCCATGAACACCTCGCACTCAAGACCCAGCAGAGCCGCAGCGGTAGCTGCAGCAACACCATGCTGACCTGCACCTGTTTCAGCAATGATACGTGTCTTGCCCATCTTCTTTGCAAGCAGAGCCTGACCCAGCACGTTGTTGATCTTGTGGGAGCCTGTGTGGTTGAGATCCTCTCTCTTGAGGTAGATCTTTGCACCGCCGAGATCCTTTGTCATCTTCTCGGCATAGTAGAGCAGAGAGGGTCTGTTCGCATACTCACGTGAAAGTGCGGAAAGTTCCTCGTTGAACTGCTTGTCATTCTTGTAGAACTCATAAGCCTTTTCAAGGTTATGGATCTCGGTCATCAGCGTTTCGGGAACATACTGTCCGCCGAACTCGCCATAGCGTCCTTTTGCCATTTTGTTGTTCCTTTCAAAATTAAGATTAAACATTTATATGAGCCTTGCGGATGAACTCTACGAACTCATCCTCGGGTATGGGTCTGGAATAATAGTATCCCTGAATGAAATCACAGTCAAGCTCTGAGAACTGATAAACAGTCTGCTCGTCCTCGATGCCCTCCACAACGATCTCCATGTTCATGTCCTTGAGCATCTTGACCGTGTTCTGGATCATGATCCACATCTTGGGATTCTCCTGCTCGTCCACGAAGGACTTGTCCAGCTTTACTATCTTCAGCGGAAGCTGGATAACACGACGCATATTGGAATAACCCGTGCCGTAGTCGTCCAGAGAGAAGCTGATTCCAGCCTCGCTCAATCTGTCGAGGTTCTGCTTCATCACGCTCTGTCCGTAGCTCACGGCGGTCTCGGTTATCTCAAGATTTATCTTGTCGGATGATATGTTGTATTTCTTCAGCATACCCAGTACCTTGTCTGCAAGATCTATATGCATACACTGGGCAACAGAAAGGTTGATCTCAATGTAATCAAGCCCTATCTCGCTGAATTCCTTGCTCGCAATGAAGCGGCATACCGCGTCCAGAACGAAATCACCTATCTTGTGGATAGCACCGCTCTTCTCGGCGGCGGGAATGAACAGCTCGGGGGAAACGAAGCCGTAGTCCTCGTCCTGAAGTCGGATGAGAGCCTCCGCAGAGGTGAAACGTCCCTGCTCCACCGAATATATCGGCTGATAATACACCTTGAAATTTCTGGTCTTGAGTGCACGGTCGATGATGCGGTCGATGTTGCTCACCATCTCGAACTGCTTGTTCTGGAACAGCTCGGACGCGTACATTACAGCATCACTGTTCTCCGACTTTTCATGGTATGTGGAGCCGAAGGTCGTCAGCGTCTTGAAATCGCTGATATCCTCAGGGCAATCCACGACGCAGATATGCGTAGCCAGCTTCAGCGAAAGCTCATTGAACTCGATGTTGCTGTCCAGGGAACGCTTGAGCGATTCTGCACAGGTGATGGCACGATAACGGTTGTGATAGCTGATTATCATGCGGAAACGGCCATTGTCAAGATGATACAGCTCTGCGTGCACCTTGTTATTCTTGTCAGCATTCTGTATCTCCTGTGCAACTGCACTGAGCACGCCCTTCATGGTATCAAATCCCATCATGGTATGCAACGAAGAAAAATTACTAATATTCAGCATGATGATACGCACCTTCTTGCCGTTGGCAAAGATACGCTTCGCATCATCTGCGTATGTATTGAAGTTTCTAAGTCCCGTGAACGGATCAAGAAGCTCCTCGGGACGTTGGGTCGTCATGCTGATGAACAACAGACTGAGGGAGTTCACGAACATCTCAACAGAAGCATGGGGAACAAAATACTGGATCACGACCGCCACAAGCGTCATGGGCACGACAGCGGTGATCGCCGCGATATTTCCGCCCGAAAACAGCCTGTAATACCTGTACAGATACACAAGGCCCATTATCATATAATAAGCCGCCAGCAGATACAGCAGAGGGAACAGGAACTCACGCCTGTATACGCCGCCGGATACGCTGAAGAATGCACCCGTGAAGAAATTTACGATCATCGCCGCGATCATGAAGACATACGGCAGGAATATCGCCAGAAGCTGTGCCTTGCTGTGGCGTACCTTGTGCCAGATGTCCGCAAGACTTATGATATACACCACATAAGCAGGCGTGGTGAGGTTGTGACACAACAGATATCCCACGTGCATCGTGTACTGCGCGATGGTGTTGGGAGTATCCGAATTATCAAGATGCAGTGCCCATATATCAAATATAACCGCCGCAAGAACAGTGAGCAGTATAAACAAAAAAGCGTGATTTGTCGTACCCTTGGTCATCCTGCGGAAAATGGTGGTCACCAGAAGTATCACCAGCAGGATAAGAGCAACGTAATTCAGGATAACAAGATTAAACAGCATCCGATCACTCCAGTTCCAGATTAACAGCATAGAAATGTCAACGCTCCTGTCGCAGAGCACACTACTACACTATACATAATCAAGTATATCACAAAACTGTTTTTGTGTCAATATTTTCGGAATATTGTAAAGATCTTTACTGTATCTTGATTGAATTTTTGTCTTGATAATGGTATAATAAACTTATAACTATTCAACAACATCAACCATGAAAGGAACATTTACATATATGGCATCCCAGATACTCCTGATAGCGGCAGTGCTGCTGATATGTATATTCTCCGACAGGCTTTCAGGCAAGATAGGCGTGCCCGCCCTGCTGCTGTTCATCGGAATAGGAATACTTTTCGGCACGGACGGCATCTTCAAGATACCGTTCGAGGACTACGGCTTTGCATCCGCCGTGTGCGAAGTAGCACTCATTATCATCATGTTCACGGGCGGTTTCGCCGTAAAGTGGGACACTGCACGTCCCGTCGTTGTGAAAAGCTGCCTGCTGTCGACGCTCGGCGTTGTGATAACTGCGGCTGTGACCATGCTGTTCTGCAGGCTGGTGCTCAATATCCCGTGGAGCGAGAGCTTCCTTCTTGGCTCCGTCATCAGTTCCACCGACGCTGCGTCCGTGTTCTCGGTGCTGCGTTCCAGAAGGCTGAACCTGAAGAACGGTCTTGCACCGCTCCTGGAGGTAGAGAGCGGTTCCAACGACCCGTTCTCCTATATGCTCACTGCCATCGCACTTGCCCTGCTGAAGGGACAGGGAGCAGGCTTTGTGTGGTATCTTGTGTTCTCTCAGATCGTGTTCGGCGTTCTGGGCGGCGTTCTCGTTGGACTCGCGGCAGTGTTCATCGCAAAGCGTGTCAAGACATCCTCGGACGGCTTTGAAGTAATACTCTTCCTCGCATCCTCGCTGCTGGCATACGCATTACCTACCCTGCTCAACGGAAACGGCTACCTTGCCGTTTATATAGCGGGCGTTATCATGGGCAATACGGATATCCCCAAGAAACGTGAGGCGGTAACGTTCCTCAACGGCATAACAGGTCTTGCACAGATCGCAGTATTCTTCATGCTGGGTCTGCTGTGCACGCCCTCTACATTCCACGAAAGCATCATCCCCTCGCTGCTCATCTATCTGTGCCTGACGCTTCTCTCCCGCCCTGTTGCGGTGCTTCTGCTGTGCGGCAGGTCATCGATGCAGGAAAGGACGTTCATTTCGTTCGCGGGACTTCGCGGTGCCTCCTCCATCGTATTTGCCATCATGGCAACGGTCGATAGCATCCACACGCAAAGCAATATATTCAACATAGTCTTCTGCGTCTGCCTGCTTTCAATGGTAGGTCAGGGAAGCCTGCTCCCGTTTGCGGCAAAAAAACTCAGGCTGATAGACGACAACTCCGATGTCCTCAAGACGTTCAACGACTACAAGGAGGAATCCTCCATCACTATGATGCGTATGTTCATTCCGCCTGAACATCCATGGGCTGACAAGCGGCTCAGCGAAGTCACGCTGCCGACAGGCTCGCTTGCGGTCATGATAAAGCGTGGCGAGGAGAACATCATCCCCAAGGGCAGCACCGTGATACGTGCAGAGGACAGCGTAGTGCTCTCCGTGCCGCCGTACGATTCCGACCACTCGTTCAAGCTGCGTGAGATCAGGATAACCGAGAAACACCGCTGGGCGGGCAAGAACATCCGTGAGCTTGAGCTGCCGGAGCATCTGCTGGTTGTAATGATAAAGCGTGACGGCGACAGCGTCATTCCATCCGGTGCAACGCACATCATGAAGGGCGATATCGTGGTGGTAACGGACAGCGAAAATGCCGAAGCGATAGTAAGTCAATAAACAAATGAAGGACCTGTGCACTGCACGGGTCTTTTTCACAAAAGTTCTCAACACATCACATAGACGTTGCAAAATGCGGAATAATATGTTATAATTAAAGGGCTTTTATAAAAAGAACACCGTGCCATAATGCACTCAGTTCTTTTATCAACCGCTCCGTTCAGGAGCAAAAGGAGATAAACTATGACGATAAATGATCTTAAAGGAAAAATCAGTACGGCCGCTCTCAAGCAGTATCGCTGTACCCCTGACGCCTGCACGCCCGAACAGCTCCACAATGTGCTTTCAGGCGTTGTGATGGAGGAGCTTGCTCCCGTATGGGAAAAGAGCAAGTCCGCTCACGACAATACCCGCAAGGCAAGCTACCTTTCCATGGAATTCCTTGTAGGACGTGCAGTATACAACAACCTGCTGTGCCTCGGTCTGCTGAAGGATGCGGACAAAGCACTGGAGGAGCTTGGTGCGAAGCTCTCCGATATGGAGGAGATCGAGGACGCAGCTCTCGGCAACGGCGGTCTCGGACGCCTTGCAGCCTGCTTCCTTGACAGTGCCGCAACACTTGACCTCCCCCTCGACGGCTACGGCATCCGCTACAAGTACGGTCTGTTCAAGCAGGGCATTAAAAACGGCTTCCAGACAGAGACCGCAGATAACTGGCAGAAGTGCGGCGACCCCTGGAGCGTACGCTGCGAACACGACACTGTTGTCATCAACTACGGTGACGGTGCAGTGAACGCAGTTCCCTACGACTACCCTGTTATCGGCTACGGCACAGAAAACATCGGCACACTGCGTCTGTGGCAGGCTGAAGCTGTGGAGGAATTCGACTTCGATATGTTCAACCGCGGCGATTTCAGCAAGGCAAGCGACGCTAAGACCTATGCCGAGGACATCTCCCGCGTGCTCTACCCCAACGACGAGACACGTGACGGCAAGAAGCTGCGTTTAAGACAGGAGTATTTCTTCAGTGCAGCAGCAGTAGCTGACCTCATCAGAAAGCACAAGGCACTCTTCGGCAGCCTTGACAGCTTTGCTGAATACAACTCCATCCAGATGAATGATACACATCCCGTTATCGCTCTGCCTGAGTTCATCCGCGTTCTCATCCGTGAGGAGGGATACAGCTTCGACAAGGCATTTGAGATGGCACAGAAGGTGTTCGCATACACGAACCACACCATCATGCCCGAGGCCCTCGAAAAGTGGGACGCATCCCTTATTGAGGAAGTCGTTCCCGATGTTTACGCCGTCATCATCATGCTGAACGAAAAGTTCGAATCCGAGATGTACAAGCTGAAGGTACCCGCAGCAAAGAAGAACGCTATGAAGCTCATCAACGGCAATACTGTGCATATGGCGAACATTGCGATGTTCGGTTCTTCTTATGTAAACGGCGTGGCTCAGATACATTCCGATCTGCTCACCACCACCGTTCTGAAGGAATGGTACGAATACTATCCCGAGCGTTTCCAGAACAAGACCAACGGTATCACCCAGAGAAGATGGCTGGCTCTGTGCAACAGCGAGCTGTCCGCACTCATCACCGAGCTTCTCGGCAGCGATGAGTGGATCACAGACCTCGACAAGCTGGCAGAGCTGAAGAAGTACGCAGACGACGAAAAGACACTGCATCGCTTCATGGATATCAAGCACGAGAAGAAGGTGCAGCTTGCTCAGTACATCGAAAAGTGCGAGGGCATCAGGATCAACCCCGACGCGATCTTCGATATCCAGATCAAGCGTCTGCATGAGTATAAGCGTCAGCTTCTGAACGCCCTGTCCATCCTTTATCTGTACTATGAGATCAAGGACGGCAATATCAGGGACTTCACTCCCACGGTATATATCTTCGGTGCGAAGGCGGCTCCCGGTTATTACCGTGCAAAGGGCATCATCAAGCTCATCAACGAGATAGCAGCCATCGTAAACAACGATCCCGAAACAAAGGACCTCATCCAGGTCGTATTCATCAGCAACTACCGTGTATCCTATGCCGAAAAGCTGGTTGCGGCGTGTGATATCTCCGAGCAGATCTCCACAGCAGGCACAGAAGCTTCCGGTACAGGCAACATGAAGCTGATGCTCAACGGTGCGGTTACACTCGGCACGATGGACGGTGCGAACGTTGAGATCGTTGAAGAAGCAGGCGAAAAGAACAACTACATCTTCGGTGCAAGAGTGGAGGAGCTTGACGAGATCATGCCCGACTACGATCCCCGTTCGATAACCGAGAGCGACGCAAAGATCAGGCGTGTTCTGAACGCACTCATCGACGGCACAGTGAACGACGGCGGCAACAAGGTGTTCAGGGAGCTGTATTTCGCTCTCATGGCAGGTGCAAGCTGGCATCAGCCCGATCACTATTATGTCCTCGGTGACCTCGACAGCTATGTGCAGACAAAGCTGCGTGCGAACAAGGACTACAAGGACAGCCTCGCATTCGCAAAGAAATGCTGGATGAATATGTGCAGTGCAGGTAAGTTCAGCTCCGACAGAACTATCGCCCAGTACGCAGATGAGATCTGGCACATCAGACCTGTTCAGCTTTGATATCAGGACCTCCCTTGAAGAAAGGGAGGTCTTTTGCACATATGCGTATATTTTGTCCGGATATTCGTGTTTTTTCATGCGGTTATCACAATGACGGGTTATACTGTATACAACACTATGGATATACGACCATTTGAGGTGAAATAAATGAATCTGAATTTCAGGGCGATGGCAGCTCTTTGTTCTGTTGCCGTGTCGCTCAGTTCGGGCTGTGAGAGCGTAGGCACGGACAGTTCATCGGGAGGAGTATCTCCCCTGTTTTCATCGGGAAACAGCGGCAGCAATATAACCGAGCCATATGCCCCCACGGAAACGGACTTCGTGCCCTCCGATACCGCCGGCTGCACCATAAGGCTCAGCGAAAACGGTGTTGGGATCGATGGTGTCGGTGCACAGGCACAAGGTGACAGCGTGCTGATAAGCAGCGGAGGTGTATATAGACTTACAGGCAGCGGAGAGCAGCGTATAGTCCTTGATTGCAACGAGGATGTATCGCTCATTCTGCAGGACGCAAGGCTTGCCTCCCCCATCGAAAGCAACTGCCCCCTGCTCACCGTCACACTTGCGGACGATACAAACAACTCCGTGATCGTCAGCGATGACGAAACAGGCATAACGAGCCACGGGGATATCCTCATAAACGGAAACGGCTATCTATCGGTCAATGCAGGCAGCGGCATCCGTGCAGACGGCGATGTGAAGCTGTGCGGCGGCAAGATAGAGCTTATCACTGACGGCGACGGCATCTGCGGCGGCAATATAATCAGTGCCGACACAAGCCTTGAGATGATATGCTCAGGCAACGGACTTAATGCGGAAAACGGCTACGTCAGCATTTCAGGGGATATCATAGATATAACATCCGCCGAAAACGGAATCCTCGCCACCGATGCCGTATTCATTTCGGGCGGCGAAACAGATATAAGCTGCGGCGGCGGCAGCTCCGCTGTGGTATTCATAGAAGCCGACGACAGATACCCGTACGGCAGGCACGGCGGCTTCTTCACGGACGGCACACAGGAGTTCGACTTTTCGAAGCTGACATCCGCCGACAAAATATCCCCCGTCAGCAAGAAAGGCATCTCTTCAGGCGGATATCTGAGGATAAACGGCGGCAGGATATCGATCGATTCTGCCGACGACAGCATTTCCGCACACGGAGATATCCTGATAGATGGCGGAGATACTGTGCTGTCCTCGGGCGATGACGCAGTGCACGCCTACGGTAACCTCACCATAAACAGCGGCAGCGTATCCGTGGGAAAATGCTACACGGGCATCGAATGTCTTTCGCTGGACATCAACGGCGGAACGGCACATATCCGCTCAACACGCGACGGCGTCAAGACCGCAGGCGGCAACGATATGGATTTCATCGGCTCGGACAATGACCGTTCCCATCACTATGTCAGCATATCGGGCGGCGAACTGACGATAGAAGCTGACGGCGATGGCATCGACGCAGGCGGCACAGCCGCAATAAGCGGTGGTGCAGTGCTGATCTTCTCCGCAACAGACGACGATTTCGGATCGCTTGATTACAGCGATTCCTTCGCTCTTAGCGGCGGCACGTTCGCTGCATTCGGCTCTGACGAAGCAACAAAGGCACCCAGCATAGTATCGGGTATCTGTATATCTCTTGATGTTCAGCTATCCGCAGGCAGCACGGTGGAGATAACAGACGGCGGCAACGTGCTGTTTACCGCAACGCTGCCGACAGAAGCCCACAGTCTGATATTCTCATCCGAGGAGCTCGCAAAGGGCACGAAATATCATGTGACAGCAAACGGCGAGGAGATATACTCACTGACAGCCACACAGGGCATTTGCGGAAACGGTCCGAGAGGACGCGGCGGAAACACTGCAGATATGCCCGACGGTACAGGAACCGCGAGCGGAATCGTAGCATAATAAAAACTGCCTCTGAAAAAAGAGCAGTAGCCATAAAGAATAAACTCCAGAGAAGAAAACGTCTTCTCTGGAGTTTATTTTATATTCAGTTCGGCAAATTGGAATTTGATGCTTTGATTGTCGAAGAGAATCTGCAACGAGGAAAGCACGAAGTGCTTTTCGAGTATGTAATATTCCATATTAGAAGTTATTGAACAGTTTTGCAATAAAATTTTCTGTTTATAACTTTATCGAATAATACTGGCTAATTCTTCCTTCGTTATAGTTATCATTTTCATCAACCAACACTCCGCCATTCTTTTTAATAGTAGCTGCAGATGCTAAGTTGTCCTTATAGCAACCAAGTAAAACATTGTCCATTCCTTTTTCTTTACAAACAGACAATGCATAGTGGAGCATAGTAGTAGCATAACCCTTATTTCTTTCGGATGGTCTTACACCATATCCGATATCACCATATATTTTAGTGAGATTTTCAGGCAATTCGTAACGAACGCTTAATAAACCTATAAGTTTGTTATTATCAAAGCAAAGGTACAACAAGGATTTGCCCCATTGCTCGTCCCCAACTAAAGCATTTCTTTGTATCTTTTCTACCCAATCAGTATACTCGGAAGCTGGTAATCCGAGACTTGCACTAATGCTGTTTTCTCTATTGTCGTAGTGCTCCTGCATGTATTCGTGCAAGATGCTTTTATCGCTAATTTCTGGAAGTCGATATATCATGTTCATCACCTCGTCAAATTCAAGTTTATCGGTCAGTTAATTATAGCATTGTTGATATAAAAAGTCAACGTCATGAGCAACGCAAAGCCACTTTTGACATCAACGTCAAAAGTGGCTTTTAATACTTCTATACGACTATCGCATTAAACTCAGAGGCAGTTTTGTTATTGTTATACTTCAGCATAGACCTCGTCGGTCTCGTCATAATCAGGATGATCCTCGACTGTCTGCGGAGGAAGCTCGTCTGCCGAACGCTCCCTGCGGAACAGCAGCTTCAGGAATATCGGAGATATTATTGAAGAAACGATTATCAGCAGGATAACGGATGTGAACATCTCAGGCTGAACAAGTCCGCTTGCAAGCCCCTTTTGTGCAACTATCAGTGCCACCTCGCCACGGGTCATCATTCCCACACCGACCTTCAGCGAATCCTTCAGATCATAACGGAACAGCTTTGCAACGGCTCCGCAGCCGATTATCTTCGTGACAAGTCCAACCGCAACAAAGGCAAGCGAGAACCACAGCAGGCTAAGCGTGAAGCCGTCAAGGGTGGTCTTTAGTCCGATACTTGCGAAGAACACAGGTCCGAAAAGCATATAGGAGCTGATGTCCATCTTACCTGCGATGTACTCTGCGTCACGCAGGTTGCACAGGATGATGCCTGCAACATACGCACCTGTGATATCTGCAATTCCGAAGAATGCATCGGCACAGTACGCCATGGCAAAGCAAAGTGCCAGACCGAATATCGGTATCCTGCGCTGATGGAAGAATTTTTTGTCAAGATACTTGAACAGGAAGTAGATTATCGCACCGACGCCGATGGCAAACACGATGAACAGCAGTGTCTTGATGATGACCGCTGTGGGCTTTGTGTCGGTATCCTTGAAGCCGATGACGAAGGTCAGCACGATGATGCCGATGACATCGTCTATGATAGCGGAACTAGTGATGAGAGTTCCAAGCTTGCCCTTGAGATGCCCAAGCTCACGCAGCGTCTGCACTGTGATACTTACAGATGTCGCGGTGAGTATAGTACCCGTGAACA
Source organism: Oscillospiraceae bacterium (assembly GCA_045606085.1). Lineage (GTDB taxonomy): Bacteria > Bacillota > Clostridia > Oscillospirales > Ruminococcaceae > CAG-115. The sequence goes on from JAZURJ010000032.1 coordinate 15,090, forward strand.
CGGCGGAGAAGAACTCCTCCGAACCGACGGGTGCAAATCCGTAAAAACAAGAATACAGGAGAAATCCGCCAAAAAGCGGAACAGCAACGCCCGCACAGGCGATACACACAGCCACAGGGCCTGTCTTGATAAGCTCCTTCAGGTTCGTCTCCAGACCTGCGGAGAACATCAGCAGCACGACGCCTATCTCCGCCATGCCGGCAAGGAAGTCGGATTCGCCGACAAGTCCCAGCACGCTGGGTCCGATGAGCAGACCTGCAACGATCTGTCCCGCCACCTGCGGTGCCTTAAGCTTTTTCGCACCAAGTCCGAACAGCTTGGCCGCTATTATAATGATTGCAAGATCTTTAAAACAAGTGATCGTATCCATATAACTGCCTTTCTGCAGATACAAAAAATCGATGCAATACGCACCTTATCAATTATATATCTAATGGAAAAGTATTTCAAGGATAATTCTCAACAATAATTTTATCTTCAGACGCATATTTTTTGACAGACAACATACAACTAACTCCAAAAGCGGCAGGAGTGAACATATGAGCGAGTTTTTCAGACACCAGCGTGCACTGAGATGCGTGACAGACGGCAGAGTGATATCGCTGGCACAGATGGCACCGCACAGTGCCCGCCGTCATATATACAGCGGATTTGCGGTGCTACCGCCGTTTCTTGTGGGTACCCCGCTGGAAAAGCTGCTGCCCGACACCGTGCGGATAGTGTCCCCCGCAAGCGGCATGGTGATATCCGTAACGGACGGGATCACGCTGCGGACAGGCGATGGTATAACGCTGACGCTGCACACGGGAATAACGGAGCATCTACCCGATATCGGCGAAAAGCTGCACAGTGGTCAGCATATCATGTCGGTGGCGAGATCAGAGCTGATGCACAACGGCATGGACGGTACAGTGGCAGTCGTATTCGGTGACAGCGACAGGATCACCGAGCTTCACGTGTTATCGGGACGCCGACGAGCAGGAAACCGCACCGCTTTTTACAGGATAATGCCATCCTGACGGCGTAAACTCAGCAAATTTCAACAAAATCATATTTTTTTGAAAAAAGTGCTTGACAAAACAAAAACGTTGTGATATAATTAACTAGTCGTTGGGGCGATGGCTCCTCGTTCGTTTACATGGCGGCATAGCTCAGTTGGCTAGAGCACTTGGTTCATACCCAGGGTGTCATTGGTTCAAATCCGATTGCCGCTACCAAAACGGCCCGTTGGTCAAGAGGTTAAGACATCGCCCTTTCACGGCGGAATCATGGGTTCGATTCCCGTACGGGTCACCAGAAACGATACTCCCGAATGCTTTTATAAAGCCATTCGGGAGTTTTTATTTTATGAGGTTTTCAGGTTTGTCCGCTACTTGTCCGCTATTCACTCATTATGCTCGGACAGAAGTATTTACGAACGTTTTTTGTTAAGGAACCCGAACGCTTCATCCATAGCCTCAGATACTCTTGCCTGCGCATTCTGGAACTGATGTGAATACACATTCAGAGTTGTTGTAGAATTGGAATGCCCTAACGCTCCGGAAACAGTAGTAACATCAAGCCCAGCATTAATCAATGAACTTGCCGCAAAGTGCCTGAAGCTATGAAGACCGTAAAAGGGGAGTTCGTTATTTTCGCAGAACTCCTTTAACCAGCCGTAAGGGGTCTGATTATTCATCGGCTCACCGTTCCATTTAGTAAACAGTCTATCCGTTTCCACCCACTTGTTTCCGTACTTTATAGCGTTTTCATCCTGCTCACGCTTAAGTTCGTTCAACATACCCATTATATATGACGATATTTTAAGAGTACGCTGCGAACGCTTAGTTTTTGTGGTGTCAGTATATGTACCGCGCTCAGCAGTGTAGTTGGATGTACGGCGAACACATATTACATTGTTATCAAAGTCGACATCCTTCCACTCAAGGCCCAACATCTCACTACGGCGAAAACCGCTATAAGCTAACAGATAGAAAAAAGCTCTGTATTTTATTGGCTCATGAGACAATTTTGTTAAAAGCAGCTCCATTTCCTCCTGTGAATAGATCGGTTTTTCCTTAATATCACCCTTAGGGATAATAACTTTGGAGCAAGGATTGTCTGAAAGCAACCCCATTCTGACTGCATATGCAAAAACATCTGAAACAAAACTCAGATTATGACGGATAGTTTTCGGTGCGAGCGGCTTACCAGTCTTTTCATTGGCGCCATCCGCTGCAAGGGCATTCACAAAAGCTTGAAGCTGTCTGGGAGTGATTTTATCCATACGCAGATGCCCAATCGCAGGATAGATACGCTTACGAAGCTGCAGCATACGCTCGTAGGTGGTGCTACGAAGATTGGGCTTGGCGTATTCGCTGAACCATTCCTCAGCAAGTTCCTCAAACTTGATCGCCGTAGATTTATAACCGTGCATACACTTTTCTTCAAACATAACCATCTGACGGTTAAGTTCCTTTTCTATCTGTCGTTCGGTCATGCCTTCGGCAGGTTTCCAGGTCATAGCCTGCTCCTTGTGATTGCCTTTTGTGTCGTATCCAACGGAAACCCTTATCTGATATGAGTTGCCTCTCTTTCTTATGGTATGCATCAAGAAGCATTGGCACAGCAGCATTATTGGGATTGCTGCCGTTCACGCCTGCGAAATCGCTGCCAAGCATTCTTTCGACAACCGTCAGCTTACGTGCGTCAATATATCTTCCTCTGCTGTTGGGAGCAATATCCGTAGCGTCACAGAGCTCAAACAGCACCTCCTCAAGCAGCGCATCCGCCTGAGCCACATCCGCTTCTTTCAGGAACGCAGATATCTTCTCGTAGATAGAGTCATCCACATCCAGTGCCATAGCCTTGTGCAGAGAAAGCACACTGCCGAAGGAACGCACATTAGGCAGCTTAGCGATCTCCTCAGATATCTCAGCAACCACAAGATCGTTGGTATCATACAGATTTGACTGGAACTTGAACTCGCCGATGTTACAATCCGAGCCGTCGCTCATCACGACATTCGCAATGCTCGCAAAATAAGCGCCCGATTCTGCGTCGGTGTTATCTACAGCTGTGGAAATGAGCGAAATAGCCTCAATTCCCGTATCCGCCAGCGTAGAAAGCTCGTCTGCCTCGGAAATGCCGTTGTGATTAGCGTCCTGCCACACGCGCAGCTCACCGAAAACAGGATCGGCACTGTCTATGCGGCTGTCAGCATTTTCGTCAAATTCCGCAAGGGCGGCAAAACCGGAGGGTGCCAGCGTTCCGTCGGCAAGAGTGGTCTGATCGCCGAAAAGCTCGCCGCCGTTTGTCGCAGAGCCGTCACCGTCACGGTCAAGGACGAGCAGTGCGTCGTTGCCATTGGTCCAGCCTGTCTTCTCCGCAAAGCCGTCGTTGTTCATGTCGAAGTTTACGCCCTCATCCGCAGAGGAGAAAGCAAATCCGTCGCCTGCGATATCAATAATGAGCGGATCAAGAGGCGGTACGTCCTGTGCTGCAACATACTGATCGTAGGCATCCTTCATGGTATCTACCGAATTGGATATTTCATCAATATCCAGCATACCATGATCCTCTAAATATCCCAAATAACATGGTATGATGTTATCCAAGCAGGTTTGTGCATTTTCCAGATAATCCAGCTCGGATTTTATCTTGTTTGTAATGCCGTCAATATCAAAGCCTTCAAAAGCGTCACTAATATATTCTTGATTATCGGGATCGGTGATAAAATCATAAATTGCTGTTACTGCATCAACATCATCACCAATATTTCCTGCTATATCAATATCATCGCTGCCGATAGTCAGATCATGGTCCGGATCATTGTAAACGCTATACACTTCCTCTGCAATCCTGTCAGCCAGCTCATTGTAAATATCAGCATACGAATAATCACCGTCTGAGATATCTCCGAAAACATCTCCAAGCGGAACATCATATTTTTTATCATACAGCTTATACGCAAAGCTATCCTTATCCATCGGCTTGTTTTCAGCGTCTTCACCAGAGCCAAAGCTATATGTATATTTTCTTGAATTCTTATCGGAAAAGAAATTCATGATAGTGATATCGCTGTTGCCATACTTGATAAGTATAGAATTCTTGTCGCCGATATATGCTCTGACTGTATCCTCTGTTATTGTTTCAGGTAAAGCAAGATGGTTTTCACCATACTTGTCGGTGATAGTATCGCTGCCGCTGTCCTCTGAAACAAATACATACTTATCGTTGCCGATATATCCCATCAGCGTGTCATTATCGGCTCCGCCTTCAAGAATATCGTTGCCGTTTCCGCCGTTCAGCGTATCGTTGCCATTACCGCCGTACAGATTATCATTTCCATCCTGACCGTACAGCTTATCTACACCGTCATCGCCATAAAGCATATCACTTCCGGATTCGCCGTAAATAGTATCATCACCGGAATCGCCATGTGCTATATCATCTCCACCGTTTCCTTGATCGGATATAACATCACAATGAATTATGTCGTTGCCGTCACCGCCATATATCTCATCAGTGCCGTATCCGCCGTTTATGGTGTCTACTTCATCGCCGCCGTAGATGAGATCATCGCCTAAACCACCATCGATGGTATCGGAGCCGTTTTCGCCATAAAGAGCATCAGAATTATCCTCTCCATAAATGCTATCATCACCTGCTCCGCCATAGATGGTATCGATGCCAACGCCGCCATGCAGCGTGTCGCTGCCGCCTGAGCCAATGATCCTGTCACTGCCATCATTTCCGTAAATTGTAGAGCCGTAAATGACCGCAGACAGATCATCACCATTTTCCGTGCCATAAAGCGTTTTGAACTCCTCTGCACCGTTTTTGGTGAATACTCTTGTTCCATCCGAAAACAGAAAGATGATATCATAATTTTCAGGATTATGAGTAATACCCATCACCTTGATAGTCTTTCCCTCAACATCTTTTCGTGTGATAATGAGTGCCGAGTGCTCCCAATCCACGGAAAACGCAACATTATCCATAGTTGTATCATCAGAAAAGATTATAGTGGTAGCGTCTGTGCCGTCAGTGCTTTCTTGTGCATAAATAGTAGTATTATATGTATCGGCTTCGATAACACAGGTGTTGATACCCTCTCCTGTAATTATGGTATCTGTACCGCCTGTGACTTTGAAAATATTGTTTTCATTTGTGCCGATAAGGGTATCATCTCCGCTGTTGCCTTTAATGATTTTATCGTTAAACATTTCAGCCAGCGTCATATTACTACCGAATTTATCTTCAAAGAAACCTATTGACATCAATGCATAACGTGAAAATGAATCAAGGGGCACACCGGGCAGTTCCATAAAATTTTTATTATAAAGACTGATAAATGCCGATAAATCATTATATACAAGCTGAGGGTTTTCGTTTAATGTGGTGAAAAGCAGATCAAGTGCCATGTGTACTACCAATGCATCATCTAATGCCACTGTAAGTATCTTTACAAATTCTTCAAGGGCATACATATCATCTTCAATAACATTTCCGTTATCATCAAATTCAACACTTTCCTTGCAATACTTATCCATAAGTTCGTGCTTTGTGAAATGGTTAAAGAAAAGATCATCACGAACCTTTATAGAAAAATTTGAAGATCCCTCAACATCTTTAAAAATTGCACCAACAACTGACCACTGATAATGAGTGATCTTATTAGCATTCAAACTTATTTCATCTGAGTGAGCAGCAACATACCCATCAGCAAAATTCGGACCATCGAAGCTTGTACAAGAGAGTATACGGCTGTTCATTGTATTTATTGTGCAATGTGCAGCTAAATTACCGCCCAAGGAATGACCCGTTAACACAAAATTATAATCTTTTAAACTCTCATCTTTCAATATAGAATCTACTATATCGTAAGCTGTACTTTGCTGTGCAGTAATCTCACCTGCATACAATCCAAAATCGGCAATGACCCAATCATTGATGAATATCGATAGGCTGTCACTTTCACTTCCACGGAACGCAATAATTGCTGTATCAGAATCGGGCGGAAGCAGTGTTATTGCATAGCAACCGTTTTCTTCATTATTATCATCAATTCTTAAGATTTGCCAATCAGAATAATATATATTGTTCTGTATATTTAAATAATATTCCTCAGTTGAATTTATTGCTTCTTCAGATGGCATTTTGCCTGCTTTTTCATATAAATATTCCCCGTGATATTTAATGGCATCTGCTATTGAAAGAGATGAATAAATATCCATTTCATCTTTAATTGTATTATCAAATATAAAGTATGCAATTCGTGATGCGGAATAAAGTTGATAGTTGGTGAACATATTTATTTTTCCTTTCTTATCTCCGTGTATTTATCTTCAGATAAAGATATGGTATTCGATGATTTGTTGACAGTAAAAATTATCTCATCATCATAATCAGTTCTATACTGAAAATCTCCCGTATTTATCGCATAATTGTCATAAAACCAAGTTCTGTATTCTGTATATAAATTATTATTAACAAAAAATAAATCAAAACTAACATCATCAGCAGGTATACGCTCAATGATGCTTAATAAAGCTTTGTATTCATTGTCGTACTGTTGATTTGTGTTTTTATCACCATTAATAACGATTTTAACAAATGGTTGATCTGATCTAGAATAATCGCTTATAGCTGAATAATAGGATTCGATCGAGAGGTGATTTGTGTCTGCAATTTCTAGTCCTTGCCCATTGATTGCAACTCGCACATAATATTCTGACCAAATTTCATCCATTTCTTGATAAACAATATCTGCCACTTGTTGTCCGACAACAGCTTCGATATATTTGTCATAATAACAGCTTTTGTCTTTCGTATCAATTGCAGCCATAAATTTCATACCTTCATCGTAAGCAGGAGCGAGTTTTGCAAAGTAGTCATTGCCTCCCTCATCCCAAGTACTGTAACAAATAAACTCCTCGCCATACTTGTCCTCCAATGCCTGCTCTGCAATGGCTTTGTAATTGGTAAACATCCCGCATCCCGAATGCATAGTTAAAATTAGTGCAAGTGCTGTTATTGTTGATAAAATCTTTTTAATCTGTCCCATATTTTACTCCTTTAAGCCGCATGCATGGCGAAGTTGCCGCCAAGCGAATGACCCGCAAACGAATAATGATCGTATCCGAGATCACTTACATACTCATCAATATATTTATATACACTCTGCTGTTGTACAGTATCCTCATTTTCAAGAGCCAAACCACCATCCGATACAATCCAGTCAGACACAAAATCCCATGAGATAACATCGTCCAAGCCGTTCAACGGCTGGCTGCCTCTAAAAGCAACGATAGCACTATCATCACTTGTTTCAAAGACATAAGCACACAAACCATCGCCGCTGGTGCTGAATGCAAGATCTGTTTCCCAACTGCCATCTGCTTTTAGCTTGCCTGCCACGCCGGGAACTCCAATATCATCATTAAAGACATAAGAAACCAGCTTCCAGGAGCCTAATTCTCCTGTTTTGATTTCGTTAATGATACTGTATACTTCCGATATTGCAACTTTTTTTGCTTCATTATTTTTTATTTCTTCTTTATCAAATATTTTATCAATTGTAGTTGTTTCATCAACTGTAAAACCTTCAATGCCTATTGATTCGGTAAGACTTGAATAAATAGAATCTTTGAATGTAACAGAATGATTAAAGAGTTCGGATAATGTGTAACTTGCAGTAAAGTTCTGGTTTCCTGTGTTAATTCTTTCATTTTCAACCCACTTATCAATTTCATCAATGACTTGATTGTTAATGTCATAATATGATATTTGTGCTGACCTTAATAATTCTTTATCCGTATAGTTCATAACAATTACCTTTCTATTGTGATTATTTCGATATGTTCAGGAATGTGACTACCACTATTGTCTACAATTTCTGCTAACCACAAATGTGGTTCAAGACCGTGATAATAATACAAGTATAATGTGTATTGCTGTTCGCTAATACATTTACCCGGACTAAGTACAGTCATGATTTCTAAGTTATCATAATTATTATTAGTTAATACTTCTTTGCAATCACTAATTACGTCAGTATTGACAAAATAGCATTTTATGTTTGTGCGTGTGTAATGAAAAGCTTTCATACAATCAATCAATGCAGTTTCGATTTCCGTATAGTCATGAATTTCCTCTTCATTTATTGCAATAAAAATTGATGTTATGCTGTCCTCTGGTGTTGCTTCTGAATATGTAACAATTGAAGCCTCGTCCGCATTAGTTAAACCAGATTCATGACCGTCTACTAAATTAGTTACTGAAACCTCAACCGCAAAATCCTCATAATACTGTGCCAAAACCGTATCTATCTTTTCTTTCATTTCACGCCGCACGATCATAGGGATATAAGTGTCACGAAGTCCCGATATTTCATAGTATTCTACTTCAAATATGATTTCTTCATCATCCTTCGGGGAGCAATAAGCAGCCAAAGGTCTACCCCCACGAGATGAACGCACAGCCATTTGGCGAATAAAAAACTCTTCGCCGTAACGCTCTTCCAGTGCATCAAGAATTAACTGTTCGCTATGATACTTTGTCTTGCCTTTCCAATAGCATCCGCTCATTGAAAGCACAAGTGCAAGTGCTGTTATTACTGATATGATTTTTTTGATGTGTCTCATAAAATCGCCTCCAAGAATAATTCAATCTGTTTGCTATGAAAATTTACACATGATAATATTGTAATATAAATATCTGTATTTGTCAATAATTAGGTAAAAACACAGTAATTAATATCATAAAAACGACAGGTAACAGTGTAATGCAAGATCATGAGGCTTTGTGCAAAAAGTAAAATCACCATCATGATATACGCGGCATTTTTGAATTCAAATGAATCATCAATTGTATAAACAAAGCGATATCATTTACAATTATAAAAAGTTCTTCCTATTAAGTTCAATAATTTTAAATAACCACAGCTATATGAAACACACTTAATAAGGACTGATTTCGAAAAATCAGTCCTTGTTTCGTACAGAGATATATCAAAAGTTGTCCGCTATTTGTCCGCTAAAGGTGCAAAAACTTGCTGAAAATCGGAATAACCAGTTTGGGGTATGTTGCCGCAAAACTGCTTTATTATGCGATTTCTGGAACATTTCAAAATAGGACTGAATACGCAGAGGGATTTTCGATTCCCGTACGGGTCACCAGAAACGATACTCCCGAATGCTTTTGCTTTCGGGAGTTTTTATTTTGTGTAGTTTTCTTGTTTGACTGCTTGTTAAGTGTGTAGAAAGGTCGGTAATTCCCATAGAACGGAGTTCATTGGTTACGTTTATTATCCATTTTCGTTAATGTCATAATATGCAATTTGTGCGGCTCTCAATAATTGAAAATCTGTGTAATTGCTCATTTTTTACCTCTTTCTCGATAATATTAATCATTAATTTGATTGTCACTTTCGTTGTCTACCGTTCTTACATAATCCAAACCTGTATCATTCCCAATATATTTATAAACATGCATCACTCTATAATTATTATCAATTTTGTACCTTCCACCACTTAAAACACCTGATATTCTCATTATGTCGTAATTATTATCACTAATTTCATTAATAGTCTTATCCACAATTGCCGAAGATACAATATTCCAGTATATAGCAGATGTAGTTAGATGAAATTCAGCACAGACTTCGACGAGAATATCTTCAAATTGCTGAATATCGTAAAAGTCATTTACTTCATCTTTATCGATAGCTATCCAAACACTAGACCCATTACTATTTGGAATCGTCTCTGTAAAGTTAACAATTGAAGCCAATTCTGCGTCTGTAATTCCCGAATCGTAGTCAGGTTCTAACCCCCAAACATACACTTCAGAAGCGAAATTAGCGTAATATTTTGAAAGAACAGCATCTATCTTTACTTTCATTTCACGACGCACTATGCTTTGAATATACATATCATACATTGTATAATTACCACTATCACCGAATTGATACAATTCAACCTCAAACACCAGTTCTTCATCATCCTTTGGCGAGCAGTAAGCCACCAACGGTCCGCCCGAGCGTGCAGAGCTTACACCAATCTGCCGTATAATGAACTCTTCGTTGTATTTTTCCTCAAGCTCATTAAGCAGTAATTGCTCACTGTGCCATTTTGTTTTGCCTTCCCAATAGCATCCGCTCATT
>JAZURJ010000033.1:0-4005 GCA_045606085.1 Oscillospiraceae bacterium
GCAGTCACATCGCATGACGTTGCTGTGATTCCTGTATATCCGGTATTAACTGATGTAATCTTTGTAATATCATCCAGATTGAGATCGATTGCGTTTAATTCGTTATTTTCGATCGATAAACCGGAACCGATATCAAGTACAGCCTGGTCGCCGTTTGTATCAATAGCAACGATCTGCTCTGCTGCAGGAGCTGATAACGGTTTAACCAGGGCACGGCCTACCTTGTCAGAAATACCGCTTGCAAGGGTTGCGGTTACAACATTACCCGTCTTATCAAGTTCGATCTCTGTCGTATCATTGAAAGTCAGGATCGGGCTTTTTGTTGCGATTGCATCAGCGTTCGTTTTCATCTGTGCATCGATTGCGGTCATAGCCCCGTTGAAATCTGCAAGCCATGAGGGTTTGTCCGACCCGATAAAGATCGGCAGATTGTAATTAGTAGTTGTATTAGTTGCACTCATAATTTATTACCTCCTTTATGGTGTAATATAATCTTTACCGTAATTATCGTAATTATATGCAGTCAGCTGCAGGGCATCATAAGCTGTTGCCGTAAGTTCAGCAGAATCATATTCGTCTGCAGTCAGGGCATTTTCTCTCAGCAGGTTTGCCATATAATTAAGCACGAGCTGGATCGGTTCTGTCTGGCCGGTCAACGGGTTGATCACCTTGAGGTCAATCAGCTGGGAGTCAATATAATTTTTCAGGTTGTTATAAGTATCAACGATTGCCTGAGCATTGATTGCTGTTGCTTCCTGCAGAAGTTCGATATTATCGGTAATGTTCTGAAGAGAGAGCTGCAGTTCATTAAGAAAAGTCTGAAAGTCTGTTTTATCCAGTTTCAGATCTATTGCTGCCTGAAGAGCTGCTCTTAAAGCTTCAATGGATTCATCAACATAAGTGATCGTTGCAAGTTCATCAAGGCCCTCAAAGTAATTTAAAAGCTTCTTAATATTAACGATGCACCAGTCTAAATTAAGCTCATGAAAATCCGTATATGGATAGTTATGAAAGAAATTAGGCATATAATATTCACCTCCCTATTAATAAATAGGTATTAATAATTCAGTTTTGAAAAGGTCGCTCATGTGCTGGTAAAGATTCAGCTCTGCAACGGACATTTCTTCCTTAAACATCTGCTGCGAAGTTGTCACGCCGATATTTCCGTATGCCCGGCCGGTCTTTATCTCCGTACCGTCAAAAGTCCCGTTGTCATTCATGGATGTATACGGCTGCAGGGCAGCGGAATCATAAGAGGACCGGTTTGCCGTGCTGTCGGATTTTGAAGTCGAGTCTGTATCGGTCCGCCATTCTTCCGTGCGGTCATAGTTATAAAGCGGATCATAATCAAAGTATACGGCTTTGTACCATTTTACAAATGTCCGGTTCCATTTCTGCCCCCAGATCCGGATCGCTTCCCGGAAGAAATCGGGATCATCATAAAGCACCTCAAATTCACCGGCATCCAGCAGCAGGGTATTAATAAACAGATCCTTATCAATACCGTCAGGAAGTTCCAGAAACTCGAACAGCGGATAAGAATCCTCAAAGGCGTTATAAAATCCGATCAGTGTCATTTTAGCTACGCTCATACGAATCACCTCCGATCAGATCAGAATCCCGTTCAGCATCATAACGGAGCTCAATGCTGAGCTCAAGGTCCGGATATAATTCCTTTACTTTGTCGATCGAGTTCTGCAGCGTATCGAACCAGATCACGCTTCTGGAAGTCGCATCTATCACACGGCTCTCAGCTTCATAAGTGACCATCCGCTCTTTTTTCTGATAAGGCAGGACCGGAATACCGATCTCCATATCAAAGTTATTTATGAGTGTCTGGAAGTCCTGCAGCTGCAGATCTGTGATATAGCTGTTCTTGATATTATCACGGCCTAAGAACTGCCACGGCTCAGTTTTGGAAACGGGATCGTCCTGTAGCTTTTTGTCAAAGAATACAGACGGCTCTCCCCGGTTGATCTTGTCAAACAGTTTCTTCAGAGCCTCTGCAGCGGCCTTATTTTTAGCCCCAACGATATAAGCGAACTTATTATTGATAATGCTCATATTAATGGCAGAATCCAGCGTTGCGAGCTTCTCAGCGTAATAACAGATGATGTCCCATACACCCAGATAATCAGGCGTGAGCTTCAGAATGGCACACTCTTCCCCGATCTTAAGATCAAGATCCTGATTTAATGTCGGGTTTACGATCAGGGCATTGGTCGGCTGATAATAGAAATTATATCCGTAAAGCGTACACGGCTGAAACACCGTCCCCACCTCATCCCGGTCAAAAACAGCCACGAAACCAAAGCGGAACAGACAGTAATAAAGGAAATCCCTGATCTGTCCGTTCCAGGCTTCCGGCTCGTTGATGATGATCGTTGAGCACGCCCGCTGAAATAACGAGCGTACCCAAAAATCAAACACCTTGTTATTCATACTCTTGACCATAGAGGGGATGTAAGATGAATCGACCGTATTTAATTGTTCATAATTCAGTGGCAGATACATTTATATCACCTCACAATATAAATTACGGGCCTACCGGATCCTCCATGATAAAGATAACGGCATTTTCTGTAAAGTCGTTGATAGCGTTCTTTCTGAATGTCCACCAGATGTTATGATAATGCTTTCTTGCTTCTTTCGGAGTAACGGCAGCTTCATCCATCTGATAATCAACCATGATCGCATCCTCATCGAAGATCATCCCGAGAACGTAATCTTTTACAACGGCTGCGGCTGCAGCTGTCTGCTCTGTCGGATCGGAAGTATCAGGAATTGCAGGGAGTGTATTGATAGCAGCCCCGTCATTTGCGTTCTGCCAGAACTGGACACCCTCAAAGTTATCAATGGAGAGATACTGATCGTTGAAGATCTCCGGAAGTACCATAGCCTCGGCATCATTCCAGAACGGTTTATACATCACCATTTTCTGACGGCTCTTCGGTGTATGTCTAAGCAGAGTATAGGAAACGCCTCCGACCGTTTTCGTCGGGCTCCAGTGGTATTTATTGCTTCTGTATTCCAGATCATCAGAGATCGTCTTTACAATCGCAACAAAGAATTCCAGGAACTCTTTTAAGTAAGTCGTCTGCAGCTGTGCAGTCGTGTAGCTCGTTCCAAACTTAGCGTTAAATGCTGCAGTCAGGTTGACGACAGAGCTTCCCTGGTTGAGCTCGATCACGCCGGCCATGAAGTTAAGAAGCGTAAGTCTGTTAAACGCTTCTTTCTGGGATTCAATGTCATTTCCTTTTTCAGTCATGATACCGGAAACAAAGTCGATGAACTCAGCCTCAGAACGGAAAGCAGCCTGCAGCTGTTTTTCATAAACGGTCGTTACATCCTGCCATTCGCTGGATCCGCCGAAATTCATCTCAAGCGGAACCGGCTTATTCTGCTCCCACATGGAAGCAGTAGAAGCTCCGCCGTTGCTGCCGTTGTCATATCCGGTCGCAAAATTAGTTTTCAGGTCCGTGTTAGAAGCTCCGTCAATGACAGCCTCACGGGAATAGAAAGAAATCTTTCTCATTCTGTTTGCATAGATCCCGCTGTTCAGTGTGTTGATGATGCGGAGTTTCGCTTCATACGGACGGACTGCCATAAATGTACGGCCGAGAACGAGAGCCAGGGTATTAAGGGTCGCCTCAACACCGGAAGCAAGCAGGGTTTCACCTACGGAAACGAAGCTGCTCGAATCAACGGCCTGAATAGAAGCATCCTGCCCGGTCTGCTCCTTGACCATTAAATTAACGATGCTGTACGCATCTTTTACAGTAAGTACTCGTGCCATGTAATTTTCCTCCTTTACATGAAATTCCTCATGACATCGTTAAGAACGTCCTGATCAGACGGACGGTCCGGGCCGCTGCCTGAGTTATTTTTATTAATATTCTGTTTCTGGGCGTTCTCCAGCTGCCTTTTTAGATCAGAGATCTGATTCTGTAAGGCTTCAAGATCCTGCTCAGGTTTATGATCATCCGCTGATTTTTCAGGTTCCTT
>JAZURJ010000034.1:0-43537 GCA_045606085.1 Oscillospiraceae bacterium
AGCACCAATTGTGTAACCTGCGATAGCCATAGCCTCGATAAGAGCATGGGGGTCACCCTCGAGAACGGAACGGTCCATGAACGCACCGGGGTCGCCCTCGTCGGCGTTACAGCAAACGTACTTCTGATCTGCGTCCTTAACGAGGTCCTTAGCGAGCTGCCACTTACGACCTGTGGGGAAGCCGCCGCCGCCACGACCACGCAGACCGGAATCAAGAATGGTCTTGATAACGTCATCGGGGGTCATTTCCTTAAGTACCTTGTACAGAGCCTGATAACCGTCAACAGCGATATACTCCTCGATATTCTCGGGGTTGATAACGCCACAGTTTCTCAGAGCTACACGCATCTGCTTCTTGTAGAAGTTTGTTTCATTGAGGGACTTGATCTCGGTTTCAGTTCTTGTTTCATCATAAACAAGACGTGTAACCACACGACCCTTGAGGAGATGCTCCTCAACGATCTCAGGGATATCATCGATCTTTACCATGGAGTAGAAAGTACCCTCGGGGTAAACGATCATGATGGGACCGAGTGCACAAAGACCGAAGCAGCCTGTTCTAACGACCTTTACTTCATCAGCCAGACCGTTCTTCTTGATCTCTTCTTCGAGCTTGTCTGCGATCTTCATGCTGCCCGAAGAAGTACAGCCTGTACCACCGCAGATTAAAACTTGTGAACGATACATATTAGAATTTTCCTTTCGATATTACTTTAATTCAGTGCTGATGGTGTACTTAGCAACAACATCGCCGCCGATGAGGTGTGTTTCGATAACTTCAGCAACCTTCTCAGCTGTCATCTTGATGTATGTTACCTTCTCCTTGCCGGGCTCGTGCACTTCAACGATAGGCTCGAACTGGCACAGACCGATACAGCCTGTCTGTGTAACCATGACATTGTTCAGACCCTTTGCCTGAACGCCTTCTGCGAAAGCGTTGAGAACAGGTCTTGCACCTGCTGCGATACCGCAGGTAGCCATACCAACGACTACTCTGATGTTCGCATCGTCAGCTCTGAGGTTAACCTGGCCCTGCATCTTGTTGCGGATAGCCATTAATTCTTCAAGAGTCTTCATAAAATATTACATTCCTTTCATGGATGATTTCAATAAACCTTGCCGCCGTTTACTTCATCGGAATTCTCCGTAAGATACGACTTGATGTATTCAGAAACTTCAAAGGTGTTGAACGGAACACCACCGAGTATCTCCCTGAATTCTCTGGTATCCAGAGTGAAGCTCTTTCCGTCGACGGTGTAACGGTACAGAAAATCGATATCGCAGTTGAGCGTCACCAGTGTGTGGATGGTAAACGTCATGTCGCCGAGCGGCATCCTGTCGATATGGGTCAGACCGAACACAGCCTTCACCTTTGTGCCGACACCCAGCTCCGAATGAATCGAAAAACTGCCGCCGGTATTTTCCGCAGCCATTTTGAAAAACGGCACGCCAAGACCGATCTTTCTGGTCTTGCGGGTAGTATAGAACGGATCTGTAACAGCACGAAGCTGCTCCTCGTTCATGCCACAGCCGTTATCATTGATACAGACAGTGAGCTTGTCCGCCGTGCTGTCGATATCCACCGTTATCTCGGTAAGAGTTGCACCAGCTGTGATGGAATTCTGGGCAACGTCAAGTATGTTCAGAGATATTTCCGGTAACATGATCAGTCAGCGTACTTAGCCAGTATATCATCGATATCATCAACGGTGAGCTTACCGTAAACATCGTCATTGACAGTGAGTACGGGAGCCAGACCGCAGGCACCGATACAACGGCAAGCTTCCAGAGAGAACTTACCATCGGGTGTGCAGCCGCCGCCTTCAATACCGAGCTTTTCCATCAGCTTGTTGTAAAGGTCGCCGGAGCCCTTAACGTAGCAGGCAGTACCAAGACAGACAGAGATCTTGTACTTACCCTTGGGGTTAAGCGAGAACTGTGCATAGAATGTTACAACACCATAGATCTTCTCCATGGGGATGCCTGTTGCTTCGGAGATCATAGACTGAACTTCGATGGGAAGATAGCCGTAGATGTCCTGTGCTTTCTGCAGGATGGGCATGAGAGCACCTTCCTGACCTTTGTGCTCTTCGATCATAGCGAGCAGAGCTTCCTTCTGCTCTGCGGTACCGTTGAAGGGCACGGATGATGTTTTTTTGGAACCCATTATAGAACCTCCTTGTATTAACCGCCGAGTCTACCTTACAGTAAGCGGTATATACATTTAGTATATCATAAACGCCATAAAAAAGCTACCCATGATATCACACAAAATATTGTCTATTTTTTGTCAAATTTCAACAAAATGACGATAGACTTTCTGTGAAAAGAGTCTTGTGCCGATAACAGAGCCTTTTTGGGCGATTTGTACAAAAAAGTTTGGGTATTTTTCAACTTTACTTATTTTTCTGTATATGGTACAATATTCAATGTATATATGGCACAACTAACCAACCGAAAGGAAGATTTTATGACGATCAAAGAAATCAGCGAGATTCTCCATGCACAGGTATTATGCTGTGAGGAAAACACATCCCATGAGGTACACACCGCCTGCGGTTCGGATATGATGAGCGATGTGCTTGCATTCGTGAAAAATCAGTCCGTTCTGCTTACAGGTCTGTGCAATCCTCAGGTCGTGAGAACAGCCGAAATGATGGATATAATCTGCATCGTCTTCGTCCGCGGCAAGCAGCCTGACGAAAATATGCTGGAACTGGCACGAGAGAGAGGCATCCCGCTGCTCTCCACAAAGCATCGTATGTTCAATGCCTGCGGCCTTCTCTATGATCACGGTCTTCGCGGAGGTGACATCAATTGAGTGATACTATCGTACTTACATATAACGTATCGGACGACGATTTCACACGTGCGGGCGAGGCATCCAGCAACGTAAAGAGCAAGCTGAAGATGATGAACGTGCCGCCGGATGTCATCAGAAAAGTTGCCATCTCCATGTACGAGGGCGAGATCAACATGGTGATCCACGCAAACGGTGGTACCATCACCGTTGAGATCAGCACCGACTGCATCACTATGATACTTGCGGACAAGGGCCCCGGTATAAAGAACATCGAACAGGCAATGCAGGCAGGCTTCTCCACCGCTCCCGACAACATCCGTACCCTCGGCTTCGGTGCAGGTATGGGTCTGCCCAACATGAAGAAATACAGCGATGAGATGGATATCCAGACCGAGATAGGCGTCGGAACCACCGTCACAATGAAAGTATACATCAAGTAACCATAACGGAGGTGGATCAAATGGAAGAATTCTACCATTCTGTCCATCTCGACAGCGATCTGTGCAAGGGCTGCATCAACTGTATCAAACGCTGCCCTACACAGGCTATCCGTGTACATAACGGCAAGGCAGACATCAAAAAGGAATTCTGCATAGACTGCGGCGAATGTATCAGGATATGCCCGCACCACGCAAAGAAAGCGTCCTATGACAGTCTGGATGTGCTGAAGAACTACGAATACACCGTGGCTCTGCCTGCACCCTCACTGTACGGTCAGTTCAACAACGTGGATGACGCCAACATCATCCTCAGGGCCCTCGTCGGAATGGGCTTTGACGATGTGTATGAGGTCAGTGCGGCTGCCGAGATGGTATCCGAAATGTCACGAAAATATGTGGAAGAGCATCAGGACGAAAAGCCTTTCATCAGCACTGCCTGTCCGACAGTGGTAAGGCTCATCCGTGTGCGTTTCCCTAACCTTATATCCCATCTGCTGCCGATAAACGCTCCCGTTGATATCGCAGCATCCATCGCAAGGGAAAGAGCGATGAAGAAAACGGGCCTGCCTTCAGAGAAGATAGGCATCATCTTCATATCACCCTGCCCCGCCAAGGTGACAGCCTGCAAGGATGTCATCGGCAACGACCGCTCCGAAGTGGATGCGGTAGTTGCGATCAAGGATGTGTATCCCAAGCTGCTCCCGCATATGAGCTACGACGATTTCGAGATAGATTATGTCCGCTCGGGACGAATCGGTGTCGGCTGGGGCAACAACGGCGGAGAGGCGGGCGGTCTGCTGACGGACAGCTACCTCGCAGCGGACGGCATCGAGAATGTCATCCGTGTGCTGGAGGACCTTGAAGACCAGAAATTCACTGATCTTGACTTCATCGAGCTTGGTGCCTGCAGCGGCGGCTGTGTGGGCGGTGTTCTCACCGTGGAAAACCCCTATGTTGCTCAGGCGAAGCTGAAGAAGCTGTGCAAGTATCTTCCCGTGGCGAGAAACCACATGAACGGCAGATACCTTGACAACGCATTCTTCCAGAAGCCTATCGAATACCAGCCTGTATTCAAGCTCGGCAACACCTTTGCGGAGAGCTTCAACAAAATGCAGCAGGTGGAGGCTCTCAACAACGAGCTTCCCGGACTTGACTGCGGCTCCTGCGGTGCTCCCACCTGCAAGACGCTGGCGGAGGATATCGTAAGAGGCGATGCAGCCATCACCGATTGTATCTTCGTGCTGAAGGAATACTACAACAGCAGGCTCAACCACAGAAAATACGGAAGAGATTATACCGAAAACGCTGAAAGCAGCGATAATAATGACAACAACGATCAGAAATAACGATCGGGGAAAGGAACTGTTATGACAGTCAGCGAACTCAAATCCAAGGATCTGTTCAAACTTATCAACGACGGAGGCAACGATGACACCGTTATCACACGCCCCTTTGCCTGCGACCTGCTCAGCTTTGCAATGAGCAGAGCCAGCAGCGGCTGTGCATGGTTCACCGTTATGGGAAATGTAAACACAATCGCAGTTTCCGTGCTTGCAGACTGTGCCTGCATCGTGCTGTGCGAGGGTGCGGAGCTTGACGAAAGTGCTGCAGAAAAGGCTCAGCAGCAGGGCGTTACGATCTTCTCCACGGAGCTTCCCGTTTTCGATGCGGCTCTGTCACTCCACGAGGCAGCAAAGTGAAGCTGAGCTACGATCTCCACATACACTCCTGCCTGTCGCCCTGCGGCGATAAGGATATGCTGCCCTCAAACATCGTCGGAATGGCGATGCTCAAGCAGCTGGATGTGATAGCGGTAACGGATCACTGCTCCTGCCTCAACTGTCCTGCTGTGGCGAAGCTCGCCGCGGCATACGGCATCACCGCACTGTTCGGAATGGAACTGACCACCGAGGAAGAAGTGCACGTGCTGTGCCTGTTCGACACGCTGGAAAAGGCGATGGATTTCGGCAGCTATGTGCGGACGCAGTATCTTGATATCATGAACGTTCCCGAAATATTCGGAGAACAGCTTATCATGGACGAGGACGACAACGTCATCGGCAAGGAAGACATCCTGCTGATAAACGCTACGCAGATCGGCTTTGAGCAGGTGTTCGGGCTGACCGAAAAGTACGGCGGCGTTATGATACCTGCCCATGTGGAGAAAAAAGCGAACAGCCTGCTGGCAAATCTCGGTGCAGTGCCCGAGGACAGCCGCTTCACCTGCTTTGAGATGAAGCACATCGGCTACCGCGACCAGATAAGCGAGGAGCATCCGTATTTCAAAAGCTGCAGGATGATAACCAACTCCGACGCACATTATCTTGAGCACATCAATGAGCCTGTGAACTTCCTTGAGGCGGATGAGAACACGGCAGCGGCAGTGCTGAATGCACTGAAAGGTCAGATATAAAACAACGGCTCACCTTGTTACGGGTGAGCCGTTTCGTTATGCTTTTGTATTACTGGTTGTAACCGAATGCAAGCACGCCGAAATATGCCTTGCCCTCCACCACGATCTCTACCTCGTGGGTGCCGCACTCAGCATCATCGATGATGTACTCTGTTACGGGGTTCTGCCAGCCGTCGGAAAGGTTGGATACAACGGAGCGTCTGTACTCGCCGTCAACGTAGATCTTAGCCTCGCCGTACATCTTGCTGTTGTTTGCCTTGAATACCAGAGCCAGCTTCCTGCACTCAACGGTGAACTTCATGGAAGCACCCTCTTCACCTCTGTACTGCCAGCTATTCTGGAAGCTGCCGTGTGCGTTAGCCTCAACGAAGCCTGTAAGCTCGGGCTTCAGTGTAGTGCTGTCCATATAGTGCATGAAGGAATAATCGCCGCTGAATACAGGCTCGGGCAGAGTGTTGTCAACCTCGCCCTTGCTTGCGTCGATCTCAGGAATCACCTGCTCATAATAGTGGATGACCATGTCACGGATCATCTTGCCGCCCTCAACGTGGGGATGAGAGCCGTCGCCGGAATAATCACGCCATGTCATTCTGCCCTCCTGCATCTCTACCCAGATGGAATCGGGCAGGCTTATCATAGGCAGATCGTAATTGTCGCCGATCTTCATCATGTGAGGCTGGCAGGTGTGACCGTTCTCAACGATGGTGAACAGGAGTACAACTGCAATGTCACGCTCATCCTCAAGCAGTGTGCGTATCATGGATTCGTAGGCGTTCTTGTAGATGGTCTCGCCGCCGTCATTTACGGCGAACTCAACGAACACGATGTCAGGATCGTAAGCAAGCACATCACGCTCAAGACGAACGTTGCCCAGTACGGAGGGAGTACCGCTGATGCCTGCGTTAACATAATTGAATGTGGCATCAGGGAACTGCTCCTGCAGATATGTGGTGGACATCTTCGCCCACTTCTGGTCCTCCTCAAGGGTAAGACCGTCGTGGTAGCCCTCTGTGATGGAGCCGCCGATGTAGGCACAGGTGATCTCCTTACCCTTTGCTGCTCTGTCCAGAACGTTTGCCATTCTTGTGGTGTTACCTGTTGAGATGAGAGAACGCCCGATCATCAGATCGTAGATCTCCTGCTCTGTCAGCTTGGAATAATCGATCACCTCAGGAGCCTCCTCTGTGGGTGCTGCTGTGGTAGCAGCAGTTGTTGTTGCATCAGCCTCTGCACTCTCGGCAGCGGGTGCGGATGTGGATGTATCGTTCGCTGCATCCGAGCTGCCGTCATCGTTTGTGCCGCAGCCTGCAACAGAGATCATCATGCAGGCAGCCAGCATAGCCGCAAAAATTCTCTTCATGGCAATTCTCCTTTTTAAGTAAATTAAGTTAAACAAATCCCGATTTATTGCGTTAACCACATTATAACATACCAAAAACCGAAATGCAAGTTGATATTTTGAAAAATTGTGTTTTTTTCACTTATCCACGGACCTCTGTAACGATGTATCCGTCCCGCTCCAGCAGCGTGATGATATCCTCCTCGACATAGAAATGAGCAGCACCCACCATCATGAACACTCCGCCGCCGTTTTCAAGGCTCTGTGCAGCGTACTCCGCCATGCCCTGCTGACGCTCCACGTACATCAGATCATTATATTCCGCATAGCTTTCTTTAAGCTCATCGGGAAGATCGGGCATCTCGCCGAGGCTTTCAAGACCCTCTGTATCAAAAGTGACCCAGTCCTCATACATCTCACGGGTAGCGGATATCTGCGATGCGTAGTTTTCCTCACCGACAGCATCCAGCACTGTCATCACCTGTATATCCATCGGGATGGCAGCCATCATCGCATACTGCTCAGCAAGGCTCTCTATCTCGTGGATGTGCTTGCCCTGCTCCTTTGCACGGGCAAGGATGACCTCCTCCGAGCCGTATTCACTGTCCAGACCACATTCCTCTGCCACAACAAGTGCAACGGAGCTTCCCCAGAAAAACGGGATGAACTCCTCCATCGCCTTTTCATACAGCTTCTTTTCCTTCAGGAAATCCACGACCGCATCGTAATCATCGCCGAAGCACTGCTTTGCATCGGTATCGTCAGGCATGAGGAGCTGCCTTGATGCAGTAACTATCTCCTCACGGGTGCAGGCAGATACGTCCAGCTCCACCGCAAGGGTATCGCAGGAGTCCAGTGCGTCCAGAACATAGTCAGGATACTGCAGACCCTCCTCGCCAACGTGCATCGAACCCATCATATACATGACCGCTCCGCTGTCGGGATGCTCCACCTGCCAGAAGGGCGGCTGTGCCGTGACAGACTTCGCATCTTTCTCATCAGAACAGCCTGCGGCTGTCAGCAGCAACGCCGCCACAGCCGCAGTCAGGATACGTCTTATCATTCAGCGACCCTCTTGTACAGCTCCTCGCAGGCATCGCTCTCTGAGGTGAATTCGGCAAGGTCGAGCTTCTCGCCGTCCTCACAGTAATACACCAGCCATTTGCCGCCGCTCTCACGCAGGCACATCTTCTGTTCCTCGTCGCCATCGCCGATGGAGTACATATAATGAGGTACTTCCTCATTGAAAAGTCTGATCTTCAGTTCCGTTGTATTCATAATTTCCTCCTTATATCAGAACAATCTGCCGCTTATCTCGAATGTGGGACCCTTCTGCCACAGGAATGTGGAGAGGATGACCTCGAAACCCTCGCCTGGACCGCACATAAAATCCGCAGGTCTGCCCTTGGGCAAGCCATAGCCAGCAAGAAGATTTGTTATGACGCCGCCGTGTGTGATGACCGCTGCACGGGTAACATCCTTTGCCATCATGTCCTTGAAGATCAGATCAAGTCCGCTGATGCAACGCAGCGAGAAATCACCGAAATTCTCACCGTTCGGCGGGCATGCGTCAACGCCGCCCTTTATCCACTGTATGTATTCCGGAAGCTCAGCGATATCGCTCTGCAGCCTGCCCTCAAAATCACCGAAATCCATCTCCGACATCTCGTCCACGATCATGAGCTGGCGATCGGGATAGATGATCTCTGCCGTTTCAAGGCAGCGTTTCAGCGGTGAGCTGTACACCTTCGCAACATTTGGGTACACCTCCATATCCGCAAGGGAGCGGACAGTACGTTCACCCTCGGGACACAGAGAAAGATCGGTGGTGCCGATGTACTTTCCGTCGAGATTTCCCTGTGTTATACCATGACGGATCAGGTACAGGTAGTAGTTCTTCATGCTTTTTACCTCCGTTTTTTCGGCATCTGAAATGCGAAAACTGCCGATAACAGTGCGATTTCCGCGGATTTTGCCGAGAAATTATGAATTATATCCTAGATAGCTGTCAATTTTTTGTATAATATGACACTTTACAAATCGACATATTAAAGTTATAATATACAATATGGAATTATGTTGGAGCATTGTCTGTTCCGATGCCGCTTCAGAGCATCTCAGGCAGCGTATCCGACCTTATACAGAAACATAGGGGATGCCACAAGATCTGTGGATCGACGAAAACTTAGGAGAAAATATATGAACAAGGACTTTCCTCGCATCATGACACTGCTGCGTAAGGAACGCAAGCTGAGCCAGAAGCAGGTGGCTGCTGATCTGGATGTTACCCAGGCACTTCTCTCACATTATGAGAACGGAAAGCGTGAATGCGGACTGGATTTTCTGGTTAAGGCCGCTGATTATTACAACGTTTCCGTGGACTATCTTCTCGGAAGATCGCCCATGATAACAGGAACGACAGTTTCCGAACAGGAGCTTCCTGAAAGCAGCACCGTAGAAAAGTATGAGGGCAATCCTTCAGGTGCGACGACCTTCTTCCAGAAGAAGCTGCTGACTAACTCCATCGAGATCATCTTCGATCTGCTGATAAAGGCGAAGAACTCTGAGCTTTCCAAGGCTGTTTGCAGCTTCCTTTCCACCGCGGTCTACCGCAGCTTCAGAATGGTGTACAGCTCGGGAAAGAACAACGATGAAAACACATTCAGCATTCCTGCCGACAAGGTGTCGGGACTTACGAATGCGGCTATGAGCATCGATGATGTCCGTGCAAGGTCCGCTGCGGCAAGCGGCTCCGAGGATGAGCGTATCACCACCACAAGGCTGGAGCAGCAATACTCCAAGCAGGCGGCTGCTCTGCTCTCCGTTGTCAAGGCTTCCGAAAAGAACCTCTCAAAATTCAACTGATATATCAAGGGCGGTCCGAAAGGGTCGCCCTTTCTGTTTGGTTTCACAAGCGGCTTATGCCGCTTTTTTTAATTTGCGGTGCTGTCACCGCCACGCTTTTTGTTGAGGAACAGCTTGACTGCCTCTATACCCGCACGGAAGTTGATGGCAACTATCACAATGAACAGCACGCAGTTGATGAGATTCTGCCACAGACCGTACTCCATGAACATCACATTCACGCCCATGCCCACAAGCAGCAGGAGATTTACAGCGGTCTTGCGGTAGTCTATCTTCATGTAGAGGTACTTCTTAGTGTCGATGACTCTGTACACGAAAACGATGATGTAGCTCGCGAGAGTCGCAATAGCTGCACCAATGACACCGATGGTCTTGAGCAGGATGAGATTTAATACGATATTGGTAAGTGCACCGATAAGGGAGGACGCGAAGCTGTGGGTGGTCTTGTTGCTGGCTTCGTAAATACTGCCCATGAAGTTTGAGGAGCACTGAAAGAGCACCGCACCCAGCAGACAGGGTACGTAGAAATATGCAAACTCGAAACCTTCACTGCCGAAGAACGGCATTATCATCGGGCGGAGTATCAGCATGATTCCCGCAACTGCGATGAACATTACCGTCTGCATCATGCTGAATACATTGGAGTAGAAATTGGATATAGTGCGTGAGTTCCTCTCTGTGATGGCGGACATATGCCACGCCTGCAGGAATATACCCACGACTATCGAAGCAAGGTTCGGGAACTTGTATGCAAAGGCATAGACGCCGTTCGCGTCGCTTCCGTAGATGGCTGTCACCATGAATGTATCGGACACGTTGATTATCCACCACATGATGGTGGTGGGCATCAGGGGGATGCTGTAACGAAGCATAGCAGAGCGTAGCATCTTGTCGTTGCCGAGGGGACGGTAATCCCTGAACAGCTTCGCAGCAATGGTCAGGAATACTATCGAGCACATATCCGCAAGAGATACCGACAGGACATAGCCCAGCACGCCCATCTTGAATACACCGAGGAACAGCAGATTGAACACCACGTTCATAACAGTGGTGAATATGCCGTCTATCGAATACAGCTTCACCCTGCCCTGTGAACGGACGTAGATGCTGCAGATGCCCTTGATGCTGCCCGTGCAGACGTACATGAACATCAGCCACTGGTAACCCTCGAGCATTTTTATAAAACCTATGAGCGGTACGAACGCCGCAAACACCACAAGTCCTATCACGGCGATATTGATACCGATGGAGAACACGTGCTTACGGTTGTTGCCCCTGTCAAGACCATAGCGAAGCACGCCCTCACTTATCGAGAGCGTAACTACCGATATAAGTAATGCCGAAGCGTTGATGATGTTGTTGACATCACCAAAGCCTGCCGTACCAAGCATACTCGTGTAGAATTTCAGCATGAAATATACGAGCAGCTTGGAGCCGAACTGACCTATCGCAAGAACGATGGTGTTGCTCGCCAGTTTCTGGTACTTGTTCATATTGTCTGTTATCTTCTTCTTACTTTATTTGTCACGCAATCCGCTGAAGAACTGTGTGAGTATTCCGCCGCAGCGGTCCTGCATCACGCGACTTCTGACGAACGGAATATGTGTGAATTTCTCGTCAAAAAGGCAGATGACCGATGCACACGCGCCGTTCTTTTCGTCGAACGCACCGTACACCACACGCTTCAGACGTGAATTCATTATCGCACCCGCACACATCGGGCAAGGCTCCAGCGTAACATACAGCGTGCAGCCTGTCAGCCGCCACTGACCCAGATGCTTCGCGGCCTGCTCGATGGCAAGCACCTCCGCATGAGCGGTGGGAGAGCCGAGCAGCTCACGCTGGTTGTAGCCCTCACCGATTATCTCACCCTCAGGCGACACAACTATCGCACCGACAGGTATCTCACCCAGAGCATACGCCTTTCCGGCAAGCTCCAGGGCTTTCGTCATATATTCCTCATCCAGTGTCATGGTCTGATACGCTTAATGGACTGCACGATGACGGTAAGTGCCATCCAGCCGAGGTTGTACACCGCAACATAAAATGCATTCAGCATATCGAAATAATTGGACGCATTCGTGCTGAAATACGGGGAAACGGTGGAATTCGGATCGTAGGTTCCTGCGATGCTGTAATTGCCGAAGAACGCAAAGATGAACACCAGCAGGATGCCCAGTGCAACTCCGCCGATCTGCATGGCACAGCCGAGTCTGATCTTCTTGTAAAGGTTCTTGGAGCCGTTGATGGCAGCGGCGAAGGAGGAGAATGTTCCGTCGCAGGAGATAGCCGCACTGCCCTTGGAAACGTACTTTGTACGCTCATCGAACTCTGCGTGGTTCTCGTAAGGGATAACACGGACGCTCTCGCTGCCGATATCGAACAGCTCGCCGATAACGCCCTCGGTTATCATGCCGTCAACAGTCTTGATGATGAGGCTGACGCCATTCTTTGCAAGCTTCTCCACCTGCTGCTTGACCTGAGTGTTTGCGGTAAGATGCACGAAGAACAGCATACATACCTCGCCGCCAACCGCAAGATACACGACCTCATCGTGGTTCTTGTTGACAGCAGCTTCCTTCTTTGCCTCGGGCACTGCAACGCCGTGGGACTTCATGTGGTCACGGTTGCCGAGCAGCACACGTCTGCTTCCGATCCAGCCCATAACACCGAGATTGCTCTCATAAACGCAGTTGCTGACCTGCTTGAGGAGGGCGGATTTGTAGTTGAGCATATTGAAGAACGCATCTGCAAGCACGCTGTCCGCACTGACAGCAAGGCTTGCTGCGTAAATGATGGCATCGTCTATCTGGATGTGCTGTGTTCCCTTGGAGCCGTTCTTGTTGTAGTCCCAGATGTTGTTCACCTTGACGGAATTCACAGGGAACAGGGACTTTGCCTCAACAAGGATGGCGGAGGTTTCGTTGACATCCTCCACCGCACTGTATCCGAGAACGCAGGCGTTCTTGCCTGTCATCACGCCGGACGCGGTCAGCATGGGGAGCATTACGATGAGCGAGCCACTGAAGGTCGCACCCACTGCAAATACTGCGGTGGCAGCTGTGAAGCCGAGAGCCACATTCTCCATCAGATAGGAGCTTACGGACATGAAATATGTCATCAGGCCGCAGATGATACCGGAGCCGAGCACAACAGGGGTGAGCACTCTGGCGATACGATCGGAGATATCCTCACAATATGTGGAGATGATGAAATCGCAAAGCAGCTCGGTCTTCCGCATGGAGGCTACCACCGGGAAGCCCATGCCCATGCCTCTTGCGAGCTTGTCTGCACCTTCGTCGTTCAGACACTCGATGAAATACTTGCCTCTGTCGCCCGAAACGAACACAAAGTTGTTCTGTGCCGCCTTGACGGTGCACAGCTTGGCGATGGTATTGAAGCACAGTGTACCCAGCGAAACGATAAGATACAGATGTGCGTTGTCAGTTACCAGCATGGAGGGCTGGAACAGATAGATAACGTTCGCAACGATGGCTCCGCAGTGAGAGAATGCACACAGGGTATCGCCGTCGGGCTTCAGCTTACAGAGGCGTGAAAGTCCGTTGGTGATGACGCTGGAGCAGGCTCCGAAGCTGAGTATGCCGATGGTGAGGTTCACGATAAGGAACTTCTCCACATTGAATTTGTTGCAGAAAGCGGACAGCAGCGGGATGTTCTCCGCATTCAGGCGGAAGACAACGCCTGCTGCAAGTGCAGCAAGAAGCAGGAGCACCAGCAGCATAAGTCTGCCAAACAGCCCCTTGGAAGCACGTCTTAAGCGATCCACGATAACGTTCTCGTCATCGAGATCGATCACTTCCTCTTCCTCCTCGTACAGCTCCTCGTCCTCGCCTGCTTCCTCGACCTCGTTGTCGATGTCCTCAAGCATGAAGTTCGCGATACGCTTCTTCTTTCGTGCCGCAAGCTCGTCCGCCTCACGGATAGCCCGGACAGGATCACGGTTTGCGAGAACGCCTGTATCGATAAGCTGCTTTTCGTAGTCTATGTTGAGTGCATGGGGAGGCAGGCTTGCAGGATCGTTTATGTTGGTAAGCGTCACTGTACGCTCAGCCTCGATACTCTTCTGTCGCTGCTCCTTCAGCTTCCTGTTGAGAGAAGCCACCAGTGCGTCATTGCTGCGGCTCTCCCTTGCAGTGTATTCCTTTACTATCTCATCGGCGTCTGCGGGAGCAACAGGCTGCTGCAGCACCTGATCCACGCCTACGCCCTTGTTCTTCTTGCGTGTGGTTACGGGAGCATATTCCTTAACGTGCTCCTCCGCACCGGTGATACGCTTGAGATCGTTTCCTGCGACAGCAAGCGTATCGCCCGAAACGCTCTCCGCACTCTTGATCTCCTCCGCAGCCTTGGCACGGGATTCCATGGGGTTGATGGAATCCAGCAGCT
This sequence comes from Oscillospiraceae bacterium, assembly GCA_045606085.1. Classification (GTDB taxonomy): domain Bacteria; phylum Bacillota; class Clostridia; order Oscillospirales; family Ruminococcaceae; genus CAG-115. Next base: position 14,268 of record JAZURJ010000034.1, read on the forward strand.
CGTCGGGGCTTTCCGCAGCCATGTCCGCTTCAAGCAGGGCACGGTTGATCTCCTCAATACGCTGCTGCTTGCGTATCTGCTGTGTGTTGGTAGTTACGAGGTCCCCTCTTGTGTGGAAGATGATATCATCATCCTCGCCGGACACCTCCGGCTTTACAAAGGGCTGCACATATTCGCTCTCAGGATGCACTACCTCCTGCTCCTGAGTAACGAACAGCTTCGCAGCTTCCTCGGGGGATGCAAGCTCTGCCGTAAAGCCGCTGTGATCCAGCTCTTCCTCGCTCTCCGTCTCTGGAGGCAGCTCCATCATATCTTCCTCCTGAGCCTTCGCAGCCTGCTCCAGCTTCTTCAGACGCTCTTCCTCTGCGGCACGCTCCGCCTCTATGCGGCGGCGTTCCTCTTCTTCGGCAGCCTTACGCTCTTCCTTTTCACGGCGACGTGCCTCAGCCTCAGCCTTTGCACGCTCCTGCTCCTCAAGACGACGCTGCTGCTCCGCCTGCTTCAGGGCAGCCTTGTGCTTCTTTCGCTCTGCCGCAGCGGCGATCTCCTCCGCTCTGCGGCGTGCGGCATCCTGCTCACGCTGCTCCTCCGCCTTTACATCGGCTTCGGTGCGGCGTGCTTTCACGCCTGAGCTTCGCATTGCCTGCTCAAGCTCATTACCGCCTATGATCTCAGTGATGCTGACGTTAGTGTCCGTTCTGGGAGCATCTGAGCTGTCCCTTTTCCGGTCGATCTCCGCCAGGATATCGTCAATATTGTAATCAGACATATTCGCTCTCCTATATCAGTTACGATGCTTTACAACTTCATACATAAGTATTCCCGCAGAAACGGATGCGTTCAACGAGTTTATCTTTCCGTTCATCGGAAGCGAAAGGATCATATCACAGTTCTCACGGACCAGCCGCCCGAGACCAAAGCCCTCAGAGCCTATTACCAGTGCCACGCCGCCTGTGAGGTCAGCCTTGTCGTAGGGCGTGCCGTCAGCCTCCATGCCGAACACCCAGATATTCTCCTTCTTGAGCTGCTTGATGGTGTCAACAAGGTTTGATACCCTTGCCACCTTCATCCATGCCGCAGCACCTGCGGAGGTCTTGAACACCGTTGCATTCAGCGATGCACTGCGGCGTTTCGGGATGATGACGCCGTCTGCACCTGCCGCCTCTGCGGTACGGATGATGGCACCCAGATTGTGCGGGTCCTCGATCTCATCAGCGATGATGATGAACGGAGGCTTTCCCTTTTCAGCGGATACCGCAAGTATCTCCTCCACCGTCGAATAGGACGCAGCCGCAAGATAAGCCGCTGTGCCGCCATGCTTCTGCGTTCCCGTCATGGATGCCAGCTTCTCGTCGCTGACCTCCTTGATAACGATGCCATTCTGCTTCGCAAGCGGGATTATCTTTCCGAGGGAAATACCCTTCTGCACGTACAATGTATCTATCTCCGCCCCCGAGGACAACGCCTCGATAACGGAATTCCTGCCGTAAATGAGCTTTACTTCTGTTTCTTTTTCCATAACATTCCCTTTTTATATTTTAATATAGTAATGAAAGACATTCATATTCCATTTTAGTATATCACATTTTCTCAGATAATGCAATAGATTGCAGCCTGTTTATTCTAAAAAACCTGTGAATATCTGCCTCACGTGCATAAACGCCCTCTGTGCGTAATATTGTGTATCAGAACACATAAGGAGGGACATAAATGCTGACGTTCATGAAAAAGCCCACGCCCTACCGCAGAGAACAGCAGCGTATCTCGCAGGAATACTCACAGCTTACCGGAAGGCTGACCGATATCCGCTCGGATTTCGATCAGGTGACCGACAGCGACGTCATAGACGCACTCATATACGAAGAAAATGCAGTGCTGGCAAGGCTCTCGCAACTATATAAGGAGGCACGGACAGCAGGCATCACACTGGATATCCACGAGAACGGGCATTTCCTGCATAACGAAAAAAATAAAAATTTTTGAAAAAAGTGCTTGACAAACCAGATCGCTTGTGATATAATAAACTAGTCGTCAAGGCAAGGGTCTTGAAAATGACATATCTGCGAGTGTGCTGGAATAGGCAGACAGGCTAGCTTGAGGTGCTAGTGTCAGATCTGACGTGTGGGTTCAAGTCCCGTCACTCGCACCATAAAAAAGCGTTCCGTGGGAACGCTTTTTTACTGCAAAAAATCAGTTTTAGCTGATGAAATATACATGGAATTCTGTCGTACCTTCGGGTATCGGCGGAATTTTTCTGTTTAAGAGCAAAAATACGATATATGACAAAAAGGTCACGAAATTTACAGTTAAAGGTAATAAATATATTACCAAAGGAGCAAATAATGGCAAAGACATATGACCTTACCGAGGGTAAGGTGACTAAACTGATACTAAGATTTTACTTTCCCATGCTGTTCGCAAACCTGCTCCAGCAGGTATACAATCTTGCGGATACTGCGATAGTTGGCAAGGGAATCAGCGACAACGCACTGGCTGCAGTTGGCAACATGGGCTCTCTCACATTCCTCATCATCGGATTTTCCGTCGGACTTACGAACGGCTTTTCCGTGTCCATCGCCCAGAGCTACGGTGCAAAGGACTTCGACCGCCTGAGAAAGAGCGTTGCATCCTCCATCACGCTGGGTGCACTCATCACGCTGATACTCACCGTGGTGAGCATAGCATTCCTGAAGAGTGTTCTGGTGCTGCTCGACACCGACCCTGTCATCCTTCCCGACAGCCTGCTGTACGGCTACATAATCTTCGGCGGACTTATCACGACCATTGCATACAACCTCTGCTCCGCCGTGCTGAGAGCACTCGGCGACAGCAAAACGCCGCTTATCGCCATTATCGTATCCTCCATCGTGAATGTCGGACTTAACTGCCTAACCGTTTTCGTGATGAAAACAGGCGTTGAGGGACCTGCCGCCGCAACACTGATAGCTCAGGTAGTATCTGCTGCGATATGCTTCGCAAAGCTGAGAAAAGTAGATTTCCTGCACCTTTCCCTGAGTGATTTCAGACCCAACGGAGAGATGTACGCACACCTCATGAAAAACGGCATCGCAATGGCTCTTATGAACTCCATCACTGCCGTGGGTGCAATGGTGGTGCAGTACTATGTGAATGGTCTCGGACTTGCCTACACGACAGCGTACTCCGCCTGCATGAAATACCTCAACCTTTTCATGGACCCCGCCTGCACCGCTGGATTTACGATGTCCTCCTTTGCAAGCCAGAACTACGGTGCAAAGAAATACTCCCGCATCATGGACGGACTTAAAGTCTGCCTTTCCATCGCACTGATAACGTACCTGCTGTTCGCATCCGTGATGATATTCGCACCCCGCACCATCGCAGGATTTATGCTCAACGGTGCGGATACCATCGAAATTGCCGCTCAGTATCTGCCCGTATGCGGCGTGATGATGTTCGCAGTGGACTGCCTGTTCGTGTTCAGGAGCGGAGTGCAGGGCATGGGTTACCCGTTCATCCCGATGTGCTCGGGCATCGCAGAAATGGTGATGAGAGTCGGCGTCATCGTGCTGTTCATCGGACAGTTCGGCTTCCTCGCCACAGCATATGCAAGCATATCCGCCTGGATAGCGGCTCTGCTCCTCAACGGAATCGCATTTTTCGTGATACTCGGAAAACGCATAAAGGAAGAAAAATACGCAAACTCAGCCAACTCATGGCTACCGTAAATACAACGACCGCCGCACCGAAAATGCGGCGGTTATTGATTAATCCGACAGATTGTGGTATACTTAATTAGCCATAAAAAATCAACGTCAAGGAGGCACTGCATGAGCACAACAAACACCCGTAGCTCCTACTGGGATAACATAAAGGGCCTGATGATGATTCTGACGGTATTTGCACACATCATCCTGCCATATCAGCACATCACCGCTTTTGACAACACATTCGACTACATCTATATGTTCCATATGCCCGTATTCGTGTTTATATCGGGATTTTTCGGAAAGAGCGAAAGCTCACGCAGCTTCGGCTCCGTAATGAAGCTGGCTGTTCTGTATTTTGTATTCAACAGCATCGTAGGTGCACTGTGGGGATCTGAGGTGCGTCTTGCTCCGCTCTACTCATACTGGTACCTGCTCGCCCTGATATTCTGGCGGCTGACGGCACACCGCATATCAAAGCTGCCGCATATCACACTCCTGCTTATTGCTGTGTCCTTCTTTGCCGGATTTTTCTCTGCATTCGACAACACCTTCGCACTTGCAAGGATCATCGGCTTTTATCCGTTCTATATGTCGGGATATCTGCTTTCAAAGCAGGACAGTGAGGCTCTCGTCAGCCGCAGATACTCCGCAAGGGCGGTAAAGGGTCTGCTTGCCGCTGTGCTGTGTGCAGGCATCATGTTCCTTGCAGATATGATATTCAGCTATACCGACGAAGCATTGCAGATGTTCCCCTACGGCTACACGACGGAGGCATATGCAAGGCTGGTGCTTTATATCATCGGAGCACTTGCGATAATGGTATTCCGATATATCACACCGGACAGAAAGCTGCCGCTGATAACCGAGATAGGACGCAATTCCCTGCCCGTGTTCATCCTCCACCGTCCGCTCACCCTGCTTATCACGGATAACATGAAAACAAGCTCATCGCTTGCAATATTCCTGGTTGCACTCGCAGGCACCGCCGCAATATGCCTGCTTACAGGCAATAATATCGCAGGAAAGCTAATGACGGCATTCTGTGACGGGGCGGCTGAACTATTCGACGGCAAGGGCAGAAAATGCACAGTGGCACGTGTCGCAGTTATCGTGGTTGCGATCGGCTATGCTGCGTCTGCTATACTGGGGCTGTATTCGCCTATGCTGTCAGCCATGGGAGATACCTCAGAAGATGACGAGAACGCTTTCGAAGAGACCGCAGACGTGCTGTTCAACATCATGAGCGATGAACAGCAGGCAGAATTCGACGACGCGATAAGACTTACATTCGCAGGCGATCTGATACTGCTGGAGGATCAGGTCAAGCGTGCATACACGGGAAGCGGCTATGACTTCACGGATGTATTTGAGTATGCCGAAAGCTACATATCCTCCGCCGACCTTGCGATAGGCGTGTTTGAGGGTCCCATGGCAGGCGGCGAAGCAGGCTACACCGGCAGCAACTACGACGACAGCAAGGAGCTGTACCTGAACTTCCCCGATGAATTCGGCGTGGCGGTAAAAGCGGCAGGCTTCGATCTCGTCACCACCGCAAACAATCATCTTCTGGACAAGGGCATCGACGGTGCTTTAAGGACGCTGGATGTGCTGGACAGCATCGGTCTTGATCATACAGGCTCTTACAGGAACGCTGAAGAAAAACAGGCGTCCCGTGTGAAGATAGTTGAGGTCAGTGGCATAAAGCTTGCGGTCCTCTCCTATACGTACGGAAGCAATTATTACAGCACTGAATCCCTTGCATCAGGCACAGTGGCAGGCATGACTTCCATCATATCGGGCACCGAAGGCGAGCTTTTCGAGCAGCTCCGCACGCAGGTGGAGGAGGATTTCGCCCTCGCAAAGAGCCTTGACCCCGACCTCATCGTCGTGCTTCCGCATATGGGAACGCAGTTCATGAACGAGCCGGACAAGGAGCAGACGGTGTGGTTCGGAATATTCAAGGAAAACGGTGCAGATATCATACTGGGTGACCACTCCCACAGCGTTCAGCCTGCGGTCCTTGAGGAATATGACGGACGCAGCGTTTTCACAGCCTATTGCCCTGGTAACTTCGCGAATATCTATCGTAAAAATCAGGGCGATACGAGCATGCTGGTGGATGTGTATATCGACCGTGCCAGCAAAAAGCCGATAGGCGGCAGCATCGTGCCGTTGTATACTCAGGCGGCGGCTGACGGAAACTTCCGTGCTCTCCCCGTCTATGAGATAGAAAACAACACAGAACTCAGAAAGCAGCTAAGCACCGACGACCTCGAGCGTGCCGCTTACGCACACGCCACAGTGACACGTGTGGTATTCGGACACAGCATGGATATGTCGGCGGTCACACCACGCTATTATTTCGACGAAACTGGTTTCCTGCGTACCCCTAACAAACGTCTTGAGCTGACAGAAGATATGCGTGACGGCATCCTGTACAATGCGATGCAGTCAGCCGATACGATATGCTTCCTCGGCGACAGCGTAACGGAGGGCACCAAAAACGGCGGCTGTCTGTGGTACGAGCCGATATGTGCTCATTTTTCGGACAAAGAGATACACAACTTCTCCAAGGGCGGCTGCACCATCGCTTACCTGAACGAAAACGCCAACAGCATCCCCGAAGCTCAGCTATACGTCATAGCGATAGGCACGAACGATGTGCGTTACCGTGATGAAGCCACCTGTGCCATGACAGCACAGGACTTCGTGGCTGCGGCACAGGAGCTGTCAACGAAGCTGCGTAATATATCACCGCAGGCAGAGCTTATCTTCATCGCTCCATGGTACAGTACCGACGGCGACCCGTACACGCCGCTGTCGTTCGCTGCAAAAACGCAGATGAACGAGGAGTATTCCGTAGCACTCGGTAAATATTGTGAAGATAACGCAATAGCGTTCATCGATGCAAATCCGTATCTGAGCGAGGTGCTCACGAACGAACCTCACAGCAGGTATCTTCTCGACCACATCCATCCGAACTGCGGCAACGGCGTCGTTCTGTACAGCGAAGCAGTGCTGCTGGGATAAATGCATACAGATCAAGGGCAGCCCCATCGGAGCTGCCCTTTATTTCTTATGCCAGTTCGTATACCACGCCGTTTACGGATATCGCTGTCACTGTGCTGATATCCACTGCGATACGCTCGTCCTTGTTGTCAAAGTATGTGAAGAAGAATTTCTGCGAGTTTCCTGCACCTGTTCCAAGCTCGAATTCCGCTCTTATCTCCTTGCCGCTGTCTGTCAGCAGGAGGATGTTATACTGATCGAATTCGCTGCATATCTTGTCCTCGTTGTACAGTGCTTCAAAAGCAGGATCGCGGTCGTACTCGATAAAGCCGCCTGTGCCCGATACCTCGATATTCTTCACGGTACACTCTATCTCGGAAGCAGTAAGCATATCGCTCTCACCCCATACGGTAACAGGCTCAAAATAACTTTCGGAAACATCCGCTGCTGTGAGCGTCTGCATAGCGTTTTCGTTGGGGGTATACACAAATTCCACGCCCCAGTCAAGCTCGAAATAGCATATCTCGCTCATATCGATATCCTTACGCTCCTTAGCACCAAATCCGAAAAGTGCAGTGTCATACGCAAGGGAGCTGACATCCTGACCATGATGGATCGGCTGTCCGTCTGCATCCACAAAGTATTCCCACACGTTGTTATCCTCTCTGAAGCGGATAAGCTCCTTTTCCTCAAAGAGATCGCTGCCCATGATACGCACCGTGCATTCGTCCACGGGAATGGAATAGGTCATGGAGAGCATTACGGTAAGATCACCATCGTCGTTGACTACAACAGAATAATCATCCAGACCGCTACCGAAGCCCTGAGTGGTATCTGTCACCACATTATAGTCCATAGCCGTTACCAGCTCCTTGCCGCTGCCGTTTCGCAGCATGAAGTCAGATACAGGCTGACCGTCCGCTCTCTCGATATCGAAAGAAACGCAGATATTGCTTGCTGTGCCTGTCACGCCGTTTGGTACGATGATGTAATCGGGGTCTGACACCTCATATCTGAAATCCGCCATCTCGGAAACGAGGCTGCCGCCCAGCGTTTCGTTGTCTGCACTGATAAGTCCGTTAAAGATCCTGTTGAAATCGATAAGTCCCGTCGTCGCTGCCGCCGTTACGCCCACCGAAAGTGCAGCTACCGCCGCCGCTGCTATGATCACAGGTCTTGTATTCAGCTTCTTCTTGTTCTCATTCATATTTTCCGCCTTTCTGAGCACTCCTTCGAGAAACTCCTTGTCGCCCGCCGCAGGAGCGACCCTGTCAAAAAAGGCGTTGTACCTCTGTTTCATATCTGATCCTCCTTCAGCATCTCCCTGAGCATTTCACGTCCGCGGCACAGCCTTGTACGCACCGCCGCCGACGTTATCCTGCAGATGGCAGCTATCTCCTTTGCGGAATACCCCTCGTAATAAAACAGATATATCACACCCGAATACTCGGGCTTCAGCCGCCGTATGCAATCGTACAGTGCGATATCCGAGCTGTCCTCGCAGGGGATGTCCGCAGGCAGCTCTGACCATCCACGCCGCCCGTTCCTTTTAAGCAGGTTCTTGGAGAGGTTTATCGTGACGCGGATGAGCCATGCCTTGATATTCTCGTCAGCATCGAAGCTCTCACGGCAGGTATACAGCTTTACGAATGCATCCTGCGAGATATCCTCGGCATCCTGAGGGTTCTTAACATAATTGAGTGCGACCCTGTATACCGTCCTGCGGTACAGCAATATCAGCCGCTCAAGCTCTTCCCTGCTCATCCTCTCACCTCTCTTTGCCCTTTTCTGAAGCACTTCACTATTAAGACAACCGTAAGATACGAAATGTTACCGTAATGATAGCATATTTTACGAAAAAACGCCACACAAGCCCGCAAATTTGTTTTAATCCGAAATTCGACAAAATTTCCTGACAATTTCTTGACATATCCTCACTAATAGTATATAATAAAAAAGTATCAATTTTTTTATCATGTAAAAAAGGAGCAAAAGACAATGGGACTTACTTTAACCGAAAAGATCATCAAGGCTCACATCGTTGACGGCGAGATGATCAAGGGTCAGGAGATCGGTCTGAAGATCGACCAGACCCTCACACAGGACGCGACCGGTACGATGGCATACCTCCAGTTCGAGGCTATGGGCGTTGACCGTGTAAAGACAGAGCGTTCTGTTGCTTACATCGACCACAATACTCTCCAGAGCGGCTTCGAGAATGCGGATGACCACCGTTTCATCGGCTCCATCGCAAAGAAGCACGGCATCTGGTTCTCCAGACCCGGTAACGGCATCTGCCATCAGGTACATCTGGAGCGCTTCGGCAAGCCCGGCAAGACACTCATCGGCTCTGACAGCCATACTCCCACAGGCGGCGGTATCGGTATGCTGGCAATGGGTGCAGGCGGTCTGGACGTTGCAGTTGCAATGGGCGGCGGTGCTTACTACATAACAATGCCCAAGGTCGTTAAGATCAACCTCACAGGCAAGCTGAACGACTGGGTATCCGCAAAGGATGTTATCCTTGAGGTGCTCCGTATCCTCTCCGTAAAGGGCGGCGTAGGCAAGGTAATGGAGTACTGCGGCGACGGCGTTGCAAGCCTCTCCGTTCCCGAGCGTGCCACCATCACAAATATGGGTGCTGAGCTGGGTGCCACAACATCCATCTTCCCCTCCGACGAAACAACTCTCCGCTTCCTGAAGGCTCAGGGCCGTGAGGAGGACTACGTTCCCCTCGCTGCAGACCCCGATGCCGTTTATGACGAGGAAGTAAATATCGACCTCTCCAAGCTGGTTCCTCTGGCTGCCTGCCCTCACTCTCCCGATAATATCAAGACTATCGAGGAGATCGGTGCTCTCAAGGTGGATCAGGTATGTATCGGCTCCTGCACCAACTCCTCTCTTCAGGATCTGCTGAAGGTAGCTCACATCCTGAAGGGCAAGACCGTTCATCCCGATGTTTCTCTCGCCATCGCTCCCGGCTCCAAGCAGGTATTCAACATGATGGCTGAGTGCGGTGCTCTGTCCGATCTTATCGACGCAGGTGCACGTATCCTCGAGAGTGCATGCGGTCCCTGCATCGGTATGGGTCAGTCCCCCAACTCCAAGGGTATCTCCCTGAGAACATTCAACCGCAACTTCGAAGGCAGAAGCGGCACCAAGGACGGTCAGATCTATCTGGTATCCCCCGAGACCGCTGCTATCTCCGCTATCACAGGTGTGTTCACAGACCCCAGGACCATCGGTGCTATGCCTCCCTACATCATGCCCGAGAAGTTCCTCATCAACGACAACATGGTTACTGCTCCCGCATCTGTTGAGGAAGCACCCTCCGTTGAGATACTCCGTGGCCCGAACATCAAGCCCTTCCCCGTAAACAGCCCCCTCGCAGATACCATCGAGTGCGATGTTACACTGAAGGTAGGCGACAACATCACAACAGACCACATCATGCCTGCAGGTGCGAAGATCCTTCCCCTGCGTTCCAACATCCCCGCAATCTCCGAGTACTGCTTCACAGTATGCGACGAGACCTTCCCCAAGCGTGCAAAGGAAGCAGGCAAGGGCATCATCGTGGGCGGCGTGAACTACGGTCAGGGCTCCTCCAGAGAGCACGCAGCACTTGCTCCCCTCTACCTCGGCGTAAAGGCTATCATCTGCAAGAGCTTCGCACGTATCCACAGACAGAACCTCATCAACAACGGCATCCTGCCCCTCGAGTTCGTGAACGAGGCTGACTACGAGAAGATCGCTCAGGGCGATTCCCTCGCTATCGCTGATATCCGCAAGATAGTTGAAACAGACGGCAAGATCATCGTGGAGAACAAGACAAAGGGCGAGAGCTACGAAGTAAAGTGCGAGCTTTCCGAGCGTGGCAAGGGCATGATCCTTGCAGGCGGTCTGCTCAACATGACAAAAAACGGCTGATCGAAAATCTCGGGCGGCGGAATGCCGCCCATGAAATAAAATTCTGAAAGGTATATATTGAAATGGCTGAAAAGATTCAGATGACCACCCCTCTCGTTGAGATGGACGGCGATGAAATGACCAGAATCATCTGGAAGATGATAAAGGATATCCTCATCAACCCCTATGTTGACCTCAAGACAGAATACTACGATCTCGGCCTCGTTCACAGAAACGAGACAAACGATCAGGTAACAATCGACTCCGCAAACGCTACAAAGAAGTATGGCGTTGCTGTCAAGTGTGCTACCATCACTCCCAACGCTCAGCGTATGACAGAGTACGATCTGAAGGAGATGTGGAAATCCCCCAACGGCACCATCCGTGCTATCCTCGATGGCACAGTATTCCGTGCTCCCATCATCTGCAAGGGCATCAACTCCCTCATCCCCACCTGGACAAAGCCCATCACCATCGCACGTCACGCTTACGGCGATGTTTACAAGAACAGCGAGATGAAGGTAGCTGACGGCTCCAAGTGTGAGCTTATCGTTACCGACAAGGACGGCAACGAAACACGTCAGCTCATCCATACATTCAAGGGCAGCGACGGTATCATTCAGGGTCTGCACAACATCAACGGCTCCATCGCTTCCTTTGCAAGAGCCTGCTTCAACTTCGCTCTTGACACAAAGCAGGATCTGTGGTTCGCAACAAAGGATACCATCTCAAAGTCGTATGACCACACCTTCAAGGATATCTTCGCTGATATCTACGAGGCTGAGTACAAGGCAAAGTTCGAGGCTGCAGGCATTGAGTACTTCTACACCCTCATCGATGACGCGGTTGCAAGAGTGGTTCGTTCCGAGGGCGGCTACATCTGGGCGTGCAAGAACTACGACGGCGACGTTATGTCCGACATGGTAGCAACAGCATTCGGCTCCCTCGGCATGATGACATCCGTTCTGGTATCCCCCGACGGCGTTTACGAGTACGAGGCTGCTCACGGCACTGTTACACGCCACTACTACAAGCACCTCAAGGGCGAGGAGACCTCCACCAACTCCGTGGCTACCATCTTCGCATGGACAGGTGCTCTCAAGAAGAGAGGCGAGCTGGACAACATCCCTGCTCTCTCCGAGTTCGCAGAGAAGCTGGAGAAGGCTACTGTACAGACTATTGAGGAAGGCGTTATGACAGGCGACCTTTATGTGCTCTCAACACTGGAAAACAAGCGTAAGGTAAACACTCAGGACTTCCTGACAGAGATCAACGCAAGACTTCAGGCTATGATGTAATAGCCTCGGGAAAGATGGATGAATATGCAGAAGAATAACATATCAAACTCCGTAATACGCAGACTTCCACGCTACTACCGCTTCCTCGGCGGTCTTCAGCGTCAGAATATCGCAAAGATCTCCTCCCGCGAGCTGTCCGAAATGATGCGTCTTACCGCATCACAGATCAGACAGGACCTCAACTGCTTCGGCGGTTTCGGTCAGCAGGGCTATGGCTACAATGTGGCAGAGCTTCGCAAGGAGATAGCACATATCCTCGGTCTGGACGTGTCGGAAAAGATAATCCTCATAGGTGCAGGTAATCTCGGCCGTGCCATCACGATGCACGTGGATTTCGAGAAGTACGGCTACGAGCTGGCAGGCATCTTTGACAGCAGCATTGCGATGGAGAATATCGAGATCGCAGGCATAAAGATCATGCACACCAACCGTCTGGAGGAATTCTGTAAGAAGGAGCAGCCGAAGATGGCAGTGCTCTGTATCCCCAGAACAGGTGCCAAGGAGACCGTGGAAAAGCTCATGGAGCTCGGCATCAACGCATTCTGGAACTTCTCCCACTACGATATCAACTACGATTTCCCCGATGTGCACGTTGAGAACGTTCATCTTACGGACAGTCTGATGACACTCTCCTACGCAGCAAAGGGCACAAACGAGCCCATAGGCGAATAAATACGAAGCTCCCCTTAAGGCAAGGGGAGCTGTTTTATCGTTATTCTTGTCCATGTTGTGTCCGCTAGAATAATCCCATATTCCCCCGCATAATAATGTGAAAAAAGGCAACGTCCAAAACGGCATTGATCGGGGGTGCAACACAGTGAAAACAAGATCACAACAAATAGGGGAACCATCTCAGGAAAGATGTGTCATGCTGGGACACTACATAGTTGAAAACAACGCCACCGTGCGTAGCACAGCCAAAAAGTACGGCATAAGCAAGAGCACGGTGCATCAGGATATCACCACAAAGCTATCGCAGGTGAACAGGCAGCTTCACGATGAAGTGAAGCAGGTGCTGGACCGCAACAAGCAGGAACGGCATCTGAGAGGCGGTCAGGCAACAAAAGAGAAATACGCCGCCATCTCCGGACGCAAATGCAGATAACAAAGAGCCTCCCCGTTCAAAGGGAGGCTCTTGTTATTCTTTAGTGATCATTCCCGTTAAAAAATTACTTTCTCTTCTTGGAAACGAGCATTGCACCACCAGCGAGAACAGCGAGACCAGCAACAGCTGCAACGCCCTCTACGCCTGTGTCAGGGGACTGCTTGTCGCCGCCGGCAACAGGAGCATCTGTATCAACAGCACCGCCGAGACCCTCAACTGTAAATGCAACAGCGATGGAATCTGTGGGGTATGCACCGGAATATGTGGGAACATCTGTGTTCCAGATGTTGATAGCGTTGATCTTGATGTACTCATCGCCCTCTACTGCAGGGTTAGCGATAGTAGCTGTTACATTACCGTCAACGATGATGTCGAGGGATGTGATTGTAGCAGCACCAGCGGGGATATCTGTGGAAACACCCAGAGAATTGAATGCGGAAGCACCGTCCAGAGCCCAGTCAAAGCCGTCCATAGCAACTGTGTATGTGCCGTCAGCTGTTACTGTAGCGTCTGTGTACTCAACAGGCAGTGTGTAGCCGTTGATGTCCCAGTCAAAGTTGTCAGCGTAGTCAGGGAATGTCTCCTCGGGAGCATCGCCGCTACCCCAAACGATAGCGTAATCGAAGTAAGGTGTAGCTGCACCGTAGGAAGCCTCTGTCCAGTCGTTACGGAAAGAGTAGGGAGTTGTCTGCCACTGGATGTATGCGTTGTAAGCACTAGCGGTAGCAGCGAGTGTAGCAGAAACTGCTGCTGCAGCTGTAACAGCTGCAAGGATCTTAGAAACCTTCATTGTAAAAACCTCCAGAAATTTCGTTGTATCATGCACAAACTGCCGTGCACTATTACATCTATAATTATATACTAAAACCCCATCCAATTCAAGGTGCAAATATGTACAAATCGCCAAAAGGATTTCTGTACATTTTGTACGCATTGAAAACGTTTGCAGGCAAACCTTTCGCAGCGTGCGAAACGGCTTTGCAAGGGGCTTTACACAGGGTTACAGTCCGTTACATCTCATTTACATAAATCGTTTTCACAACTAAATGTAATCGTTTCATTTCTGTCAGAATATGTATTTTTATTACAGTATCCTGACATAACACGCAGGTCGTTATCTCACAAAAACTGCCACACCCGATCACAGATGCGGCAGTTCTTATTCCAACAGCATCGCTGACATCACAGCACTGTCACAGTAACACAGGCACTGCGTCTTTCGCTGTTTATTCCCACCGCCTCCACAGATACCTCGTAAGTACCCGCTTTGTCACCTACAAAAAGGCTTTGTCCGTCGTCGCACACCATCATGGGCGTATCACTTCCTGTGTAGATAAATATATCTACCGCCTTTTCAACCTCCGCAAGGTCGCTTACAGAGAGCTTTGCTCCCACCTCGGCACAAACGCCCTCCTTCGCAGTAACGACAGGCACCTTCTCAACATAAGCGTGCACTCCGATGCACAGCACCGCTGCCGCCGCAGCTACCACCACTGCCGCTGCGGATATTATCATGATGACCGCTTTTCTCATGTTATCTCTCCTTTTCAATCAAGCAGATATTCTTCCGATGTCGCAATAAGATCCCTGTTTTCTTCGATGGTCCTTACCGCCATCGCTCTCGGGATGCTGTAATACGCCGCGTACTCCTCGGAAGATATCTCTCTGACGCTCTCAAGTACAATATCGCATCTCGCCATCATATCGATCGCCTCGTCCTCATCTTCCGCTAGCTCCGCCACGGCAGGAATAGCCGCTGTGCCGAGTGTTTCCAGCAGCGAAAGATCGACCTCCGTCAGAGTGCCGTTCATATAAGCGTCCACATTATAGCGTGCGATGAAGCCGTCTGTGTTGCTGAAGCACAGCAGTGCGAACATTACCGTGAACGCCGCAGCCACCGTGCTCCACAGCGGAAGTCTTACGAACTGCCACAGTATGATGATGACGAAGAACACCGCAAGCAGTGCCATGAACCACGTGGTGTATACACGCAGGGGCGTCATGCCGTACTCGCCGATATAGATGAACATCTTGCACACCGCCGTGCCAATAAGCATCAGAGTGAACGCGGATATCATCACGGTGTAGACGGTCAATGCCGCAGGGCGTCGGTCGTTCTCTCGGCGTGCTGTGAACGCCTGCATCAGAAGTATGACAACAAGGTTTATGGACGCCACTACACACAGCTCGAAAAAGCCGTCACGGGCAAAGTCGGAATAGCTGACGCCCTCGGGCAGAGAGCCGCCGAACGCCGCAAAAATGTATCTTGTCTGGATGATGAGATATGCGAGATAGAACAGGCATATAGGCGTAACCGCGGTTATCACCGCCGCCAGAGGAATGAAACGGAAGGTCTGTGCTTTTTCGGGACGTTCGGTATGTTTCGCAGCGGAAAACAGTATTCCGCAGAGGAACAGTGCAACGAAGATGCCCCAGAACATCTCACCGACTATGCTGAACGAAAACCGGGGCAGACCCTCAAAAATGCCCTCCATGAAATCCGCAAACATCGCATCGGAGCTTATCAGAAGTCCTCCCACCACAATGGTGAGCGGCAGTGCGATGAGAAGTCCCGCCAGCACATACAGCACGCTCCTGCCCGATTTCATGCGTGCGAAAAGTCCCCAGGCAGCCACAGGACATTCACCATAGCTTACGAACGGACGTGCGAAAACAGAGTTCAGCAGGTCCGTGACGAAACGCTCGCCGAACAGCCTTGCACCGCTTAGCGAAAAACCGAGGTAGCAGTAAAGCCCGAACACGAAGATCGCCGCCAGCGTATTTATGACGAGGTTTGCACTGAACAGCGGAACTAAGCAGAACAGCTCCGCCACAGCAAAGATCACAATATGTCCCTTTGTGACGGACAGCTTCCTGAGCTTTGCGAACACCGCCCCCAGAACACCGAACAGTGCCCAGAATGCTCCGCCGAAAATACCGCCCACATACGCAAAGCAATAATGCGTAAACAGAAAGCCCAGCACAAGGCAGATGACAGCCGTAACGCCCTCAGGCACGGTGTAGCGGCGTTTCTGTATAGGCTGTGCTGTCGGAAGATCAGCGATGCCGTACTGCTGCTGATATTCACCGTTGAAGATCGTCGAGGGCTGCGGACATCCGCTGACCTGCGGCGTCTGCTGTATCTGAGGGGAATTCTGCATATTATCCATAATGTAATTCCTTTCTATATATGTAAAAATATAACAATCGGAGGGTGCAGGGAGGTGCACGGAGAAAATGTGCTCCCCCCCTGCTTTTATAGGGAATGTGCGGTGTCAGAATATTTCACGCAGCCATTCTGTCAGCCATCCCTGCAAGAAAAGCATCGGGACGAACGAAAGAAGGACGACAGGTATCTCGGCGAGCCAGTATTTTGGTCTTGGCTTTTTCGCCGCCAGAATGATATGGAACATAAGCAAAGCGATACATATCGCAAGGCAGACAAGCCCTGTTGCGATGGCAAACGGGGTATACCGGGGATATCTCCTCCACGAAAGAAGTCCGAAAAACCACTCAAGAAAGAACAGAAAACCCAGACTTCCGAAAACGGAATACCCAAGCCCCGTCAGCAGATGCAGGACAAGACTGCGTTTGTTGCTCACGGCTTATCCTCACGCTTGTATTCCAGAATATCCCCAGGCTGGCAGTCCAGCACCTCACAAAGCTTTTCCAGGGTGGAGAAACGCACCGCCTTTGCCTTGCCCGTTTTCAGCACGGACAGGTTTGCGGGAGTTATCCCCACCTTTTCGGCAAGGTCGTTGGAGGATATCTTCCGCCTTGCCATCATTACATCAAGATTTATTTCGATCGGCATAGCTACCGCCTTTCATATCGTAAAGTCGTTTTCCTCGCGGATGATCACAGCCTGCTTGAACACATTCTTGACCACCCTGAGGATAAGTCCGAAGAAGGCAAAGCCTATCACCACAAGGAACGCAAACTGCTTGAGGAAGCCCAGATATATGAACACGACAGCCTCCGCAAAGCAGCACCACGAAAGTATACGCAGGCATTTAACGCTGCTCTCGGTGAACGGCTCTCCCCTGCGGACGTTGCCCAGCAGCTTATCGAGATGGATAAGTGCCACCACTGCAGCAGGCACCGCACAGTACAGCGTCACCAGCAGCGGAACGAACACCGACGGCAGCCCGTTCGCCTCATTGACGATATCATCATAATAGCTTACCAGCCAGGGAGCCACTACGCAGCACACTGCCAGCAGCACATAGCATATCCGCACTATCACGAGTGACAGCAGTGCGGAACGGTCATTATTCCACATACACATTCTCCTTAAAGGTCGTTATTTCCTTTTCCTTGACCTAATAATACCACACAAATTATCATTTGTCAATAGGTTTTTATCGTTTTTCGATAATTTTTTGTTGTTTTTTGATTTTAAGCAATTTTCGACCCGTGATATAAATGACAGATTTATGATATTGACTAGTCATGATGCTTATAGTATAATAGAATCAACACTTATCCTTTACGGACAGAAACGGAGAAAATATTATGGCAAAACGTATTCTTGACTGGCAGAAATATTCCGACATAGCAGCCGAAGCAGTGGCTGAGGGTATCGTAATGCTCAGAAACGAAGATGTGCTCCCTCTCGGTAAAAATGACGAGGTGGCTGTTTTCGGACGCATACAGCTTCATTACTACAAGAGCGGCACAGGCTCGGGCGGCATGGTGAACGTAGCTCACGTGGTGGATATCCCCGAGGGTCTGCGTGACGCAGGCGTGAAGCTGAACGAAGAGCTGTTCTCCATCTATGACGAATGGGACAGCCGTCATCCCTATGATTACGGCGAGGGCTGGAGCAGCGAGCCGTGGTCGCAGGCTGAGATGTCTCTCACCGACGAGATAGTAAACAACGCCGCAAAGACCTCAAAGACCGCCATCGTCATCATCGGACGTACCGCGGGCGAGGAGATGGATAACAGCATCAAAGAGGGTGCTTTCCTGCTGACAGAGCTTGAGGAGGATATGCTCCGCAGGGTGCGTGCCGCTTTCGATAAGATGATCGTGCTGCTGAATGTGCCTGCACTTTTCGATATGAGTTTCATGGACCGCTACTCCCCCGAGGGCGTGCTGTATGTATGGCAGGGCGGAATGATGGGCGGCACAGGCACAGCAAAGGTGCTGACGGGCGAGGTATCACCCAGCGGTAAGCTGTCCGATACCATCGCATACAACATCAGCGACTATCCCTCCGACCCGTATTTCGGCGATGACATGGAGGATATCTACGTTGAGGATATCTATGTGGGCTATCGCTATTTCGAGACCTTTGCAAAGGACAAGGTGCGTTTTCCCTTCGGCTTCGGTCTAAGCTACACTACATTTGATATGAGCTGTGACTTCAACGCCGCTGACCTCAGCATGACGCTGACGGTAAAGGTGAAGAATACAGGAAGCCATGCGGGCAAGGAGGTCGTGCAGGTATACCTCGAAGCACCTCAGGGCAAGCTCGGCAAGCCTGCGAGAGTTCTCTGTGCCTTCGAAAAGACTAAGACCCTCGCTCCTGACGAGGAGCAGGTGCTGGATATCACCGTTGATCTCAGGGACTTCGCAAGCTACGATGACAGCGGCGTGACAGGTCATCCCTTCTGCCGCATCCTCGAAGCAGGTCAGTATAATTTCTATGTGGGCAGTGATGTCCGCAGTGCAGCAACTGAATTTGCCATTAACCTTGATGAGGATCTCGTGGTGGAGCAGCTTAAGCAGGCTCTGGCACCCGTTATGCCGTTCAAGCGTATGGTGAACGACGGCGGCAAGGTCGCTTTCGACTACGTTACACTGGAGAAGGAGGACGAATTCCTCCGAAGAGCATCGGCACTCCCTGCCGAGATAACCCCCACAGGCGACCGCGGATTTAAGCTGGCGGATGTCGTTAACGGCAAGTGCACTCTGGACGAGTTCATCGCACAGCTTTCGGACGAGGATCTCGTGTGTCTTGCACGCGGCGAGGGCATGGGAAGCCCCAAGGTAACAGCAGGTACAGCATCCGCTTTCGGCGGAGTTTCCAAGGGACTGCGTGAATTCGGCGTACCCTGCGGCTGCTGCTCCGACGGACCCTCCGGTATGCGTCTTGACTGCGGCACATTTGCATTCAGCCTGCCCGGCGGCACGCTTCTCGCCTGCACCTTCAACAAGCCGCTGCTGACAGAGCTTTTCGCCATGACAGGTCTTGAGATGACCGTAAACAAGGTTGACTGTCTGCTCGGCCCCGGTATGAATATCCACCGTCATCCCCTCAACGGACGCAACTTCGAATACTTCTCCGAGGACCCCTACCTCACAGGTATGATGGCAGCGGCTCAGCTGCAGGGTCTGCACTCCGCAGGAGTTACGGGTACGATAAAGCATTTCTGCGGCAACAACCGCGAAACGCACCGTCACTTCCTGAACTCCGTGGTGTCCGAAAGAGCACTGCGTGAGATCTACCTGCGTGGCTTTGAGATAGCTGTGAAGCAGGGCAAGGCATCCACCATCATGACCACCTACGGCAAGATCAACGGTGTGTGGACAGCAGGAAGATACGATCTCAACACCACCATCCTCCGTGAGGAATGGGGCTTTACAGGCTTTGCTATGACCGACTGGTGGGCACACATCAACCGCCGCGGCGGAGAAGCTGACAAGAACGACTTCGCTATCATGCTGATGGCTCAGAACGACGTATACATGGTATGTGCCGACGGCGAGAATCACCCCGACAACGCCCTGAAGTCGCTGAACGAGGGCGAGCTTACACGAGGCGAGCTGCAGCGTACCGCAAGGAACGTTCTGGGTATGCTGATGAACACCCACGCTATGAAGCGTGAAATGGGCATCGACGACGCAGCCGAGATAATCAACCGTCCCGTACAGGATCACGGCGAGGACGGCGAGGCTCCTTTCTACTATGTGGATGACGTGTTCGAGCTTGACCTCAGCGATGTTGAAGTGAAGAAGGGCGAGAGCCACCGCTTCGCACTGGATTTCAGGCGTGAGGGCAAGTACAACGTCACTATCACAGCCTCCTCCGAGCTTTCCGAGCTTGCACAGACAACGGTTACGCTGTTCAGCCTCGGCAGTGTATGCGGAACATACACATGGAACGGCACAGGAGGTAAGCCCGTTTCGATAACAAAGGAAGTAAACGTGTTCTCACGTTTCACGAGCGTACGCCTGCACTTCGCCGCAAACGGACTGAAGCTTCACAGCATCAGATACGAACGCACGGGCGACCCATACAAGCTGTAATCGGAGGGAATTATGATACGACCTATCTGCAAGGATATCTTCCTGCTGGCTATGAGATCCACACCTGCTTCAGCGGAGGATCTCGGCACGGCACATGATCTTCTTGATACAGTTGCCGCTCATGCTCACGAATGTGTCGGAATGGCAGCCAACATGATCGGTGTACACAAGCGTATCATCGTTTTTCAGGATGGTATGCGTTACACCGTGATGCTGAATCCCGTGATAAAATGGGCATCTCCAAAGACCTTTGAAACGGAGGAGGGCTGCCTGTCGCACGTGGGAACAAGACCCGTCACACGCCACGAGAGCATCGAGGTGGAGTACCTCGACATGAATCTGAAAAAGCAACGCAGAAAATACAGCGACTTTACAGCACAGATCATCCAGCATGAATGCGACCATCTTGACGGAATACTTATTTGACAAAAGCACTTGATTTTTCGATTAATCCATGCTACAATATATGTGTAAGTAAAATCATGTACGGAGGTAACCGATATGTCCAAGAAGTTTGCTATCATCGCCGGTATCATTTCCATTGCTGCTCTGTGTGCAGGCATCGTTGCAGTCCTGCTGCTGAGAAACAAGGATATCGCTGAGTGTCTGGAAGAAGAACTGGATGACTTCGACGCTATCGACGACGAGGATGTATACACTTTCTGATGAAAACAGTGAAGCTCTCCCCACCTGAACGTGGGGAGAGCTTTTTGGGAGTTGAATATATGGCAAAGGAAAAAGAGATAAAAACCAACGCGATGCGTATTCTGGATAAGCTGAAGATAGAATACAAGGTGAATTTCTACGAGTGCGAGGAATTCATCGACGGTGTACACATCGCCGATAAGCTGGGACAGAGCTACGACAGCAGCTTCAAGACGCTCGTGCTGAAGGGAAAAAGCGGTAATTACTACGTTTTCGCACTGCCTGTTGACAAGGAGCTGGATATGAAGAAGGCTGCACGCACCGTGGGCGAGAAATCCCTTGAGATGGTGCACGTGAAGGATATCAACGCGGTCACGGGATACATCAGGGGCGGCTGCACGCCCATCGGCATGAAGAAGCAGTACCGCACCGTTATCCACGAGACCGCTCAGCTTTTCGACAAGGTGATAGTGAGCGGTGGAAAGCTCGGTACACAGCTTGAGTTAAGCCCGGATGACCTCGCAAAAGCCTGCTCCGGAGAATTCGCAGATATCATAATATAAACGCAAAGACGGCTTTACAGCCGTCTTTTATCGTTATTCAAGATCCTCGTTCAGCCGGTATCCGACACCAAGCTCGTTTATCACATAGCCCTCGTTTCCGGGAATAGCTCCGAACTTCTTACGGATATTCGACATATTCACCTGCAGCTTTTTCTTGCTGCCGTAATCATTAAAGCCCCATATCTCGGATATTATCGCAGAGTATGTCATCACCTTGCCGCAGTGCCTTGAAAGCAGGGCAAGGATGTTGTACTCCGTCTGCGTCAGCTTTATCTCGCTGTCATCGATATAAACACGGCGGGAATCGTAATTTATCACCAGACCACCCAGCCTGAACACACCCTCGGTCATGCTCTGCTCAGAAAGGCGGACAGCATTTCTCATGGCGGAACGCACTCTCGCCATGAATTCCGCAGAGCCGAACGGCTTTGTCACATAGTCGTTCGCACCGTTATCCAGTGCCTCCACCTTGTCATTCTCGCCCGCTCTTGCGGAAAGAACGATGACAGGAACAGCAGAACTGCTGCGGATATACTTCAGCAGGCAGATACCGTCCCTGTCAGGAAGTCCGAGATCCAGCACCACAAGATCGGGAAGATGAGAGCTGAACATCATCTCACCGGCAGAACAGCTTCCCGCTGTCATGACCTGATATCCGCCCGTTTCCAGCAGGGCGGTAACAAAACCCAGAATATTGCTCTCGTCCTCAACGACAAGCACTTTGTATTTATTCGCCATCGATATCCTCCGTTTCCAGTGAAAATCTGAATGTCGCTCCGCCATCACGGTTGTTGAATGCGGTCATCTCGCTGCCATGTGCCTTTATTATTGCAGCACACACAGAAAGACCTATACCCGAATTGATCTTGGTGTCCGCAGGAACCGATGAGGTGTAACATCCCGTGAATATATCCTTCATGCGGTCATCGGGGATGCCGCAGCCATCATCCGTCACATCAAATACCGCTTTGCCGTTTACGATCGTCACCTTCAGCAGCAGCCGTGTCATGCCCTCAGCATGCTCCACTGCGTTATCCAGCAGGTTTATCAGCACCTGTTCTATCAATATAGAATCCATCGGGATCGATACGAAATCATCGGGGATCTCCACTTCTACCGTCTGCTCCGGATGACGCTTACGAAACTTCAGCAGCACGGAATCGATAAGTTCCTCCAAAGATTCAGAGGATTTAAGAAGCCGCACATTACCACCATCAAGCTTAGTGATGGAAAGCAGATTCTCCACCATTCGTGCCAGCCAGTCAGCATCCTCTTTGATACCGCGGAGCATCTGCTCCTTCTGGGCGGTAGTGAAGCTGTCGGGGTTTTCAAGCATCGCCGAACTGGAACCGACTATCGTCGTCAGTGGTGTTCGCAGATCATGTCCCACCGCACGCAGGAGGTTTGCCCTCATACGCTCCTTTTCGCTCTCGGCACGGATATTCGCCTGACGGCGTATCTGTGCGGAAAGCATACTGCTTATGACAGTAACAGCTATCATGACCAGAGCCGTAAGCAGATTTTCGGGAATGGTGAAATTAAACTTGAAATACGGAAAGGCAAAGGCATAATTCATGGCAAGCACACCGATGATAGATGCCGCGATACCATACGCCATATTCTCCGTCAGCAGCGAAGCAATGAACACCGCCAGCAGGAATATAGCACTGCTCAGCACGACGATATCCAGCACATGATGCAGCAACAGACACAGCAGAAACGCCGCAGTCAACACCGCAAGCGTGACCGTCACATCCCTGACGACCTTTTTCATACAGCACCGCCTTTCTTGATTATATGAGATTATTGTAGCATAACAATGGCAAAAAATCAACTAAGAAAAGGGCAGCCGCAGCCGCCCTTTATTCATTCGGAAATTATCCTGTTCTTACCGCTCGTCTTGCCGATATAAAGACGCTTGTCCGCCAGAGATACGAGCTTTTCGATGTTACGCTCCTCCCTGCTGCTCACAAAGCCGAATGTGACAGTAACACTGAAAGTTCCGTCCTCCTTAGGCATTTCAGTAGTGCCTATCTTCTGCCATATCTCCGCAAGCCTGCCGATGCACTCTTCTTCAGTTCCACGAAGCACCAGAAGCAGCTCCTCACCGCCCCAGCGACAGGCTATGTCGCCTTCAGATATTCCGTCCGTGATGATTCTTGCAACGCTCTTGAGTGCAGTATCGCCCGCATCATGACCGTAGGTGTCGTTCACCTTCTTGAAGTCGTCGATGTCGCCCAGAGCAACGCAGAATACCTCCTCCGTTGCCGCAAGTTCCTCGACCAGAGGACGTATGCTGCGACGGTTGAACAGACCTGTAAGAGCATCATGAGTGGCTATGTACTTAAGCTGTCCGTTGCTCTCCTCAAGCCGCTTGAGCAGCATATGTATCTCCAGTGCAAAAAGGAATGAGAACACCAGAAGTATAGCTGCACAGCATATCACATTGAATATGCGGAAAAATTCCGTTTCATCATAAGTCAGCGGATAATACGGAAATGCTGTCGTATTCTTCTCCACATAAAATGCGGTGGATATAGCGATGATGTCGGTGACAGTGATGGCCGCCATTGAAACCAGAAACGTCCTGAGCGAATAGGACAGGTACATGACATATACCGAAACAGGAACTATCGCCAGTACATACAGATAAAAATTCGTATTCAGACCGATAAGCAGCATACACAGAAGCGTATGCACGAGTATCTCCAGATAGAATGCCACCATCCAGCCGTATCTTATAAGTCCTGTTTTTTTGCTGACGCTGAGAAAACTGCCAAACAGATAAAGCAACACGCTGAAAACATTGAACGCCACCAGCGGCGTGATACCGATATTCCAGAATATCCCGATATAGCAGGCGTGAATGATACCGCCCGCAATGAATATCAGTCTGTACTTCAATGTGCTGTTGACATTTATCCTGTCAATGTCAAATTTCATTATCAACACCTGATCTTCCCTGACCGGAACCAGCCGATCTCATAATTCTATTATATATGTGATAATTATATCACAATCTGACATCAGATGCAAGTATAATCGATATTTTTGTGGAAATTGTCGAAATTGTAGCAAAAATCACCGGAATAACGCAGGAAATATGTTCTGAAAAAAATTTTCAAAAACCTATTGACAAATTACAATGGCTGTGTTATAATACAAACATCGGAAATCGATAATAATTACTATTTTTAAATTCAACATATTCAGGAGGAAAAAACTATGGCAAAGTATGTATGTCCCGTATGCGGTTATGTTCACGAAGGTCCCGAGGCTCCCGAGAAATGTCCTCAGTGCGGCGTACCCGGCAGCAAGTTCAATGTAATGGAAGAGAGCGAGAAGCTGGTATTTGCTGATGAGCACAGAATCGGCGTGGCAAAGGCTGTAACAGACGCTGAGATCATCGAGGGTCTGCGTGCAAACTTCATGGGCGGGTGCACAGAGGTAGGTATGTATCTTGCAATGGCTAGAGCTGCTCACAGAGAGGGCTACCCCGAGGTTGGTATGTACTACGAGAAGGCAGCTTGGGAAGAGGCTGAGCACGCTGCAAAGTTCGCAGAGCTGCTGGGCGAGGTGGTTTCCGAGTCCACAAAGGAGAACCTCACTGCAAGAGTTGCTGCCGAGCACGGTGCAACAGAGGGCAAGCTGATGCTCGCTAAGCGTGCAAAGGAGCTTAATCTCGACGCTATCCACGACACTGTACATGAAATGGCAAAGGACGAGGCAAGACACGGCAAGGCTTTCGAGGGTCTGCTGAACAGATACTTCAAGTAAGCCAAACGATTAAGGCACATCTACATCGTCAAAGCCCATTCGGCAGGCACAAAGCCTGGCCCGAATGGGCTTTTCCTGGTATCTGCACCTTTCTCGCCTAACTGAGGTATTAGAACTGTTTTGGCAGCACATATTGCTTTTTTGAAAAATTAGTGTTATACTTTATAAGTATCAATATATCACAGCAAGGAGCATCGCCATTATGAAATTTATCGATTTCTGTGCCGGTATCGGCGGCGGCAGATTAGGGCTTGAAGAAAATGGAATGAAATGCATAGCCCATAGCGAAATAGATATGACGACCAACTATACATATAGATTATTTCACGGAAAAGACGAGGAAAATTTCGGAGATCTGATGAAGCTCGACACAACAAAGCTTCCTGACTTTGATGTTCTTATAGGCGGGTTCCCTTGCCAGACATTCAGTATAGTCGGAAAAAGAGAGGGCTTTTCAGACAGCAGAGGACAGATCATATACGGATTAATTAAAATCTTAGTTGATAAAAATGTCCCCTATTTTATTCTGGAAAACGTCAAAGGTCTCGTCAACCACGACAAAGGAAACACCCTCAAGGTCATATTGGAAGAACTCAACAACGCCGGCTACTATGTCGATTATAAAGTACTCAATTCAGAAAACTACGGAGTACCGCAACTCAGAGAAAGAATATATTTTGTCGGCATAAAGAAAGAGCTTATGAAAAAAGAGTTCGAATGGCCGAAACCGGTAGATACACCTGATATCAAGGACTATCTGATAGACACAGACAATAGCATTTTAGACCCTGATAATCCTACCTGGAAGAAATATATCAACAACAAATACAACAAAGGACGATTTGATATTCCTGAATTGCTTAAAGAGGATTATCTTGTGTTAGACTGGCGGCAAAGCGACTTGAGGTTATACCGCGGCAAGACGCCTACATTACGAACAGGCAGACACGGGATACTTTATATCAAAAACGGACAAATAAGGAAATTAAGTGGATATGAAGGACTATTGCTGCAAGGCTTTCCAAAAAGGCTGGCAGACAAAGCGAAAAAAGCAAAGATCAACAACAACACTCTGCTTTCACAAGCAGGAAATGCTATGACAGTATCTGTGATAAGTGCGATAGGAAAAGCTCTTTTACAATGCATAGAGGAAGGATAATCATAATGGACGATCTGATTTTAAAAGGTTCTCAAACTGCTAAAAATGGTTTTAAAAACGAACATGAAGTTGCCGATAAATTCAACCGTTGGACAACTGACGCTGAAGCAAGACAATGGCTTACCATCATGCAGTACGATCTTGATAACATTGAATCTGTAAAAGCCGTTGTTTTATCCGGATATAAAGCAGATATAAATGTTCAAGTACAGATCAAATTAAAAAATGCAGTTGACACAGAGAATATACAGGTAAAGCTTGTAAGCAATTCAAAGGGATTCAATCAGGTCGATAAAAGATGGTTATCCCACTATAAGGACCTGTGGAATATTCCTGCGGATGTTTACGAAATATTAGAATACTTTACCGGTGAAAAGCCGCCTTATAAATCTAATACCAAAGACAGCAGAAGAATGTTTTTAAACGAGATGGAATTGGACAAACAAAATACTGTTATATCGTGGTTCAAAGATAATAAAACGTTAATATTAAATGATATCATCAGAGGTAGAGGTCAGTTTGCGGCTGAGTGGGTGCTCGTCGCTCAAAAAGTTGCTTCAAACAGCAGATGGGTATTGAAAAACATCAACGAAGTCATTCAGCATTATTCTGTAGGTCAAACCAAAGTTTCGCCAAGAGGAAGCATCAATTTAGGTAGTGTAACCATACAAAGAAAAGGCGGAGATGGTGGAAGAGATACTGCAAAAATGCTTCAATTCAAATTAGACCCGGCAAGCTTATTTGATATCTGATGCGATTTTAATTTCATATTTAACACTAAAAACGCAGGACACCCCCTCCTGCGTTTCTTGTTTTTTCTGTCAGAATATCCAAATTTCTTCCACACCCTTGACAAAAACCGACATATTTGTTACACTAAGAGTACATTAATTATGAAAGGAAACCAAAACTATGTACGCTACGTTCTGGTCGCTGGTGCCTCCGCTGATAGCAATCATACTTGCTCTTATCACAAAAGAGGTATACAGCTCACTGTTCGTTGGTATCCTGATGGGTGCACTGTTCGCAGCAGGCTTCAACCTTGAGGGCACAATGAACACCCTTATCGACGACGGCTTTACCGCTGCCCTGTCGAACTCTACAAACGTCGGCATCCTTATCTTCCTTGTGATACTCGGCACTATCGTCTGTCTGATGAACAAGGCAGGCGGCTCGGCAGCCTTCGGTGAATGGGCAAAGACCCACATCAAGAGCCGCGTCGGTGCACAGATCGCAACAGTTGTCCTCGGCGTGCTCATCTTCGTTGACGACTACTTCAACTGCCTTACAGTAGGCAGCGTTATGAAGCCCGTTGCAAAGAAACACAACATCTCCTCCACAAAGCTCTCTTACCTCATCGATGCCACTGCAGCTCCCATCTGTATCATCGCTCCGATATCCTCCTGGGCAGCAGCCGTAACATCCTACGTTGAGCGTGAGGACGGCTTCACACTGTTCCTGCAGTCTATCCCCTACAACTACTACGCACTGCTCACCATCGTATTCATGATCGGTATCGTAGTGATGAAGTTCGACTTCGGTCCCATGAAGAAGTATGAGGACCTCGCTATCAAGGGCGAAGACCCCGGTGACGAGATCGAAAGCACTTCCGTACCCGAGAACATCAAGGGCAAGGGCAAGGTGTTCGACCTCGTATTCCCCATCGCAGTGCTCATCATCGCCTGCATATTCGGTATGATCTACACAGGCGGCTTCTTTGAGGGCGAGAGCTTCATCAACGCCTTCGCTAACTGCTCCGCAGCAAAGAGCCTTGTTATCGGCTCCCTCATCGCACTGCTGCTGACCATCGTGGTTTACCTCATCAGAGGCGTTATCTCCTTCAAGGAGTGCATGGCGTCCATCCCCGAGGGCTTCAAGTCCATGGTTCCCGCAATCCTTATCCTCACCCTCGCATGGACACTGAAGAACATGACCGACGCTCTCGGTGCTTCCGAGTTCGTTGACAACGTTGTATCCCAGCACGCTGAGAGCATGATGGTGATACTGCCTGCGATCATCTTCCTTATCGCAGTGTTCATCTCCTTCTCCACAGGTACTTCCTGGGGTACGTTCGGTATCCTCATCCCCATCGTAGTCGAGCTGTTCGAGAGCATCGACCCCACAATGATGGTCATCTCCATCTCTGCTTGTATGGCAGGTGCTGTATGCGGCGACCACTGCTCTCCCATCTCCGACACCACCATAATGGCGTCCGCAGGTGCGAAGTGTGACCACGTAAAGCACGTTTCCACTCAGCTTCCCTACGCACTCATCGTTGCTGCGATATCCTTTGTGATGTACTTCGTGGCAAGCCTTATCAAGAACGCTGTCATCTGCCTTATCATCGGTGTTGCCCTCACAATCGGCACACTGTTCGTACTGAAGATGCTTCAGAAGAAAAAGGCTGCAAAGTAATACATAAGCTACTGAAAGCTCCTGCCGCACGGCGGGAGCTTTTTGTGTGCTGTGGACTTGTAAAATCTTCCGATATATGGTATACTGAAATATACACGAATTTCTGCAGACGAGGTACTTATGAGCAACATAACATATCACTACATCAGGAAGAACAAGGATATCCAGACCTATATAAACTATGCGGACGCTGCACTCAGCACAATCGGCTATACCGAGCACTCCAACGCCCATGTGGAGAGAGCCGCTGCGACTGCATACATGATACTCAGCACACTGGGCTACGACGAACGCACCTGCGAACTTGCCCAGATCGCAGCGTATATGCACGATATCGGAAATGTCATCAACCGTGTGGACCATGCACAGAGCGGTGCTGTAATGGCGTCCCGTCTGCTGGATAACCTCGGTATGCCCGCGGACGAGATATCCCTCATCGTATCCGCCATC